>JANNAQ010000036.1:0-114159 GCA_031384515.1 Bacteroidia bacterium
AAAACTAAGAAACGAAAGTGGTTTTACGAATTTGAAATAGGACGAGCGGTGTAAAGAAAAAAGCCACAGATCCACAGATAAAATTAATCTGCAAATCTGTGACTAAGAAATATTCTTAATTACCCCTTGAAGTGCTTCAGCTTAACAATCTCCTCAGGCTTTAAAAATCTCCATTCGCCACGGCCAATTTCTTTTTTATCCAGACCAGCGTACACAGATCGATCAAGCCTGACAACAGCATAGCCGAGTGATTCAAATATTCTTCTAACCACACGGTTCCAGCCAATATGTATTTCGATGCCCACTGTTAAGCTATCATCTGAGATCATCTGAAGATCATCTACTATTGCTTTGCCCTCAGGTAAATGAACTCCCTCCTGAATTTTTGCAAAATCATTTTTTGTAAGGGGCTTATCCAGCTCCACTTTATAAATCTTCTTTGCTTTGTAGGATGGATGCATCAGTTTTTCAGCAAGGTCACCATCGTTGGTCAACAGAAGTAAACCTGTTGTGTTGCGATCAAGTCTTCCCACCGGATAGATACGTTCTTTACACGCTGTGGCAACAAGGTTCATTACGGTATTGCGCTCTTGCGGATCGTCTGTTGTAGTGATAAATCCTTTTGGCTTATTCAACAAAATATAAACTGGTTTTTCGGCTTTCAGAAGTTTGTCTTCATACCGCACCTGATCGCCTTGCTTTACTTTATATCCTAATTCGGTAATGGGTACTTTATTCACAGAGATCAGACCCATTGTGATCAAGTTATCCGCTTCTCTTCGCGAGCATACTCCACTGTTGGCAATATATTTATTCAAGCGTGTAAGTCCGTCAGCCGGTTTCTCCTCCCACACTTTTGGCTTAAATGATTTGCCCCCGGTACGGATGTTCCTTTTTTGAAAGAAGGGTTTTTGCTCTCCTCCTGCTATTGATTTTTTTTCAAAGCGCTTTGGCTTTTCCTCGCCTATTGAATCTCCTTCCCTTTCGGTTGATTCCTTTGAAGGCTTTTTAAAATCATCCGAATATCGCTCTGACCCTTTTGGTTTATCATCCATTACCGGCCGGCCAAATGAACTTGATGCGCTAGTGGTTTTGCGAAATGGCTTTTCGTCTCCCTCCGAAGAGAAAGGTTTTGAAAACTTGGGTTTATCAGAACCTGCATCTGATGCGCCTTCTTCTTTCCTTTTAAAGGGTCTTTTAAAATCTCCTTCCGATTTTCCAAAACCCTGCTTCCCGAATGAAGGCGATGAACTTGTCTTGCGGAATGGTCTTTCTTCTCCACCTTCTGAACGAAATGGTTTTGAAAATCTTGGCTTTTCTGAATCGGATGAACCTCCTTCCCTTCTGAAAGGTTTCTTAAAATCGCCATCTGATTTTCTAAAACCACCTGGCTTTCCAAATGAAGAAGAACCTCCTGTCTTGCGAAATGGCCTCTCTTCTCCACCTTCTGAACGAAACGGCTTTGAAAATCTTGGCTTTTCTGAATCGGATGAACCTCCTTCTTTATTAAATGGTCTTTTGAAATCACTATCTGATTTTCTAAAACCACCTGGCTTTCCAAATGATGCTGAACCTCCTGTCTTGGGAAATGGCCTCTCTTCTCCACCTTCTGAACGAAACGGCTTTGAAAATCTTGGCTTTTCTGAATCGGATGAACCTCCTTCTCTATTAGATGGTCTTTTGAAATCACTATCTGATTTTCTAAAACCACCTGGCTTCCCAAATGAAGAAGAACCTCCAGTTTTTCGAAAAGGCTTTTCTTCTCCGCCTTCAGATCGAAATGGTTTTGAAAATCTCTTTGGACCTTCTGACCGTGCTCCTGATTCAGGTCGTGACTTTGAAAACCCATCAGGTCTCCCCTCAGTTCCACCTACGTTACGGTATGGTCTCTTAAAAGATGAAGAGGCGGAAGCAGATCTTCTTTCTCCCCCAAAAGAATCATCTGTTCTTGACTTTTTTTTGCCGCGAAATGCTTTTTCTGCGCCAGACTTTTTTCCAAATGAAGTTCCCTTACTTTTGGATTTATTGTTTCGTTGTTGTGCCATTTCTTATTGGTAATCGGTGACCAGTGATCGATAATCAAGTTAGACTGACTATCTATTACCGATTACCAATTTTTATTGATTGTCGTTTGTCTCCCCTATTGTATTTACTTCCTGCGTGAAGTCTTTAGGAGTTGGTAGTTCGTTGATGTCATTGATGCCAAAGTATTCCATAAACTTGGCGCTTGTTCCGTAAAGCATAGGCCTCCCTATCGTTTCTGCCTTACCGCGTATTTCAATCAAGCCTTTATCTAATAGTTTTTGAATGGCGTAATCACAATTTACACCACGAATGTTTTCTACTTCCGTCTTTGATATGGGTTGTTTGTAAGCAATAATGGAAAGTGTTTCCATTGCTGAGGTAGACAATCTTTTTTTCGATTGCTGCTTCAGCATTATACCAATGCTTGCCTGATAAGCGGGCTTAGTCAAAAATTGAAAGCCGCCACCTCCTTTGAATAGTTGAAATGAATACTCCTCAGCTGTATATTTTTCTTCAATTCGTTGAATCGCTGCAGTAATATCATCATCCGGCACATCTGCGTTGAACATTTCGGACAAGCAAGCCTTCAAATCAACAACCTTGGTAGGTGATGGTGAACAAAAAATTAATGCTTCAATGTGGTTTTGTAAAAAATCCATAATGTATTGAGTCCCTATAAATTCAGGAGGGATTTAGCCTGCCTGCCGGTGGGCAGGGTGAGGTATTAGTCTTGTTTCATCATCTTGGCCTCAATTGATTGGGTCGTGTGTGGTACGGCAATCAATCGCTCCTTTGAAATCAACTTACCGGTGACGGTGCAAATTCCATAGGTACCATTCTTTATTCTAACCAACGCATTTTCAAGGTTAGTCATGTATTTAAGTTGACGTGCAGCCAACTGGCTAAGATTTTCCTTCTCTGCCGTTTCTGCTCCATCCTCCAACACTTTTGTGTTTCCACCTGATGTGCTGTCAGTACCAGCATCGTTATTTCTATTCAGCGTATCCTTCAAAATTTTAAACTCACCGCGGGCTTTTTCTAACTTACTTTTGATAAGAGTTTCAAATTCTTTCAACTCATTTTCGCTGTAACGAGTCTTATCATCCGGTGTGCTGGAAGGGTTCACTTGCTTATGTGCGATAGGACGTTGAGTGATTATTGGAAAAATAGTTAACTGCGGAGAATTCTTAGGAATTGCCATGGCCTCTTGTCTTCTAGTAAGTGCCTTGGGTTCCTTAGGAGCTTTAGGTGCCTTTGGAGCTTTAGGTGCCTTAGGTTCCTTAGGAGCTTTGGGCACTTTTATTTTAGCTTCTTTTTTTGGAGCTACTTTCTTTACTGGCGCGATCTTCTTTGATACTTTTTTTGCAACTACTTTCTTAGCTACCTTTTTTGCTGGCGCCTTCTTAACCAGTTTGGCTTTCGCTTTTGGAGCTACTTTTTTTGCTTTAGGTTTAGCCTTGACTGTTGGTTTCTTACTTGCTTTTGCCGAAGATTTTTTATTTGATTTTGCCATAAAATTCTCGTTTTGAGGTATTTAAAAAAGATGGGCAAAAATACGGGGTCGCGCCTAAAACTAAAAATGTATTTGAATTAATTCGGATCTTACAAAGGTGCATAATAAAGGCTGTTTCTGGGCTCAATTAGGCCTTTTAGTATCCTGCTTTAACAGCTTGTAAAACCTGACTGGAATCCAGAAAGAAATAAATGAAAAAGGCATTGAGACAAAGTGCCGAAATAAAATTTAATCGCATGGTATTTTGGTGATTTGCCGAAGCCGGATCCTTAACAACCCAATAAAACCAAGCTAGAAAATAAATCACCACAGGCCCAAGAAATAGGACAAATTCCAATCCGTATCGAAGGGAATAAAACGTGTAGAAATATAACACATAACCAGCAGTAGCAAATGAAAAGACTAGAAGAACAAAAACAAAAGTCCCTTTGATTCCCAGCCATAAGCTTACGGTTTTATCTCCCCGTTTACTGTCCTCTTCATGCTGATAAATCTGAGTCATCGGATACGTGCCAATGAGCAGAAGACTTGCTAGAAAAGCAGGAATCAAAACTTTAGCACTATACAGATTCCAGATTTCAAAATTATTTATAGCCACGTAGCACAAAAGAAAAGTGAAGAAGCCTTGAAAGAAGGCCACTGTTATCAATCCTCCAAACGGAAATTTTTTCAATCGTATCAGCGGGTGGCTATACGCTTTCGAGGCCAGACCGTATATCAAAAGCATAGCAGCAAACAAGGCACCAATCTTAAAATAACCAAATACAATAGCAATTGTATCAAACAATAGCGATGTATAGTACAGTCCTGTATCGACTGGCGGTGGATTTTTAAGTCCGCCAATGCTACCTTCATCCTTATCAAAATAACTATTATAGCCGTTGCTTGCGGGATATAAAAATAGATGAATAATAATAAACGACCAGATCAATCGAGACTCACTAAAGTTGGGTGAAATTCCTAATGCAAAAAGATAAACGGGCATTAAAAAAAACGAAAATGGAATACGAAGATGAAGCCAGGTGGATTTTGAAAACATATCTTTTTACTATTTTAACAAGATAGGTTTTTTTAGGCTATACTTGGCGAAATGAGTTATATAACAGCGATCGGCACAGCCACCCCACCGTTTAAATTTGATCAGTCGGTTATTGCTGAGTTTATGGTCCGCGCGATGGAACTGCCTGTGGATGATGAAAGAAAATTGCGTACGTTGTTCCGTGCCACCGGTATTGAATCTCGCTATTCTGTATTAGATGATTATGGTAAGTCATCTGACTTTGATTTTTATTCGAACACTAAAAATCTTGAACCATTTCCATCAACAAAAAAGAGACTAGAAGCTTTTCAGAAACATGCACTTCAGCTAAGTTTAAATGCTGTTTCAGCTTGCCTTGCAAAAGCGAAAGATCTAAAACCAGAATCAATTACGCACCTTATCGTGGTCAGTTGCACCGGTATGTATGCTCCGGGCCTTGATATCGACTTGGTGAAATCTTTGGGATTAAATTCAACTATTCACCGAACCTGTATCAATTTCATGGGATGCTATGCTGCATTCAATGCTATAAAACTTGCAGAAACTTTTTGCTACGCTGAATCAAGCGCAAAAGTGTTGGTGGTGTGTACCGAGATATGTACCCTTCATTTTCAAAAAGAGAACTCTGAAAATAATATGTTGGCCAATTCGCTGTTTGCCGATGGTTCTGCAGCCTTGTTAATTGAATCTCAACCTCGCAAAGGGCTAAACCTAATGACCGAAAGTTTTTACTGCGATCTCGCATTTGATGGTGAGCAAGACATGGCCTGGTCAATTGGCGACTTTGGTTTTGAAATGAAATTATCATCGTATGTTCCTCAAGTCATTCGAAGCGGCATAAAAAAACTGACCACATCCTTACTGGCAAGCATAACGCAAAACCTTTCCGACATCTCCTATTTTGCTATTCATCCAGGCGGAAAAAAAATTCTGGAAGCAATTGAACAGGAACTTGGGGTGAGTAAAGAGCAAAATCGTTTTGCGTATGACGTGCTAAAGCGATTTGGCAATATGTCTTCTCCAACGGTTCTTTTTGTTTTGAATGAAGTCTCACAAAGCCTTGATTCAACTAGTGATGGGAAACGAATCATGAGTTTTGCCTTTGGTCCAGGCCTTACATTAGAGAGCATGATCCTTAAAATTCAAATCATTGAGCAAGGATGATTGATTTCAATACACGATCTGAGGGAATTGAAATTATGGACGATCTTGACTGCAAGGGTGAAGTAGTTGATCAAACCTTACGAGAGCTTGATACCATCAATCATTGGTTGGGGGGAAATGCTGTTACTTTAAATGGGTTACAAAAACTTCTGCATAAAGTTGATCCGACAAAAGATATTTCCTTAGTTGATCTGGGTTGTGGGAGTGGCGAAATGTTAAGATTGATCGCGAAGCTGGCGATGGAAAAAGGAAGAAAAGTAAAAATGATTGGCATCGATGCCAATTCTAATATTACATCTTTTGGCGAAAATCACTCAAGGGAATACAGCAATATCCAATTTGAAGCAGTAAATATCTTTTCAAAAGAATTTCTTCAGAGAAAGTTTGATATTGTATTGGCAACTTTATTTTTTCACCATTTCGATGATGACCAGCTTATTGCTTTCTTCCACCAACTGAAAAATCAGGCAAGAATTGGGATTGTTATAAATGATATTCACCGCCATGCGTTTGCTTACCATTCTATTCGAATACTCACCAAACTATTTTCCAAATCTGCTATGGTGAAATATGACGCGCCACTTTCAGTGCTTCGCGCTTTCAAAAAGAAAGAGCTGATAACCATTTTAGAAAAAGCCGGCATTCAAAATTATTCATTGAAATGGAAGTGGGCATTTAGGTGGCAGGTGATCATAACTAATTCATGAGCACATTACTTTTTACACGTGCATTTTGAAGACTATCTAATCGAAATAAAAACTGGCACAATTTTTACTACTTTAGCCTTGTCAGGCAACAGCCCTAAACATCAAAATTTCGTATGAAAACAAAACTTTTTATCCTCGTAATTATCGCCATTCTATCTGCATGTTCTTCTGCAACCCTTGGCAAAAAAGTAAAGGAACCATTTCGCGGATCAGCATATGAATCAAATAACCGATTTTTCCGTGCTACTGGCAAAGGCGAAAGCTCTGCCGATAACATCGCCCGTGGCAAGGCTGATATCGATGCCAAAGCGGTCTTAGCTGGACAAGTAAACACCACCATGAAACAAGTAACCGACCAATACCTGGGGCAAACTGAAAATGCCAATGCTGCCGATGTTGCCGATAAATTTCAAAGTCTCGTGCGCGAAACGATGAACACCGACATAGCTAACCTTAATAAGATTGGTGAAGAAAAGTATTTCAATAAAAAAGAAGATAAGTACACGGTTTTCGTTGCTTATGAAATCAAGAAAAATGCGATGTTCCGCTTCATGAAAAAGCAAGCCAAAACTGACCAGAAAATTAACGAACGTCAGCAGGAAATCATTCAGAAAATATTGGATGAAGAATTGAAAAAGACAGAAGAAAATTAATTGTTCAATGATCAATTAGCCAATGATCCATGTAATACTGAAATCATCTACTAATTGATACATCAACAATTGATAATTATTTGCTCTCCAGCATCTTCTCCGCTGTATCCGCAATCTTCAACTGCTCAATAAAATTCCCGATGTCGCCATTCATAATGGCAGGAAGGTTATGTTGTGTATAGCTGATCCGATGATCGGTTACTCTACTTTGTGGATAATTATAGGTTCTGATCTTTTCTGAACGATCGCCACTACGAACCTGGCTTTTGCGCGAGGCACCCACTTCAGCTTGTGCCCGTTCTACTTCACGTTCATATAGCCTTGCTCGTAACATCGCCATGGCCCGCTCTCTGTTCCCAAGCTGTGAGCGCTCCACTTGACACGTCACCACAATGCCAGACGGCTTATGGGTCATTTGTACTTTCGTTTCAACTTTATTTACATTCTGCCCACCTGCACCGCCTGAGCGAGAAGTGATCACTTCAATATCCGCTGGATTTATTTCTACTTCAACCTCCTCAGCTTCCGGTAAAACTATCACCGAAGCAGCTGACGTATGAACTCGGCCTTGTGTTTCGGTTGCGGGCACCCGCTGCACACGATGTACACCCGACTCATATTTAAAAATTCCATAGGCACCTTCGCCCTCAACACTGCTTATTACTTCTTTGTAACCTCCTGCCGTACCTTCGGTCACATCCATCACCGTCATTTTAAAGCCTTTCACTTCACAGTAGCGCTGGTACATTCTCCAAAGATCTCCAGCAAATAATGATGCCTCATCTCCACCAGTACCTGCGCGAATTTCAAGGATGATATTTCGGTCATCATTAGGGTCTCTGGGCATCAGCAAATCTTTGATGTCTGCATCTAGCGAATCACGCTTGGGTGTTAGTTCATCCAATTCCATCTTTGCCAGTTCGCGCATCTCCGGATCTTTCTCGGCCTCCAGCACTTCTTTGGCGTGGTCAATACCTGCAACAGTCCTGGTAAACTCATCATATTTTTTTACCACCTTTTCCAGGTCTCGATACTCTTTACTGAGCTGACTGAACTTCTTAATGTCCTTCATCGTCTCCGGTTGGGCCAATAATTGACCAACATCTTCAAACCTGAGCTTTATTTCTTCCAGTTTCTCAATCATATTTTATTCCAATAGCAATCGGGCGGGCAAAGTTAAGAAAATAGCAATCATGGATTGTTTTTAGGCAGCTGCCGCGCAATCAAATGAAAGTCACTCTGGTAGCGCTAGTGGCGCGGCACCGGGCTATCCGTAACAAGCTCCCTCGTTTGTGTGCCTGCCAAGTTTATCAAGAGCGGAGCCACGGGAGGCTTTTCACTTCCCTGCCTACCAAAGCGGTAGCGCAGGCAGGTAC
Source organism: Bacteroidia bacterium (assembly GCA_031384515.1). Lineage (GTDB taxonomy): Bacteria > Bacteroidota > Bacteroidia > Cytophagales > Cyclobacteriaceae > ELB16-189. The sequence goes on from JANNAQ010000036.1 coordinate 8,478, forward strand.
CCCTGCTGCTTACCCATATAAACATGATTAACATAAGTCCCCATATCATACGAGTTGATTAACTTCACGCAGATATTTTGCATATGAAAAAAATTGTCTTAATCGGTCTTGTATTCCTTACTGCATGCGGAGGTACCCTAACAGAAGAGCAGCGGAAAAAAGCTCGGGAAAGCATTGAGCAAGGTCAGTTGAAACGCGTAACCGAATCTGAAATGACAGAAGCTTCATTTGCGCTAGGTAGAAAAATTGCCATGCTCGTAGAAAAAAAAGACCACTACCTAACCAATCCATCTTTTTTGGATTCTCTTGAGAAAGTTTACCAAGTAAAAATTACTTCCCTTCAGCCCGGTGATTCCACAAGCCTTGCCGTGGAACAACAAATCATTGAAGCCTACATAGCTGGAACTGGGAAAGTAGAATTGAATGACAACATCCAAAAACTTGGCAAAGATTCCATCCTCTATACAAAACCAATATTGAGGGAGTTAGTCGATGGTTCCGTTGAATTCAGCAAAGCGCTTGGAGTCCGAATGGCTAGAAAAGAAATCGTGCTTTCAATCAAAGACTAATGTCCACTCCTTCCTGGAAAATTTGGGTAGACACGGGGGGTACATTTACAGATTGTATTGCTATTACACCTGAAGGAGTTTTTAATCGTTTAAAAATTCTTAGCAACAGCGTGCTTCGCGGCAAAATTGTAGCCCAGCCAGATCCGCATTCTCTACTCGTTGAAATCCATTGGCCCATTCAAAAAGATATTTTCAAAGACTTTTCCATTTTGATCCTCGGTCAAAAAACTATTGTCCGGAAAATTCTGAACGTAAAGGTTAATGATAATCTAATCAAGCTAGCCGAACCATTGAAGGATAATTTCATTGGTAGTACAATTGAAATTACTTCAAATGAAGAGGTGCCTGTATTAGCAGCTCGCCTGCTAACAGAAACTCCTCTTGAACATCCATTCCCACCAATCGAAATGAAGCTGGGATCTACACGAGGTACTAATGCCATACTTGAAAGAAAGGGAGCAAAGACCGCATTTCTTGTCACTAAAGGATTCAAAGACCTTTTAGTCATAGGCAACCAACAGCGATCTGATCTTTTTACATTAAACATAATCAAAGATAAACCTCTTTATGAGCTGGTATTGGAAGTAGACGAACGAATTGAATCTGATGGCCATATCCTGAAACACCTGGGCGAAATGGAGATCAAAAGATTAGTAAATGAACTCCGAAAGAAAAAAATTGAATCCGTTGCAATTGCATTTCTTAATAGTTATAAAAATCCTGTGAACGAAAACCAAATGCAGAAAGCTTTGGAAAATGCAGGATTTAAGTTCGTCACATCATCCCATAAACTAACAAGCCAGGTAAAAATCCTGCCACGCGCTGAAACATCAGTGGCTAATGCTTATTTGGCCCCGATCATTCATCTTTATATTATTCAGATAAAAGCTGTTTTGGCCAAGGCCGATTTTAAAGTGATGACAAGCGCTGGCGGGTTGGTAGATGCTAATAATTTTTATCCGAAGGACAGTTTGTTAAGTGGGCCAGCGGGTGGAGTGGTTGGGGCAGTTGTAGCAGCGAACCTTTCAGGAATCAATAAGTTTATTACGTTCGATATGGGAGGCACCAGTACTGATGTTTCTTTGTACAACGGACACTTTGATTATAGATACGAATCAAAAGTAGGAGCATTAAAAATTCTTTCTCCATCATTGTCTATCGAGACCATTGCTGCCGGTGGTGGCTCTATTTGTGATTTCGATGGTTATCGATTCACAGTAGGGCCTCATAGCGCTGGAGCTTATCCAGGCCCGGCCTGTTATGGAGCTGGCGGGCCGCTCACTATAACAGATGTAAATTTACTTCTAGGACGTATTGATCCTGAAAATTTTTCTATTCCGCTTCAACTCGATAAGGCAGAGGTCGCATTGAAAAATATCTTAGCAAAAGTTAAAAAAGTAAAGCACAAGGCCTACCCTGCAGAAGCCGTGCTTGAATCTTTGATTCAAATTGCAAATGAAAAAATGGCAGAGGCTATTAAAAAAGTCTCTGTCAAACATGGTCATGATCCAGTAGAATACACATTACTAAGTTTTGGTGGAGCCGGAGGTCAGCATGCTATTCAACTGGCAGAAATTCTAGGCATGAAAAAAGTATTGATTCCATATGATGCAGGACTTCTTAGTGCATACGGAATAGGACATTCGTCTATAGAAAGGTTTGAGGAAAAGTTGATTTTGAAGCCACTTGAGCATATCAAAAATGAGCTGGAAGTCACGCTAAAAAAATTGGAAGTGATGGGTAAGCGAAACTTGATGAAGAGTGGCTATGCTTCATCCGAAATTCATCTACACAAGCAATTATTGTTTCTTCGATTCCAAGGCCAAGAAAGCACAATTGAAATAGACTATACGAAGGGGATTAATATTACTGAGGCCTTTCGCAAAAAATACGAATCCATCTTTGGCCATTGGCTGGAATCTCGTTCCATAGAAATAGAATCTGTTCGGGTGATTGTTGCCGTAAAAGGATATGTGACAAAAAAGAAACCTCCACTAGAAAAACTATTTCACCCAAAGGCCATTAAAAAGCAAAGACTATTCTCTCATGGAAACTGGAACAACACGTCATCTTATAAATGGGAAACCTTAAAGATCGGCTCGAAGATTGACGGCCCCGCTATTATCACAAGCAGCAACTCAACTACTATTGTCGAATCCGGCTGGCAGTTACTCTTGGATGAAAATAACAATGCTCTGCTTCAACAGATCAGCGCCTCCAAAACACAACCAGTATCGAAAAGTCAGGAAGCCTTGTTAGAATTGTTTACCAATCGTTTCACCTCCATTGCCGAAGAAATGGGGGCACTTCTGCAGCGCACCTCATTTTCCGTGAACGTAAAAGAACGTTTGGATTTTTCATGTGCGCTTCTTGACCCTGAAGGATATCTGGTCGTAAATGCTCCGCATATACCCGTTCATTTGGGTAGCCTGGGAGTATGTGTGCGCGAAGTTTTGAAAGAAATTGATATCAAGGAAGGTGACGTGGTAATAACTAATCATCCAGCTTTTGGTGGCTCACATCTTCCAGATGTTACATTGATAAAGGCTGTTTTCGTCAACAATAAAATAGTTGGATATGTAGCAAACAGGGCACATCATGCCGAGATCGGGGGAAAGAAACCTGGCTCCATGCCAGCTGACGCTACTTTGTTGGAAGAAGAAGGTATACTTGTTACTCCCTCTTACCTGGTAAAAAATGAAATGCCGCGTTGGGTTGAAATCAAAAAAATATTTACAGAAGGAAAATACCCTACTCGCAATTGGGAAGAGAACCAAGCTGACTTAAATGGAGCATTGGCTTCTGTGAATTTTGGCGAAGCATCTTTAAAAGAAGTATGCCAGAAGTATGGCCCAACTCTGGTGATATCTTATATGAAAATGCTTCGTGTTTATGCATCCTCTTTATTAAAGGAAAAATTAAAGAAACTTCAATCCAAAAAATTCAAGGCTCTTGAACGATTAGATGATGGATCAAAACTGAATGTTGCCGTCCAGTTAAAGCGGAATAGATTGATCATTGACTTCAGTGGCTCTTCATCGGTACATCCAGGCAATCTCAATGCTACGAACGCCATTGTCCAAAGCGTGGTCTTGTATGTGCTCCGCTTACTTGTGAATAAACCCATTCCTATGAATGAAGGCTTAATGGAACGGGTAAAATTAATACTGCCTAATGGCCTATTAAATCCCGACTTTAAGAATATGAGAAAACTTCCGGCAGTAGTGGGAGGAAATACTGAAGTTAGCCAAAGATTGACTGACACACTACTCAAAGCATTTCAATTGGCTGCCTGTAGTCAGGGGACGATGAACAATTTTTTATTCGGCAACGATTCTTTCGGCTACTATGAAACAATTTGCGGAGGTACTGGTGCCGGTCTTGGGTTTAATGGTGCAGACGCTGTTCATCAGCACATGACCAACACTCGAATTACTGATCCTGAAATTATGGAACTACGATATCCCGTGAGAATAGAGAAATTTGAAATTAGGAAAGGCTCAGGTGGAAAAGGAAAATGGAATGGTGGTGATGGAGTAACACGTGAAATCGTTTTTAAAGAACCCCTTGAAATAAACATTCTTTCGCAACACAGAAAAGAAAAGCCTTATGGGTTAAAAGGTGGATTGTCAGGAAAACAAGGAAAGCAATTTGTCATCCGCAACAAAGATAGTCTGCAGCAATTAAATGGGATGGACAGCATTCTCGTAAATAAAGGTGATCGAATTGTTATTCAAACCCCAGGAGGTGGTGGATATGGAAAAGCCACAAAGTCAAAATCTAAAACTTAAGTCAAATTGGGAAGGATAGCGAGGAATGATTTTGACTAACTACCAAAGACCCAATCGCACCATGTCTCCATGCCATGTTGTGTGCTTCATGACCAATAGGAAAATTGAATGCAATGGGATACAAGTAGTCCTTAACTGAATCCAGAACAATCTCTTCAACGGTTTTTCCAAAACTAGGGTCAGTATCTTTAATGTCAGTCATGTGTCCGATGATTAGGCCTGCGAGTTGATCCAATTTATTTGCACGCTTTAACTGGTTAAGCATTCGGTCGACCTTATAGATATACTCCCCCACTTCTTCTACTACAAGAATCTTCCCTTTGGTTTCTACTTCTGTTGATGTGCCTATCGACTCTACAATCAACGTCAAATTTCCACCTATTACCTGACCGACTGCAGTTCCGCCTCTATTACGGTCAAATCTCTTTGCTTCTATCTCACTAACTTCTCCAAATAAAATTCTATGCAAACTGTCCATAGATCTTTTGTATTCAGGCTTAGGAAACTGAATTGGCATTACACTATGGATACTTTCAAAACCGAGCTTATGAAGTTTAAGATGTAGTGAAGTTATGTCGCTAAATCCAACTATCCATTTTGGAAATTTCAAAAAGTTCGTAAAGTCTAATCGATCGATGAAACGGCTGGTGCCATACCCACCTCGAGCACAAATAATTGCTTTTAGTCCAGGATCATTCAGCATGGTTTGAAAGTCCAGCAACCTTTCTTCATCTGATCCTGAAAAATAGCCATGAGCCTGGCTAAAAATATGCTTACCAAATTCAACTCTCAACCCCCAGGACTCCAGAACAGAAGCAGCTTCCATCAGACTTTCTGATTTTATCTTTCCAGCAGGAGCGGTAATCCCAATTTGGTCACCTTTTTCTATAAATTTCAATGCCATAAATGGAAGGTAATAAAAAAAGCCCTGTTCAGATGACAATCAGAACAGGGCTCTCAATTTTCAAATCCAGCGAATGAGTCCAACTCGCTGGAAAAGAATAAAACTAATTTGTTTTTGTACCTGGCGTAGCTACCGGAACAGTAACTCCCAGCTTCTTCAACACTAATGCTGAGATGTCATATTTCTCATCACTGTAAAGAAGGATGTCGCCTCCACTTGCTACTTGAGGGGAAAGTATAAAGGCATAACCATTTTCCTTCGCTACCTCCTCAATTGCCTTTCCTACTTTTGAATATATCGGTGTCATTAATGTATTCTGCTTAGTCTGCAAAGAGGTTTGGGCATCTTGCTGAAATTTTGTGATGCTCTCTTGCAATGCGCCTAGTTCTCTTTCCTTATCAGCCTTAATTGCATCGGGAGTTGTAGCGGGCATTCCTTGGTAGGCTTTTGCCTTTGTCTCATAGTCCTGGTACTTAGACTTAAGCTGGTTCTCTAATTGGGTGCCAAACGTTTTCAGTTCACTGTCAATCTGCTTGAACTCGGGCAGTTGACCGAAAATATAATCCCAGTCGGCATAGCCAATTTTTTGAACTGGCTGTTGTGGTTGGGCTTGCGCGTGTGACGCAACAGAAACGCAACCTAAAAAAATCAAAAGGAAAAGTGTTCTCATTATAGTTGTTAGTTAGTTGTTATTTAATCTTATCGTTAGGGTCTCCCAATCCAAGTTCTTCCAATACAAAGTCTGTATAATCATGCCGAGGATCTGTGTAGATCATGACAAGTTCACCAGCTTTATCAAAGATGATGGCTAATCGATTGGCCTTCGCCACTTTCTCAACCGCATCAAAAACCTTGTCCTGCAAAGGTTTAATCAATTCTTGTTTTTTCAAAAAAAATAGACCCCCAAATCCAAAAACCTTTTTTTGATAATCTTTCAAATCATCTTCCTTCTTTTTGAGATCATTTAATCGATCCTGCTTCATTTCTTCAGTAAGCAGAACTAATTCTGCCTGATAGCTACTATGCATTCCTTCCACTTTCTTTTGCATTTCCTCCACTTCTTTCTGCCAGCCCACTGAAAGTTGCTCGATTTCATCCTGGGCTTTCTTATAATCCGGCATCTTTCCCAGTATAAAATCTGAGTCGATGTAACCGAACTTCTGAGCTGATACAAAATTCAGGCCTAAACCAAAAATCGCTATGAGCAGGGCAAAAAACCTCATTTATCTTAGTTGTTGTCCTATTGTAAAGTGGAATTGTGAGCCGCTTACCTCATTAGTAAATGGTACCTTATCAAAGCCATACGCCCAATTCAAACCAATCAAGCCAAATGCCGGCATAAAGATTCTTGCACCAAACCCAGCAGATTTATAAAGACTAAATGGATTAAAATTCTTGTAATTGTACCAGTTATTACCAGCCTCAGTAAATACCAACCCATAGATGGTAGCTGTTTGTCCTGTAGTAACTGGGTACCTTAACTCAAGTCCAAGTTTATTATATACAATCCCCCCTTCAATAAGTGGATTGGTTTGCTGGCCCTGCGATCCACTTGAACCTCGTGCCGTGTAGTAAGGTGGCGTTATCTGATTATTACGATAACCCCTTAGTCCAATAATTTCCTGGCCTAATACAAATGAATTAAATCCTCCAGCCAAGCCATCTCCACCTAATAAGAATCTGCCAAAAGGACCTGGTTCTAACGTTGGAGTATATTGCCCGATAAATCCAAAATGGGCTTTGCTTTCAAGTACCAGACTTCGACCATTTGGCTTGGAACTACCGAATATTTTCAAATAAAATTTGGCATCAAACATCCATTTATGTTGCTCTACCCATTTGTACTTTGTTTTTACATCATTATAATAGCTTGGGTCTCTCCATTGAGAATAGGGTGGAGTAAGGATCATGCTGAGAGAAATCGTTGACCCTGTTGTAGGATACATGGGGTTATCAATGCTATTACGCGAAAGCGTTGTATTCAAATTCAAGTCATACGTTGTGCCAATGGCAGGCAAAGAAGACGAACCAAAATAATTATAGTAATTGTACACCAAAAAAGATAGGGAGTTGGTCAAGGAGAAGTAATTGTCAGGCCACTCCAGTCTTCTTCCTAAACCTACCGTTACTCCATTTTGCTTGAGTGACGGGGATTCACTATTAAATTGAAATCCGGCAGAAGGGAATCTTGAGATAGATCTATTTAAACTAACAGTAAAGGAATTGGGCTTCCTTCCTCCAAGCCACGGCTCGGTGAATGACATACTATAGCTCTGGAAAGACTTGCCATTTGCCTGAGCCCTTAATGAAAGTCTTTGCCCATCACCTACTGGAAGTGGGCTCCACTTGTCACGATGTGGGATGTTCTTGAGTGAAAAATTATTGAAAGAAATACCAACCGTGCCAACAAATCCGTAGAATCCACCCCAACCACCGGACAATTCAATCTGGTCATTAGACTGTTCTTCCACCTTCCATTCAATATCAACAGTTCCATCTGCAGGGTTAGGCCGAATATCCTGTTCCACCTTCTGAGGATTAAAATATCCCATGGAAGAAAGTTGTTGCTGGGTACGAATGATATCTGATCTTCTGAACTTTTGACCAGGCATTGTGCTGAGTTCTCTACGGATTACGTGGTCACTTGTCCTTTCGTTGCCACTGATAATTACTTGATTGATTGTCGCTTGGTCTCCCTCAAAAATTCTCATCTCTACGTCTATTGAATCCCCTTCGACAGCTGCATCTACTGCATCTACTCTGAAAAAAAGATAACCATCATCCATATAGAGTCCACTGATGTCTGCGCCCTTAGGGTTGAACGTAGTCTTTTTGTCAATCATCTCCTTATTATATATATCACCCTTCTTGATGTCAAGAATCTTATTTAGTGTGGCAGTAGTATGCAGGTAATTTCCAGTCCAGATGATGTTTCTAAAATAGTATTGTCTGCCTTCTGAGATTTTAAACAATACGTCAATATTTTTTTCATCAAAAGCGACAACAGTGTCAGAAATGATTTCTGCATCTCGGTATCCTTTGGAGTTATAAAAATCAATCAGCTTGATCTTGTCGGCATCAAACTCTGAAGTAATAAACTTTGATCCGCTAAAGAAATTCAGTTTCACATTTTTGTTAACGAACTCTTTAACTTCTCCCCAACTCACATCATAGCTTGAATCAAGGGCCTCAATTACTTTTTTTGGTGTAGCGTTAAATAAAACTCCCAGAAGTACACGATGGAGTGTTATGCGTGCATGCTCGTGTGTTTTCTTCAGAGGCTTCTTAAGTCGAGAATCAGATATCGCCTTGTTACCATCAAAATAGATTTCATTAATACGAACTTTTGTTTTAAGGTCTACATCTATTCTTAATTTAGTACCTCCACGATTGAGGGTATCTGATTCTTGAAATACTTTAACAACTGTATTTAGAAATCCTTTTTTTGTGAAATGCTTTCTTACCGTAATCTCTGCATTCCGGATCATCGCATCATTAACTACTTTACCTTTTATCAAAGTAAGGTCTTCCTTTAAGCTAGATTGTCTGCCCTTCGAAATTCCTGAAAAATAGTATTCAGTTAACCGTGGACGTTCCGATAGTTTTATCGTCAGAAAAACATTTTGACCTTCAATCTTTTCAACGCTAATCTCTGCATCTCCTACTAATCCATGCTTCCAGAGTTTTTTTATTGCACCCGAAATCTGGTCACCGGGCACCTTAATTTTATCTCCTATTTTTAAACCTGTTAAGGAGATCATGGCGTTTTTGTCTAAGACATTGAGGCCAGTCACCTCAATTCCTCCGATATAATATTCTACAGGATTTGCATAATTGAGGTTGGTATCCGTGACGAGGAGGGGAATAGTCTTGTCTTTGCTTTTTCTGAATTGCCCAAAGACCGCGGTGGCAGCTAAAAATGAAATTAGAAAAACCGTAAAAATTCTCTTCATCACTTCGATCGTTCTTCTAATACTTTTCCAAATCTTCTTTCTCTTTTTTGATAGGCACAAATGGCTTCATACAAATCCTCCTTGCGGAAATCAGGCCACAAGGTTTTTGTCACGTAAAGCTCCGTATAAGCAATCTGCCAAAGTAAAAAATTGCTAACTCTCATTTCACCACTCGTCCTAATTAATAATTCAGGGTCCGGATAGCCGGCTGTCTCCAAATAATTACCAAATACCGTTTCGTTTATGTCTTCTATCTTAATGGTGCCTTGATTGATATCTTCTACAATTTTTTTTGCAGCCTTAACAATTTCAGACCTGCCACTATAACTCAATGCCAATAGCAAGGTAAGTCCTGTGTTATTTTTTGTCGATTCCACAGCTTCCAAAAGATTCTCCTGACAAATTTTTGGCAGGTGACTTATTTCTCCAATGGTGATCAACTTAACTTGATTCTCGTGAAGTGTTTTTAATTCCTTTTTCAGGGTGTTCACAAGCAACTCCATAAGGCCATCTACCTCATCTTTTGGCCTTCCCCAATTCTCTGTGCTAAAGGCATAAAGCGTTAAAAATCTAATTCCCAATTCACCGCAGCCTTCTGTTATATCTTTAACAGCCTGCACTGCATTACGATGACCAAAAATCCTGGCAACGCCCTTGCCTGTTGCCCATCTTCCATTGCCGTCCATGATAACGGCAATATGCCTGGGCAAATTATTAAAGTCTATATTTTCCTTAAAAGAGGCCACAAGGGTGCAAAAGTAGCCTATTTTTTTAAACTAATCACTCCAAACCTTGGTATGACTTTCTCCCATTAAAGGTGGAGATGCCAGTAAGTCGAAAATAGTTTAACTAATTATATGGATTTGTTGGGCAGGGGATATCGTAAAGAGTGCGTGTAATGGTTATCCCGGTAAAAAAGTAATTATCATTTTCGTACCTATTTCCATATTGATAATTTTTTAGAGAAAGATCACCGTCAGAAACATTATCGAGGTAGTCAAAAAATGTTTTGCGTACTCCAAACTCTAATGCCAAATACCATTTTGGATTAAGAACGTATTTAATTCCTCCCCCAAATGGAATAGCTGGTTGAACATTGCTGTACACCGCATTCTTTGGTCCATTTCCTGAGATAATAAAAAGTCCGAAGCCTGCAAAAAGATAAGGAGTGAATCTTAGCCTTCGTTTGCTATCTCTCCAATCCAGAAAGTGATATTCAAAAGCGGTTGAGGCCTCTAATACAAACAAATTAAAAGAACTGGCCCTTTGCTTTGCAAAGCTATCAATCGGCCGGTTGTCACTACCTGCCATTTTACCTCCAGTCAACGAGGTTCTGAAACTGACAACCTTACTAATATTAGACCTGTAAAAAACCGTGCCTGCCGGTCTTGAATTTAAGATTGTATAGGAACGCACAAGGTCACCTGTATAATTAAAGGCACCAACACCAAAACCAAATTCTGAATGTTGTAAGAGTTGTGCTGAACAAAATTGCGCAACCAGAATAAGGCTTGAGATAATAATGACTCTCAATTTTTGGTTAGGCCCACCAATCATTATCTAAATTTAGCTCTGTGTAATGTAGCTCCAATAATATAGGTCAGACGGACACTTGTTACCATGTAGATATCTTTATCGTTCCTACTTCCTCTTAGGTTATCCCTAAATTCACTACCATATCCAGCTTCAACGACAATACCACTTGGAGTTGTTACAGGATTTAGTGGCTGCCCTGGAATTTCGTTGGTCCTGTAGGACATGGCTTGTGCCAATGGGCTATTAAGTTTGTCGAGCCCAACATAGTTTTGGCTGATATCATCGAGATAATCTGTGAACGTATACCGGAAACCCAAGTCAGCCCACAAATCCATTACTTCGTTTATCCTAAATCGGGCTCCTAATCCAAAGGGGACTGCAATTTGGATAGTCTTATAAGGTTTTATTCCAAAATTAACATCAGTTGGATCTAAGGTTGAATACTGCCCTTCTGTTCCCAGAGGCTGCAATTTTACCCACTTACCAGCTTCGGCAAGGGGAGCCCCATTCAAATCAGTTGCCGGTGCCTGAGCCTTGGGATTATTTGTAAAACCTGCAACTCCTACGTATAAATATGGTGTCCACTTTACCCGGCTTATATACGTAGCCTGGTTTTCGAATAAATCAAATACGGCAACTGCCGACACCTCAATCATTTGGTTGCGAAAAGATAAATGTCTCTTATATCGAAATTGTGATGATTCACCTGATGGATCTGCTGATTCGATATCAGATCCCTTCAAAACACCATACATAAGTTGACCCTGAAAGGAATATCTTGGGCCAAATCGATGAGTAAAACTTAAACCTAAAGCTGGTCGGGTAAAAGAAATGTCGGTACTAATTCGCTGTGGGCGAGGCGCTATATCTCCGTAATAGTTCAAAGCGCTTACTGAAACTCCCAACATGTTATACCTTTTCTCCTTGGAAAAGCCTTGTTTCTTCCCTTTGAAATGGGAAAGGCGCTTATTATTCTTCTTTATAGACTTCCTGTTAAGCTGCGCGACTGATTCGGTTGAAATAAAAACAATCAACAGTATAGGTAGCAACACAAACACTAACCTTCTCATATCCAATAGATTTGCCAGATTACAAAACTATAAAATTTAACTAGAATTTTGACCCTATTCTTAACTACTTCTATCTGTATTCTTACATCCAAGTAACTGCTTTTGTCCTAATTTCTCAGATCCAAACCCCAGCTCAATTTTTGCCGGAGGGTTTTAAAGTAATGATTTCCCTGAAGCTGAATTAATTTAACTTTAAATGACCCCTTTTTAAGAGTAAGATTTACTTTTTCATCTATCGAGGCAAATCGTGAATCAAGAGAGATCAGAAATTTTTTACTTCTGCCTTCTACCTGAAAAGATATCTTCGAGTTGTCAGACAAAACGATCGGCCTTGCAGTAAGATTGTGTGGACTTACTGGGGTAATTATAAAACTTTCGGATTTCGGATAAACTAAAGGGCCTCCACAACTTAGGGAGTAGCCTGTTGAGCCAGTGGGTGTGGAAACAATAACACCATCTGACCAATACGAATTCAATAACTCGCCATCCACAAACACATGAACTGTTACCATGGAAGAAGTATCCTTCTTCATAATAGTAAAGTCATTAAGGGCAAAATTAAGGCCTCCAAAAAGTTTAGAATCCGATTCAAGTTCCAGAACAGTACGGGAGTCGATTTTGTAATTTCCTTTATAAATATTGTCTATTGCCGATTCTGTCTCGTCTCTACTTGTGGTGGCCAGGAAACCAAGCCTTCCTGTGTTTATCCCAAGAATCGGAATTTCATGTTTCCCGATATATGTAACGCTTTCCAATAATGTGCCATCACCACCCAAAGACAGAAAGAAATCAAAATTTTTAAGGCTTTCTCCAACTTCAAAAGACGAAAGCTTCCACGACTTCAACTTGGAAGATTTTAGATGCTTAAGAAATTTTGAGGAAACATGAAGGTCTGCCTTTCTTCGCTTAAGATCTTCAATAATTTTTTCATTGAACAGGGCTGCCTGACCGTGCACTTCCTTTCCGTGGATTCCGATTCGCATATGTAAAGGATTCGGTATTTAAATATTTAGGTATTTAAGCAACATGTCTATACGGTCTGTGTCATCTGCTTCTTTTCTTATTTCCTGATAACGCCCAATGATCCGGTAACTAAATCTTTCAAGAGTGGCTACGATTCTTGATAGATCTAACTGATTGATCTTTAACGTTACTTTGATTTTTCCCGGATCCATCGGATCCTCCACCATAGTACTACTAATTATTTTTGCCTTATTCTCCTCCACTAATCTGCTTATTTCAGTAAGAGAGTAGTCAATAAGATCCATAGAAAGTACAAGGATACCTCCTTGCATTTTTACAGCAGCCGTTTGGGCAAAAGAGGCCATTATATCTTGAACAGTAATGACACCTACATATTGTTGATCGTCATTAAGAACAGCTACAATTTGTAATTTATTCTCACCCGCTATTCTCAAAATATCATAGAAGTGTGAATCAAGCGACACCGCGCACTCCGTACCTGTTAATTCAAAATCGATTAGACTTTTTTCGATGTCATTCGATTCAAGAATTATTTCTTCTGAAATAAATCCAAGTAATTCTCCATCTCTTACAACCGGCAAATGATTACAACGAAATTCTTCCATCCATACAATAGCCTTATGCGCATCGTCAGTGACTTTGAGCGGGGGAATCATGTGATTAATAAGTTCTTCTGCAATCATCTCATTAAAAAGTCAACGACAATTTCATTAAATTTCTCAGGTTGTTCCATCATAGGAGCGTGACAACATTTGTCAATAAACTTCAATTCCGAATTTGGGATAAGTCTGTTGAAATCATGTCCAACCATTGGTGGAGTGATTGTATCGTTTAATCCCCAAACTAACAGCGTGGGAACCTTTATATTATGCAAATCCTGAGTTAAATTATTGCGCTGTGCAGATTTTGCAATCGCCACTATTCTCATACATTTGGGAATGCTTCTGGTGGTCTCAAAAACTTCGTCTACCAACTCTTTTGATGCAACTTCAGGATCATAAAAGGTATAGGCAACTCTTTCTTTAATGTAATCGTAGCTTCCCCTGCGGGGATAAGATCCACCCATTGTGTTTTCAAACAATCCAGAACTTCCTGTTAGGATAAGTTTGGCAACTTTTGTTGGATTGTTAAGGGTGTATAACAAGCCTACATGGCCACCTAAGGAATTACCCATAATGATCATGTTGTTAAGGTTCTTCATAATCACAAAATCTTCCACAAATTTTCGCAAACCCTCAAGACCAGCTTCTTTTATGGGCATATCATAAATTGGCAACATCGGAATAATCACCCTGAAATTTTTAGAAAAGAGATTAACTACGTCTTCCCAATTACTGAGTGCCCCAAAAAGTCCGTGCAATAACATAAGCACCTGGCCTTGTCCTTCGTCAACATACTTAAACTCATTTTCCTCTTTTACACGAAGAGCCATAGCCAAATTTTAGTGATAAGTAACTAAAAAAAATCGAACCTTAGAACTGCTGGAAGATTTCTTTGAAAACTGGGATGAAATCGCCTGTCCAGCGGGCAAGCGTTGGTGCAAGTTTTGCAGTAAATGGATATAGCCAGGAATCCTCAGTCCATTCGCTCTTTAAATTGAACTTCAAAGAATCAACAATCCAGATCACCACACTGAGCAGGAAAAGCGTTTTAAAACCACCTAGCAGCAACCCCATCAGTTGATCCATCTTACCTAAAAATGATTTGTCAATTGAATGCTTAATCATTCTACCAATAAGAGTGACGACAATAACGATTACCAAAAAGATGACGACAAATGAAATATACGGCAGCACTTTACTATCGGCATTAAAGTTATCGCGAAGCAAAATCATTCCCTCGCCCATTAACTTAAAGCCTCCAAAAATTCCCAACACGATCGCTACTAACGAAAATAACTCCATCAAAAAGCCCTCTTTGTAACCGCTGAATGCTCCCAAGGCTACTAACACTAACAAAAAAATGTCTGCTTTGCTCAAGGCGCTAGAAGTTTTTTAACTAGTTCAGATATCACTTTCCCATCTGCCTTTCCAGCCAGTTGCTTGGTGGCAGTACCCATTACTTTGCCCATATCTTGGGGACCCTTTGCTCCCACTTGTTCAATTATTTTCTTTACTTCTTCTAAAATGTCTGACTCAGAAAGTTGCTTGGGTAAGTAGCGATTGATGACTTCCAATTCCAAAAGCTCTGTTTTGGCAAGATCTTCTCTTCCTTCTTTTTGAAAAATATCAGCGGATTCTTTTCTCTGCTTAGCGGCTTTCATCAAAAGTTTGCTCTCTACTTCAACATTTAGCTCTCCGGTACCGCTTTTTTCTGTTTCTGCGAGAAGGATCATTGACTTCACAGCGCGCAATGCCATTAACTCATCTTTTTTTTTGGCAAGCATTGCGGCCTTAATGTCATTGTCAATTTGCTGTTTTAAACTCATTGCAGTATTGTTTCGTTAATCAGTTTGGTAATTTTAATCCGAAATTTAGGCTAAATAGGCACAGATTCACAGATTAAGGTTATGAAATCTGTATCAAAAAAATTAAACAGCCCGACCATCGACTTAAAAATTCAAAAGCACCTCATTCCTAAGGCTAACAAAATCCATGACAAGACTATCTGTTAACATTAATAAAATTGCCACGCTAAGAAACGCGCGTGGCGCCAATAATCCCAATGTACTTCAGGTGGCTATGGACTGTGAGCGCTTTGGAGCGCAAGGAATTACCGTGCATCCTCGTCCGGATGAACGGCACATTCGCTTTAGCGATGTTATCGAGCTGAAAAAAAATGTGACAACTGAGTTCAACATTGAAGGTTATCCTGATGAGCGCTATATGAAACTTGTGTTAGCCGTTAAGCCTGAGCAAGCAACGCTAGTTCCTGACAAACCGGATGCTATAACTTCCAATGCGGGTTGGGATACACTTAAGAATGAAATCCTTCTAAAAGAGATAGTTGATCAACTCAAGAACTCGAGGATACGCGTTTCGATTTTTGTTGACCCTGACACAAAGATGGTGGAGGGCGCAAAAAAAGTGGGTGCCGACCGTATTGAACTTTACACTGAGCCTTATGCATCCCACTTTTCCACGGCCAAAGAAAAGGCGATTTTCCCCTACATCGAGGCAGCAAAAGTTGCCCATAAGTTAGGACTAGGGATTAATGCCGGGCATGACCTCGACCTCCAAAATTTAAAATATTTGAAACAATCAATTCCTTTTCTGGATGAAGTTTCCATTGGACATGCATTGATAAGCGATGCCTTGTACTTTGGATTAGAAAATACCATTCAGCTTTACCTGAGACAATTGAAAGACTGAACCCCTTCACAGTTCAACTCTTTTCTTCTACACTTTGGCATGAATAACTGCCAGTTCAACCTTAATAATTTTAAGGCAACCCAGCCTTGAATAATTTTGGTTAATAATTCAAGCGTATGTCATTCCGCAGAAAGTTTACCATCATAATTGGAATAGCTGTTGCATTATTAGTGTGGTTCTTTTCCATCTCCCTTGCAAGTCCATTTTAAATGAGCAAGTGTCATGCTTCTGACAGCTTCTCTGCTAGGATGGGCTTAGTTTTACTTCATAAATTTTATTTATGAAGACACTATTTTCAATACTAGCATTTTTTGCTTTTACACTAACTGCTTCAGCTCAATCTGAAGTGTTTGGTACAAAGGAAGGCGCAATTAATGGGTATGATCCCGTAGCTTATTTTACAGAAAGCAAACCCATTGTCGGTAAAAAAGAAATTTCATTGATGTGGAAAGAACAGATGTGGTATTTCTCTTCCACCGAAAACCGGGAGTCCTTTAAAGCAGATCCCGAAAAATATGAACCCCAGTTTGGTGGCTATTGCGCCTATGGTATGTCGCGTGGATATAAGGCTAAGACAGATGCCGAGGCCTGGACTATTGCCGATGGAAAACTATATCTTAATTACAATCTGGATGTAAGAAAAACATGGAGTGAAAAACAGAGCGAATTAATCGATAAAGCAAATAAGAATTGGCCATCTGTTAAAAACTCACCAATTAAATAAAGATCAAATTTTCACTGGTCCCTACCTCCGAATCAATTTTCTTCTCAATACTTCCAGCTTTTAACATCCGCTCCTTTAGGTGCGCTTTCCGAAATACGTTTTAAGATTTTTGGTAAGTATTGTGTGTTATATCTCAACCTCGATACATAATTTGGATTTTCGTGATCTCCATTCCAGCAATGTTCCGCACGGTCTCCATAGTCTACTTCTCCTTTGTAAAAGGGACTCTGGGTCTTCTTCAAAAAATCTTCCATGAGATAAACCGCATTATTAAGATAGTAGTTATCCATATCGCCACAATAGATATGGATCTTGCCTTCGAGCTTAGGGCCAAGGGTTTTCCAGTCGCGCTCCAGAATATAACGCAAATCAAAATTTTCCTTCCAGTACTCAGCCACACTCTTATCAATCTCTCCGGTTTCTTTATTGAAAATTCGTTTTGGATAACCGTCTTCGCCTTGAGGAGAATACACTGCCTCCCAGATATCCCACTGCTGACCTGAGCGAGAATGAGTGCCCAGCGCTAATTCATAATGATTACTTTCCTGCATCGTGCTTTGAATTTGACCTAAATAGTTTCGGTGAGCCGGGCGAGGAAGCTTTTTAAATTCACTCTCGTACCAAAACGCATTCTTATCCTTATAAATATCTACGAGGCAATAGGCACGGAAATCAATTGGATCAGGGCAAGCCGCGAAACAACCATTAAACTCATCGGGATAAAACATTTGCACGGCAAGCGCTTCCCATCCACCAGTAGAGCCGCCATAGGTAAAGCGCGCCCATCCTTCTCCAATTCCACGAAACTTTGATTCGATCTCGGGCAGTAATTCTTTCATGATGGCATCGCCCCATGGGCCCATACTTGCGGAGTTGACCGCATAGGAATCATCATAATAAGGAGTAGCGTGTTGAATCTCTACCACCAAGAAGCGAGGAAAATTTTTACCACTCCACTGTTTATAAAAATTGTAGGCTTCTTGCTTTTGAAATTTGTTGTAACCATAAATCCCAAACCGACTGCTGTAATCGCTTGTGTCCATTTTAGGATCGGGAGCTTCAGTGCTAAAGCCTCCAAAGTCATTAGGAAAATGACCGTGATAAATCATCAATGGATACTTAGATTGCGGATGTTCATCAAAGCCTTCGGGTAGAAGAACGTGCGCCCCAACGTACATTGGCTTGCCGTAAAATTCAGTTAATAATTTGCTTTGAACCTTAATGTGCTTAACGTATTTGGTATCCTTAGGGCCTTCAATTGGTGGGATCTTTTGATCCATCTTCACATTAATCGTTTCATTTTTTGATGGATCAACTGAGACTTTAAAAGGTTTGCTATAAAAATTTCCTGGCTTTGAATTCCATTGTTGTCCCTCGCCTTGATCCGGAGGAAGCTTTACGGTATGTCCAGTCTTCAAATTGAATGTCTCGTATCGGTTAATCAAAGCTTGTACATGGTAATCTCCAGCTGGAATATTTTCTAAACTCTTGATTGGAAAGCCAAAAGCTGATTCATCAACTACAATTTCCTGACCGGGCATCATGCCTTCCACATCAACTCCAAACACGAGTTGAGTTTCCAGCCCATCATTTATCTGAAAGCGGGGTTCCTTTTTATCGTCTTGTGAAAGCAATAGCAACAACCTGCCGTCCTGAGCCTGATCGCTCAATTCTTTTGTAAAGGTGATCGAAAATTTTGCAGTCTTCTTCGCATCGCCAGAGGGGGTACATTGAATAGCGATTAAAAACACAAGGAGTAAAAGAGTGTGATATTTCATCTTGATCAAGTTATTTGGGTAATATAGTACGATTCTGAAGGGTATACAACCATAATTCTGCATGAGGCAAAAACCTTATTGACAAATCGTGAGGCAGAGATGGTGGAATTTTTCAAAGCTTATTATATTGCGTCACCGAATCTGAGCAAATGACCATTTACCTGATTGAAGACGATGAGATTTACGCCCAATTTGTTAAAAAGGCGTTGGAAAAAACCAACCCTGATTACAAAATTAAGACATTCTCTTCGGCAGAAGATGCGCTGAAAGCCGTAAATGGCACTCTACCTGAGGTCTTGATTGTAGACTATAAATTGCCTGGTATGTCAGGTATAGATTTATACGAGACCATTAAGTCCAGAATAACAGATTCCAATAAAGTAATTATGCTAAGTGCGCTTGATGATGGCAATATGGTTCTTAGTTTTATTCAACGAGGTGTAAGAGATTATGTGATTAAAGATGAAACTGTGATAGAATCTTTGGCTGCTTTATTGGAAGGTAAAGAAGATGATTACTATCTGTTTAATTGATTTTCTTTCTGAGATTAACGACAAAAGTCGCCCCCATTCCAGCTCTTTCTTCATACCTGATCCTCCCTTGCATTTTTTCAATTAGCGTTTTAATGATTGACAACCCCAGGCCAGTTGAACTTTCCCCGGCTGTTGGGCGCGGTGTAAGTCTTTCAAATTTGAGATAAAGTTTTTTTTGGTCTTCTGCATTAATACCTGGCCCTTGATCCTGGATTGAAATTTCAACTTCCTCCTCCAAATCACTAACGACAACAAAAACAATCGTTTTGGATGGCGAAAATTTAACGGCATTCGAAAGCAGATTTTCGAAAATCCGTGTGATATAAAGCTTATCTGCTTGAATCGATAGTGAAGGAGGAGCTGAATAGTTAATAAGGATGTTCTTTTTTTCTGCCAACGATTGATATTGCTTTACCAGCGAACTTAATACCGCGCTAAAGTTCAAGATCTCCAATCGCATATCAATCCCGCGGTCTTCCAATCTTCGGTTATCAACAAGATTGCGAACCATGCCAAGGCCGTCAACAACAATTTGATGGATTTTACCTAGGTATTCTTTTTGTTCGGAGTTAAGATTTTCAGCAGACATTGACATTAGCTGAATCAACGCAAAGATTCGATTGAATGGGCCTTTAAGATCATGAGAAACAGAGCCTATGATTTGCTGACGCTCTATGTTAAACTCTTGAAGCAATTTATTTCTGTTCTCCAATTCCAGATTTTGCTTCTGAATTTCTTTGCTCTGCTCTAAGATGAGTTTGTTCTGCCTCATGGACTTCCGATAGGCACTGATCATATAAACAACCGATGCCAGCAGTGAAACAAAAACAATTATCCAAATAGCTTGCATATTTTAAAACTTGGCCTAATTACCAGTATAATTGAAAGCCATTTGCCAGGATCAATCTACTTCAATTTAAACTCTTCTTTGTGATCCACCGGAACCTTAAAGGTAAGCCCATGGACTTTAATCCGAAGTTGGCCCTTAAATTGGATCTCGTTCTTTTTTCCACCTAAAAATGACAAGATGGTATCCAACAGGCCAAGCTCTTTTAGCGAAAGTTTTATCTCCAAAGGAACAGTAAAATCAGATTTTGCCTTAATCAAAGAATTGAATTTTTGATCCGTGTGAGCCGCCTTCTTTCCATTTACGAAAACCTCAATATTGATTTCCTTTAATTTCATCCTCACATTATTGGGATTATAAAAAATAGCATCTGCCTTAAAGATCTGGTCTCCATTGGAGTTAGTCTCCAATTTTTCATTCGCAATAGAACGGAGTACAACCTCTTCCTTTGGAACACAGGAGGTGATTAAGACCAGCAATAGAAAATAAATGATACTACTTTTCATAAATCTGTAAAAAATCAAAGTTAATATAAAAGGCCTTCTAATTTTGTAACCCTATAACTCAAATTCAATGAACGACACTTTTGAAATATTGGTTGACGGATTGGCCGATGTGGGGTATGCTGTTATTGATAACTTCCTATCCCCACAAGAAGTGCAGAGGATTTTGGAAGTAGAGGATTTTAGAAATGCATTGTTGCGGTTTAATAAAGCTGGGATTGGTAAACATCAAGATAAACAAATCAATGAAAGCATAAGGGGTGATTATATTCAATGGATTGATAAGGAAAAAAGCGCGGTGCCCGTTAAACATTATCTTAAAAAATTAGAAGAGTTGACTCAATATATCAACCAAACACTTTTTCTGTGTTTAAAAGATTACGAAGTACATATGACTGTTTACCCAGCCGGTAGCTTCTACAAACGTCACCTTGATCAGTTTAAAGCTGATGACCACCGTAAGCTTTCCGTTATCTGTTATCTAAATCCTAACTGGAAAGAAGAAGAAGGGGGTCAATTGAGAATGCATCTTCCAAATATGGTAAAAGACATTCTTCCTCTTGCTGGAAGACTCGTTTGTTTTCGAAGCGACCAAATCGAACACGAAGTATTGCCAGCTACACGAGAACGATTAAGTATGACGGGATGGATGCTGGATCAGTTGGGTGACTTGCGGCATCTTTAAATCATTATCATTTCAAGCTCACTCGATTTACTTTGGAAACAACGTCTTATCAATACTTGGGATAAGCGCCATTGCATTCTTATAATATATCTTTTTCAGGATTTCATCTGGCAACCCAAGGCCATACATTCTCCAGAATGCATGATAGCGTTTATGGTAAGGGAAGTACTCGTCTTCGGTTTCCAGCACTCGAAAATACGTCTCATACTCATCAGGCACCCAACTATCTTTTCCAAACAAAACACGATCCTGATATTTAGTCAAAAAGGATTTAGCGGCTCTTGGCTGCCTGCCTAGTTCGGCTATCACAGCACCAATTTCAGTATACATGTTGGGAAACTGTTCCATTAGGCCTGAGAGCTTTTTAAGATCATTTCCATACCAACCCAAATGCGCATTAATGAATTTTGTTTTCGGGTGTTTCTTAAAAATGTCATGCTGCTCGGCAAGGATTGTTTCCCAACTAGCAAAGGTGTTATCATACCTGCGGCCTGGATGAAGTTTCAATTCAAGCCACCGTTCATTTTGATTATCTATTGGATCCCAAAATTGTTTAGGGTCAGCAGAATGAATCAAAACGGGAATGCCCAACTCACCACACTTTGCCCACACGGGGTCGATGCGAGCATCATTAATTGAAATCCTTTTTCCCGATTTGTCTTTGTTATGGATCCCAAGGCTCTTGTAAATTTTTAGTCCCTTAGCTCCTCGTTTCACATCTTCCTCCAATTGCTTGGTCATGCGTGTTGACCATTCGGGATTGTCGATATCGGTAAAATCAACGTTGGTAAATAACAAGAAACGGCTTGGGTACTGCTTATTAATATTCTCGATAGATTTTTCTAAATGATCGCCACTACTTCTAAATCCGCGACCGCTCAGATTTACCATCACCCCCATATTCAATTCATCCATAAACTTGACGCGCTCAGTCAAGTCAGCTGTATTCATGCTTCCGTAGTGATTATGAATATCAATAAAAGGGAATTTAGATTTCTTCAGTCTATGCTCAGGAACTACAAGTGTTGAAGGGGGATTGTATTCCTCAAAATCCATTTTCATGTCCAGTGGTTTTTCTTGTGCTACTGCACCACCAGAAACCAAAAGCAACAAGGCAATCAAATTATTCTTCATTTTTGATTTCACATTTTTTGCAATTTACGATTATCCCGATTCGAAGTTGCTAAATCCACAATTACGGTTGCCATCTAGTTTGAGTGGTTAAAGCCTGCCAATCGTTGCTCCTCTTCATGATCGATCATCAAAAACCCACTAATTCTTTTTAACTTGGCTCGTTCAGAAACCAAATCAAATGAAGCGTTTTAGTACGGTATTGTTTTTACTCCTTTTTTCAGTTGCCTCTATCGCCCAATCTGTTGATCCTGCTCTGGAGAACGCCAGAAAAAAGATAGAGAAGAAAGATTTTAATGGTGCAAAATCGGATCTTTCTAAAATTATTGATGGGAACCCAAAAAATAAACAAGCACTTAACCTCAGGGGAAAAGCAAGGCTAGGACTTCAGGATATTTATGGCGCCATCAGCGACTATACTTTTGCAATAGATATTGACTCTACGTTTTCCGAAGCGCTAAACAACCGAGGTGAAGCAAAAATAAATTTAGGTGATGATGAAGGTGCAATTGATGACCTTGACAAAGCAATAAAATTTAACGCTAAACTTACCGATGCCTATACCAATCGTGGGTTTGCCAAATACAACATCGAAGACTTGCAAGGAGCCTACTTTGATTTTTCAAAAGCTCTTGAACTTGGCCCACCTGATGCCGATAAATATTTCAATCGCGGTGTAGCCAAAGCTGAACTGGGGGAATATGTCAGTGCCATTGATGATTATAACAAAGCAATCGAATTTGATAAAACCGATGCTAACCTTTATAACTATCGGGGGGTGGCCCACTATAATACCACAAACTTTGTAGCAGCCATTACCGACTACGACCAAGCGATAAAACTGGATGCAAAAGATCCAACCAAATATGAGAACAGGGCGCTGGCCAAAGCTGCCAAAGCAGATTTAAAAGGAGCACTTGAAGATTATAATAAATCCATTGAGCTAAATGCGGAAGACCCTGAAACCTACAACTTACGAGGTGTTCTAAAACACACGTTACAGGATTATGAGGGAGCAATTGCTGATTATTCCAAAGCGATTGACTTGGATGAAACAAACCCTACCTACTTTGATAACCGGGCGTTGAGCAAAACGGAAAAAGATGATTATTCTGGCGCTGTTGAAGATTACTCCTCTTCAATTGAACTTTATCCTGCAGATCCGGAAACCTATTTCCAGCGAGGGCTTGTAAAAATATTAATGAATAACAATTATGATGGCTGCCTTGATTTAAAACGTGCAGACGAATTGGGTTCATCAGAGGCAAAAGCTGCGATGAAGAAAAACTGTAAATGACAAATAGGCGGTGAGTCAATGCTCAATGTGCCAATTGTTGCATCATTGGCTAATTAATTAATCGAACATTGAAAATTAGTATAATCCTCAACGGCATTTCTCGCAAAAAGAAATTTTTCTATACTTCAATTTATCCCTCACTCCAGCAAAACTTTAAAGCGGAAGTTTTTGAAACGCAACACGCACAACACGCTATTGAGCTTGCCTCCAATGCAGTCAAAGAAAAGTTTGATTACATACTTGCCGCTGGCGGAGATGGCACACTCAATCAAGTTCTGAACGGAGTAATGTTGCATCAACAAGGCGAAAACATTTTGCCAACTATTGGAATAATCCCGCTTGGCACAGGAAATGATTTTGCAAAAATGTGTGACCTTAAACCAGATGCAACTCACATTTCAAATCTGCTTACTCAAGTCAAGCCAAAGCTAACTGACATTGGGAAACTAAATTGCCGGAACGAAAATGGTGAAACCATTACCAAGTATTTTATCAATGTCTGTAGCATAGGAATGGGTCCGGAGGTAGTTAGAAGATTAGTAAAAAGTGATCGCTCGCTTGGGCCAACGATCACCTACCTTAAAGCTATTACCGAAACTTTTTTCACGCATAAGCCGCAGAAAATTCACGTCAATGCTTCCAATTGGGAATGGCAAGGGAAGATGCGAGTATTGGCAATTGCAAATGGAAAGTCATTTGGCAACTCAATGTTTATTGCTCCTGAAGCACTTCCCGATGATGGCCTATTCTCTACATTTCTTGCAACCGATATGGCTCTTTTAAAGTTTCTATTTTTTCTTCAGCTAGTGAAGGCTAAAAAGAAAATCAATAGCAATGCAATTATGTACAATACAAGTACAACTATTGAAATGAGTGCACCTGAGCCTTGCCCGATTGAAGCGGAAGGAGAATGGATGGGCTGGCTTCCTGCAAAAATCGAAATGCTGCCTAAGCATATCAACTTTCTGCGATAAGTAACTGCTTAGAACTACTTCTGGACTACAAGAGTGCCTGCGATAATATCATGAAGTCCTTGCTTTTTTTCTGTGAAAGCAGCCATTATGTAGCCGATCAGAAAAATAAAATTAGAAAGTATTTTACCAAGATTGCGAACAAGCGATTTAGAGAAATCTAATTTTCCGCCATTCATGTCTGTCACAATTAAACCTAAGGCTATCTTGCCTAAGGTGGCTTGATACTTCGATGCCTCCATCAAAGTTCCATACAACACCCAAATGATCGTGGAAAGTACCGCAAGTGCTGCGGCAGCCGCCACAATTGTTGCTATAAATGGGATTAACTCATCCATGTTCTCTGGATCAAAGTTTTCAAAACCAGAGGCAAAAGTAATTCCGACCGTTGCCAGGATAGGGACAACCAAAAAAGCTCGAATGATACCAACAAGAATTCCATCGATGATGATGGCTACAAACCGCATCCAGAAACCTGCATAGTTGGTATTCATAGTAGTAGGGTTAAATGCTATTGCTTAAAGTTATGAATTTGATTGGAAACCTATAACTTTCCAGTCTTGTATTTTTCTAAAAGAGAATGACCAGTCTAACAAAAACAATTTCAAGTGAACACAAAACTTCAACTCCTTTTCGATTCTTTGGAAAGTGAAAGAGTCACCTTATTGACTTCTTTGAAAAATCTTTCAGCCGATAAGCAGCGTTATGCTCCTGTAGGAAAGTGGTCAATCCAACAAATTCTGGCTCACCTCATAGCAGCTGAGAAACTTTCAATCATGTATCTTCAAAAAAAAATACTCGGCATATTAGAGGCCGAAAACACAGGGCTTTGGGAAGAAGTTAAAATGATTTTACTTCGACTTTCTCAGCGGCTACCTTTTAAGTTTAAAGCACCACGTACTGTTATTGAGAATACTCCTTCTTATGCCTCATTTGATGAACTGGTCACTGATTGGGACAAAACCAGAGCAGAACTAAAGGCGTTACTAGAAAAATTTGATGACAATCAGATTAAAAAGCAAATTTATAAGCACGTGCGCGCTGGACGTTTGAATATTCAACACGCCCTGATGTTTTTCCATGAGCATATCGTCCATCACACTCCACAGATCAATCGATTAAAATTGTAGAGATTTTGTTTAGTCTGAGGAAGTGGTTTTGAAATAGTCTTCTTACAAAGACTATGGAATAGTTCAATTAATGAGACAATAAGAAAAAGCATTGAACGTTTAAATACAGCTTTCAACCTAACCCAACATGAGAAAAACAATTGGCTTTGTCTCATTGATTTTATTATCATTCTTATCTCATGCGCAAAAATTTACAATTAGCGGCTATATAAAAGATGCTGACACAGGTGAGAGTCTTATTGGCGCAACACTTATTCATCCCAAAACTTCTTCAGGTAGTTCTGCTAATACGCATGGTTTCTATAGTCTAACCTTGCCAAAAGATTCCGTCTCACTAGTCTATAGCTATGTTGGCTATCAACCAACAACTATACGTTTTTTCCTTAGAAGGGATACTGTAATTACTATGAACCTACAAAGTTCAACACTGCTAAATGAAGTAGTTATAAGTGGTACCAAAGCAGATCCTATTCACGAATCAACCAAGATGAGCACTTTAAGTGTTCCTATCGAACAGATAAAAGCCTTACCGGCCTTTATGGGAGAAACGGATATTTTAAAAATTCTTCAGTTGATGCCAGGTGTGCAATCTGGTAGTGAAGGAAGTACCGGACTCTATGTGCGTGGTGGTGGTCCAGATCAAAACCTCATGTTACTGGATGGGGTTCCAATTTACAATGCCTCTCATCTGTTTGGGTTCTTTTCTGTCTTCAATGCAGATGCCATCAACCACGTGCAACTAATCAAAGGTGGTTTCCCGGCAAGGTATGGTGGGCGTCTTTCATCGGTTATCGATATTAATATGAAAGAAGGCAACATGAAAAAAATTAAGGGAGAAGGATCTATCGGTCTTATTTCCTCGAAACTAACTGTTGAGGGTCCTATCATAAAAGACCGAACATCGTTTATCATCTCGGCAAGACGCACCTATATTGACTTACTCGCCCAACCCATCATTCGAAGTCAAGCCAGAAAGCAAGGCACACAGGCAAGTGGTGGTTATTACTTCTATGATCTTA
The DNA here is from genome assembly GCA_031384515.1 of Bacteroidia bacterium. Classification (GTDB taxonomy): domain Bacteria; phylum Bacteroidota; class Bacteroidia; order Cytophagales; family Cyclobacteriaceae; genus ELB16-189. The sequence continues at coordinate 35,214 of JANNAQ010000036.1, forward strand.
ATTTGAAATTGAACCATATTGTCAATTCTACAAACCGAATTTTTCTAAGTACCTACTCGGGAGATGATAAGGCGTATGCAAAATCGAAGTATACGGATCGATACGACACAACAACCATTACAAGCAATGATCAATTCAGTTTAAAATGGGGCAATGTGATAACAGCCGCTCGCTGGAATCATGTTTTTGGACCAAAACTATTTAGCAATGTTACCACAACATATAGCCGATATCTGTTTGACATAACGCAGCAATATAAAGAGATACAGTCTACACCAAACTCTCCAGCCCAAGAGAACTTTTCTGGTATCAAATATCACTCAGGCATTCGCGATTGGGCTGCTAAAATTGATTTTGATTATTTGCCAAGCCCTGATCATTTCATTCGTTTTGGAGCAAATAATATCTGGCATCAGTTTTCGCCAGGTGTTTTGGCATTCCGTGCCTCAGAAGGGGATACAACAGTAGGAGCAAAGGTCACCAAAGCCTATGAAGTAGCTGCATACGTAGAAGATGATTGGAAAATTAGTAAGCGCTTCAAAATCAATGCAGGCGTTCACGCTTCTGCCTTTGCTGTTGAGAATGAATGGTATTACTCTGTACAGCCACGCGTTTCTTCGCGATTTCTCATAACAGATGACTTTTCTTTTAAAGCATCCTATTCCACCATGACTCAATTCATTCATTTACTTTCAAATGTGGGTATTGGGTTGCCAACCGATTTATGGGTACCAAGTACAGCACGAATAAAACCACAGCAAGCAAATCAAGTGGCCATTGGATTTGCCAAGACCTACAAATCACAATTTGAATTTAGCCTGGAAGGGTATTATAAAAAAATGAGCAACCTAATTGAATACAAAGACGGAGCAAGTTACTTGGACATTGAGGGTGATTGGCAAGATAAAGTAGCTACGAATGGGCGGGGCAAAAGCTACGGAGCAGAGGTGCTTGTGCAGAAAAAAACAGGAGCAGTTACAGGGTGGGTTGGCTACACGCTTTCAAAGGCAGTACGTCAATTTGATGAATTGAATTTCGGGAAGGAGTATCCCTACCGATACGACAGGCGCCATGATGTAAGTGTGGCCCTCACACACGAGTGGAATAAGAGGATGGATTTTTCAATGGTGTGGGTTTATGGAACCGGTAATTCGGTTACGCTGCCAATTGCTACTTACCAGGCAACCTCCAATAACCTCAATTCTCGATTTAGCAGTTATGGAAATGATGAAAATGTATATTATGGCGATCGAAATTCATTTCGAATGAGAAGCTACCATCGTCTTGATTTAAGTTTCAGCTGGTGGAAAGATAAAAAATGGGGGCAACGAAAATGGACCTTTGGTCTTTACAATGCGTATAGTCGGCTAAATCCGTTCTTTATTAATCTGGAGTATAACTATCAAAATAATCCTCAAGGTCAGGGGTTAAGTAAGCAGTTTATCCAATACTCGTTGTTTCCTGTTATTCCCTCTGTCACCTATAGCTTCAAATTTTAGATGATGAAAAGACACCTCATTTTTTTTAGTATACTCACTGCTACGGCCGCCTGCACAACCGTTGTTGATTTTGATATTCCGGTAGAAAGACCCAAGGTTGTAATCAACTCACTTTTTTCACCGGATAGTGTTTGGCAAATACAAATTTCAAGAGCCAAGCACGTATTGGATAAACGGCAAGGTTCCTATTTTGATCCAGTTACCGATGCCAGTGTATCAATACGGGATCAGGATAACGTACTGATTGAAACAATTACCGGATCTTTCAAAAACCTTGTTGGACATAGCTATATTGGTAAGACCAAGCCGCTGCCTGGTCAGTTGTATGTGATTCAGGTCGAAGTTAATAATGAAACTAGCATCCAGGCCATCAACAAAGTGCCAACACTTGTCCCCATCACTTCATTCAACATCGACTCCTCTCGTTTTATAGCCGAAGGGGAGGCTATCGAAATAGAGGTAAATTTTAAGGACCCTGCTGAAGAAAAAAATTTTTATACAATTAAGATTATTGAAGATGCCTTTTATGTTATCAATAAAGATACAGTTTGGTTTCCGCGAGAGATTTACTACGTACTTGAAGACCCTACCTTAAATAGCGAGTTTAGCGAACCAGACAAATACATAAATGACAATCTTTTCAATGGAAAGAATAACAGTCTCCATTTAAAAATATACTTTTACGGCTCCAACTTTACTTCCTTGAATTTAAGGCTCGCGCTCGTAAGCATTAGCGAAGAGTATTACAAATATTTTACCACCAAAAATCTGCAAGACAACACTAACGGAGATCCATTTGCACAGCCTGTTCAGGTCTTTTCCAACATTGAAAATGGATTGGGGATTTTTGCCGGGTACAGTTCGGCCGTTGTTGAATTGAAATAAGCAGAGAAAGATTTCCGTCTTTAGTCTCGATCTGTGGTAAGGCTGCCAAATAAATTATTCAATTCCAAATCAATTCTGCCTACAATAGTTGAGAAATCTTCAACCCGTTCTACGAAATCCATGTTGTTCACATCTATAATCAGGAGCTTGCCCAATTTATATTGGCCGATCCACGTTTCATAATGTTCATTTAGTGTACGCAAATAGTCGAGCTTAATGTTGTATTCAAATTCCCGGTTCCGTTTTTGAATCTGTTGAACAAGTTTGGGGATATCGGCTTTTAAGTAGATCAGCAAATCGGGTGGTTTTACAAAGTTGATCATGGAATTAAATATGTCCAGATAACTTTGGTAATCTCGGTCGCTGATATGTTTAGTTTTGTGAAGGTTTGCCGCAAAAATGTGAGCGTCTTCATAGATGGTTCTATCTTGAATAATGGTGCGCTCGCTAGCGCGGATTTGGTGGACCTGATTAAATCTGTTATTCAAAAAATAAATCTGAAGATGAAAAGCCCACCGGGTCATGTCTTCATAAAAATCTTTGAGATAAGGATTATGGTCAACCGACTCATACAGTGGGGTCCAGCCATAATGTTTGGATAACTTTTCAGCCAATGTTGTTTTTCCGGAGCCGATATTTCCAGAAACGGCTATGTGCTTGGGTAGATTCACGCTGTAATATACTACCCATCCAATTGTATAAGAAACGAAAAAATCAATCAACAGGCATTCATGACTTTAAGTTTTATTAAATTCTCGGCATCTTCGCGGAAAAGAAATTCGAATTCATGCGCCAACTTCTCATCTTAATTTTAATATCAGCTTGCTTATTATTTGGCTGTAAGGATAATAAAGAAGAAAATTGTGCTTTCATACCGGAAGTATCGGAAGCTGGAATCAATCTCCAGATCGAATCACTGGAAGACTCTCTGCCAGCCATCACCACAAAAGCAGAGTTAGTGCGCTTCTTTGCCCATCACCCAACCGTGCGCGACTATTTTTTTAACCGTCCTGCGTATCCGGATGATTCTGTTTTCATCAATGAACTATATAATCGCTTTACGAATCCTCATATTGATACCTTATTGATGGAGACCAAAAAGGTATTCGGTGATTTATCAGAATTAAAAAGTGAATTTCTACAAGCCTTCGCCAATATCAAGTATTACTATCCCGACTTCAACCCTCCTAAAGTAATAACTGTAATCACGGGATTGGAAGGGGATCTTTTCGTTTCCGATTCACTTATCATTGTTGGTCTGGATTATTTTCTGGGGCCTAAAGCCAAATACAAGCCCAATATGTATGACTACATGCTAAGGCGATACCAGAAAAACTTTATTGTGCCTTCTGTCATGTTACTCTATGGAATAGATGATCGCTTTAACAAAACACGTGTAGAAGATAAAACAGTTTTAGCCGATATGATAGCATTCGGCAAAGCCTATTATTTTGCTAAACAAACAATGCCTTGCGTTCCCGACAGTATTTTTATCGCTTACACACAAGAAGAAATAACAGGTTCTAGAAAAAATGAAGGCTTGATTTGGTATCGATTTCTTGAAGATCAGGTCTTGTATCAAACAAGTCACCAAGTCAAGCAAAAATTTATTGACGAGCGGCCCAAGACCATTGAAGTCGGTGAGAAATGTCCGGGTCGCATCGGCACATGGGTGGGCTGGCAGATTGTGAACGCCTACATGGAGCGAAATCCAGAAACTTCCTTACCCCAACTGATGGCATTACCAAATGCCGATAAACTTTTCAAAGATTCCAAGTACAAGCCTGACATTCCAAAATCGAATATCTCCAAAGGTTTAAAACCGGGAGCATGAACATCCAACAAATTAAAGAAACATGCATCTATTGTCGTGATCTTGAAAAGGCAAAAGAATTCTACCATACATTGCTTGAACTGCCTATCATCAGCTATGTAAAAGAAAAGCATATTTTCTTCCGCGCAGGAAATTCAGTTTTGCTTTGTTTCAATCCAGACGATTCGCGGTTAAAAAAAAGTCCTCCTGCCCATTTTGCAGACGGTAAGTATCACTTTGCCTTTGAGGTAAAGAGAGAGGAGTATGAAAGACATAAACAAGAAATTCTTTCCAAGGGAATTGTCATCATCGATAAAGTAATTTGGGAGACCGGCCAAGAGTCTTTTTATTTTGAAGACCCTTTTGGGAATGTGCTGGAGATTGTACCCGAAGGAATATGGACCTAACCTGTTTATTGAATTATTTAAAGGCCAATTTATAACTTGGTTGGCTTTGAGGCTGTGGCGATGAGTTTGCCATCGAGATTACTTCTGACTTATAATTTTCAGAATACCAAGCTTCATAGTCATGAACCTGTACACAATCGTTAAGCAGACAATCACTTTTTAAAATTTTAATGATTTTATCGCGCTTTATTGAAGTCCAGATCAATTGCTTTTGGTCTTCCGGAAGGGTTGAAATTCGGACGAACTCGATCCCTTTATAGTTTTCAGATAATGTTCTCATGAATTCTCCAATTGTATTTCTTTATTTGTGTAGAGCAAAAATGGTAACCTAAGGTTTAACTCAAGTCATCAAATTGTATTGTAATGTTTAACAATTTGAGTTTTGCGAGGGTTTTCTAACATTTTAGTACCTATTAAGTAGTATTTTCATGACAAATACGTAGCTCAATTTAATATTCAACTTCACCCTGATTGCGGTAGGCCTCTGTCCATTTAATCTCTTAACAGCGAATGATTTTGTCACCCTTTCTTGGATTCATAAAGCCTTTAAAAAATAATATTTAGTATGCTCAAAAATCAACGATCAAAATTCTCTTTACAAACCAGTACTACCTATCTCAATTGTGCCTATATGTCACCTTTGTTAAAAAGTGTGGAGAAAGCTGGTATGGACGGAATAAAGGCCAAGCGAAATCCATTTACTATTTCAGTGGATGACTTTTTTATTGAAAGCGAGTTGCTAAGAAGCGAGTTTGGGAAATTGATTAATACAAAAGAAGTAAAACGGATAGTCATTGTCCCTTCTACTTCGTATGGCTTGGCCAACGTTGTAAACAATATAAAGCTAGCCTCCACCAACTCCATTATCGTAGCTGCCGAGCAATTTCCTAGCAACTACTATCCATGGCAGCGGCTGAGTTTGGATACTGGTGCCAAAATAAAAATCATTAGCCCTTCTGAACCTCGAGAAGGCAGAGGGAAACGTTGGAATGAACAAATCCTTAATGAAATCGATAAGAACACAAAAGTAGTAGCATTGGGTAACGTGCATTGGGCGGATGGTACTTTGTTTGATTTAATAGAAATCAGAAAACGTACAAAAGAAGTCGGAGCGTTATTGATAATTGATGGGACACAATCGGTTGGGGCTTTGCCCTTTGATGTTCAGAAAATTCAACCCGATGCATTGGTCTGTAGCGGTTACAAATGGTTGATGGGACCTTATTCCATTGGGCTTGCCTATTATGGAGAATATTTTGATCATGGCAAGCCAATAGAAGAAAACTGGATCAATCGCTTAGACAGCGAAAACTTTGCCGGACTTGTCAATTATCAAACTAATTACCAGCCGGGAGCACTACGCTATGAAGTAGGAGAGCATAGCAATTTTATTCTATTACCTATGATGTTGGCCGCATTGAAGCAGATTAACGCATGGAATCCAGTGAATATACAGGCGTATTGTGCCAATATTACACGAAAGCCCATTCAAACTTTGAAAGACAAAGGTTTTTGGGTGGAAGAAGAAGCTTTCCGTAGCCATCATTTATTTGGAGTCAGGTTGCCGAAGGAGTTGGATATAATAAAAATTAAACAAAGAATTCAGAAAAATAAAATTTCAGTTTCCTTTCGTGGCGATGCAATTCGTATTTCTCCAAATCTTTACAACGATGAAAAAGATATGATGAAGCTGGTAAATGTTTTGGTAGCATAATCATGCTAAAGAAAAACACTACTCCATTTTTCTGGGGAGTCATCATTTGCTTAGCCGGAGCCATTTGTTTTTCAACAAAAGCTATTTTTGTAAAACTGGCTTACCGCGATACACAAGTTGATGCTATTTCACTTCTCGTTCTCCGTATGATTTTCTCGCTGCCTTTCTTTCTGATTTCAGCGGGAGTGTATTCGTCAAAAGAAAACAACGTAAAGTTCACTGCCAAACAATGGATATATATCGCTGTTATTGGATGCCTTGGCTATTACATCAGTAGCTTGTTAGACTTCTTAGGCTTACAGTTTGTAACAGCCGGAATTGAGCGATTAATCTTATTCATATATCCAACCTTGGTTTTGTTTATGAATTCAGTGTTGTTTAAGCAGAAAGTAAAAGGGATTCAATGGCTTGCTGTTGCTGTCACTTATTCGGGATTGCTCCTGGCTTTTTTTGGCGAGGTGGATTTCAGTGTCTCACAAAATGAGAATTTTATTTGGGGGTCATTTCTGATTTTCATTTGTGCCATTACCTATGCTGCCTATATCGTTGGAAGCGGCAAACTTATCCCATTAGTAGGGGCGGTTAAGTTTAATAGTTACGCAATGTCTTTCGCTTGCATTGGAGTGTTTCTTCACTTTTTTGCAACTAGCGAACAATCACTTACGTCACTACCATCACAGGTATACATTTACGGACTGTTGATGGCAATTCTTTCTACCGTTATTCCATCATACCTGGTTTCCATAGGAATCAATCGAATCGGTGCGGGAAACGCGGCAATTGTAGCAAGTGTTGGGCCGGTATCAACAATTCTCCTCGCCTATTATTTTTTGAATGAATCCATTTTTGTAATGCAGGTTGTAGGAACTGCCATGATTTTGTTTGGAGTCCTATTAATAAGCCGCGGTAAAACAGAAACAATTTGATTACCAGATGTATTTAATACTTTTAAATGGATTAAAATAAAATTATTTTTTTCCTGCGATACGATTTTTACTTCCGCTACAAAAAACCTTAAGTTCACTTTATGAAAATCCTTACTGTTTCAGTTTTGCTATTGGTAAGCCTGGTCTCTTTTTCACAATCCAATAGATTCACCTTGGTCTTCCTCAACAGCAAGCCGGACAAGGCATCTCTTTCAAAAGAGGAAGTAGATAAAATTATGGAAGGCCACATGGCTAACATTAACAAAATGGCTAAAGAAGGAAAGCTATTGGCAGCCGGACCGTTTGAAGGTGGTGGGGGCATTTTTATTTTCAGATCAACATCAGTTGAAGAAGTGAGTGGCTGGATCAGCGAAGACCCAGGCATCAAAGCCAAACGCTGGAATATTGAAGTTTTACCATTCACTATCAGAGCAGGCTCTGTATGTGCTGTAGGTGAGCCGTATGAAATGACTACGTATCACTTCGTTCGCTATACTCCTAATCTTAGCAAGTTTACAATTGGAGATGCTCCGCTTTCCTTTAAGGAACATGATGACTATCTCAAAAAAATTGAACAGTCGGGTAATGTTATCGCAGAAGGACAGTTTGGTGACCGTGATGGTGGCCTCCTGATTATGAAAGGTGACTTACAAAAACAAGTAATTGAATTTGATCCCGCGGTGCAAGAAGGATTACTGGAACTTGACTTCAAAAAATTGTTTATAGCAAAAGGATCGTTTTGCGAAAAGCCTTAGAAAAAAGGAACACTTGATGGAAGAACTAGATCATCTGAAATTACTCAGCCACTACAACGGCTAACTTTTCACCATTCTGGCTAACAGCCAACCTCGTAACACCTTTTAAAATTTCCTTACCGGCCTTTACCTCAACCTTGCGCCAGGTCAAGTCCTTACCGGGATTAAAAACAAATAAGTTTTCTCCATCAGAAGATATGATCAAACCATCTCCCGTCCACGCAATGTCTTCACGGCCAGGAATTGTTTTGGTAATGGTGGATATCTTTTGGGTGTTTAAGTCCACTTTCTTAATCAACCAATCTTTCTGAGCAGTTTTTTGAATAAAACTTAAGCCTCGGATTCCCGGAATTTTATGCAGCGACCTTCCAATGTCATTGGCTAATACAACGTCCTTATGGGTAGGTAATTGATAAAGATGCAACGTGCTGGTATCCCCTAACACAAATAATGCAAGGTTGCTATTATCCATCCACGCATGATATCCCACAATAAGGTTGCTAATCATAACCTCGGGCTCTCCGCCTCCTAACGGGTACTTCCCTAGATCTTGGGCATTATTATCCCGTTGAATGATGCATGAGATAAAGGACTTGTCGGGCGTAAGAGTGGGAGAATATTCTCTATCTGATGTAGTAGTGAACGATTTTACTTCCTTCCTTTGGTAGTTATAGGTTTTAATATCCGAGCGGCCATCTTCATTAAAAGATGAATAATAAATCAGAGAGTTTTCAGCATCAAAAGAAGGTTGATTATCATAACCTTTATGATTGGTGATGTTTACAGGATTAGTGATGGTGACCTGACCCTTCTTACTTTTTAGGTCAAACAGATAAATCTCAGAGCCTGTTTGAGCAAATGAATGTAAGACAGCGAACATCAGAACTCCGGCTATTACAGTTTTCATAACAATTTTTTTGAATGATAAATGTACAAATTGGAACTCTGTTATTACCAATTTTTATTCTTCTATTTCCAAACCAAAAAGGCCACTTACAAACTAAATTCTTTAAACAGTTCCCAGACTTTGCCAGTGTGCTTTAACAGCGTAAAATGATCAGCACTAAAAGAGCCAGAAAATTCTTTGTCTTTAAATTCGTCCCAAGCCCTTTCAAACATTAGTTTTTTTAAATCGCGAAAAGCTAATGTCATGTGTGGATGAAAAGGTAGGTCTTTGTAGTGGGCGTTAAAAATATTTAATTCAGCTTTACAAAATCTATGCAATTCATATTGGAAATTTCGAAGAACCTCACTTTCTAAAACATTAACAAAAATCACGCGCGGAGAAAAACAGCCAAAGTTTTGAAATTGAAGATCAATACGTTGTTTGCCTTTTGAAAATAGAGCAAGTTTTGAAACCAGCTCTGCTTCTCTCTTTTCCTTCCATTCAAATGGCATATGCACCGTGATGTGCGGTGGAGAGTTGAGTGACGCCTTACTTTGATAGTGTTCTTTAAAATGATTTTTCAATAATGTTGCCTGCTCAAAAATTGGCGAAGGAGGTACAATGGCAATGAAATAAAGAGCAGTTCCCTCCTTTGGCATGAAGTTGTTTATTTCTTATTTATATCCCAGGCTTCAGCCTTCTTTGAGTACCACACTCGCTTATCTGGCTCCAGCTCGGCAAGGCGTTTATATACATCAACCTTAGTGCTGTCTTGTTGAAGAGCTTCTTTGTAGAATTCAATAGCTCTTGCCGTATTGTTTTTAAGGTCATAAAAAAAGGCCAGGTAGTGACTCAACTCTGCATTGCGAGTGCCGGTAGCATAAGACCTCTCATAAAAGGACAACGCTTCATCGTTTTGCTCTAATCTTGAATGGCAATTACCCATCAGTTGGAGACCGTCTCCATAATCAGGGTAGCTGTTCAAACATTCTTTCATAGTAAGGATGGCATTTGAATAATCCGATTGACTGTAAGAGATCAATGCAGTATTGTAATACGCTTCCTTGAAACGAGGCCTGAGCACGAGTGCCCGCTTATAGTAAAACAAAGCCGAATCGAATTGAGATTTATTGTAGAAGTTATTTCCTTGCTCGAGTACATCGTCAGGATTATTAGTGTCGAAAGAAACTGTTTCTGAATTTAATTCAACTGCTTGCTCTACTTCATTAGCGGTTGAGCCTTCAAATTCGGTAGAGACAGCATAAATGGCAAAAGCCAGAATCACAGCCACCAATGTACCAATGCCAAAGTAAAGCGCTCCTTTTTCTGATGTTGTGAATGGACTTAATGTAGGTGTGCCGTATTGCTTTGTCGTTTGTTTTCGTTGCAAGAAATCTGTCAAGCTGAAATCAAAAGCACCTCTTTTCAAAAAATAAAGGACTCCGAACGCGGTGGCTGAACCAAAAAATATCAGTCGAAATGAATCGTCTATGGACCAAAAAAGCGCAAGCGAAAACAAGGCCATGACTGAGATGACACCATACACTTTTGCTCCATCTTTAGTATTATCCTCCTCCATTTAAGTAGCCGAAAACTCAGTTACAGTTTTAAGGTTATCAATAAGAAAATAAGTACCTAAATTTTTACAATATTGTTAACTATTCAAAGGGATATCATGCAAACCTACGATGTTATTATTATTGGAGCTGGCCCTATTGGACTTGCCTGTGGAATTGAAGCGGAGAAAGTGGGTCTAAGCTATATAATCCTCGAAAAAGGGTGTTTGGTAAACTCCCTATACCACTATCCGGCTAACATGACCTTTTTCTCAACTTCTGACAGACTTGAAATCGGAGAAGTGCCTTTTGTAACTAATAACCCAAAGCCCACACGCGCTGAAGCGTTAGAATACTACAGGCGGGTTTGTACGAGCTGGCGGCTAAAAGTAAATCTTTATGAACAAGTAAATGAACTTACTAAGAATATAGATGGAAATTTTTCAGTCATAACATCCAAGAATGATTATCAAGCAAAATCAATAATTCTTTCACTTGGTTTTTATGACTTACCGTACTTGCTGAATGTACCGGGTGAAGATTTGCCTAAAGTAAAACATTATTATGATGAGCCTCACCCTTACTTTGCTCAAAAGATTATTGTAGTTGGAGCCGCCAATTCTGCAGTAGATGTGGCGTTGGAAACGTGGCGAAAGGGGGCAGATGTAACAATGGTAATACGTGAATCTTCTATCCGTGAAAGCGTAAAATACTGGGTTAGGCCCGACATCGAAAACAGAATTAAAGAAGGATCAATCAAAGCTTATTTCAATTCAGAGATCACAAGTATTTCCGATTCATCAGTATCTATAAAAACACCTTCAGGCGATACAATATTAGAAAATGACTTTGTGCTAGCCATGACGGGCTACCAGCCTCCTTTTGATTTCATGAAGAAAGCTGGTATTGAATTTCGTGATGACGATTTTCATACTCCTGTTTATTCAGAAACTACAATGGAGACCAATGTGAAAGGTTTATATCTGGCTGGGGTAATTTGCGGGGGATTAAAAACAAATAAATGGTTCATCGAAAACTCCCGTATACATGCACCAATTATTATAAAGGAATTACTTACCCGCAATAAAAAATAAATGCCCTCCAAAGTTGGAAGGCATTTACCATTATGATGATCTAATTTACTTGATAGCGCTTGCCGTTATTGTAACCTTAAAAATTGTTTCTACTTTAAAAGAGACAGGTGTTGAAGACAAGACTCCGCTTGTTTTCACATCAATTTTTTTGTCAGCAAGCAGAGTTGACGCCATAGAATTGAGCCCAGCCTGGTCTATGGTTAGAGGTTGTGCTGCTCCACTAGATGCTGCAAGTAGATTTACCGAACCCAGTGTTGCCACCGTACTTCCAACTGCACCAACAGCACCGAACGACATTTTTCCATTGCTGAAGGTAACGGCTGTTCCTGGAGGTGTTGAGGAGTAGTTCGTTATTTTGTAGGTAACACTATTAACCTTAAAATCTTTGATTTTGTCTTTGTACTTAGCTACCTCAGCATTGGAGGTGGCATCAAGAGTCTGCGTATTTGAGTAATCTTTGTTTGTAAATGTTGCATTTTCCTGAACAGTGAATGTCAATGGCAAATCGGCATCAAATGAAACGTCCGGGAGGTTCTCAAAAAGGTCGCACGATGCAGATGACATGATGAAGGCGAAGCAAACGGCAGAGACCGTTCTTAAAACTATTTGTATTGTTTTCATAATAGATTGGGTTTGCGGAAGCGAAGTTACAGAAACTTTGTATTTATATATTTATCTGTAATAATACCAATTTCTGAAATTAGGTAACACCCTATTTAAACCCTTCAAATTTTCTACTGAAACCTGAATCTGATTCCGAAATAGAAATTTCTACCTGAAGCAACATTATAATACCGGCCTCCAGCCGCATTGAGGTCATTGCCCAAGCTATAGCGTTCATCAAAGAGATTATCCGCCCCCCAAAAGATTTCATAAAGGTGCTTTTTCTTTAACAGCCCACTGTAACCCATGCGTGCGCCTAGCAGAAAATATTCAGACGCATATTCCGTATTTGCATCATTGAGTGGTGTATGATCAACATAATTGAATGTAGTGTTAATATAAAAGTTTTTAAGGGCTCTAATATCTATTCCAGCTATAGCAATATTAGGTGCAACTCCCGTTAATAAATTTCCGGAATAGTCTTTCGAATCACTCACATAATCTTTGAAATGATAGTTATTCAGCGAGTAACTACTCCAAAGACGCAATGACGTTAGGATGCGATTGTTTTGCAGATTAGGCTCCCATGAAATTTTTGCCTCTAGTCCTTTTTGAGACGTCTCGCCAGCATTAACAAAAAATTCTGCTCCATCTGGAGTACGTTGAATAACGATTGTTTCATTCAGCTGAAAATTATAAGCCGTTAGATCATAGCTTAAACGCTGGAACGCACTTCCTCTCACTCCTACTTCATAACTAATTCCACGCTCAGGATTCAGATCGTTGTTAAAATTTCCAGTGGATGGCCTAACCTCCGCAAATGTTGGTGGTGAAAATCCGTAACTTATGTTACTGTAGAGTGACAGGTTTGAATTTATCTTCTTTAATAATGCCACGCGAGGCGACAACTGAGAATCGAACTTGCGGTCCTGAACGGCTATCGAGGGGGATGACCGTTCAAACTGATATTTTAAGAAATTAGAACTACCTCCCACTGTCAAATAAAACTGATGGGGCAGATCAAGTTCAATTTGTGCAAAACCCAGGACAGCTCGGGATGTAAGAGTATCAATGGACTGAATGGTTGCTGTAGGAGTGCCTTGGTTATTTCCATACACCTCCACCGGAGAATAGAAATATTGAAACTCACCACCAATTGTAAACTTTCCCTTCCAATTGGCTTTTCCAAACTTGTATTGTGTTTCACTTCTGCCTCCAACATTGTTCTCTGTCCGTGCCTCATAGTTTCTAATGCTGGGATTCTTAAAGTCAGTGTTAGAACCATAAATGCCCGTACGGGTAAGCCATGCTTCATTCCAATTTACTTCATGCACAAAACCTAGATAAAATGTTTTGTTTTTTACAGCCGCATGCTGATCAACAGCACCAGGTTGCGTTGCCGTTGCTGGCCTGGCCTGCAGCGGATTAGCCTCGTATTGAGCCTTTGTAAGCCCACCCGGAGTTTGGTAATCTAAATTAGACGCAAAAAATATTGCTGAGAGTGTACTTTTCTTTCCAAGGGAAGTAATGCCATCAATCTGTGCAGCTAGTCTGGACATCTTAGTCTGATCACGATAACCTGCCGCATCTTGTTGTGCAACAGATGCCCTCCATATTCCTTTTGTCGAAATCACTTGAACAGCGCCATCAAAGCGAGAAAGTCCATAGCTACCCCTCAAATAACCAACGCTTATGTTTGGTTCTCTTTTTAACTTCGAGTTTAGCAGGAGAACTCCACCGGTCCCTGCACCATATAAACTTGCTCCGGGCCCCTTTATAACTTCAATATTATTAATCGAGTTGAAGTCTAAGCTATTCAAATAGGTATTGCCCCCAGCGTCCGTAAAGGGCAAACCATTCCAATATACTTTCACATTTCTTACTCCAAAGGGCGAGCGTAATGTGCTTCCGCGAATTGACAAGCGATAACTCCCAGGAGAGCGTTCTTCCATGCGCACGCCAGGAACCGTGTTGAGGGCTGGCAAAAAGGAGGTGTTATTGAACCTGTTTAATTCTTTTGAATCAATGATTGCGATGGCTGCTGGCACTTCGTTTAATACCCGGTCAGAAGCATAAGCTTTTACTACCACCTCATCTAGCCTGCGAACAGAATCCTGACTTGTTTGCTCCTGTGCACCAGATTGGAAAAGGATCAGACTAAAAGAGAAAAAAAAGATCAACCGCATAATGGGTTGAAAGTTAATAGAAATTTTGCTCGAATGATTGGGAATTCCTTAGTTGATTCCGGTTTTCCTTTGTGACTTGGTGTCTTAGTGGCATTTTAAAAAACATTTTTCAAACTTAAATCCAAACTCCTAACAGAGTGCGTCAATGCCCCAACAGAAATATAATCTATACCACATTCTGCTACTTGTCTAAGGTTGTTTTCTGTAATTCCCCCGCTTGCTTCCGTTTTATATCTGCCATCAATTAAGCCTACCGCTTTTTTCATGTCAGAGGTATTCATGTTATCCAGCATGATCACATCTATGCCACCAGCATCCAGTACCTGTTGAACTTCATTTAAACTGCGAGTCTCAACCTCTATCCTTAAATTCAAATTATTAGAAGTCAAATAGCTCTTTGTGTTCGCGATGGCTTTCGATATTCCACCGGCCATATCAATATGGTTATCTTTAAGCATAACCATATCATAAAGTGCATATCTATGGTTCTGAGCACCCCCAATCGCAACAGCCCATTTTTCCATCAGGCGAAAATTGGGTGTAGTCTTGCGGGTGTCCATTAAGCGAGCGTGCGTACCTTGAATTAGCTGACATAACTTATTTGTATACGTTGCTATCCCGCTCATTCTTTGCATGCAATTCAGCACCAAACGTTCAGTGGAAAGAATGGCTCGAGCCGAACCCTCCACGGTAAAGGCGGTGTCGCCTTTCTTTATTGCCTCACCATCTACTTTAAAATATTCAAGTTTAAGTGTTGGCTCAACGTGATGAAATATTATTGTCGCCATTTCCAATCCGGCCAGTATGCCATCGTCTTTCACTAAAAGTTTTGCTTTGCGATGGAGGTTGGCTGGAATTGACCCTAAGGTGGAATGGTCGCCATTACCAATGTCTTCTTCCAAAGCAGAGGTAATAAACTGATTGATGGCTGACTCAGTAACGTAAGAAGGGCGGATCATAGCCAATTTTGCAGAGTAGACAAGATGCCCTGAATTTATTCCTTCACAAAATTAATTTCATGTATCAAATAACTATCACCAACCTGTTTAACCCGGATGAGTGCACTGTAACTTTCACTATTACTCAGATAGCGACCAATGGCAAATTGAAGCCCTCCTTTTGAAGAACCCGTATGTACAATACTAAAATCCTTTGGTGGATGTTTTTTGAAAAAATCGCGTAAAGCGAATTCTGCCTGGGCCTTGCTGTACGTATTCACTTCACCATCAAGGTTCATATCCACCGATTGATTAAGAAACTTAACCATGTCTTTGGAATTTCCCGCTTTGATCACCTCTTTGAATGGAGCGAAAATGTCATCTTGGGCAAAAGCCTGACTCCCGGAAAATCCAAGAACCATAAAAAACAATAAAATCCGGTAATATTCTTTAATCATACCAACTGCAATGTTAAACCAAAATTATGCCATTCATAACGGGTAAGCAAAACTCATGGCAAGAACCTTTGCTCTTTCTCTCGCTTTATGGCTGCGAACAATCGTTACCGGAATGAGAAGAGCACATTATCTCACAAATGCCACGAATCACAGTTATATTTACAGTTCCATTCTTTTAATCTTTTAAGATGAACAAAAAAGTATTGTTAATGATCCTCGATGGCTGGGGCATTGCAAAAAATCCCAAGGTTTCTGCGATTGATCAGGCAAAAACACCCTTTGTAACTTCTTTGTATTCAAAATACCCTCACAGTAAGTTGGAAGCCTCAGGGCTGGCTGTAGGTTTGCCTGCCGGTCAAATGGGCAATTCTGAAGTAGGCCACATGAACATTGGGGCAGGGCGGGTAGTCTATCAAGACCTGGTACGTGTAAATAAGGCTATAGAGGAAAAAGAGTTAGACAGTAATCCTGTTTTAATGAGTGCCTTACAATATGCCAAATCAACTGGAAAATCTCTCCATCTAATGGGACTTCTTTCTGATGGTGGAGTTCATTCTCATATAGATCACCTTAAGGGGATCATTACCATTGCGCATAACAACGGGATAAAAAATTTATTTGTACATGCTTTTACTGATGGACGTGATACTGATCCTAAAGGTGGGGCCGCTTATTTAAAAGATCTTTTACAACATCTTTCCAAAACCACCGGCAAACTTGCCAGTATAGTAGGTCGCTATTTTGCAATGGACCGCGACAAAAGATGGGAGCGGGTTAAACTTGCTTATGATGTAATGGTACATGGCACAGGCGAAAAAACAACTGACGCTATTAAAGCGATTGAAAAATCATATGAGGCCGGTGTTACCGATGAATTTATAAAGCCGATTGTCATGGTGGATTCTAACAGCAACCCAGTGGCAACAATCAAAGAGGGTGATCTCGTTCTTTGCTTCAACTTTCGGACAGATCGTGGCAGAGAAATAACTGAAGTGCTCACACAACAAGATTTTCCAGATCAGGGAATGAAGAAACTGAAATTGGAGTACATCACGTTAACAAACTATGATGACTCCTTCAAAGGAGTGAAAGTGATTTTTGACAAAGACAATCTTGAAAATACAATTGGAGAGATGGTGTCGAAAGCCGGTAAAAAGCAAATCAGGATTGCAGAGACCGAAAAGTACCCGCATGTTACCTTCTTTTTTTCAGGTGGACGTGAGAGTGTTTTCCCCGGGGAATCTCGCATCATGGCTCCTTCACCAAAAGTAGCAACCTACGACTTGCAGCCAGAGATGAGTGCAGCAGAAATTTGCAATAAAATTATTCCGGAACTCGAAAAGAAAGAAGCTGATTTCATCTGTCTCAACTTTGCCAACCCGGATATGGTGGGCCACACAGGAGTTTTTTCTGCTGTTGTAAAGGCAGTAGAAACCGTAGACGCCTGTGCTGAAAGGGTAGTAACCGCTGCATTAAAACATGGATATAGTTCCATCATTATAGCCGATCACGGTAATGCTGACTATATGATTAATGATGATGGAACACCCAACACAGCGCATTCTACCAGTCTTGTACCTTGCATACTAGTTGACAGCCAATATCATGGTAAGATTAAGGATGGAAAACTGGGTGATCTTGCCCCAACTATCCTAACGCTAATGGGCATACCTATCCCCAAAGAAATGAGTGGCTCCATTTTGATTGAAGCCTGATGAAGGTAGCCTCATTGCTATTCACAGTTTTACTGCTATCCGTTGGTTGCCAAAAGAAGGTGGCCAATAGTAAGAGATACTTTGATATGGATAGCCTGGTAAACTCACATGTTGCCTATTTAAGTAGATCGAAAGCTTCCCTGAAAAAAGAGGCCAGCATTTCAGGAAAAAGTAGCGCTTCAGCAAACACACTCGATAGTACATCCTGGTCTCATGAACTAGATGTCTTCCGGCAATTAGATCTGATTAATCTGCCCATTTATTCAGATGTCTATAAGATAAAAAATGGGACAAAGGACTCTAAAAGTAATTTGTTGATTCGCTCATTCGAGGCACCAGCTAATTCTGCAGTTCCTTACCTGAGACTCTTTTATCAAACTTCACCAACGAGATTAAAAAAACTAGAAGCACAATATCAAGCGACCAATTCTCTTTATTACACGCAACGAAAGCTGGTAATGTATTTCGATGATACTGCAGGACAGTCACTTCTGACAGGCTTCCTAATTGAAGGAGCTCAGAAGATGATTCTTAGCGACAGCGTTCATTACACCATACGAGCAGAAATTCAACCATCGAAGACCCTTTAGCTCTTTTCGCTTTCGTGGTTCCCTTTTTCAGTATGCTTGTATAAACGACCCGTGTATGTTTTTGAGTTTAATTTATATTTGTAGCTTTAACCCCAAATAAGTGGTGATTTCCTGTGCATTTTTAGACGCTAGTCACCTCTTATGATAAAATAACACTGATAAAAAGCGATGCTTGTATTTTCTTTGTTTAGAAACAATAGTCAAAGTGAGACTATTCTTTTTGGTGTGTTCGCGGTAGTTATCATTGTTTTTCTCTTGCTCGATTTAGGGATTTTCAATAAGCAAGCCCATAAAATAACCACCAAGTCCGCCCTCTACCAATCTATATTTTGGATCTTTATAAGTACAGTATTTGGGTTTTTGATTTACATCAAAGATGAAGGTGGGGCCGATGCCGCTCTTGAGTATTTCTCAGCCTATCTAACTGAGTACGCCTTATCTGTTGACAATATTTTTGTCATCCTTCTCATCTTAAAATACTTTTCTGTTAAAGAAGAATATTATCACAACATATTGTTTTGGGGCATATTAGGAGCTGTCTTTTTCCGTGGTATTTTCATTTTTGTAGGAGCTCTGCTTATTGCCAAATTTCATTGGATCCTTTACATCTTTGGCGTTTTTCTTATCTATTCAGGTATTAAAATTTATTTTGGAGACGGAGACGAAAAGATTGATCCTGAGAAGAATCCCATCTTAAGAATTTGCCGAAAATATCTACCTATTACCTCCGAAGATTTGGGCGGAAAATTCATGGGCCGAGTAAATGGGAAGTTCATGTTTACTACATTATTCCTTATCATTATTTTGATCGAAACTACTGATTTGATCTTTGCCGTTGACTCCATACCTGCAGCATTCGCGATCACACAAAATGAATTCCTTATTTACACATCCAATATTTTTGCAGTTATGGGTTTACGCGCCATGTTCTTTTTACTGGCAGGCGTAATCGATAAGTTTTATCTGTTGCAGAAAGGGCTTTCTATCATCCTTTTCTTTATTGGCGCGAAAATGCTTTTGGAGATTTTCGATATTCACGTACATGTTGGATTATCATTCACGGTAATCATTCTTACCCTCACATTGGCCATCGTATTCTCTATTGTTATTCCTAAAAAGGAAAAGCAATCTGAAGAGATTGGCTAATCGGTTAAGCTGTCAGTAAAAAAATTCTTTGGAAGAATTTTCATGAGAATGGGCAGCGTTAAAAAATGCTGAGGGAGGGAAACAATCACAAACGTAGGGATTGTTTTAAGCACAACAATGAGGAGCTGCTGCATGTGATGCTTCTCTTCATCGGTAAGTTCATTTGATTTTGCCTTTCTTAATAGTGCCATCAACTCTTCGCTTTCTTGCACTTCTTTGACTAGTCGGCTTTTATTATTGTCTGTCACTTTAGACATCCGTTGAATAAACTGCTCGCTCACCTGGTCATAATCTTTTTTATTCTGGAGCATATCTAGTTGATTCCAATGCTCTAAGACAAAACCTTCAATAGCCATCAAACTATTTTCAAGATCATCGTCCGAAAAATCCATGTAGGCACAAAACCTCTTCAAAAAAGACATTTCGACTTCTTCTACCCGCTTATCTGACCAGATAGTAAGGATAGCTAGTTCTAAAAAATACTTTTTTAAAATCCATGAGTTATTGGTAGGTAAGTTGATCTCTTCTACATAAATCCCCTTTTCAAAAATGAGGAGGGCCTCCTTTTTCTTCTCGGAGGAAAGTCCCGCGCCTTGTAAGAAATGTTCAAGTAATTTTCGCTCTTCAAATTCTATTGTAACATTCGCATGAGCAGCTGCAGCCATCACTTTTACAACTGAGAAGCGTAATTCCTCCCTTTCGTACTTAAAGAAATCTGATACAATCCGGTCTGTGCTGGTATGAATCCATTGGCCGTATATGAATATGTCCAGAAATAAGAGGCTATTGTGAAAAAATTGAGACCAGAAATTTCCGCTGTGCGAATTTGTATGTTCGATGCGTTTATCGAGAATTTTTTCAGCTAATTCAACCGAAGTTTTTTTCTTACCAAACAATGTTTTTGTTGGTGTCGCCAACTCCGGAAAAATATTATAAAATCCTCCAATATTTTCCACGGCTTTCATAATAACATCAGAAAGCTCATCCGGGTTTTTGATCGATCTATCACTAAAAAGTAAGGAGCTACTGATGAGACTTTCCGCCAACACCACTTTCATACGATCCTTCTGATCCCAGTCTTTTGAACCTTGCAGGCCAAGATTATCAACAGATTGTCCGTACATTAAACCTGTGGGCTGAACAATGCGATAGAGAGAATGTTCCGGATGGGCCGACTTGCGTTCATCGGTGGCTATATCTTTCAGCAGCTCCTGCCTAAATTCAAGATAATTTTTTAGCCATCCTTTTTCCTTAGGTCTCATACGCTGATTTGAAATTGGAGGCAGAAGGTAAGCTTTTTCCAGAGTGATTTAAAGCACAGGTAAGAATTCCGGTCAGATTGTCGATTTCCAGCCCTTTTTCTCGATGTTTCTTACAGAAGCCTCTACCTTATTCTTCAATCCTGATTTGTACTTATCCAGCTTTTTGGCTAAAAGTTTATCCGAAGCGCCAAGGATTTGCGCTGCGAGTATTCCAGCATTCTTTGCTCCGTCCAACGCAACAGTAGCAACGGGCACACCGGCCGGCATTTGCAAAATAGACAATACCGAGTCCCAACCATCTATTGAGTTCGATGATTTAATAGGAACTCCAATTATGGGTAAGGAAGTCATAGAGGCAATCATTCCTGGCAGGTGTGCTGCGCCTCCAGCGCCTGCTATGATTACTTTAATGCCACGTTTTCTGGCCAGGGTAGCATACTCCATCATGCGATGTGGCGTACGATGAGCAGAAACCACAGTAAGTTCAAAGGGAATCTTTAACTCGTCTAAAAACTCGGCTGCCTCTTTCATGATGCGAAGATCAGACTGACTGCCCATGATAATGCCGATAACAGGTTTGCTCATGCTATTACTTTTAAATGTTCTTTCACGAAATTGGCTTTCTTCTTCAGGCTGGCTATGTCTGCATCTACAATTGTTACATGCCCCATCTTACGAAATGGCTTTGTTCTTTTCTTTCCATACAAGTGAACATGAGCGCCTTCAATCGCAAGCACTCCTTTCATCCCCTCGTATATAGCTTGACCGGAGTAACCCGCTTCACCCAATAGATTTACCATTGCGCTGGGAAGTAATATAGAAGTATCTCCGAAAGGAAGATTGAGGATGGCACGCAAGTGTTGCTCATATTGAGATGTTACATTCGCCTCAATAGTTTGATGGCCGCTGTTGTGTGGGCGTGGCGCTATTTCATTAACCAAAACATCGCCTTGTTTAGTCACAAACATTTCAACTGCTAATAACCCAACAATCTGAATCTTTTCAGCGACTTTTCTGGCTATATCATCTGCCATCTTAGCCACCGAGCTACTGATCTCCGCTGGTGAGAAAAGATACTCCACCATGTTCTGAGTAGGATGAAAGATCATCTCAACTGCAGGATACGAGCAAATTTCACCTTGTTCATTTCTGGCAACTATCACAGAAATTTCTTTTTCAAAGTCAATGAGTTTCTCCAGAAGGCCAGGAGCGTCAAAGGCTTTTTCTAAATCTTTTTCTAATCGGAGAATTTGAACGCCCCTACCATCATATCCTTCCTTTCCAAGTTTATTCACTGCTGGCAAGAAGTCCTTATTCTTAATTACCTCTTCTTTGTTTTGAGTAAGGATAAATTTTGCGGTTGGTATCTGGTTAGCCTTATAAAACTCCTTTTGTGTCCGCTTATCTTGGATCAATTCAATAACGGCTGGTTGTGGAAATACTTTTTTACCTTGTTTCTCTAAATCCCGTAAGGCTTTTGTATTTACATTTTCTATTTCAATGGTTATTAGATCACAGGATTGACCAAATGCTAAAACAGTTTCATAATCGGTAAGCTTGCCAACTGCAAATTCAGCCAGTGATTTACACGGAGCTTCATGATCCGGATCGAGAATAGAAAAGTTAACGTTGAAATCAATTCCTGATTGGATGAGCATTCTGCCCAACTGTCCTCCTCCTAATACTCCAAGCTTTGAGTTTTGATAGAATGCCTCTGCCATCTGGCAAAAGTAATTAAGAGCTGCTCTAAAAACCTAACGAAATTGGAAACAGGAATAAACAATGATTTACCCAAGCCAATAGGCTGCATTAACGAGTTAAGGATCCTTGATGGAGAAAGAATAAAGCTGCGCGAAGATTTCAATAAGCTTTTATCAATTTGGCCTGAGCAACTACATCATCGAATTCTATACCAGCCATTTTAATGGAATACAAAAGTAGTCTCACTTCTTTGACATGGACCCGACCATCCACTTCGCTCATTTTATATAGGTGCACAAATGCGCGGATCTTATCTTCATCAGAACAACTATTAATCATTTCAATTCCTTGTTGATAAATATCTTTTTCTTTTATTGAGGCTACGGCAGTATGAAATTCATCGAATACCGAGTCCGGTATATTTTCCTTCACCTTCACTTTTTCCAACGCTTTCTTTTCTACCTCGTCCACGCTGCCATCGGAACAAATCAGTAAGTGAACTAGATAGAGTAAGCCAGTCTGATAGGTTTTGCTTTGGGTCATCAGGGTTAATTTAGGATTAAGTTAGGGTTAATTGATCTAAATATAAAATAGTTGATGGATTAATGAAACAGGATTTACTCCAAAAAGGTAAATCAAGACAATAATTGATAGGTAATTAAGGCAGCGAAGTAGGCCAAGCCAGACATATAGGCAAGTTGGATCAGCGGCCACCGCCAACTTTTTGTTTCTCTCTTAACAATGGCAAGTGTGCTAATACATTGCATCGCAAATGTATAGAAAACAAGAAGGGACATCCCAACAGGAACTGTAAACCGAGGTCCACCTGTCTCAGGATTGATTTCAGATTCCAGTTTACTTTTTATAGTTGTTGGATCCGCTGTCTTCCCTATGCTGTAAATGGTAGCGATCGTCCCTACAAAAACTTCTCTTGCAGCAAAAGACGTAAGTAAGGCGATTCCAATTTTCCAGTCATAACCCAGTGGTGCAATGACTGGTTCTATTGTCTTTCCAATTTTTCCTGCATACGAATGCTCCAGTTTGTAGGCTGCCACTCTATTCTCAAATCCTTCTTCAGTTAGTCTTTCTTTTATGGATTCTTGCTGTACAACCGTTCTTGCATTATTCATTTCCTCGGCTGGGCCATAACTGGCCAACACCCATAAAATAATGGAAACAGCCAGTATGACTTTGCCCGCTTCAAATACAAAGGATTTGGTTTTTTCCACAATGTTGTAGCCAACATTTGACCACTTGGGCATGCGGTAGGTCGGCATTTCCATAATAAGATAACTACGCTCCTTAGCCTTGATAATTAACTTCATTGCCCAAGCCGAAAGAATGGCGGCAGAAAAGCCTAATAAGTACAAACCCATCAAAACCAAACCCTGAAAACCGAAGAATCCAAAGAGTTTTGTGTCGGGAATAATCAACGCGACCAGGATAGTGTAAACTGGCAAACGAGCTGAACAGCTCATGAACGGTGTTACAAAAATAGTGATCAATCTATCTTTCCAATTTTCGATGGTGCGCGTGGCCATGATAGCGGGTATTGCGCATGCCCATCCTGACATTAACGGAACAACACTTTTCCCGCTTAATCCAAATTTGCGCATGATCTTATCCATCAAAAAAACTACTCGCGCCATATAGCCGGTCTCTTCAAGTATTGATATAAAGGCAAAAAGAATTGCGATCTGAGGAATGAATATTAAGATGCCGCCAATGCCAGGAACTATGCCTTGGGCAATTAGCTCAAACAATGGCCCCGAGGGAAATAGGTTTGTGAGATATTGACTAAAAGAAGCAAATCCATTGTCAATAGCATCCATTGGAATTTGGGCCAATGCAAAAATGGATTGAAAGATGAGAAAGAGCACTACGAAAAAAATCAGATAGCCAAAAACTTTATGGGTGAGCACCCTATCAATTTGCGTTGAAAGCTTTTTCCACTCTTTATCTGCAGGCTTAAGAATAACTTTGTTAAGCACTGTTTGAATAAACTCATATCGAAGAATGGTCTCTGCTCCCTGATACTTTGCAGGGAAAAGTTGGTGCTGTTTGGCCAGTTGCTGAATAAAATCCTTATCCGTTTTGGTTAAGAAAATAAAACTGTCAGGCTGTTGAAGGTATTGAAAAGCTTCGTAATCGGAAGTCAAGTTAAAATGCTCGCGTACTTCAGATACGATTGGTTTAATGTCATCACTTATAGCAAATACTTTTTTTCGCGATGGTTTTAAAGGCTCAACCAAAACCTTCTTTAACTCTTCAATTCCTTGGCCCGTGCGGGCATTGACAAGCACTACTGGGACGTCAAGAAGAGATGATAGTTTTTTTAAATCTATGCTTAGCCCTGACTTTGCGGCCAGGTCTATCATATTAAGCGCGAGTACTATCGGTAAGCCAAGGTCAATCAGCTGCGTCAAAAGCAGCATGCAATTTTTTAGATTAGTGGAGTCAGCTACTAAAACCACTTTGTCAGGATACAGCGAACCATTTTTGTCAGCAAAAACTTCAACAACTATCTTTTCGTCAAGCGAGCGTGGGTATAGGCTATAAATTCCAGGAAGATCCAGGATTTCCGCACTTGTATTTTCATTCAAAGAAGTCTGTCCAATTTTCTTGTCAACCGTTACACCCGGAAAGTTCCCTATCTTTTGGTTTAAACCTGTGAGTTGGTTGAAAAGAGATGATTTCCCGGAATTTGGCTTTCCGGTTAAAGCAATTTTCAGCTTTTTTACATCGCTCATTTCTAACGAAGAACTAATTTAGAATGGAAATCACTGATGCCTCATCAATTCTTAATGAGAGATCAAATCCAGAGACACTAACACAAACGGGATCACCAAAGGGGGCTGTAAAGTTGAACCTCACAGAAGTGCCTGGCAAAAGGCCCATTTCTAACAGTTTAGAAGAAAGGTGGTCATCCAAAAAGCCAGAAATAATGCCTGTTTCACCAGGAACCATGTCCGCTACGCTTTTAGTCCTTACCTCCATCCTTATTTAGATTAATTTTAAACAAGCGCAATATAATGGGCACCCTACACAGAAGCAATGATTTAAAGCAGTTGTTTAACCGTAATTATGCAATAGAAAAGACTATTGCATAATTTGACAAATGAAAATCAACAACTTAGTTCTAATTTCCACAGACCAATTTGGTGATTTTCATTGTCAAGTCAGACGATACATGTCTGACTCTGACTGAAAACGTCATGAGGTTAAACCCTGACAATCCTGACTCCAAGGAGGGATTCGTCAGCTTAATAAGTCAAACTTTTATTCCTAATGCATAATTTGGGTTTAACTTTCAAGGATGAAAAAGAAAAAGTCAAAGCGGCCCAAGGAAAAGGAGCAGCAATCCACGATTCAGCCCGAAGAAAACAAATCTGATCGCCCCGATTTTGGAGGCATACCAATCCGGGATTTAAAGAAGAATTTGGGATGTGGATAGCTCTTATAAAAGGCAACGGCTTGCCAGTATTTTTTCTCAAGTAAAAAATCTAAACCCACCTGTTTTAGTTGAGAAAAATTTACGGACAAGGTTCAGACAGGGAGACTACATTAAATTTTCTATTTTTGCGTCCCTTTAGTTGACCCCGAGGAAGTTTATGATTGTAAAGACCAAGAATTATCGCTTAGAAAAGAAAGAGTACATTAAAATGGCTCTACGCAATATTTTGAAACAACAATGGTGGGTAAGCCTGATTGTGTTAGCCATTTGTTTGCTTTATCTGTGGATACCAAGTTTCTGGTGGTTTATTGTTGCCTTATTAGGTGGCGGCTTTTACTTGTTGTTCTGGTGGCTTCAGTTTTACGGAGTTACACAACTTGAACAAGGTAAAATGTTGTTCGAACGATTCAGTTACGAAATCACCAGTCAGCAGATTGTGATGAAACTTAATGCACGAGAAGGTATGCCTATGAAATGGGATCAAATCAAAAGTGCTCAAGTAGGCAAAGACCATTTTGTATTGTGGGTTAATAAGGCTCAGATAATTCACTTACCATTTAAGATTTTTAATACTGACAATGAGCGGAAATTTGTTAATAGCATTTTAAAGACAAAGGGATTGTTGAAGTAATTGTCAAGTTGCCTGATCCTGGTCGTCCTATTCAATTTTGATAAGGAACGAAGTGAAGAAGATTTATTTGCAGAATTCCTCCACCCAATATCAGAAGATGGAAAACAGCATTTCCCCATCTGAAGCCCTTGCCAAGATTCAAAAATACTGCGCCTATCAGGAACGTTGCCACCAAGAGGTAAAATTCAAGCTAAATACCTATGGGCTTTCGCCAGAGGAAGTAGATGAGATTGTATCAAGACTAATTACCGAAAACTTTGTAAACGAAGCACGTTTTGCAAAGGCTTTTGCCGGTGGGAAGTTTCGGATAAAAAAGTGGGGGCGAAATAAGATTGTAAACGAATTGGAAAGTCTAGGCTTAACGAATGCCTGCATCACGCTTGGGCTGAAAGAAATTGATTCCTCTGATTACTCCAAAACGCTACAGGCCCTTCTTCAAAAGAAAGCACAGGAAATTTCCGAAGAGAATCTATTCTTAAAACGAAACAAAGTAGCCCGTTTTGCTATTGCCAAAGGATATGAACCCGATTTGGTTTGGGAGCTGGTAAAGGAACAGGTATTTGCCTAAGCAATACCTCCATTTGTATCCAACACGACAAAGATGGTTCCAGATAAAACCGTTCTTTGCATTAGTCGTTTATAAACTACTAGTTACTGTTGAGCCATGAAGAAATACACTTTACTTTTTGTTCTCTCTCTCTTTGTTATCGTTACGCTGGCGCAAAGCGATGAGGCACGGAAAAAGAATTACAATCTGAAGAAAGAAATTGCCATTGAAGGTTATGATCCAGTCGGCTATTTTGACAATAAATCAATTGAAGGAAAAGCTGAAATAAGATTCAGTCACAGGGGCGTAACCTACTTGTTTAGCAGTGCAAGCAACCTCAACAAATTCAAAGCAAATCCTGATAAATATGAGCCAGCTTATGGTGGCTGGTGTGCTTATGCTATGGGGGAAACGGGCGAAAAGGTGAAGGTAGATCCTGAGACTTTTAAAATTCTGGATGGCAAGCTTTACCTGTTCTATAATTTCTGGGGCAACAATACTTTGACGGATTGGAACAAGAACGAAAAGGCGCTAAAGGCAAAAGGCGATCAAAACTGGAAAAAATTTATTCCCTAATCTTGTCTAGGTTTTGCTCTATAAACAAAGTTCATTTTACCTTATCTTTACGACCTCAATTTGCCTATGCAACTTAACAATGCCTGTCTAGCCATACTTGACCAATTAGCTGGTGTTGTCCAGCAAATGGACTCAAATGACTTTTGCAAACCGTCAAAAACGTT
Organism: Bacteroidia bacterium; assembly: GCA_031384515.1. Lineage (GTDB taxonomy): Bacteria > Bacteroidota > Bacteroidia > Cytophagales > Cyclobacteriaceae > ELB16-189. Next base: position 62,720 of record JANNAQ010000036.1, read on the forward strand.
GAGTAACTCAACCGTTGGCCAACATTTACGCCACACTATTGAGTTTTTTATCTGTTTAGAAAAAGGGTTCGGCAAAGGATTGGTCAATTATGACAAACGTGAACATGATAAACTGATTGAAAGCGATAAGTTTCTAGCCCTTGCGGCCCTGGAGCGCATTAAGGAATTCGTTTCCAATCAACATTCAGATAAAGTGCTACAACTGGAAGTAGGGTACAATCGCGATAGCGAGGAGTGCCTTACCATATCAACTAACTATTTCCGAGAGCTGACTTACAACATCGAGCATGCTGTACATCATATGGCCATCATGAAAATAGGGATACGCGAAGTATCTGACTATGTGAAAATTCCTACCGATTTTGGAATTGCCGTTTCAACAATTCGCTATCAGGAATTGAGCCCGGTTTCCCATTGAGGGATGAAATTCTTCGGTACCATTTTCTCTCGCAATTTCTTTATCAAATTAACCAACTGGGAGTACTGGCCATTCGGCATTATTCAGGCTCCACTATTTTTGTATTGGATTTGGTATGCCCTCAAAGAACGATCATTACTTTATTTTTCCGCGTCTAATCCTGGCATACTAACAGGTGGCATGATGGGGGAATCAAAATATGATGTGCTCAATCTTGTCCCCAAGGAAGTAAAACCAAAAACCGTTTTAATAAAACTTCCATCTACACGTATAGAGGTGTTGACAACGGTGGAAAAAAATTATTTTGCCTTTCCGGTGATCTTTAAACCTGATTTAGGAGAACGTGGATGGATGGTGAGAAGAATAAATTCTATATCAGATATTGATCAATACCTATCTGAAATAAAAATCGATTTTCTTATTCAGGAGTTAGTAGATCTACCCCTTGAGTTCGGTGTCTTCTATGTCCGCTTCCCCACTGAAGAAAACGGATTTGTTAACTCGATAACAGGTAAAGAATTTTTATCCATCACAGGAGATGGTAAAAAAACAATTCAACAGTTAATTTTAGAAAAGGATCGGGCGCGCCTGCAGTGGGAAACTCTGAAAGGAGTGTATAGTGATAGATTGAATGATGTATTAAACACAGGAAGCAAACTAGAGTTGGTTTCCATCGGCAATCATTGCCTTGGCACTACCTTTTTAAACAGCAATCATTTGATCACCGAAAAACTGTCTGCCTCGTTTGATCACATCAGCAAACAAATCAACGGATTCTATTTCGGAAGATTTGATCTTCGCTGCGCGTCTCTGTCTGACTTAGAAGCCGGTAATGTAAAAATTGTAGAACTTAACGGCTGCGGTGCAGAGCCTGCGCACATTTATCAGCCTAATTCGTCTCTCTTTGAGGCCGTTTCTTTTTTAATTGGATATTGGAAAAACATGTATCGCGTTAGTTTGGAAAATCATCAGCGCGGAGTTCCTTATCTTTCACTAAAAGAAGGCCGCGCGATTTATCGAAAATTCAAGGCCTTGAAGTAATCGATGCCACCAACTATTCAATCAATTTTCTCTATTGCTTTCTATTTATGATCCTTCAAGTATTTCTGGTCGGTCTAATTTTTAGTTTCTTAGGGTCTATTCCGCCTGGAACAATGAACCTGGTTGTACTGCAACTAGGACTGGAAAATAAAATCAAAATTGCCCTTCGTTTTTCGCTTGCTGTTGCCATCATTGAATATCCATATGCATGGATAGCGGTGGCCTTCGAAGATTGGGTAACATCTTCACCCATGATCGTACAAAATTTTCAACTCATCACTGCCATTGTCATGACGGTAATTGGGATTTTTACGATATGGTCGGCCCAAAAGCCTTCTGATTTTTCAGTAAAGTTTAATGAAAGTGGTTTTAGGCGAGGTTTGGTGTTGAGCGTTCTCAACCCAATGGCTATTCCATTTTGGATTGGTGTGACAGCCTATTTGAAAGCACAAGGATGGATCGACATCTCCGATTCCACGATGTTGCACAGTTACTTGTTTGGCACGGCTGTCGGTGTATTGATTCTTTTAATTCTTTTTGCTTTTCTGGCCAAACGGCTGGCAAATTATGTAAGCAATAACAAAGTGGTAAAGTTGGTACCTGGAATTACATTATTAGTGCTCGGGCTCTATGCATTTATAAAGTATCTGATGTATTCCATATAAGCGAAACCAGAAATAGGCGCTGGCTTGCTGAATATTAATCCGCGACTTCTTTGTGCCTCCAGCAATCTACCAAATGGTCATTTACCAGGCCGCATGCCTGCATGTGTGCGTAGATCACCGTAGAGCCAACAAACTTAAAACCGCGCTTAATCAAATCTTTGCTTAATTCATCAGATTCTTTCGTGGTAGCGGGTACCTCGTTCATTCTTTTCCAATAATTAACAATTTGTTTGCCGTTTACAAATCGCCAGATATAAGTATCAAATGATCCAAATTCTTTTTGTATCACCAAAAAGCATTTGGCATTGTTAACCGCAGCATACACTTTTAGTCGGTTGCGAACGATAGCCGGGTTCAATAAAATTTTTTCCAGTTTCTGTTCCCTAAAGCGAGCGACTTTTACCGGATCGAAATCAGCAAATAGTTTCCGGTATCCATCACGTTTTTTTAAAATCATGGACCAGCTCAATCCTGCCTGGGCACCTTCCAATAGCAAAAATTCAAAATGTATGAGATCATTGTGCACAGGCACTCCCCATTCAGTATCATGGTATTGAATATATTGCTCAAACTTTAGGCACCAGGGGCATCTGAATACTTCTTTCTTTTTACTCATTGCGTTCATTTTATTAGACTGAACCCGTCCGCTAAAATTACTAGAATGAAATAAAAAATTGTACCTTCATTCAAAGAAAGATGAAACACTCCATTTCCTTTTTTTTAGCAATAATGATCGGTGGAAGCGCTATGGCTCAAAGCCAAAATCGCGCTCCCGGTGGCTCACTGCCTTCTACTATTTCTAATGATACCGGATTGTTTTCTCAACGCTCCATTTGGGGTTCTTTTTTCACACGGGACAAGCAAGTTCTTTACCGACCGAAGAGCATTCAACAGATTGTAAATTTTACTGACTATACTTTCAAAAGCGGGACGTATTGGATGGGGTCCATGACCACCCAGTCTTTCAATAAAGGCAAACTTGGAAGGTACTACATGTGGGATGTGCAGGGAAACCTTCAAGAATCCCGAATGTTTGTTGACGTGGCCGGAAAAAATAAACGGGGGCTTAAGCTCGTTTTCCAAAGACGCTAAACACCAAAACTTTTTTACGGTTTCATGAAGCGCCTTCTTTACATCAGCCTGATTGTGTTCAGTTGCACCAGGCCGGAACCGGCTCCGGCATCACGATCATTTTACCTCGGCTTTACTCCATTTCCCTACGAGGCTACTTTGGAGGCCGTAGAATTTTCTTATCAAAAAATAGGGCAGGACGGAGACATCATCAACCATCATTTTGACAACGGAGTGCCTTGGGTAGAAGCAGAAACCAACTCACCCTTTCATTCCAATGTGATGAACGACTGGAGTTATCGCAAAACCAATACGCCAACAGGCCATAAAACGTACCTCTCCGTTGGCTCAATAAACATTTTAAGAAATGGCCTCGCCAATTATCGTGCAGAAGAAGATGATATGCCACTCCCAGCTCCCTGGAACACTTACAAATTCAGTGACCAACCTGTGAAGGCAGCCTATCTAAATTACTGCAAACGCATTGTTGATTTCTTTAAGCCCGACTATTTCAACATGGCTATTGAGGCAAACCTGCTTTACTTTAATCGCCCGGATCTATGGAACGATTATCTACTGTTTCACGAATACATTTTCACTCAATTAAAAACAGCTTATCCATCACTCACTATTTTCTCATCTGTAACAGGTGCACACATGCTCAGTGGTGCCTTTACCGGCAGTGATCACCTGAAACAGCGCGAAGCCGTAACACAGGTGCTTGCCTTTTCAGATATATATGCCTTATCTCTTTATCCTTACCTATCCAACTACCTTGGCAATCCTTATCCCTCCGAAATGTTTAATGAGCTTTTTAGCATAAGCGACAAGCCTCTTGCTTTTGCCGAGACGGGCTATACAGCAGAGACGTTTTCAATTGAAGTACAACCCGGAACATTTGTTACCATCTCTTCCAATGCCGACAAACAGGAGAAATACATTCGTGACGTACTGGAAGCGTGTACAGAAAGAAATGCTTTGTTCGTAATCAATTTTGTAATCCGCGATTATGACCAACTCTGGAAAGCCATTGGTTCCCCTACCGACTTTGTCATTGCCTGGAAAGACACAGGGTTGTATGATGAAAAAGGAACCACACGAAACGCGTATGATGTGTGGAAATCGTATCTTGCTAAACCTCTTAAAAACTAATTTTCATGAAAAAACTTATCCCTCTCATTCTTTTTTTTGCTGTTGTGACCACTTCAGTAGCCCAAAAAGTTGACTTTGACAAAAAGCTAAAAGAACTTGGTATTGAATTAACTGTGGCATCTAAGCCAATCGCCAATTACGTAAAGGCGGTACGGTCTGGTAATTTGCTCTATCTATCTGGTCATGGCCCAACAAAAGCTGACGGAACCAACATCACTGGAAAGGTGGGAAAAGATTTAACAGTAGATCAAGGCTATGACGCTGCTAAACAAGTTGGCATTGCAATACTCTCCACGTTGAAGGCCGAACTTGGCGATCTGAACAAAGTAAAACGTGTTGTAAAAGTATTGGGTATGGTTAACTGCACTGAAGATTTTGTGGACCAACCTAAGGTTATGAATGGTTTTTCTGATTTGATGGTTGCTGTTTTTGGTGAAAAAGGAAAACACGCTCGATCAGCAGTGGGTATGTATGCCCTACCTTCTAATATTTCTGTGGAGGTTGAGATAATTGTAGAACTTGAAAACTAGTGATCGGTAAGTGGTGATCAGTAATCGGCCTCACACTGACAACTGATTACCAACCACCGATTACTTTTTACTTCATCCATTCAAACACCTGATAGTGCTCTCCATTCATTCCTAACTTTTCATACACCTGTTGAGCGGCTTTGTTGGTCTTATCCACGTACAGGCGTATACCCTTTAAGTCTGGAGAATTTGCTACGAGTTGCTGAATGTGCTCATAGAGTTTTTTGTAAATACCTTTACCCCGGTGTGATTCAGCAATGTAGACGGACTGAATCCATAACACATTTCCGTTGCGCCACTCACTCCATTCATAGGTAGTCATTAAGCTCCCCACTACCATTTTGTCTTCTTCTGCAACGTAATACTTTCCATGCCTACTATCCTGCAATAGATTTTTTACTCCTGCTGCCAGGACAATAGGATCAAGTTGAACTTGCTCGGTTTCCCATGCCATCTTTTGCTGGAAATCTATAATTACAGGAATGTCTTCAGATGCTGCTTCGCGGATCATGTTGGTATTAGGTAATTGAGTCGGTTTAAGTAGGCTAAAAATAGGTAGTGTCTTTTACTTCCAGAAGTGAATTTCTTCTTTTCAGGTTATACAAGCGTGCCAGGCAGGCTTATGCTAAATGTTGAACCTTGACCTTCTACAGAATTCACATGTACAGCACCTCCCAATTTCACCGCAGCCTCGTGAGCAATGTAGAGGCCCAACCCAGAACCACTTCCATTTGCAGAGGCTTTGTAAAACATATTGAACAGTTTAGCCTGGTGCTTCAAGGCAATGCCAATGCCATTATCTTCAAGGGCTATCACTACGTCATGATTAATTTTTTCAACGGAGATCGCAACATACTTCGCCTCTTTATTTTTATCATGGTAACGTATTGCATTCGAAATTAGATTATTCACAATCATCCTCAACCGTGTGGGGTCGGTATTCAACTCCAGGGTTGCAGGAACGTTTACACGAAAATCGATCGATTCAACTCCCTCCATAAATTTAAGCTCCTCGATATTCTCATGTATGAGTTTACTAAGAGCGATTTTCTCCACTACCAGTTCTGTTCTGGCATTGCGGGCATAGTGAATGATGTCAATGATAAATTTATCTAACACGGCCACCCTGCCTTTCATCATGGCCAGGTACCCTTTTATTTCTGGTAGGTCATCACTGGCTACCGCAATATTGATTAGGCCAGAAATTGAACTGAGTGGTGCACGAAGATCGTGTGAGGCACTGTAGACAAACCGATCTAACTCTTCGTTTGTCTTTACCAATTGCAAATTTTGGGCATTCATTTTCGCTTCGCTTTCCTTCAGTGACCCTTCACTTACATAGTTGAGACGAAGGACGAGATAAAACAGATAAACACAAATGGCAATAAATGAAGTCACATTGATGATAAAAAAAATCTGGGTCTCATTTACGGTAAAATACCGTTCGGACATGGGAGAATAGTCAGAAAAATGACAAGCAAAAAATAGCATGACAGAAAAAAGAAGAAAAAGAAACCCCAGATACCTTTGCTCATAACCAAAAAGTACCAGTGCGGCAAAAGCCGCGCAACCCAGGTACATGTGCACACCAGTCTGACTTGGTTCACTGGAGGCTATCGCATAAATAATCACATTAAACGTGAGCAAACCAAAAATTGCTGCAGCCATATGATGCCCATATTTATTTAAACCCAAAACAATTAGCGCAACACCTAGCAGCAAAGCGAAAACAGAGTGTGCAACATGCGTAATAATGGTTAGTGTAATGATCCAAAAAACCAAGGTCACAAGGATCAGTACGATAGAGAGATGATTAATCAGATCGATCCGATGCTGTGGCGGTTTTTGTTTAATGCCGCCTAAAAAGGTAGACATAAGGTTTGGTACTTCGGTTAAGAGTAGGTTTTAGCCTTTTTTGGCCCATTTTTTAAAAATACAAATTATGACGGACATGCAGTATTGCAGTAAATATCAAAGGTACCCATGTGATTTTTCTCAGCCACTTCATGTGTACTTCTGGTCCAAAAAGTAGCGCGCATTTAAACCTTTGGATCCCTGAAGGTGTCCAATCACAGTAAAAACTGTTTGCGGGCGTCTGTTCGGGGGAAAATACACGACAAAACGGGGAAAATCCCGTTGACATGAAACAAACCCATTGTCACCTTGCAAAGCTTTCAAGGCATTAAACTGAAAAGAGAATTAAAAAACTAACTGTTATGAACCGGCAAATGACTTTCAATCAAAAAGTTTTGCTTCTGTTAGGCCTTCTTAAAAAAGACAGGTGTTATTGTATGAAGCAATACAACGGGGATAAATACTATTGCTACCGAATTGAGCACGGACGATGGGAATCTCACAAAGGCCCATTCGACTCAAAACAAAATTGCCCCGTACCCCAAGAAGACCCTATCTCCATGCAATCGGGGCTTCCTGCTTAAACCGATCATTAAATCTGGTGCTCTTCCTATGGGAAAATACAGTTTAAACACGGGGGAAAAACCCATTGTACAGATTGTATTGCCGGTTCACCTTTGCCGAGGTTTAGTTTATTAATGACGGTATGGTAGATCACCAGCACAAGGTTGAATCTGCTACCTTCGGTTTGCCTGTGATTACCGGAAGCTCTCTGATTTTAAATCATAGAACTGTAATTTTTCCACTTGTCTTCGGCAAAACCATCGTAAATTACTGGGGCAACTTGTATGTTAAAATACTCACCCCTAGTTCTTGTTGGTCGCCTGACCAACAAGCATTACAATCTACATCTCGTTCATGTTTGTATAAGATAGTTCCTGCCTATTTTTGTGTCTACAACATAGCGAAATCGTAAACTATAGTTAAATGAATTCAAAAGTTGGTCAGGCGACCAACTTTAACAAAGGTAATTTTTGGTTTATCAACAAACGAATCAAAGACAAGATAATATAGCTGAAGTTTGAAGCCTGACCAATATGGATACAAAAAATTTATCCATGTCATTAAAGTAGCGAGTAGTAAATATAGAGTTTCAAGCGATCGAAAGTGATTCGTGATAAGAAATGCGGATTAATAGCGTTCTCAAAACGTTTTCGTAAATCTCACCTTCAACCCCAGCGGTGTGCCGGGCGTAAAATGAATTTCTGACATAGACTGCGCTTCGTTTTTCAATCTTGACTCTGTACTGAATTGTGTTTCTTTCCATTGCTGATCAAAAATATTTTCAACAGATAAACCTATAGTGTAGCCAGCCTTTGAGTAATTCAAAATCGCATCGGCAATAAAATAACCTTTCGCGATCACGCTGTTGTCTTCATTCGCAGGGCGGTCGCCCATGTAGCGGTAACGCAAACTTCCACTGAACCCATCTTTGCGCTGAAAGCTCAACCCACCCACAGAAGTAGCGAGTGGAGCTAATGGAATATAATTTTCTCCCTGCGCAGATTCTGTTGAGCGAGGTCTTGTAAAATTCATATCCACATCGGCAAAAATCCAAGAGTTGAATTGATAGCGAACGGAAAGGTCAATGCCTTGGCGTTTTGTTTTTCCGCTGGGTTCGATCACGCCTGCATCACCCACATACACAAACTCTTGGTCTAGGTCGAGTTGCCAGAGGGCGGTGCGTACAAAAAGGGTAGGAAGTAGTTTTATATCTGCGCCAATATCAATGCCATAAGCTTTTGGCAAAATTTCTTTTCCTGATTGCGCCACTACTACACGTGTATCATTAGAATGGAAACCTGTGCCAGCGCGGGCAAACAAATTGATTTTACGATTGAATTGGTAATTCAAATTCAATTTTGGATTGATGATAGATTTTCCAACAGCATCCGATTGAGTGGCACTCAATTTATCGAAGTAAGAAAAATTTAAATAGTCAAAACGCAAAGCTGCATTGATGGAAAGTTTGTTGGTGAGTGCTAGTGTTTCGCTCCAATAAGCATTTAAGTTTGCTTGACGAATATCACCATGCTTCACATTATTTAGAAAAGCTCTCTTCACCGTATGTGAAAGTGCAATATCGTTGATCACATCATAGCGCAACCCTCCCCCAATTTCTGTATTTAATTCTTTGCCAAACAATTGACCCGATGTAGCGAAACTACTTTTGTACCCATAAATCCATCGTCCTTCTTGTTGATGGATTTGATCGCCATTGATGGCATCATTCAGGTAGAAAGTGAAATTTGAGAACAAGCTGAAATCATATTTGCTTGCGTATAATTGATTTTCTAGTGTTGAACCATTCTTAAAGCTATGAATGGTTTTCGCAAACAGATTGTATCGACCTGTTTTTCCGCCTTCGGTGTTATCAATAGAGCCAAACCGTGAGATAGAACCAGCTGCAATTGCCCTTTCGGGGATTTGCCCGCTGGCATCCCACTTGCTATCGAAAGCAGAGAATCCCATTTGTAATTTTGTGGTAGCGTTTAATTGCGAATTGAATCGTGCTTGCAAATTGAACCGATGGAATTTTTGTGAGTTTTGAAAATAGCTGTCTGTTCTAAAATATTCAGAGGCGATGTAGGCATTTGATTTAGCGGTCTGCATAACATTTACTCCAGCAGCCAATCGGCCAAAACTAAAACTTCCGCCTTCTGCTTTTACAAAATTGCGGTCTAGTTTTGTTTTAGTTTGAAACGATACATAGCCTGCCGTATTCAAATCTCCTTTGTCGGCAAAGTAAGGGCCTTTGTCAAAATCAACAATGCTGATCAACTCAGGCATGAGAAAATGTAAGTCGGCATAACCTTGGCCATGTGCGTGCGATACCATATTCACGGGCATCCCATCTACTTCAATGGCAATGTCCGTTCCGTGGTCAATATCAAACCCGCGAAGAAAAATTTGCTCTGCCTTGCCGCCACCTGCATGTTGGCCAATGAAAAGCCCTGGCACCATCCGTAAAATATCTTGCGAGGTGTTCACAGGGCGGAGTTTGATATCCGTTTGCGATAATGTGTTTACTGGCCGATCATTGGAAGCTGAAACAACTAGATCTGCCAGTTGAAGCCCTCCTTCTTTCAGTTTTGTTTTAAGAGAGATAGTTTGCCCATCTTTGATTTCAATGTTGAGCTTTTGCGTTTCAAAACCGATGAAAGAAATTTCAACTGTGTATTTTCCAGATTTAATATTTTGAAATTGAAATTGACCGAGGGCATTGGCGATGGTGCCTTTCGCAATTTCTGGAATATAGACATGCGCACCGATTAATGCTTCGTTGCTTTCGCTGAAAATAGTGCCTTGCAATACGCCACTGGCAAAAGAGCTAAACCCTTGGATGATGAAATAGAGGAAGAGAAAAATCTTTTTCATCAATTAACATTTCAATTACTCTAAGCTCTTTTGAATAGTTGCGGCAATGCTCGGCCCCAATTCAAAAGAACTTTGTGAAGCTTCTTTGAAAAAATCATATGATTTTTCTTTATCTATACTTTTGTAGATGACTCCTAAGTGATAAAATGCTTCTGGTTCAAAAGTTTTTCCTTCAATATATTGTTGTGCTACTTCTACTGCTTTCTCAACCTGGCCCTGTTGAAAATACCCCCATGCTAGTAGGTCATAAGATTGTGGTGTGGGCCGATTACTGATTTCAATGGTGGCAATCTCAACGGTCTTAGTTGGATTCTTAAATTCTTCCGCTTCAAGTAAGGCTAAATATTTATTGTACATATCGCCATACTTTGCTTCTGAGGCTTTTTGAGTGAACAATTGTAACTGCTTATCTTTTTCTAGAATATTGTTTTCTTGCTCTGCAATTTTCGCCAACAAGAAGTGCATATCAGGCATTTCCTTTCTTTTGGCCAAAACCGAAACTATTTGTTTTGCAAGAGCAGTATTGTGGTCGTGCGATAGAGCAATCCACGCAATACCTTTCAGCGCAAAATCATGAGCAGGATTCTTTTTTAGAACAGATAAGTAAGCTTGGTACGCTTCTTCCACTCGGCCAGCATGACCGTACATATCTCCTAAATTAGAAAGCGTCCATGAAAAAAGAGAAGGGTCATCCTTGATCCGTTCAAAGGCTCGTTCCATTTTTTCAATCGCTACATCCAATCTTCCCTCTTGGTCATCTACTTTTGCTTCGCGGATAAGACAAGAGAAAGCATTTCTATTTTCAAATTGTGAGAGAATATGTTTTGCGCCAGCATAATCGCCCAGTTCCATGTTAATGTCAAACAGCGTGAACAATGAAGGTGATTTGCTATCGCCAATGGCCAATGCTTTGTAGATATAATTTTTAGCTTCACGAAATTCATGACGCGTCATGCAATTAACGGCCAATGCTTGGTAAGCGCCCACTCGGTTGGAGTCTGCTTTTAGAACTTGCTTGTAAATACTATCGGAAGTAAAAATATCTTGGATCTTTCCTGTAATCGCGAACCGATGCGCATGAGCTCCCGCTATTTTAGATTGATAGGTGTCGCTAGGAGAAGCAGTATTTTTTTTACTCCAAAATGAAATTTCTTCATTACAATTTCTCAACGCGACTGAATCGGTAGCGGTCATCGCTAATTCAAAGTCATTCAAGATTGCGATGTCTTTTTTTGTACTACAAGATGTCAAAATGATTCCACCAAATAGAGAGGCAATTAAAATTATCTTTTTCATAGCACAGGGATAGAAAATGAAAAACTTGTTCCTGCCAAGCTTCTTTTGATAGACTCGACTGGAACAAGTTTAGTAAAAATTAGAAAGGAGCTGCTAAATAAGGGAACGTAGTAAGAAATGCTTTGTCGTTGGCATCAACGTGATCGTCCGTCAAAGTTGGGTTCAATGCATTCGTTGGCCCACCAAAAATCAAAATCAATTCTACTGTGATCACATCATCATCTAATTTGCGACCCGTTAATACATTGGTGCCATCATAGAATGTAGTGGGCTTAGTAAGTGATGCGGTCAATACATCGGCTGCCAAAACTCCTGTGAAAACCGTTGAGCTTAAGCCCAACAAGTTAGTGGTGTAACCTGAATTCAAGGCAAGTAGTCTTGAATTAAATTTTGTACCCCACGTTGCCACACCTGTTGATGGAATGGTTTGATTGAACATATCTTTCTCACCAGTAGTTACAAATACCGTGTTGATTGCAGGACGAGCCATCTGATCTTCTTGTTGATAGGTAATAACAGGTAGTGCAGCGTCCTCGCTTTCAGAACAGCTTGATAGAATAACCATAGCAGCTATCGCTACCAAAGACAAAACATTTAATGAATTTTTCATATTCGTATTAATTGAATTTTTACATTTTACGATTAGAGGTAGCCCAAATATTTACTGAACCAGTTCCTAATACAGACTTAGGCAATTCAATAACGATAGACATGACATTGGTGCCAGCAAATGTATCTGTGCCTGGATTGTTGAAACCAGTTGCTGTTGTGGCCAGGATTTTCTTGAATTGGCCTAAATCGAAAAAGAAAGGATCATCTCTTGGACCAGCAAATACTTTCATACCGCTTTGTTCTGTAATAGAAGGAACAGCACCATACGCAGTGATGGCTCCCTCAACTTTAGCGGCCGAATTAATTAGCGTACTTTTCAAACCAGTTTGAATTGGGTTTGCAGGGCCATACACTTGCACCTTACCATTTTCAAAAGTTGTTTGAATCACCAAGTCTTCAATATTGTCTGCAGTAGCAGAGTTGTCGATGTTGATCTCCACCATTGTTTCGGGATCAAACTTGGCGGCAGCAGTAGCCGAAGGAGCAAGCAGCCCCTGAATGTTAACTACTAATACCATGTTGCTGGCGTTTGTAGGACTTTGAAAAGCATACACATCTGTGATATCAGATGTTTTTCCCGTTACAGCCGGTGCGTCTGCGTGGTCAGCAGCAATCAGGTAGATGCCTGATGCGCAGATTGTGGCCACCATAACGGCCATCACTAGTTTTTTTGGAAGTTTGGTCATATAATTTTGTTTAATAATAGAGCTACGAAAGTTTGTGTGCAATTGGATCTTTCTGAAATGAATTTAATTTAAGGCATCACCACAGTGTCAATCACATGAATTACTCCATTGGATTGGTTCACATCCATGATCGTAATTTTTGAACTGTTACCTTTTGAATCTTTCAGCACCACATCGTTGCCGCTCATCATAGCAGTCAATGTGCCACCTTGCACGGTTTTAAATTCAGCTTTACCGTTTCCAGCTTTGATAGCCTTGGCTACATCTTTAGAACTCATGCGGCCAGCTACTACATGGTAAGTCAATACTGATGATAGCGTAGCCTTGTTCTCGGGCTTCAATAAAGTTTCTACCGTGCCAGCAGGAAGCTTTTCAAAAGCAGCATTAGTAGGTGCGAATACGGTAAATGGACCAGCGCTTTGCAATGTTTCAACCAAGCCTGCAGCCTTCACCGCTGCCACTAGTGTGGTGTGGTCTTTTGAGTTAACAGCGTTTTCAATAATGTTTTTGGTTGGGTACATGGCTGCCCCACCTACTTCTACCGGCTTTATAGCCACTGACACAGCGGCTATAAAGAGTAGACTAAGCGATGTAAAAATGTTTTTTTTCATAATTGTTTTTTTGTTTGTAAACACAGATACGGAAATCATAGGCAGATTGGATTTTTGAATGTTTAATATTTATCCTTCCTATAAAATACTTTTCAATAACTTTGACAGATCGCAGGAAGCAAGACTATATCAGAATCAGAACTGGTGGCTAGATTGAAAACGAAAGATCAGTCTGCTCTCAATTACTTATATGACCATTATTCGAGTGCATTGTATGGAGTGGTGTTCCGCATTCTTCGGAAAGAAGAAACTGCCGAGGAAGTATTGCAGGATATTTTTTTGAAAGTGTGGGATAAAATTGAAAGCTTTGATCCTTCAAAAGGAAAGCTATTCACATGGATGATCAACATCGCGCATAACCAAGCAATTGACAAAACGCGTTCGAAAGAAGTAAGTAAGGGCAGAAAAACCGATGACATTGATTACCTCGTAAATAAAATCGATATTCAAGAGCATGCCCAATTGCAAGTAGATGCCATTGGGCTGAAAGAAGTGTTATTGAAATTATCAGAAGACCAACAGTTTATAGTTAACCAATTATATTTGAAAGGATATACCCAATCGGAAGTAGCGGAGGAGTTTAATATTCCATTGGGCACCGTAAAAACTCGATTGCGATTGGCAATGATTGAATTACGATCTATATTAGATATTAAGTGAACATAGAAGAATACATATCGTCAGGAATTTTAGAGGCCTATGCGCTGGGAGAACTCTCGGCATCAGAGCGGAAAGAGGTGGAGACTAATCTCCTGCAATATCCTGCTTTGCGCGATGAGCTTTCTCTCATTGAGCAATCGGTGGAAAATCTTCTTCGACAGACTGCCGTGAAACCAAGAGCAGAAGTAAAAGCAAAATTGTTTGAGAAGATAAATGAAAAAACAGAGGCAAGAGTAGTTTCTATGGTCAGCCATCCACTTACCGGTTGGCGCTATGCTACTGCTGCCTCGGTGGCTATTGCATTGCTTAGTTCTTACCTTGCCTACAACTACTGGAGCAAGTGGAGAAATAGCGAATCTAATCTCACAGAATTGGTTGCGCAAAACCAACGCATTGCCCAAGATTACAATAAGGTGAATTTAAGATTGGATCAAATTGAAACCGATTTAAAAGTCACCAGCAATCCAGACTTTATGCGTGTAGTGATGAAAGGCACACCTAACTCACCACAGTCACTCGCTTCTGTATATTGGAATGCGCAGACGAAAGAAGTTTACCTGAGCATTCAAAACATGAAAGAGCTATCCAAGGGAAACCAATATCAACTCTGGGCAATCGTTGATGGCAAGCCAGTGGATTGTGGTGTTTTTGATTATGGTGTTGCGGGCCTCATAAAAATGAAAACAGCATTTGCTTCGCCTGTAACTTTTGCTGTGACTGTTGAACCGCGCGGAGGAAAGGCAACTCCATCTCTTGAAACGATGCAGGTAGTGGGGAATTTAGTAAGGAGCTAACCCTCGTCAATTAAAATTTCTTTTTAGGTCTCCATATTTAAAATCTTAGTTGATGATTTGCGCATTCCTATTGTACAATAAATAATTCTATTGCATTAAGTGCATTTATGGACTTTCCTCCCACAATTTTTTGACAGCTCTCCATACCGCCATCCTTAATTCAGACTTAGGGTAGATTTTATTGCTACCTGCATATTTTTCAAGTGCATGTCGTAGTAGTTGTAGCTCGCTAGCTACTTTTGGGTAGGCATGGCTCATAGCTTCTACTTTTCTCTCCTCTTCTGGTGTCAACAAGCCAAGACAGTAGTCCTCCAGTACTCCACTTGTGATATATTCTCCTTCACTCATTCGTTCTTATGCAATTGGTTCACTTAAGTGTAAATTAATATCATACGGCCGAATTATTTACATCATTCTTTAAAAACCTATAGTACATTATTGATGATAAAGAATTTTCAACAACCGAAGCCCTTTTCTAGCTCTTGTTTTCACTGTGCCTAAAGGTAGCTTGAGTAGCTGTGCGGTCTGTTCATGGCTCCATCCATAAAAGAAAATCATATCAATCACTTCCGCATATTTTGCATCAAGTTCCAAGGCCTTATTTTTAAAGTCATTAAACTCTACCTCGCTGGCATTTAAAGTGATCTTGCTTTTATAATTCTTGCTGAGTGAAGCCAAGTCAAGGTCCACATTTAATAATTGCTTACGATGAGCCGCTGAGCGCAAATAATCAATGGCTAGGTTTTGAGCTACATTTAGCATCCATGTATAGAGCGAGCCTCTTGAAGGATCAAAGCCATCAATGTGCTTCCATATTTTCACAAAGGTGTCTTGAAGCAAATCATCGGCTAGTTCGGTCCGTCTCACATATTTAAAAAGGACCCCATACAGTGCTCTGTGATAATTACGATATAACGTATTGAAGCCCCTCTCACTTTTCGATTTAATCATCTGCACAAGAATTACCGTTTCGGCATTTTTTCCTTGTTTTTGGCTAATCGATGGCGCGTTGATCACTTGCGCAGCAGAAACTTTTAATGTTGCTAGCATAAGGCAATCTTTAAGTGTGATAATGAAGGCGTATATTACAGGTACAAAAGTGTGCGCATCGAGACGCGTGGGAAATAGTGAGAATCACTATTTCGCTCCATGTTTTTAAGCGAAAATGGCCAGATTCCTAAATAATTAAGGATGCAGGAAAATAGTTTAAGTAGGATGCAGGATGCAGACATCCTTTATAAAAGGATAGTGGCCATATCAGGCTCTTTTTTTAGAGATGGTGACATGGAAGAAATAGAGCGTTTTAGAAAAGAAGCGAATCTCTTACTCGGTGGAATCAGCGGCACTGATGCTGTTATAGCAATATTTGATCATCTCAATTATACACCTGTGCTTGAAGTGGGAGAAAAGGAATTTTGGGGCCACCTTCCAGAAGTGCCAAAGGCCGATAGAATGCCCCAGCTCATGAGCCTTTTGGAAAAGGAGTACCTGCCATTTTTTACAGATTCAGTTAAATGGTTTACAGGTGTGTTGGAGAAAATACCATTTGGCCTAAGCACGAACATACAGATATTTCACAGCGGCATCAGATATAAACTATTGAACGGCAAGCCAGTCTGTCTTTTTTCGAAAGGTTCACCCATTCATTACGATGCAAACAGGAAATTCAGTTACACCTTCAATTATGTGCAAAACATTAACCACCTGCTGAAAAAGGATTTTTCACATTACTGGATCCGAATTTCGTATGGCGATAACAACGAATGCGTACACACCTTTCATTCAGAAGAGAAAATTTATTCGAACAAAGATCTTTTGTCTTCTAGAGAAAAGGAAATTTTAAAACTAGTGGCGGACGATTGTGGCACCAAAGAAATCGGTGAACGCCTTTTTATCAGCACCGCTACAGTTGGTAACCACAGAAGCAATATGATTGACAGACTTGGCGCAAGAGATACAACTGCATTGGTGCAGTTGGCAAAAATGGCAGGGATGATTTAGAGGTTATTGATTATCATTTACAATACAGTATTTCTCAACGTTACAAAATCTCCAATTTTGTCAGCTCTTTTCGTACTTGCTGAGAATTTTGAAAATGAATCGTGGGCAACCCTACTGTTAAAGCGCCCTTCACATTTTTGATATTTTCGTCAATAAAGATTGCTTGAGCAGGATTGATTTGATAACGGTCAAAAAGAATTTTATAAAACTCGGGGAATTTCTCAATACCAGAAACAACAATACTATAGAGCCAATGAAGAAAGTCGAAGTTGACTAATGCCCATGGAAAGGTTTCAGCCGACCAGTTGGTAAGTGTGGCAGAGACTCTGCGTGGATCAACAAATAGGGTGCCAACGTCAGGAAAATAATTCTTAGAAGCTCCAGAAAATTTTCTTCTGTTGAACAATAAAACGATTGTAAATTGGTACAGATGTCCAACACCTTTGAGGTGTAGGACACCTCTCTAACGTCAGGAATAAAACAATTGTAAATTACTGGGGCAACATAAATGTTAAAATACTCACCCCTTCTTCTGCTCCTCATCGCCTGCTCGCACGACATTTATAAACTGCGTGTGTCTGGCATTGTGCCCGATGGTTTGCAAACAGAAGTACAACTGACTTCGCAAAAGGGTAAGTCGCTTCAATTGTTATACCTTGGTTGTGGTCACATGATCATCGAACAGAATGGCGAGGCCTTCTTTACCGACCCCTTCTTTTCTATTCAGCCAACAAAGAAGATGGTGGGTAAGGTGCAAACGAAAAAGGAATACCACGAGCGTTGGCATCAGCACATTGAAAAAATACTCAAGTTTAAAAGTGTGCAAACAGGTTTGGTGTCACATTCGCATTACGATCACCTGATGGACTTGCCCCTCATGCTTACTGATCATGATTTTCCGAATCTGAAAACTGTGTATGGCAATGCCTACCTCCCTAAAATGCTTACGAATTTTGTTAACGAAGGAGTAATCCTTCAACCGCTCACCGACAGTGAAGTATTTAATCCGTGTGAAGAAAACCCGGCAGACTCCAAACACCAATGGATGCCACTCACTACGAATAGTAAATTCCTGGCCATCCAAACACATCATGCGCCACATGCATTAGGTAAGCTTTTCATGAGTCGACCCATGAGAGAAAAACAAGAAAAGTATTTTAAGGAAAATCTGACACAGCCTTATGCAGCGATCGGCAACTTCAAATGGACGGTTGGCACCTCATATGCTTTTTTAGTCGATTGGTTTAATGGAACTGATACGATACGACTATATATACAAACATCTGCCAGCCGTCCGCCCAATGGGTTGCCTCCTCCGGAAGAATTGAAAAAGAAAAAAGTAGATCTTGTTATTCTTTGTTATGCCTCTACGCCAAACGTGCGCAAGTACCCAGAGTATTTGATGGATGCCTTGAAAGCGAAAGACTATCCCAAAATAGTAATGGTGCATTGGGAAGATTTCTTCACAAACCAACAGATATATGGCCCTGCCAAACTTGTGCCCGGCACAAAACCACGTAGGGTAGTGAGGCGATGGAAAAAAGCCTTGGACGTGCAAGACAATTCTTCCCTTACCGAGTACATCACTATGCCGCGGCCCGGCACGATGGTTACTATCAGGTATTAATAGTAGAGTACAGAACCTTCAACTATGAAATGTCATTCCGGGCACGAGCGACTTCTACAACAAAGCGATGTATGATGTTTGTCCCGGAATCCCGAGAAAACAAGCAGGAAGAGATTTTTGATCCCAGGCATTCGGTATTTATAGTTGGAGATTGTAAGAAGCTAACAAGGTCAATACTTTTTCTGTAAGTACTTACCCAATATCTCCAGCGGCACATTCATATTCTTCCTTCCAAAACCAATACGAATATGAGAATGACCAAATTCAAACATCTCTGCAGGCAACGTCATAATACCTGTTTCTTTAACAAGCTTTTCACTAAAGGCGAGTGAAGGCTCTTTGACCGTCAACTTTGCAAAAGCCGTGCTGCCTGCACATGTAGGTGAAAACAGCACGTGATCATGATGCTCATCACAGAAGGTTGTGAAGAGCCGGATGTTAGCACTGATCTTATCCAGATTATGTTGAATCAGTTTGGTTTTGTTTCGCAACGCAATCAGTGTAAGCACTTCACTGGTGGAAGGACTGCAAATGGTGAGGTAATCTTTAAATCGTTTCATTTCTTCCATTACCACCGGGTCTTTACATACAATCCATCCTAAACGCAGTCCGGCAAGTGCAAACGTTTTGGCCATACCCCACAACGAAATAGATCGCTCATACATCTCACACATAGGTGGCAAGGTATCTTTAGGATCATGCTCCAGTTGATGATACATTTCATCGGCAAAGATGAAAACACCCTTTGCGCGGGCGATTGAAACAATTTTGTTGTAATCGCTTAACGTTGGTAGGTATCCGGTGGGGTTATGCGAAAATTAACAATGATCAACTTGGTCTTGCTGGTAATGAGTTTATCTAATTCTTCAGGATCATAGTACCACGCCTCTGCATCTGAAGATGGATTCCAGAATGACAAGTCACAGCCTATGCTTTTCGCCACTTCATACAACGATTGATAAGCCGGTGCCATACAGATGACATGATCTCCCGGTTGAAGAAGAACATTCATCGCCATGAAGTTAGCTTCTCCTGGCGATAGCACGAATACTTCCTCCGAAGTCACATTTTTGTAAAGCTTAGCAATAGCTTGTCTCAATTCGGGCAGGCCTGAAGATTCAGTATAACCCAATTGTAATGTGTCCCACTGTTCGCGTTCTTTTGAATTGGTCAGGGCGAGTATCTCTTTCAATGAAAAGCCATCGCAATCTGAACTGGACAGGAGATAGCGTGAAGAGAATTCGTATTGCGCAAAATAACGCTCAAGCAGGAAGGGTTTGATTTTCATTAGTAAGTATTCAAGATCTTAAACTACGAAATGTTTTTTAGACCTTGCTACTAATAAGATAACCTCATTTCATATCCGAAATGTCGTTAAAAATAGCTCCGATAACTTGCCCAACATTAATAATGGCAGGGGATACAGATGAATATACATCGACTGAAGATTTTGTACTATGTAAGAAGGCAATCAGCAATTCTCAACTTGCTATCATTGCCGGTTGCGGGCATGTAATTTTTTATTGCAATTTCCCGGCATTGTGGGATGCTGTTGAACCGTTTCTAAAAAAGTAAGTCTTTGTGAGAGGCCTCTGGCCGGATTCTAGCTTCACATCTGTTAATCGTAAAAACTTTTTCATAACTTAAAAGTCTTAAACGATTTAAGATGAAATATTCCTCCATACGCCATCCTTTCCTTTACCTCATTTTAGTGATTTCTATTTTAGTTGGCTGCAATCCTTCAAACAAGAATGAAACAAAAAGTGACGCGTTAGTTGTTCTAACCATTCTCCAGGATGACGAAGCGGGCACCCTATCGGTTTTTCGTAAAGGGAGTGCTGATGTTCTTGTTACTCAAAATGCAAAACCAAATTTTCGCCCCTACCTGCACCCCATCAATTCACCAGATGGAAAGGGGCAACTCACGGAATACAGTCCAGGCCATCACAAGCACCAGACAGGATTGTATTGGGGATTTACAAGAGTGAATGGCGAAGGCGCCCCGATGGATACCGTGCACAAATACTTTTATAAGAAGGATCAATTTCCTGAAATGGAAAAAAGTATTGGTCGTGATTTCTTTCACCATCCGGAAGGTGAGTATTGGAAGAAGGTATCGGCTACTGTATTGGTATCAGAAGGCACAGAGGTTTCATGGCAAACGGTGTATAATCTCTTGAATAAAGAGGGCAGCCCAATACTTCAGGAGACACAAATCTGGAAAATGCATGAGAAGCAAGGGAAATTTTTTCTTGACATCGAATGGCAGGGGAAAGCATTAACCGATATAACGATTGGTGAATTTGATTATGGCGGATTGTTTTTGCGCATGCCCTGGAAAGAAGGTATTTCAGGAGAAGCTGTTAATGCTGCAAGACAACGGAACGATAAAGCTGACAAGCAACGTGCCATGTGGATGGATGTCGGCATGCAAGTAGAGGGCCGTGATGACCTGGCGCATGTCGCTATTTTCGACCATCCTGAAAATGTTGGATTCCCTCAACCATGGAGAGTGGATGGTCAGTTGGGCATTGGCCCGGCTCGTGCGCATGCGGGTGAATGGAAAATTAAAGAAGGAGATACAGAAATTATTCGCCATGAGCTTGTTGCCTATACTGGTGTGCTCAATGATGTAACGCTAACTGAATTATGGAATGAATACATCGGAACTAACTCCATGTATTCAACGGCTTCGCTATGGAACATCGCACAAGAAGAAGGTCGTTCGGCCAAATTTCTAAGTCCTGAAGAGGCAGTTGCAAGCATGACCATGCTGGATGGTATCAAAGCAAATGCCTGGGCTGGAGAACCGATGGTCACACAACCAATTGCTTTTTGTTGGGATGATCGTGGTCGATTATGGGTTGCTGAAAACCGTGACTATGAATCCAGAGGCTCAGGATTTTCCAATTTCGGTGATAGCAAGATTGTTATACTTGAAGATACCGACCATGATGGTGATGCCGATAGTCGCAAAGTTTTTCTGGAAGGAATCCCGTTCCCTTCCGCCATTGCTGTTGGCTTTGATGGACTTTTTTTAGGAGCACCACCTAACCTTCTTTTCGTGCCTGATAAAAATGGAGATGACGTGGCTGATAAAGAAACCATTGAAGTGCTATTAACCGGCTGGGGAATTCGTGACCGGCATGAAACCATCAACAGTTTCCATTGGGGGCCGGATGGTTGGCTATATGGACTTGAAGGATTTGCTACTCCTTCAAAAATCAGAAAGCCCATTGGGAAAGGTAAAATTTATAAACCCCGCGAAGCATTTCCTGAAGACCTGCTTAATGCGGAAGGCGTTGACATTAATGGTGGAGTCTGGCGTTATCATCCCACAAAAAAAATATTTGAAGCGGTGGCGCATGGTTTCAGTAACCCTTGGGGTATTGACTATGACAGTAAAGGCCAACTTTTTATAACCGCTTGTGTTATCCCTCATTTATTTCATGTCATACCCGGTGGTATTTATCACCGTCAGGGCGGACAACATTTTAACCCCTATGTGTATAGCGATATCAGTACGATTGTAGACCATAGTCATCGGTCTGCCCACGGTGGTGCGCGCATCTATCAATCAGATGCTTTTCCCGAAATTCACCAAGGGCGATTGTTCATGGCCAATATTCATGAACACGCAGTGCTCTCCGATATACTGGAGCCAAAAGGCTCTGGCTTTGTGGCACATCATGGTGATGATTTTTTGATGGCCAATAATGCGCAGTGGATTGGATTCAGTATGGAAGTGGGTCCTTCTGGCGACATGTATGTTCTTGATTGGCACGATGCCGATATCTGTGGAAAAGAAGTATTGAATAAAGAAACAGGAAGGATATTCCGTATCGCACCCACTAATTCGTTGGCTGAAAATTGGGAAGGACGATATAATGATTTGAAAAGTATGACCGATGAAAAATTGGCTGCTTTGCAAACCAGCAGCAGCGATTGGCACGCACGAAGAGCGCGTGTGATCTTGCAACACCGTGCTGCAAAAGGAAAGCTATCCGAAAATGCAGTTATAAATCTGAGGGAGCTTTTTAGAACACATAAAAATGCTGACTATCGATTGCGTGCCATGTGGGCCTTACACATCACTAAAAATTTTACTGAATCAGAATTACAAAATGCCCTTGGTGACAAGGATGAATATGTACGCTCATGGGCAATACAAATGCTCTGTGAAGATAAGAACGCTTCTAAAAAATCGATTGACCTGATGGTGAACATGAGTCGAAACGAGCCATCTGCCGTTGTCAGGCTCTACCTTACTGCTGCGCTGCAACGAATAGATGTAAACGCTCAATGGCTTTTGGCCGAGGGATTAATTTCTCATAGAGAGGATGCGGGAGATCACAACATTCCGAAAATGATTTGGTTTGGAATCGAAAGCTTAGCAGAACAATCTCCTGATAAAGCAATCGCGATGGCTAGCGCTTGTAACATGCCCATCATTGCCGAATTCACATCGAGGAGGCTGGTTGATGCAAACGAATTAAGCCTACTCGTAAATCAACTTGAAAAAAAATCAATACAGTTGCCAGCCATGCTAAAAGGAATGGCGGCTGGCCTTGAAGGTCGGTCCGATGTTAAAGTGCCGGCTAATTGGCAAACCGTATACAGCAAATTAAAATCCGATAAAGCGGTGGCAGCACAAGCACAGGAAATCGCGCAACTGTTTGGTGATAAAGAAGTCACCCAAAAATTTCTGATGGTTATAAAAAATCCATCTTCTTCAATTGAATCACGTATAGTGGCGTTGAACAGTTTAGCCGCAAAACAACTTCCAGATTTGTTGCCTATCCTACCTACATTACTTGAGCAGCCTCAACTTCGGGTTCATTCCATACGTGCGATGGCTGCCTATGATCATGAAGCATTCGGACAACTGTTGATTGAAGACTTCCCTAAGTTTAACAGCCAAGAGAAGGAAGAAGCACTTCAAACACTGGCCTCGCGGACTGTATATGGCCGATTACTCACACAGGCGATAAAAGAAGAAAGAATTAAAAAAAGTGAAGTGCCTGCCTATGTGGCGCGGCAATTGCGAAGGGTGGTTGGCAATGGTTTCGTAGAGGTGTGGGGCCCGATTGATCAAGTCTCCGGTGATAAGGCTGTTGCATATAAGCGGTACCAACACTTACTCAAAGATCAATCCTTAGCAAAAGCTGACCTAATAAACGGTAAGGCATTATTCAAACGCACATGTAGTGCGTGCCATACTCTATATGGTGAGGGTGGAAAAATAGGACCTGATATAACCGGATCAAACAGAACCAATATTGATTACCTGCTCAGTAATTTGATCGAACCAAGCAGTGAGATACAGGATGATTATAGAATGGTGGTGATCACCAGCAGAGACGGACGTACCTTCAGCGGAAACGTAACTGCAGAGAATGACCGGCAAGTTACGCTACGTGTTATTGGACAAGATCAACTTGTGCTAAACAAATCCGATATACAATCGCGCGAAGTAGCCTCCGTTTCTATGATGCCAGAAGGGCTAATTCAAACAATGACGGATAAGGAAGTACAGGACCTCGTTGCGTATTTACGCACAAGCAATGCTCCTGAACTATAACGAATCAACAGACTTAGTTTAATAATGAAAAGCGAATGATGGATGTAAATAATTATCGCTTGGCATAGTAGAACTATTGTTCATTCAACCCCCAATCATATTCGACATAAGAAATTTTAGCATCGGGCTTTAACTTCACATCAGAATATTTGTTGATAAAATCACGAACAGTGCCGCCATTCTTATTGAAATCCATTCCGTACCATTTGAACAACATACTCAACTGTGGCTTATTGGCCGAGATCTTATTCCGGAAAGGATCCGCAAGGAATGCCTTCGTCTGCTTGGCAAACTGATCATCTAATTTTTTAGGGTCATACGCTTCATTTAATAAAATGGGACAGGACTTGCTCGCGCACACCAAAGCCATGTGTATACGCGGGTCATCAAATTTTTTGCGAAGGTTTCCATGTTCGATGTTATTTAAGTCCATCTTTTCTTTTCCGATTGTGATAAATTTTATATCCCAGGGTGTATTGACAAACGGTATTTGAATACTGCTGCCAATATCTTTTATGCTTTTAAGGGGATAGTATTTAATAATCAGTTTGATGGTGTAGGCGTTGTACGCATTGATCCAGTATGCTATTTGTTCATACCGCGACCAGGTTTTTTCATCAGGAGGAGCTGCGCTGATGAGTTGAAGGTATTTAGACAATTCTACAGAATCCTTGATGAATGCCTTATAGTTAACTTTGCCATCCGCAGTCACGTTTTTCTTCAATAGCTTATCAAAAATCTCGTGAGAGGGTGCCTTAGTCTGAGCGAACCCTGTTAAGCAGGTAAACAGGGAGAAGATAAAAACGAGTATTGATTTCATAAATCGGAATTTTGGAGATATACGTAATTTTCTTTATGTCGGATTAGTTCAGAATCGTTAATGTTAGAAATGTACGTAGATTTCAAACTACAAAACTTGAGTGATCAATGAAATCATGGGCAATTGTATTCTTCCTGACAATTGGGGGTTTTTGCAAAGCGGAAGAACGTAAAGAATTCGATATTGTAGTTGCTGGGATTAAAATTGGTGAATTGTCTGCCCGCAAAATCGTGCAGGATAGTATTACCAATTATTCTATTTCCAGCGCTGTCGATTTCTGGCTTTTTGTTCGCGTGCGAGTAGCTTATTCAATTACTTCTCGTTATAAAAACGGGAAACTGATATCATCATTTGTAGAGACCAGAAGTAGCAAGGGAAATTTTAAGTCCTCCGTTGTTTGGCGGAAGAATCACTATGTCGTTAATGTGGATACCTACCAGTATAAAAAAGACACTACACTCTTCTCGCCCATCTATTTTAATGTGGCACGTCTATATTTTGAAGAGCCAAAAAAAGTAGAGACGCTTCTGGCAGACAATTATGGTCAAATAGTCACTTCAAGAAAGTTGGAAGCGAACGTTTATCAGGTCGTTGTTATAGGCAATGCTAATCGCTATTACTATAAAAATGGGGAGCTTGCAAAGGTCATTATGCATAACCGGATCAAGAATTTTGAGGTTAGGCCTAGTAGCATGAGTGATGATTAGTATTATTTCTGCCCTGCTTAAGCTGAAGGCTACTTTGCTGGTGTAGGAATCCTAATTTGTATTAGATTTGTTTGTCTACAGGCTATGAGATTTTTCCTTTATCTCCTGATCTTTCTATTCGCTGTTACTATTGGCAATAGCCAGATCACCACTATCGCCCAAAAACATGTTAAAAGTTACGGCCCTGAAATAAGTAAGGGGGGTGAATTCATTTATGAAGTTGCCTCCGATGAACTAGGCATCCTTTATTTCGCCACCGACAAAGGTGTGGTTGTCTATGATGGTGAAACCTGGGATATTGTTTCAATCAAAGAGGCCGGAGTGTCTTCTCTGCAATATGATTCCATTCAAGATCGACTATGGATAGGTGGGTTTGGAAATTTCGGGTATTTGATCAAACATCCCTACACCCGGTATAAATATATATGCTTATCTGATTCTGTTTCTAAAGCGCGTCCATTCAAACAAGTTTGGCAGGTTTTGCTCACCAATGACAAGGTGACGTTTGTTGCAGATGATCGTCATTTTGTTGTTCAAGGTGATGTTGTCACAGAACGTATCATGAAAAATACTTTTGTGTATGAGGTGGAGGGTATTGAGTATTATTCAAAAAAGGCACCTGGTGGAGGTCTCTTCATTCTGCAAGAGAACGAATTAAAAAAAATTTGGAACCAATCACCATTAACATATGAATCCACCTTTCAGGTTTTTAAACTAAATGATAATAACCATCTACTTTTTACTCCATATGATGGCGTCTATATCCATCACCTTTCTACTAACAGAGTTTCTCCTTATTTACAAAAGCTAAATAAGCTTATGATTGATAATTCCTTCTACCATGCCTATTCACTCAGTGATAGCATCCTGGCAATAGGAACATGGGCAAGCGGATTGATCATTACTGATTTGAAGGCGAACAAGATTCAGCAGATTACGATGGAAACTGGCCTACTTTCCAACGGTGTATCAGATATCAAACCAGATGGCTTTGGAAAACTGTGGGTTGCAACTGATTATGGCGTTTCCGTTATAGATATAAAGTCTGCCTTACCGGAGTTGTCAATAAGAAAAGAAGTAGAACCACAAACACTCATTATCTCTTTATCTATTAGTAACGATTCTATCATTTATTGGCCTAAATCAGATAGCCTTATGACTTTTGAACGAAGCCCTGCTTATATGCAAATTAACATAGCAACACCAGCGATAGCCTATATGGCAGATCATAAATACCTCGTTCAGTTAGAGGGTTATGACAGTAGCTGGCATGTTTCTGATAACCTCAACTTTGAAAAATATGCACAGCTTCAGAACGGGATGTACACTTTCAAAGCGAAAAGTCTGGTGGACGGAAAAGAGTTACCGGAAGCATTTTTTTCATTCACAGTTAAGGAGCCATGGTATTCCAGTTTGGTTGACGCCAGTCGATATATTGGAGTTTCGGTGGTCTTTGTTTCACTATTAATTTTTCTGCTTACCTATAACCTGCGTGCTAGCAGGAATGAATTAAGCAAGTTAGTTTCAGAGAAAACGCAGGCGATCGAATCGCAACAACTAAAATTGATTGAAATGAACAAGAGTCTGGTAGATACAAATGATGAACTCGATACTTTTCTATATCGTTCTTCACACGATCTGGTTGCTCCCGTAAAATCTATTAAGGGACTGTTGATGCTGATGAAAATGCCAAATGAAAATAGCCAAACGTATATACCTATGATGGAAGATAGGATCAATCGACTTGAGTTGATTCTATCAGAAATTAATATCTATGTAAAGAATGTAAAACAAACGCCCATTAAATCAGCTTTTCTCCTTAAAAATTTAATTGAGGAAATCTGGGCTGAAGTTGAATTTATCCCCGAGGCCAAAAAAATCAATTTTGAAATTTATATAGATGAGCAAGTAAGTGTAGAGAGTGATCGGGAACGATGGAAAATGATTATGAGCAATCTCCTTGTAAACGCCATTAAGTATCATGATCCCTCCAAGCAGAATCAATTCATTAAGGTTATTACAAGAAAAGAAAACAGTTATTTAATTGTTTTAATTGAAGATAATGGACAGGGAATAAAAAAAGAACATCAGGATAGATTATTCGAGATGTTCTACCGAGCCAACACCAATTCGGAAGGTACGGGGCTGGGTCTATTTTTAGTTAAGAAGGTAGTTGACAGCATGAAAGGTACAATTCATATTGACTCTGAATACTTGGCAGGAACTAAGGTAACTATTAAAGTACCAGCTTAAGGACAAGTCTCCATGTAATTCAATTATCTTCTTCTACAAAAAATCCATTGGGTCTTCCACCACTCTGTAGTTTTCATTGAACGCATTAATCCTTTTCATATCCACTTCCGTAATCTGAAAATCAAATACATTAAAGTTTTCCTTAAGTCTTTCTACGTTAGAAGATTTAGGAATGGCAGAAACACCCAGTTGCAATATCCATCGGAGAATAAGTTGAGCAGGTGTTTTTCCATATTGGCCTGCAAGCTCTTGTAATTTTGGATCGTTAAACCGCTGGCCACGCACTAAAGGCGTGTAGGCTTGTAACTGAATTTTCTTACGGTTACATTCGATTAGCAGATCTTCTAAAAACAAATACGGACTAAATTCTACCTGATTAACAGCTGGAGTAATAGCGCTATATGATTCCAATTCATTCAAAAAAGGAATAAGGTAATTGGCCACCCCAATAGCACGAACACGTTTATCTGCATATAATTTTTCGAGCGCCTTCCAAGTGTCCTTGCGGGTTTTCTTAATCGGCCAATGCACAAGATATAAATCAATGTAATCGCAATCCAGCTTTTTACTACTTGCATCAAAGGCGCGAAGGGTTTGATCATAACCTTGATCGCTATCAGCAACCTTCGTAGTAAGAAAGATTTCACTTCGCCTAATTGCACTGGAGCGTATGGCATTGCCAATTTCATTCTCATTTTTATATATGGAAGCCGTGTCAATCAAGCGATAGCCGATTTCTAACGCGGAAATAACTGCTTCCTCTGCCTCACGGTTATACATGTCATAAACACCTAGGCCCAACAACGGCATGGTGATACCAGTGTTGAGTGTCGTAAACAGTTGATTCATCTTACCACTTTTCCAGTCCTAATAATTTTTTGCCTAGTGAAGTCAGTTCAGCTCGCTCATATTTAGTTTGTTCCCAATTCCGCGGATCACCCGGGAAAGCATACCCATCGGGTGCAATGCGATTGCGCCAGGAATTTACTCGCCACTCACGCATCGCTTCGTTGTCTTCTTCGGCAGGCATCATAGAAATGTATTGCGCCATACGAACTTTATTACCCGAGTTGTTTGGTCGTATACCATGTGGCTGTGAGCTATTGAAGATCAACATATCACCCGCTTCCATTTTTACTTTCACTAATTCAAAACCAGTAGTATCCGGTTTGAAATGATCTCTATCTTCAGGTTGGGTCAGCTTCCACGTGTCATAGGTGCGGAACAATTCTGGGATGCATTGAAACCCACCCATGTTTTCATCTGTTTGATCGGCCAAGGCTAATACGCCCTGAACATTTTGCGGTTTTGTTTCTGGATCATAGTCCCAATGAATAAATCCTTTGTACTCGTATCCTGGGCGTATGGGTAAATTTAAATTGGCGCGATCTATGGTTACCCAAAGTTTGTCCGTTCCCCAGATATCTACAAAAGCATCATACACCCGTTCAACGGAACGGTTGTCCCATAAGTATTGATGATTATAAATTTCTACCATTCCGGTATTGGTAAGCTCCTTCATTTTCATTTCGGCACGAGGAGGAGCATACCAGGTAGAAGCATCAGCTGGATCTTTCTCTTCAAACTCCCAAAGTAGTTTTGCTAATTGCGCGCAGTTTTCTTTTGCAACCGCTCTTTTGATGACGATGTAGCCATTGTACTTCCAAAACTTCCAATCTTCTTCCGATAACACTCGAAGAGGTTTACCATTCGAACGATCACTTAATTTGATCTTACTCGAAGTAGCGGTTGAAGGATTTCCTGGAATCTCCTTATGATTTTGGTTGGGGGCCATTGTAGCGTGTGCCTTCTTTTCCATGATGCGTCTGTTTTTGTTGATTCAAATGTATTCTTGCTGTACGGTGGAAACTTATACTAAAGTTGCCATTTTTTGTTCTTCATTGATCTTTTATCTAAAGTAAGGATATTTTAAGTACATTCATGGTGAAAAAAGCTAAGGTTTGTCAATGAAGATCAAGCTAGAAAAAGTACAGCCCGATAAAGGAAGCTCATTTCGTATACTGAAAAACCCAAGGCTGAATGAGGTATTCTATTGGCACTATCATCCTGAATATGAATTGATTTTTATTGCCGGCTCCGATGGTACACGGCACATTGGTGATCACATCTCTATTTTCAAAGGCAGCGATCTTGTATTCATGGGACCTAATATTCCTCATCTCAATTTTGACTATGGGATTCGCACAGAGTATGAAAAAATTGTGATTCAGTTGCAAGAAGATTTTCTTCAGGAGGCATTGGCTGACATTCCTGAACTTTCAGACATCCGCTCGTTATTCTTAAAAGCGAAAAGAGCTATCACCTTTGCTGGGGAAACCAAAAGCATTGTAGGTGAGAAATTAAAGGAGATGGTTCAAGAAAACCACTTTCGTCAATGGATATTGCTATTGGAAATTTTTCAGCTGCTTGCTACCAGTCTTGATAGTGAAGTTCTTAACATTCCTCCCATTGAACACAATTATAACCTGAAAGAACAGCAACGCATTAAAAGTATCTACCGATATGTGGAGGAACATTATCAGGAAAAAGTAGATGTTCAGAAGGTGGTGGATCTTTGTAATTTATCCATGGCTGCTTTTTGTCGCTACTTCAAGCGCATGACTAATATGACATTTACCGAATACTTAAATCAATATCGCGTCAATCAAGCCAAGAAATTGCTGTTAAATAACTATAATGTAAGTGAGGCTTGTTTTGAAAGCGGCTTCACCAACTTATCTTATTTCAACAAGACGTTTAATAAGTATGCAAAAGAAAATCCGATGCATTTCAAAAAACGTCATTTGCATACATTGAATTAATTTGTTCCTAAATAATCCTTCTACTACCAAACCTGTCTTCCAGTATGATTGCAAACCTAAGTATGATCGATATTATCATTGTGCTGGCCTATTTTGGTGTCGTGTTTTATGTTGCCCGTTGGGCGACACTAAGGCGCAAGCACGGCAACAGCGATACCGCCTCAGCCGATTATTTTTTATCAGGAAAAAGTGAAGGATGGATTGTGATTGGCGCAGCACTTTTCGCCTCCAATATTGGCTCAGAAATAATTTTGGGACTTGCTGGTTCCGGGGCACGTGCTGACATGCCTAATGCCCAGTTTGAAATCCTCGCTTCACTGGTGCTGATCGTCTTGGGATGGGTGTTTGTTCCTTTCTATCTTAAGACTGGGGTTTATACTATGCCTCAGTTTCTAGAACTGCGATACTCCGCAGCCGCGAGAACTTATCTTTCGGTTGTGTCCATCCTGGCGTATGTGCTGACCAAAATTTCACTTATCATATTTTCTGGTGCGCTGATCTTCGATATGTTTGGCATACCCTTTTGGACAGGCGCGATCATCATCGTATTATCAACTGGACTATATACGGTGCTTGGCGGATTAACTGCCGTAATTTATACTGACTTAATTCAGACGGTCATTTTACTTGCTGGAACAATTGCCGTTACCTTTTTCGGATTGCATGAACTAGGTGGATGGGATGAGATGACCAACACTATCGCAGTCGCAAGCACCCAACCAGGCAATCCAAGTGTATCGCAATTTTTCAACTTATGGCGGCCAATATCAGATACAAATTATCCCTGGACTGGTATGCTATTCGGTGCTCCAATTTTAGGCGTATGGTATTGGTGTACTGATCAGTTTATTGTTCAAAAGGTATTATCCGCTAAAGATATCAGCCAAGCAAGAAAGGGAACTTTGTTTGCGGGTTTTCTAAAACTTCTTCCTGTCTTTATTTTCCTAATGCCAGGCATCATCGCCTACGCCTTAGCAAAAAAAGGATTGCTTGAATTTTCGTTGGACAATGCCGATCAGGCAATGCCCGCCATGATCACCACCTTGCTGCCCATTGGATTAAAAGGACTGGCCATTGCTGCACTTCTCGCTGCTCTCATGAGTTCGTTGTCATCAGCATTTAATTCTTCCTCCACTTTATTCACGATCGATTTCTATAAACGTTACAAACCTGACGCCTCAGAAAAACAATTGGTATTAGTTGGGCAGATCGCCACTGTAGTTCTGTTGGTTGTCAGTTTAAGTTGGATCCCGTTTATGCGGACCTTGATGGGAGGTGGCATGTTTCACTATTTGCAAAGCATTCAGGCCTACATATCTCCGCCCATTGCAGCGGTATTCTTGCTGGGTCTTTTCATCAAACGAATTAATGCACGTGGAGCCATTGTTTCGTTGTGGGTAGGATTTGCATTAGGTGTGTCGCGATTAGTGATTGAATTTATGGCAAAGGAAGGAAGGATTCAGGTCGAAGACGGAAGTTTTCTTCAGCAGATGCTGGACATCAATTTTTTACACTTTGCATTATTCCTCTTTCTTATTTGCGGTGCGATTTTAATTCTGGTAAGTCTTACCGCACCGGCACAATCCGAAGAGCAATTGAAATTAGTTACCTACAAGAGAACCCCTTCAGTTAATGGGGCTAGCTACTCAACTGACTTTTGGCTTACTCTTCTATTGATCGGCAGCGTTATCTTCTTATGGATATTATTCAGTCCGTGGGGAATTGCCTGATGTTAACTCTTACTTAATTAAAAGCACACGTTCATTAACCGGATACACCCACTCAACACCTCGTGTGGTGACAATTGCATCATCCTCTAATGGAATGCGCAGTTTTTTTCCACCCCATTCAGGTATTGGCGTATAGGCAAACAACTCGATTGACAATAGGTTGGTCGGCTTAATCACATATGTTAATTGAACTGGGTTGAAGTGTGCAATCGAAGGACCTGTACCATGACCCCAATCGCCCACAGAGTGACATCCTATGATCACGTCTGTTTTCTCATCAGCGGCTGGCTTGTTGAATTCAATTCTAGAGTAGTCACCATCTTTTAGCGCCTTATATACATTATCCATATTCTGTTGAGCCGTAATGCCCGCCTTGATGGTGCTGCTCACTATATTCCTCACCTTCACAGCTTGATCAAATGCATGTTGAATGCTTTTCGGCACTTCCTTTTCTCCTTCTTTTAGAACGTAAGCCATCCGCTTCATATCCGTGTACATATTCATAAGGCCAACACCCCAATCCAACATCAAAATATCTCCTCGTTGAATGATACGGTCAGTAGAGGTGGCTTCTATACCATTTGGTCCGGTCACATAAATCGATGGCATACCAAAAGAAGACTGCAAATTGTTTTTAAATAACTGCTCCTTCATCCACCAGGCTACGTCTTCAAGAGTAGTTACGCCTGGGGTTATCACTTCATTGGACAAAGCTCTTTCTGCAAACTGATAGGAGTAATTCCCGGATTCCGCGAACACAGCAATTTCTGTCGCCACATGACGTGATCGAAAGTCCGACACTAATTTTTCAGCCGGTACAAATCTCGCCTCATATTTACTACCTAAGATTTCTGCTAACTCTTTCCTTCCTGTATACGATAAGCCATCGGCTCCACCAATATCTTTTGACATATTTAAACCAATTCGATTTGGATCTCGCTTCGCTACAAAATCTTTTAACTCAGACTCCGATCCAAAATAATCATAAGCCTTGCTCTCCTCCAGCAAATATCCATCTATGCCAAGCACTGCCCGTTCAATGCGGGGTTTACCGATATCCGTAAAAATGTAATAACCGGTGTGGCCAACGTAACCCTCGCCCATATCAGAATAGAGTGGGTCAAAATTTCCTTCTCTGCTCATGATAATCCACATATCGATTTTATTTTCTCGCATTACCTCTGGCAGAATCAAATCAAACTTGTCGAGGCGTATCTGGTTGGTCACTCGCCACCTACGGAAAGATTCCTGGCTATAAAGACTAGTTAAAATAAAAATTGCGCAAAGGGTGAGGCCTGCTTTTTTCATGATAAAAAGGTAAAGTAGTTAGTGGCATCAAGTATAGCCATTAGCCCTTGAAGGAGCAAAAAAAGGTGACAACTTCATAAAGTAGGTTAAATGTTGAATCCTTATCAGAATGGTCTACTTTTATACTTCACTTACAACTATACTATGGCAGTCTTTAACGTATTACAAATAAAGGAAATCAATGATTCTATTGAAGAAATCAGCAAAGCTATTTCACCAAAATGTGAGATAGGCGCGCACGGTAAAAGTTCAGTGAGTATTTTGTTAAAAACTCAAGCTCCCACAAAAGCAGTTATTTACTTTACATGTAAGCCAGAATATTCTGATGCTATCGTTTCTCATTTCATAAAGGAAAAGGGATTGATTAAAAACCGATTTCATAAGAATAATCAATCAACCATTTTCATTTTGAAATAACTGCAACATCAATAAACCCAACTCCTCTTGCCATTAGACCAGCAAGTAATGGAATGATAAAAAGGAGCAACAACTCAAATCTAAGCATCCAAAAAATAGATGAAGGGATTTTTATTCTTTGTTCAACGCTTTTCCTTTTCTTAATAAAGAAGATAGTCGGATAAACAGACAAAAGTCCGATAACTCCAAAAAGGGAAATTTTTAAAATGAAAATCCAGTTTTGCGTATAGTATATACTCGGCTTGCCAATACCACCTAACCACAGCGTTAGCCCCACACCAAGCAAAGTCACCGCAGCCAATCCATAAATCGCATCTATTCTTGATAATCGATAAAGTTCGGTGGGTGTCATTTCTTTTTTAAGCAGCAAATGCTCTGAAACCAAAGTGCCAACAATAGCAAAAATGCTAATGAAGTGGACATACCTTAAAATGATTTCTGTTGTCATGGCAAGTAATAAAGTGATCAATTCGTTTTTCCTTATTCAGCTTTTTTATTAAAAATAACTTTAAATGTAGTTCCTTTATTGACTTCGCTTTCTACTTCGATAGATCCGCCCATCGCCTCCACTTGTGTTTTAGTAATAAACAACCCGATTCCTTTAGAATCTTTGCGAGCGTGAAATGTTTTGTAAAAGCCAAAGAGTTTATCGCCATAGCGTGCTAAATCTATACCTTCCCCATTATCTTCAATTTTAAGAATCAGCTGCCCACCCGTTAATGTAGTTTCGATATTAATATGTAGAGGCCTTTCAGAAGAGCGGTATTTAATTGCATTTGAAAGCAAATTCAAAAAAATGCTTTCCAGATATATGCCAGGATACTCCATCGATGGAATTTTGAAGCTACTCGTGATGATAGGAGTTGATTCAAGAATCTGACTGGACAAAATCTCTTTTGTTTTGGTAAGTACTTGTGCAAAGTACACGAGATGTCGCTCTTTGCTAATGTCCTCTTTTATTCGAAGGGATTCGATCAGGTCGTTTAATGTAGTAGAAAGATGGTGTGCTACTTTTTCAAACATTTCAAAAAGACCTTGCTTTTCATTCGGTTCAGCCAATTTATTTAAATGCAACAGACTATTAAGATTGCCCACATGAGATCGCAGGTTATGGGAGACTATGTGCGCGAAGCTTGCCAATTGCTCATTTTGATGGCTTAGTCGATTGGCAAGTTCACGCACTTGCTGCGCCTCTTTGATTTCAGTGATGTCGTAGCCTGCGGCATATACTTCTCCCGTCTTGAAATCGCCAGCATAAGACCATAAGAAGTGGCGGGGCCCCCCTGCTTTACTCTTCATTCGAACCTGAAAGAATGAAGGAAGAACATCTTCTCGAAGTTCATCAAAATGGCGCACAGCCACATTAACATCTTCCGGGTAAACAAAATAAAAAAAAGAGTTGTTGACTCCCTCCTGATTAGAATATCCCAATACTTTGGTAAACGCGTTCGAAACCAGCTTTATGGAGCCATTCAATCCGGCAATCATTAATACTTCTGAGGATAGCTCGAAAAATTTCTTGTACTGATCCTTCTCATGATCCAGTCTGTTGATTGTTTGAGCCGTTGTGAGTACAATGACTGTAAATAAGGCAAGGCTCGACACCATCATAAAAACGGTGCTTCCTTCCAGATTATAAAACCCTGCTTTTTCACCTTGAACACTTAGAAATGCAAATACCGGATAAATAAGTCCAACAGGAATAAAAATTCTTCTGATCAGTACACCTGCAATGCTATCTGCAAACAGCAACGAAGCCCAACCTTTATTTGAATGTGTTGTAAAATAAGCTGCGCTGATAAGAATAAAGCATACCGCAGTTGGTATTGCCATTGTTGTGTTCAACGAGCCCAAGTGAACTGCACCGAAAATGGTCCCAGCTAGCGGATATAGAGTGATAAAGAATACCAGCAACATTGCATGTTGTCCAATAAATTTCCTGGTGTTAAATACATCCAGCCAAAAACACAATCCCACCACACTAAAGTTAAGCGCTGAGAGTATGGACATTCTGCCAGGAAAATCACCCGCAAAAGCTGGCTGTTCAAAAATTAACTGATCAATTCCCAAACTGAGGCCTGCCAGATATTCGATAACTGTGACAAGTCCAATAAGAAAAATTAGAGAGGATAGAAAAAGTATGACTCTTTCATACGTCTTGGAGGTTTGAAGAGTAAAAAGAAAAAGAATAACACCAGTCGATAAGAAACAAATGGCAGAATTGGCTACCATCGGCACCCGGTCCATAGACAAAATGCTTTTAAGGGCTGCATTATTTAATTGCCAGCCCACTAAAACTACGAGCGCAATAAGGCCTAGTGCCACAGCAACGCTCCTGCTAAATGTAATGGGCCTGTCCATTATTCCTTTATTGAGGTAATTTAAGAATAATTCACATGCGCATAGGCATCAATCACTGGCTAATACAAACTGATTAAAAAGATTATCCTATAAAAAGTTAGGTTGACGTAAATCGTCCTATAAGCAGCCTGAGTCTGAATTGTTATTTAAATTCCATTCTGTTTTTTATAAAAGTTATTATTATCTCCTATCTTTAAGTGGACAACTAAAACATTATATGAAAGCATTTCTAACATTCGCCTTAGTCATTGTGATTTACATCAATGGTACTGCACAGAAAGCAAACTCAGATGGTTGGATTAATTTATTTGATGGCAAGACTTTTACCGGATGGAGGGCAAGCGAAAATCCTGGCACTTTTACTATAGTAGATGGGATGATTGTAGCTTTTGGCGACCGAGCTCATTTATTTTATGAAGGCAATGTAAAGGAGCATAATTTTAAAAATTTTGAATTCAAGACTCAGGTGATGACCACGCCTGGCTCTAACTCAGGAATTTTTATTCATACTATCTATCAGGATCAGGGCTGGCCTTCCAAAGGTTATGAGATACAAGTGAATAATACCCACACCGATTGGCGCAAAACTGGAAGTATTTATGCCATTCAAGATGTCAAAGAAGCCCCTGCCAAAGACGATGAATGGTTTACGGAACACATTATTGTTCAAGGCGGAAAGATCACAGTAAAGATTAATGGCAAAGTTATTAACGAGTATACCGAGCCTGCCGAAGGGGGCCGGCTTTCAAGTGGCACCTTTGCCTTGCAAGGGCACGATCCTAAAAGTAAAGTGTTCTATAAAGATGTGATGGTGAAGCCACTTCCTGATTAGCGAAATAATCACGTTTTTTGTTCATCCCGGCATTCATTCAACGATTACTTATACTAAGCGGGTATTTCAATATATATGGAGATTTTTACTTTATTGAAAGATGAGTTGGTTAGCTTTCTAGGACTAAAGTCATGGCTGGCGCTTTTCCATTCAGGTGATTATTCTTCTTTCCTCACATTAGATGGAGTTTTATCCGCTATCGGGCCACTCATTCCCTTTTTGCTAATTATTGAAGTCATCAAGGCATTAGCATCAAAGAAATTCAATACTTCACATTACAGAGTCATATTCTTTATTTACATATTCAATCGTTTTGTTTCAAGATTCATTTCAATAGCCGCTGTTACATTTTGCATTGGGTTGTTTGAGAAGTTTGCTCTATTTCAAACAACATTCACTTGGTATTGGCTTCTCTATGGATATTTGGTGTGGGAGTTAGCCCATTTCGTATATCACTTTCTTGCTCATAAGGTTCGATTGCTATGGTGCCTTCACTCAACCCATCATGCACCCGAGGACATGAACCTATCTGTTACATACGCTCACTTTTTTTTAGAAGGGCCATATGCAGACGTTATAAGAACCACGATCTGTATTCTGCTAGGTGTGAATCCTCCATTGCTATTTTTAATTATGTTTATTGATGGCACGTGGGGGGCGTTTATACATGCTGGTGAAAATCTTTTGAAGGATGGGCGGCTCGGGTTTCTTAATAAGTTCATTCTTACTCCTTCGCATCATCGCGTTCATCATGCCAAAAATCCTCTCTACATGGATACCAATTTTTGCAACTTGTTAAATGTGTGGGACAAAGTATTTGGTACGTTTCAACATGAGAAAACCGAAGTGATACCAACCTATGGAATTACAAGGGAAATGAATCCCAATAATTTTTTCGATGTTTATTTCGGTGAGATTGCAGCATTGTGGAAAGATGTAAAAAATGCTCCCGGTATTAAAAGCAAATTGTATTACCTATTTATGCCACCCGGTTGGAGTCATACAGGAGAGCATAAAACAGCTTGGGTAGTCAGGCGAGCTTTCCTTAACGAGAAATCTTCCTAATAAATAATAGTAAAAAGATCCTTTTACAGATACTAACTTAAATCAAGGATAAAGCAACAGCCCCAACTTATGGCATCTCCACAAACAACCCAACGTCTCTATTCCCTTGATGCCCTTCGTGGCTTTGATATGGTTTGGATTATGGGTGCAGAAGAAATTGTTCATAAAATGGCTGAAGTAACAGGCTCACATTTTTGGGAAGGTTTTGCTATACAACTCACTCACCCGGATTGGAATGGGTTTCATTTTTATGATTTGATTTTTCCGTTGTTCCTATTTATGGCTGGCGTGGCAACACCTTATTCAATCGGTCGCGAACTGGAGAAAGGAAAAGCGAAGCAACAGCTTTTGTTGCGCGTGATCAGGAGAGGTCTTGTGCTTGTATTGCTGGGTATCATCTATAACAATGGACTAGAGCTTCGCCCGATTTCTGAAATCAGATTTCCAAGTGTGTTGGGTCGCATAGGTTTGGCGTACATGTTTGCCAACATTATTTATCTATATACTAAGCAAAGAGGGCAAATTATTTGGTTTTGCTCTCTGCTGATTGGCTATTGGCTTTTGTTGTTATTCAATTCAGCTCCTGGCTATCCCATGGGCGACTTAACAATGGAAGGAAATTTTGCCTCTTACCTTGATCAGTTGATTCTTCCAGGAAAATTATACTTAGGAATCCACGATCCAGAAGGATTGATCTCAACGATTCCTGCCATTGGCACTGGGCTGTTAGGAATCTATGCCGGCAATTTATTAAAGAACAGTCCACTGACGATGGAACGCAAAGCGTTACAGTTGCTGGCTTTTGGAATTGTATCTCTTATTGTGGCTCAGGTGTGGAACCTGGTTTTTCCGATCAATAAAAATCTTTGGTCAAGTTCCTTTGTCTTGCATGTGGGTGGATGGAGTTTTATTCTGCTTTCAATTTTCTACTACATCATTGATGTGAAGGGCTTTAAGAAGTGGGCTTTTTTCTTCAGCGTTATTGGCATGAACTCAATCTTGATTTATATGTCTGACGGTTTTATCAATTGGAAATACACCACAACTGCCATCTTTCAATGGTTGGGTCAATGGGTTGGCGATCCAGCCAATCTTGTGGTGATGGCGATTTGTTATGTGCTGGTGAAGTGGGTGTTCTTGTACTTTCTGTATAACAAGAATGTTTTTCTAAGGGTTTAATTGACCCAATTTACTGATAGGCTATTTCAAAACTAGCTAACTTAGTTTATCTTGATCTTACGATTGTATCCGTTGGACAATTCATTAAACGGAAGTACTACCACCAGTTCATTCTCCTCATATGTGCCTTCAATTTTAGTGGCATCAACAAAATAAGGTATAGGTTGATTATAGATGATCTGTGGCAATTGAATCTGTTTGCCTGCTGAATAAATGGGGATTACATAGAAAACTGACAATTGATTGTTAACGATTTCTATCCGCAACGCTTCTTTATCTACACCCGGTACGCGAACACGCATTTCCTGGCCAGCTGTTTGTTCCCGGATGGAAAGAAACGGCTCGCTTACACCTCCATGTAACGTGTTTAAAACATCTATTGAAGTAACTAAGTCATTAAATTTGGTCTTCATTTGTTTGTCCTTTCTTTTAAAGGCTTTCTGGTTGGCCCATTCAATCAATAGGCATACCATTAATATTGCAAGTCAAAAAGGCGTAGGAATAGTTTGTATTATTTTTGGAGTCGGGAACTTTTTTTAGTTCCGGAAAAATTGTCCGTGTTTATATGATAAGTTGTCATTTGTAGCTCTGTTAACTTTACTTTTTAATTAGATGTATACCTACCTAAACAATGAAATGGTTTCAGCTGAAAAGGCATTTCTTCACGTCCGTGATCTTTCCATCCAGCGAGGTTATGGCATTTTTGATTTCTTTAAAATTCAAGACGGGCATCCATTTTTTCTAAATAATTACCTAAATAGATTTTATAATTCAGCTGATGTCATGCGGCTACCTGTGCAACAAACGCCTGACGAGTTGAAATCAATTATTTATCAGCTCATTGAAAAGAATAATATCGCTGCTTCAGGAATTAAGATGATTCTTACCGGGGGATATTCTGAAGACGGCTATGAACCAGCAGCTCCAAACCTGGTCATAACGCAACAGAGACTCACATTGCCTGGCACAGATCTAATAGAGAAAGGTGTTAAAATAATAACCCATGATTATGTTCGTGATTTGGCGTCTGCCAAGACCATTAATTACTCCATGGGAATATGGCTTATCAATAAAATAAAAGAGCAAGGAGCTTACGATGTATTATATCATCAAAAGAACATAGTATCAGAATTTCCCCGGTGCAATTTTTTTATGGTGAAAAAAGATGGCACAGTTATCACACCAAAAGATAGGGTACTCCATGGGATTACTAGAAAAAATATTTTAAATCTGGCATCCAAGCGTTACCCTACTGAAGAAGGCACGATTACCCTGGACGACATCCTTCAGGCGAAGGAGGCTTTTCTCACCAGCACCACTAAACGAATTGTTCCTATCGTACAAATCAACAACTCATTAATTAGCGATGGCAAACCAGGATCTGTAAGTCTTTCGCTGTTGGATGATCTTATCGCTCTTGAAAAAGGAGATAAGGTTGATTGACACAAAAAGTATATTTTTGCGCCCGCATGAAAAAAATAATCGAATCAAGAAAGCTGTTGGGTGTTGAAAAAACAACAGAATTGAAGGAATTGAAGGCCATTTACAGGAACTTTATGAAGGATTGGCATCCTGATAAGTTCCAGGATAATCAGGAGGCGAAGCTGCAAGCCGAAGAAAAAAGCAAGGAATTTATCGAGGCCTATCACCTATTAGTGAGTATTGCGCCTGAAACCCATGAACAACAGTTGGAGCAGTACACCGAAGTCATCACTTCTTCCAAGATGATTGATTTTCAGTATAAATCGCAAACGTTACAAGTAAACTTTGCTGATGGGAGTAGTTATGAATATTTCGGGCTTCCTAAAAATATCTATACCAAGTTGGTAAACTCTGATACGCCTGACCGATTTGCCAGAAGGCATATCTATCACTCATTTGTGTATAGAAAAGTGAGCAAAGCAGTAGAGGCTTAATTGAATTTTAAGCACTACCAGTCTTCTTTGTCGCCCTTTATAAATTGAAGTTTATCGGTAAAGGCTTGGTCTAACAGTCCGAACATGTTGGGTCGGCACCAGTCAGGAGAAAGAATAGTGGCACTGTTTCGTGTTGAGTAATTCGTTAGATTTTCTTTGCTGGTAATTTTCTTATACCCCATGTCTCCAGTCAGCTGAATGGATTTCATAGTAATTCGATATTTACCATCCTTAACTCCAATCACTACTTTTCCGCTGTATTTTCCCGATTGCATAATAGGAGGAGTTGCTACCTGGCTGATGCCGAATTTCTTATAATCGATCATGATATCGTTTACATCGAATTGAACACCTTCTGGACTCGATTCAAGATTAGATACATATGGCAAGGATTTATAATATTTCTCCATGGCGGCAGCGGTGACTGAATCTTGGGTAAATACCTTTTGATAGAGTATTTCCTGATCCGCAATTTTAAAACTTCCGAAGGATACCGTCTGAGCATTAGCGAAATAAGCGATTTGCGCAACCAAAATCAGCACCAACTTTTTCATAGAATTCATATTTACTTTAAAGATAGTGAAGCTACCCTAATCCAACCCAAAATTTCAAAACACCATTAAACACAGATTGTGCACTAGGAGTAAAATATTGACTTAATAAGCTGACGAATCCCTCCTTGGCGTCAGGATTGTCAGGGTTTAACCTTGACAATGAAAATCACCAAATTGATCAGTGGAAATTAAATCTAAGTTGCTGATTTTCATTCGTCAAATTATGCAAAAGACTTTTCTATTGCATAATTACGGTTAAAACTATATCCTATTAGAAGCGTTAAAAGTGATATAAAATTGCAGACTTTTGCTAGTAATTGCTTAATTGCCCTGTCATGAATATCGTAAGAAGCTGGAGAGAACAAAAAATTATGCTCAAAAGAAGGTTTCCAATCCTTAACGATAATGATTTTGTAGGTGAAAATGAAAGCAAAGAAACCGTCCTAAAGCAGCTAGAAATAAAACTTAATAAGACCAAAGCTGAACTTGAGTCTCTATTGGCAGAGCTTCAACTTTACTAATATCTTTTTGTCTTAGCTCACCATCCATTCTAGTCAAGTAGTTACAGGCTGTATACGCCAATCGTACTGTTAACATTTCAAAGGGAAGCTTTACTTTTATACAAAGATTCCATTCATGAGCATTCCCCTTTCTAAGGATCTTATTAGTGAATTTGCTTTTACTACCTCGCGAAGCAGCGGGCCTGGTGGTCAAAATGTGAACAAGGTTAACTCCAAAGTCACCTTGAAGTTTGATGTTATTCACTCGCTCATTTTAACAGACGATCAAAAAGAACAAATCCGCAAAAAGGTTGGTACACAATTAACCAAAGAAGGTGCACTTGTTATCTCTGCGCAGGAAAAGCGATCTCAACTGCAAAATAAAGAAGAGGTATTAACAAAACTGGATAGACTTTTCACTAAAATCTTCACTATTAAAAAAGCACGTAAAGCAACACAACCAAGTAAGGCCGCCAGGCAAGAACGCATTAAAGCCAAAAAGCAACGCTCTGAAAAAAAGCAATGGAGGCAGAAACCGTAATACGCTTGTGCTTAACTGCTCTTCAACTTGCCCTTAGAACCGCCAATTGATTAACTTGAGAATCCTCATGACTATTCAGAAGCTATATTTTCAACTTAAACGCAAGTGCCGGTTCTTATTGATTGCCTTGCATCGAAAGCTATGGAAGAATGTCTGGGCGCGACCTTATCTGAGAAAGGCTGACAGCATTTACGAACAACTGAATGAATATTTCAATACTCATCCTCGCGCAAAGCTCACAGTAAAAATTGCTGGTCCGCCACTTGCGTTTATTTTTCTTCTATTGTTCATCGTTTGGATTGAGACCCCCAGTAATCGTGAACTTAGAAGCATCCAAAACCAGGTGGCCTCAGAGATATATAGCGCAGACAGCGTTTTAATTGGCCGCTACTATTTACAAGATAGAACAGAAGTAACATTTGAAGGCATCTCTCCTGCCGTAATTGATGCCCTTATCGCAACAGAAGATGTTCGCTTTTATAATCACTCAGGCGTAGATTATAGAAGTCTGGGAAGGGTGCTTGTAAAGTCAATCCTTCAAAGAGATGAATCTTCAGGTGGTGGAAGTACTCTTACCCAACAGCTGGCAAAAAATCTTTACCCACGAAGGAGGTATTGGATCTTTCCTATGTTGTTAAATAAATTACGAGAAGTGCGCATCGCGATACGGTTGGAAGATATTTATTCGAAGAAAGAATTACTTACTCTTTATCTTAATACAGTTCCTTTTGCTGATAATGTTTTTGGAATAGAGGCTGCAGCGGATCGTTTCTATTCAAAGTCGGCAAAGGATCTTACCGTTGATCAGGCTGCCATGCTAGTAGGAATGCTAAAAGCTACACATAGCTATAACCCACGTTTGTTTCCAGATAGGTCAATGAAAAGAAGGAATGTGGTCTTATCCCAAATGTTAAAATTCAAAAAACTATCCACAGCAGAGGCAGATTCATTTAAAGTAAAGCCAATAGAACTGGCGTATAACAAGATTTCCCATCACCAGGGCCTCGCTCCTTATTTTAGAGAACATCTAAAGGCCGAATTACTCACGTGGTGCAACAACAACGAAAAAGAAGATGGCACTCCTTATAATCTGTATACCGATGGGCTCAAGATCTTTACCACCATCGATTCAAAACTTCAAGTATATGCGGAAAAAGCGGTGGTCCAACAGATGACTGAAATTCAGAAAGTATTCTTCGACCATTGGGGAAACCAAAAACCATGGAAAGGCAAAGAAGAAGTTTTAGATCAAGCCATCAAACGTTCATCACGATATAAACAATTAAAGAGTCAAGAATTACCAGAAGAGGAAATTTTAAAGGAATTAGAAAAACCAATACCGATGACACTCTTTACCTGGCAAGGTGAAAAGGATGCCATTACAAGTCCAATTGATTCAATCATTCACCATTTGCAATATTTGAATGCTGGGTTTCTGGCTGTGGAGCCG
This sequence comes from Bacteroidia bacterium, assembly GCA_031384515.1. Taxonomy (GTDB): domain Bacteria; phylum Bacteroidota; class Bacteroidia; order Cytophagales; family Cyclobacteriaceae; genus ELB16-189. The sequence goes on from JANNAQ010000036.1 coordinate 107,212, forward strand.
TCTTCCGGAAGTATAAAGGCATGGGTGGGAGGAATCGATCATGATTTTTTTCAATTCGATCATGTGAAGACGAGCACCAAAAGGCAAGTGGGTTCAATTTTTAAACCCATTGTGTACGCCATGGCTATCGAAAAAGGCGCTAATCCTTGTGACTTTCTTTCAGCGGAAAGGCAAACATATATTGATAAAGAAGGAGAAAAATGGACACCGCGGAACTCGCAAAATGATTACGAAGTAGAATACTCCATGAAAGGAGCCCTGGCCTATTCGATTAACACGATTGCCGTAAAGCTTATTGAAAAAGCTGGAGTACTGAATACTGTGACGTTAGCAAAAAATATGGGCATTACCAGCGACATGCCGGAAGTGCCTTCTATCTCACTGGGTTCATCTAACATTTCTCTTATGGAAATGACGGCTGCATACTCTTGCCTGGCCAATGAAGGCGTTGCAATTGCTCCTTACTTTCTTAACAACATCACCGATTTGAACGGAAAAGTGTTTGATAACTTTAAGCCCGTCACCGATAAAGCCCAAGTGATGAAGAAGGTGACAGCGCAACTGATTACAAGTATGCTACGCACCGTGGTCCAAGAAGGTACAGCCTCTCGCCTCCGTTGGCGGTATGGGGTATATACAGATGTCGCTGGTAAAACTGGGACGACTCAATCTAATGCCGATGGATGGTTTATCGCGATGACGCCCAAACTTGTTATCGGTACTTGGGTAGGGGCTGATGACCCACGCATACGGTTTCGAACGACAGAACTTGGACAAGGATCGAATACAGCGTTGCCCATTACTGCGTACTTTCTTCAACAGGTAAACAAAGACGCCAAATACAGTTCGCTATCAAAAGCTACGTTTCCTCCTTTGGCAGAACCACTCCAAGCAAGACTTGATTGTGACTTATATGAGTTAACAGATAGTTTATCTGTTCGGATTGAAAAGATTATTTTTAAGCGGGACTCAATCATGAAATCTGATAGCCTCGCCAAGCCACCCGAAAGTTTTTTACAAATGCTATATGAGCGAAAGGTAAAAATGCTAAAAGCCACACAACAACTTGATTCAATAAAAATGTTGGAGCTGGATGTCTCGGAAGGGATCAATTGATCGCTTTCCGGCTTTTTTTAATCGTGTATCACACGGTATATTTACTCCCCAATAAAAAATTTAGGTTTTCGTAAAATGAGACTCGCCCAATTAGCAAGAAAATTGACCATTCGGCCCACGGTAATAGTAGATTTTCTTACCCAGCATAAAATCCAGATTGAGGATGGATCAAACACACGATTAGAAGATGTTCACGTGGATCTAATCATGAAAAAATTTGCCCCAGCACGAGCAGCCGAGATTGCTGCTGAACTTGTACGTGAAAAAGAGATTGAAATAAAAGCAGACATTACTGAAGAAAAAATTGAAATCATTTCTCAATCACCTGTGTTCGAAAATTCATCTTTTAGCACAACAGACATCCTCCCCGAAAAAATAGAAGTGATAAAGGCCCCTAAGGTTGAACTTTCAGGATTAAAAGTCTTAGGAAAAATAGAATTGCCGGAGTCTAAAAAGAAAGATATAGAACCTATAGCTGAGCAAGCTCAAAACGATCAGCTTATTCCTGCCGAAGTCGTTAAACCTCCACGTCAAGAAAACAGGAAACCGTACATAAACAGAAAAGAAGCATCTAATCACCGTCCTTTAAAAAATTCAATTGCCGAGGAACGCGAACGGAAAGCAGTAGAGGCAGAGGAAAGGAAAAGGGAACAGCAAAAACAGGAAAAGGAAAAACGCACACAACACTACCTGAGCAAAGTAAAAGTAGTCGCGCCCATAAAGTCAATAAAACTAGTAAAAGAAGAAGTTGAAGAATTTACACCTTCTGCCCCAGTTCCTAAAACCATTTGGGGTAAATTCATGAAGTGGCTGAATACCTAAGCTCTTAGTAAATGAAAAAAAAGGAGTGCCCTAATTGCGCGATGGACATTGATGCTAAAAGTAAAGTTTGTCCGATTTGCGCACATGAATTTGCGGGGCACAGTGCGCTTGTAAAATGGATCGCCATCTTATTGCTCTTAGTCTTTCTGTTTTATTTCTTCTTTTAAGAACATCTCTGTGACTGTTGTGTCCTCTGTGGTGAAAAATAGGGTCTGATAACTAACTATTATGAGTCAATCCATAAAAGTAGAGCGCCATCAAACACTTGGCGAAGAAATTGCAAACAGCATAAGTCATGGTGTCGGATTCCTTGCTGCTTTAGCCGTTACGCCCATAATGATCATAACGGCTATTCCTTCAGGTGGAGCAGCTATTGTTGGTGTCAGTGTTTTTGGAGCCACTATGATGGCATTGTATCTTGCCTCCACGCTTTATCATGCATTTCCACAAAGTCGAACAAAGCGAGTATTTAAAATTTTTGATCATGGAGCCATCTTTCTTTTGATTGCAGGCACATACACTCCTTTCACACTAGGTATACTGTATGGTCCGTGGGGCTGGACTTTATTTGGCATCGTGTGGGCACTTGCAATTTTGGGAGTGGTGTTAAAGTCAACAGCTGGTGCCAGCAGTAGTAAACTTTCAACTGCTCTGTATCTGGCAATGGGTTGGCTCGCTGCACTAGCGATAAAACCACTTTGGCTCAATATGTCAGGATGGGGTTTGTTCTGGTTATTAGCGGGCGGCATCATGTACTCAGCTGGAGTTTTCTTTTTTGTGAAGGAGCGGATTCGTTACAGTCATTTCATTTGGCACATATTTGTACTCGCTGGAACCGCTTGCCATGTGGTAGCTGTTCTTGGATATTCGTTTTGATTTAACCATGAATCAATTCCTCTCACTAATTATTTGTCTTTCCACAACCATTGGTTTTTCACAAAATCAACGCCCTCATATAAATGCTCATTCGCATAACGATTTTGAGAATGTAAATCCGTTAATGGATGCCTTGCATAATGGATTCACTTCTGTAGAAGCCGATGTGCACCTTCAGGGCGGGAAGCTGCTGGTATCTCATGATCGACCCAATAAAAAATCTTCTTCCCTTGAGAAGCTTTACCTCGCACCATTGGATAGCCTATTAAAACTCAACTCAGGAAGAGTTTATAAAGAATCCACAACTCCCTTTTATTTAATGATTGATATTAAATCTGAAGCCAAAACAACTTACCTGGCCCTAAAGCAAGTCGTCAGGAATTATCCCGCATTGCTTTGCAATTCTTCAGGTAACTGTCCTGTGCAAATCTTTCTCTCTGGCAATCGGCCGCTGGCGATGATTGCCAAGGAGAGGTATTCGGGATTAGCTGTTGACGGTCACACAACTGATATAGGGAAAGGATTCTATTCTGAATTGATACCCGTGATCAGCGATAATTATAAAAACTGGTCGAGTTGGAATGGAAGGACAAAACCAACCGCAAAAGATCTTCACCGGATAAGAAAGCTCGCTCAACAAGTTCACGCAGAAGGGAAAAAGCTACGCTTATGGGCAATTCCAGATAATGAACTAGCATGGGCTGCCTTATTGGATGCGGGAGTTGATTTTATCAATACTGATCGTCTGGCAGAATTGAATACCTATCTAATAGAACGAGGTTTGTAGCATTCGCAAAAATTGACTTCAATCCTATATTAAAACATTCTCCATTGCGAAATCTGCTCCAGAAAATGTGGGATAGAAGCAGGAAATAGTGCCGCACAAAATACAATTCCAAACAAAGCTCCATACAAATGCGCCTCATGATTAATGTTGTCATTTGATTTCTTTCCGTTGTAGTACGACCACATGATGTAACCAATCGCCAGAATAAAGCCGGGCAGGCAAATCACAAAGTAAAAACAAATCTTTTCTAAAGGCTGAAAAAGAACAGAAGCGAAAATTACTGCTGATACTCCGCCTGAAGCCCCTAATGAATTATAGCCGGGATGAACGCGATTTTTAAAATAGGTCGGCAAATCCGAAACAATAATTGACAAAATATAGAAGGCCACAAAATAGTAAGGTCCGGCAGCTCCAAAAATGAGAGAGAAGTATTGTTCAACTACATTGCCAAAGAAGTAAAGCGAAAACATATTCCACAACAAATGAGAAAAGTTGGCGTGAATAAGTCCTGAGGTAATAAATCGATAATATTCATTCTGACTTTGAATTTTATATGGGTTCATCATCATCGCCTGTAGGATGACAGGTTTACTAAGGGTATACCAACTAACCAGGACAGTAATGGCGATAATAGCGGTGGTGAGTGTAAAGGATTGCATCTGTTTAGTTGTCAATGTACTTAAAGTGCAAGTATATTCACTTCTTCTCTAAGAGAAAACTAAAAAAATTTGACATTCGTTGTTTTAAAAAAAAGGACACGTACTTTTATAAAAACACGTGTATGAAAGCCAAACTTAGCCTCACCGTTCGTAAGAGTGTGATTGATACGGCTAAACGATATTCCCGCAAAACGGGCAAATCCATATCACAAATGTTTGAAGATTTCTTTGAAAAGACCGAAACCAAAAGTATAAAATCTGAACAACTGCGATCAGCTAAACGATTACTTAAAACGCTGGAACGATCAAACAGTGTAGAGTCTTTAGATGATAAATTCTTTTTAAGGGATCATGTTGCACAGAAAGTTGTCTGATGTTTTCTGGATGTTGATTTACCATATCCCTAGTATAATCTCAGATGATGCAATAGCCCTGACTTTCAGGTAGGGAAATATAAAGAGGAATGTATTTGACTTTAGCCAAAATTATATTGGGCTAAAGCCCTCTTGGTTTTTTTATTTGTTCCACGACCTGAAGGTCGTGGCTATTTTCTAATTCATATTTTGGAAAATATCGGTTCAATTGAATAAAAAACCTCCGGCTTTCACCAGAGGTTTTATAAAATCTGCTTTAAAAATATTACTTAAACCCTACCAAAAGTTCACTCACTTGTTTTGGATTGTAAGGACTCAACGCATCAAGGCGCGCTTTTAATATATCCCAGTCTGCGCCTGGGGATACTCCGCCCGAAAGAAATCCTTTTGCTTTGCTAAAATAACCAGGAGCGGACGTCTCTGATAGATAAGAGTTCAGAAGCACAGGATCAAGGCCAGGCCATACCGCTTTGATCTCCTTTGTAAAAACTGTTTTAATGGAGTAATCCTTCAGCAACACTTTGCGATCAGTGCTGTTGAGGCTACTTGGCGGTAAGCCTACTTCTGCTACACCAGCATCCTTTACTTCATTGCCGGATGCTACGAATGCCCAGTTAAAACCTACCGTCCCCGAAAATAGTGTTGCATTGGGATGATTACTGTTTCCATATACGTCTACTACATCACCTTTTTTACCAGCAAACATTCTTAACGTACTGATGGAATACGGATCACTCAGTGGGTTTTCCAAAGGTAAACCAGCAATGCGTACTTCCATTTGAGCATCGTACCCTAGATCACTGGCCTCAGTATAGTCAATCCTAAAAACTGCATCTTTTGCGTTTGCATTTTCCGTGCGATCACAATTATATGGCTTAATGATGGCTATGCCATCAACAGTAGTTGACTTGTTCCAAAATATCTGAAGTGCTTTGCCTCCATCGGCTTGATTTTCAGAATCTGCATCTGTAACAGTCAACTGATAATCCCATATTTTTCCTTCAAACGTTGAGTTAGAGACGACAACGAGATTTTTTGTGCGACCGTCATCTTCTCCAACGTAAGTAAGCGATAACACACGATCAATTTTATATTTTCTGATTCCTTCTATAAAGGCCTCAACAAGTTTAGCAGACTCTTCACCAACTGCAATGAAGGTGCCCAGGTTTTCATAGATATCATCACCGTGCAAGGAATCATCTTTGATTCGGCCTCCTATTCTTCCACCTGTCAGATTTTTATTGCTGATGGAAGGTGGAATGTCCACACTAAACGAGGTGGGTAAAATATCCTCCTGCGGTGTTACATCCGGATTGCTTTCGCAGGAAGAAAACAACATAGAAAATGCGAGCCCAACAATTAAGACAAACGAAATGGTTTTTACAGTCTTCATTTTTTAACTTTTTAGTTTAATTGATTTTAGTTAGGGGATTAAAACTTCCCTTCTTACGTAGAACACATGAACTTGACTTCACCCTTACGAGCCTTGATTCTTTTTCCTAAATTTTTCAAAAAAACTGCTAAGTCAAGGCTTTTCAATCACCATAGTGGTATCAGAAACCATTGTAGAAACCGCAAAAAAGCCAATTGCGCCATTGCTAAGGTTTGTGTCAGCATTAGCTCGCTGCACATCGAATACTCCCCCTCTCCACTCCGTTTCAGACAGAACGGTGCGCAAAAACGCCTTGTAAGCAGGGCTCACTGAGTATTTCCTCCTAACAACAACAGCGTTAACAGGAAAATTAAATTCGGCTTTATCAGGTTTAAAATTTTCGTTTACATCAATGGTTTTTAAATCATAGTATACCACCCTTCCTTCACATTTTGTTGATGTTATGCAGGCAGGTGTGTTCTTCCAAGTGATTTGATGATCTACAAAATTGGGGCCTTGCCCTGCCTCATAAAGATTTAATGCATATAGGTCATTGATTTTTTTGTAATCTAATGCTTGTAGGGGTTCAACAGGCACCGAGCTATCCTTCGCAAAATAAGTTTTGCCCTGGTATTGAATTGATAAGGTATAGGTTCGTCCAAAAACAGCCCTTGCGGGTGGCGTAAAGTATTCACCAGATCCGACCGGAAACTCAGTGAGAATTGCTGAATTTGTTCCATCACTTACGCTTACAACTGCACCACTAGCAGGTTTGGATGTGCCATTTAAACTGGGGTAGGGATGGGAGAGTTTTATGCGGTGGTTGATACGCTCATTGGTAAGAATTCCTTCTACTACTAATACCGTTAGATTTTGGGACTGTAACGGAAAATCGATAGGAACTTCCTGGCAAGCCATAAATAACCAAAAAAATATACCAAT
>JANNAQ010000055.1:0-123765 GCA_031384515.1 Bacteroidia bacterium
TCCGCTCCACTTTCGGCACAAAAGTAGTTTCCTTTGCTGCTGACATCACCAACGAGGCTCACACAATTGCGATGGCAAAGGAAGCCATGAAAATTTTTGGGCAAATAAATATTCTTATTAATAGTGCAGGCATAAACATCCGTGGTCCAATAGATGAAGTGACACCAGAAGATTTCACTAAGGTCATCAATGTGAATGTGAATGGCACGTGGTTATGCTGCAGAGCTGTAACCCCTTTCATGAAAGAGAATAAAAGAGGTAGTATCATAAATATGGCAAGTACACTTGGCGTGGTGGGTCTTGCTAATCGCACTCCATATGCGTCCAGCAAAGGCGCAGTAGTTCAGATGACAAGAGCATTAGCCTTGGAGTTGGCACCATTCAATATCAATGTAAACGCTATTTGCCCAGGGCCATTTTTAACGGAAATGAACATTCCCATTGCTAATGATGAAGCAACTAAACAATTTATAATTGGTGCAACAGCGCTTGGCAGATGGGGTGAGTTGCGTGAAATACAAGGTGCTGCTATTTTTCTTGCCAGCGATGCTGGCAGTTATATGGTTGGATCCATGCTAACAGTTGATGGAGGATGGACAGCTAAATAGTCCGCTGTCGACAGTTGACTGTCGACAAAAGAAGTTATAATGGATAATAATCGTGCAAGTATGTTAACAATTGATCAAAACAAAAAAACTAAAGTGCGATATGGCATGCTCGCACTTGTATTCGTCAATGTAATGATCAACTACCTAGATAGGACAAACATATCGGTGGCTGCAACTGCCATAAGCGGAGAACTACAATTGTCTTCGGTGCAACTTGGTCTTATTTTTTCCGCTTTTGGCTGGACCTATGCCGCCTTACAAATACCTGGTGGACTAGTTGCAGATCGAATTGCTCCTCGAATATTATACGCATTGTGTTTGATCACGTGGTCAATAGCTACATTGTTGCAGGGTTTTGTGAGAGGGTTTGCAAGTCTCTTTGCCTTTCGCTTGGCAACTGGTGCGTTTGAAGCCCCATCATATCCAATTAATAATCGAGTGGTTACTAGTTGGTTTCCTGAACATGAGCGTGCGACTGCCATTGCTCTCTACGTCTCGGGACAATTTATTGGCCTAGCCTTTCTAACCCCTGTTCTGGTGGCCATACAAGTATATGCCGGTTGGCGTGGACTATTCATAGTAACAGGAGCGACAGGTCTGGTTTGGGGACTAGTTTGGTATTTATTTTATCGTGATCCGTTGCAACAACCGCTTGCCAACAAGGCGGAATTAGACTACATCGAAAAAGGAGGTGGCGTATTTACTGAAAGAAGAGAGAATCCTCCCAAGACAGCTTGGCGAAAAGAAGATTGGAAGCAAGTGTTATCCAGTAAAACACTTTGGGGAATTTATATAGGTCAGTTTTGTGTTAACGCTATGTTGTGGTTTTTTCTGACTTGGTTCCCTACCTACTTGGTTCAATATCGTGGATTAAGTTTTATCAAATCAGGATACCTGGCATCAATTCCTTTCCTGGCAGCATGTGCCGGTCTACTCCTTTCTGGATTGCTATCTGATTATCTGATCAGCAAAGGAAAGTCGGTTAGCATTGCGCGCAAATCGCCAATCATTGTCGGGCTTATCATTTCAAGTTGCATTGTTGGTGCTAACTATACAGATAATACCACACTTGTTATTTTCTTTATGGCAACAGCATTTTTTGGAGCAGGCATGGCTTTGATTTCATGGATATTTGTTTCCCTACTTTCACCTAAGCACCTGATTGGTCTAACAGGTGGAGTGTTTAATTTTATGGGAAACCTAGCATCTATTATTGTCCCTATTGTTATAGGGTTTCTGGCTAGCGGTGGAAACTTTAAACCTGCACTTGTCTTTGTGGGTGCACTTGGATTGATTGGTGCGTGCTCGTATATTTTTCTTGTCGGAAAAATTGAAAGGGCCCAAGTAAATTAGTTTTAGGTAGGAGAAGTATAAATTCCTGAAGAACAAAGTATCAATAGCTTGTGAAGTAAAGGAATGTTTCACTCTTTCGGCAATCTACATCCCTATAGAAGTCCTTCGCTTTTAGCTATTTTTGAAAAATAAATTCTGCGAATCCCCTGCTATGAAAAAGCGTTTGTGTCATCTCTCTCTTTTGTTGACTGTTTCCTATTTAGTGCCAACCATAACGGTGAAAGCACAATCAAAAATCGAATTAAAGAATAATATCTATGCCCAACAGGTTGAATCCCTGATAAAAAATAAGCAGGTGAAGGAAGCATTTGCAATAATTGACAATCTTGAACCGACCACGAGACGGGAACATATAGAACTTACGCAGGTTCCTGCCCCACCATTTAAAGAGGCTATCCGTGCGCAACGCTTCAAAGAATTATTGAATGCCGCTGGCGCTGAGAACGTAAGGATAGATTCCATAGGAAATGTTTTAGCCTTGCGAAAAGGAAAAAAAGGAGGAAGGACAATTGTACTCGATGCTCATCTTGATACAGTTTTTCCAGAAGGAACGAATGTAACCGTTAAAATGAAAGGAGACACGCTTTTTGCTCCAGGTATTGCGGATGATACTCGTGGTTTGATTGCGATGCTTACTGTCCTTAAAGCACTTGAGAAAGCAAATCTGGAAACAGCAGACGATGTTTTATTTATTGCGAGTGTAGGTGAAGAAGGTTTTGGAAATCTTCGTGGCGTAAAATATGTACTTGACAAAAGTAAGGTAAAGATTGATTCATGGATTTCGATTGATGGTGTTGAAATCTATGAGGTGACAAATGGAGCACTTGGTTCATTGCGGTATCGGGTAACCATTAACGGGCCTGGAGGTCATTCTTGGGTAGGATTTGGGCGAGGCAACCCGCACCATGCAATGGCAAAAGGAATAAATTATTTCTCGGACGCAGCATCTAAATTCACATCCTCCGGGATAAAGACAAGCTTCAATGTTGGCAGAACAGGGGGCGGTACGTCCGTTAATTCAATTCCTTTTGAATCTTGGGCTGAAATCGATATGCGGTCTGAAGGCCACATACAATTAATGAAGATTGACTCGATCTTCAAAGCATGCCTCCAGAAAGGGCTTGTTGAATACAATGAAGGTTTGAAGAATACGCCAGCCTTAACAATAACTTTTGAGCAAATTGGAAATAGACCAACTGGAGTAACCCAAGAAAGCGCTCCTTTAGTACAGCGATCATTGGCAGCAGCCAGCCACTTTGTTGCAAAACCATCTCTTAGCATAGGCTCCACCAATTCTGGTGCGCCAACCAGCAAAGGTATACCCGCGATTACAATTGGATCGGGAGGGAAAAGTAATAATGAACATGCCTTGGATGAATGGTGGCTTAATGAAAAAGGCGCTGATGGGATCAAGTTTATTTTGCTTACACTCCTTCTTGAAGCAGGGCTTGACAAGAAATAAGGCTACCGCAATCTATATATAAGACGATCTTGTTCAACTTAAACATTGAAGAGAGTGAAGTATTTTTGATAACTAATTTGATTTACTAAACTCAAATGATAAACACAACAGAACAAGAAGAGCGGGAATACCTGGAGGAAATCAAAGAAAAACTGTTGCTCGCCATAAGACGTGCTGATGATCGGGTAAGGGAATACTCAACTGAGCTGAGAGAAAACAAGGAGTATATTCATGAACATCAGTCTGGGATGGATGAAGCCGACATGGTCGCAGCTGGCCAATCCATTAACCGTATGGCCTTTACGGGAGAATCGGCAGTTGCGCGTAAAAAGAAATTGTTAAAGCTTGGAGACTCGCCTTATTTTGGAAGAATTGATTTCACAACAGATGAAGGTGGCGAAGAAACCTCCGTGTACCTTGGCATCTATACGTTTACAGATGAAACATTAAACGCCAATTTGATTTACGATTGGCGTGCACCTATCTCTTCCATGTTCTATGATTTCGAATTAGGTGAGGCCTGGTATAAAACTCCTTCCGGAAAAATTGATGGAAAGATTCTGCTAAAAAGGCAATACAAGATCCGTGAAGGTAAGATGGAGTTCATGATTGAAAACGAAGTGAATATCCATGACGACATTTTACAAAAGGAATTGAGCAAATCCAGTGACGACAAAATGAAAAATATTGTTGCCACCATACAGCGGGATCAGAATACTGTAATCCGGAATGAAACTGCATCCGTGATGATTATTCAGGGTGTGGCGGGCTCTGGTAAAACTTCCATTGCTTTACATCGCATTGCATTTTTACTCTATCGCTTTCGCGAAAGTATTACCGCGAAAGACATTCTTATAATATCTCCAAACAAAGTATTTGCTGATTACATTTCTAATGTATTACCAGAACTGGGTGAGGAACAAATACCCGAAATGGGAATGGAGGAATTAGCCACGGATCTACTGGAGAGTAAATACAAGTTTCAAAGCTTTTTTGAACAGGTAGCAGCATTGCTGGACCAACCAGATACTTCTTTCATTGAACGAATTAAGATTAAGTCCACATTTGAATTTCTAAGTAAGCTCAATCAATACATCATTCATCTCGAGAACAATTACTTCTCGTTTACGGAATTAAAAATCGGAAACACAATCGTTCCGTTTCCTTTTATACTGGAAAAATTCAAAGGGTATCATCGCATACCCTTGTTGAAGCGCTATCCGGAAGTTGCGAAAGACATATCGCAGTATGTGCGAAATAGCACCCAGCGAAAACTTACTGGCCATGAAAAAGCCCAGATATGGGAAGCTGGTGGACGAATGTATAAAGTCAATAATGCATTTGACCTTTATAAAGGTTTTTATTCGTGGGTCGGTAAAACTGAATTATTTAAAACAGAGAATGATAAATTGGAATATGCCGATGTGTTTCCCTTGATCTATTGTAAGATCAGGTTAGAAGGCATAAAAGCCTTCAACTATGTAAAGCATTTGCTGGTAGATGAAATGCAAGACTACACTCCTATTCAATACTCCGTACTGTCGCGTTTGTTTGCCTGCAAGAAAACAATTCTTGGTGACGTGAACCAGCGGGTTAATCCATTCAGTGCATCCTCTGCAGAAGGCATTGAACAAATTTTTCCACAAGGCGATGTTGTAAGACTTCTCAGAAGCTATCGATCTACCTGGGAGATCACTGCGTTTGCTCAACACATCAATAACAATCCAGCCCTGATTCCCATGGAAAGACATGGACAGATGCCGATCGTAAAGGGCGTAAACAATAACGCTGAAGAAATTGAAGAAATCCAAAGACTGATAACCGAATTCAATACTTCAGAACATCAATCATTCGGTATCATATGCAAAACACAGGATCAGGCTGAATATGTTTATTCGGAAGTTAAAGCTGCTGAGGTTCATTTACTAAGAGCAGATAGTACTTCTTTTAAAGAAGGTATCATCATCACTACAGTTCACCTGGCCAAAGGATTGGAATTCGATGAGGTGCTTGTTCCTTTTGCATCGGCACGTAATTATAAAACCGATGTGGACAGAAGTATGCTATACATTGCCTGCACGCGTGCCATGCACAAACTAACACTCACCTACTCAAAAGAGAAATCTCAGTTTATACAATTTTGAATATTCATAATCTCAAGAAGTTTATTGTAAGTTTTGTCACTAAAAGTAGAAGTCCAGCGAGAATGATTAGGAATTGCAATTTCCTCATTTTACTTAGTCATTAAGGAATAACTTTAAACAAAACGGGTTACGCTTTGATCTAATTTTTAGACGACCATATGATTTTGTCGTCCTTATTTATAATCACCAATACGCCATCATCTTGAAGCATGGCATAGGCTCCTGCATTTCCTTTTGTATTAGTAGACCACATTGCCAAATCATACCCACCCGGATGCTGGGCCAGATTTCCATCTTTGTGCATTACACAACGCTTTACGTTTTGCCCATTCATGCCGGATGCCCACATCGCTTTCTTCTCTAAATTATAAATTACTAAATTTCCATCAGGTTGTTGAACAAGTGAGTACTCGCCATTAGCTGAAATCAATTTCGCATTTTCCTTCAATTGTTCTCCTGCCACCAATTTGTTCTTATTACTATTTGTCACAATGGGTTTTGTGGCAGGTTGCGGAGCAACCACAATTGGTTTTGATTTCATAATAAAAGTCCAAATAGTGCTGTTGGTATCCCTTAATCGTATTTCATTTTTTTCTTCGCCATCTTCCACGAAATCTAGCGATGTAGCATCACCTTTCCACACACATGTGATTTGGTAGGCACCTTCATGAGTAAGCACAATTTTCCAAAATTGTTCACGACTATCACCCGTGGTATTCAGAATAACCAGGTCACCTTCTGCTCCAGCACCTATCACTTCTAAAGACTTGGACTTGTAATAGTTATTGTTAATATGATAAAAGCCATTTGCATTCAATGATAGCTTCCATTCCTGAATCCGGTCATTTTTGGCAGGTACTAACATAGCCTGTAATTGGCCGCTCGTGTATAATGATGATTCAATTCCTAAGGACTTGTCTGGCATTTCTTGTGTAATAATACTATAGATGGCTGCGGTATCTAATGCCATCGCATTGGTTGTAACTTGCTTCCCATTTGCAACTTCTTTGTTCACCACCGGGATAGTAACTGCTGCTGGAGTTTGTGTGGGCTTGCTATCAAGCTTCTGACCTGTCTGAGGTATCAGCTTCCATAACTGAGTAGGTCTGGCATCAGTATCCATTGAGACTTCTTTCATCATTAACTTACCCTCTTTAGTTATCTCAAGCAGTTTATCAGATCCAAGCCACATACAGGTAATGCGTGAAATGCCATTTTTTGTGTTCGCATACCAGAGTTGACCAGACTGATCTTTCTTAGGGGAAAACATTAATTTGTAATCATCCCCATCTTTGAATGCTGACAGGTAAAGCTCAGTACCCAACTGTTTGCTAATGATCCTGAAATAACTGCCTGATCCTTTGCCCCACTTCCAAAGCTGAGCTGGAGAATTGGCTAATGTTGGTTGTACGGCCAAACTGGAATCTTTATTTTCGAGCGTAAAGGACTTACCAGCTTGCCCTATACTGGCAATACGAAAAAAAGTAGTTGTATCCATAATTTGAGCCGAGACAACAAAAATGAACTGAGTAGTGAGAATTATGGTGAGAACAGCTGCTCGATTGATAAACTTCATAGAAGGTAAGTTCATTGGGATAGGTTTTGTGATTAAATGTAATTCCAATGAGTGTGAATGCAAAATGCTGGCCAACAATTGTCAACGTATGTAATTCCAGCCTTTTCTAGAAAGTAAATAATAAGTTTCCGATTGAATAAATTATAGATGTTCGAGAATGAAAACAAGTCAAGCAAAAAAAACGTCAGGCTTATTACCTGACGTTCAAAAATATTTGGTTAAGTCCTCACTTTACATCTTCTCACCCAAATTCACTCCCTTCATTTCTTCCTGCTTGCTAAATGGTTGGTTATATAATCTCCTACCTGTAGCTTTTGCAAAAGCATTAGCTACTGCACCTCCTGTAGGCGGAAGCGCTGGTTCGCCTAAGCCTGTTGGATCAATGCCATTGTTAACAAAGTGAACATCAATCTCGGGCACTTCCTTCATGCGTATCAACCGATAGTTGTTAAAGTTCTTTTGTTCGGTTGCGCCATCTTTAAAGGTCAGTTGGCTATACATGGCATGACCCAAGCCATCTACAACTCCACCCCTTACCTGCTGGTTTGCACCACTTAGGTTTACAACCACCCCGCAATCAGCGCAAGCGTAAATCTTTTTTAAAGAATGTTTCCCGTTTTTAGTCTCTACTTCAGCCACTTGGGCCACATATGATCTATGAGAGAAGTAAACGCTAAACCCTTGTGCCACATTCTTCTTTGTTCCCCAACCTGATTTTTCAGCTGCCAATTCAATTACTGCTTTCATACGATCGATGTCATACTTGATCGCACCGACAGGAGTTTTCTTTGCTTTGTCTAACAAGGCAAGTCGGAATTGAACCGGATCTTGCTTGGCAGCCTCTGCTACTTCATCCAAGAACGCTTGCTCAGCGAAAGCGAGAAAATTGGTAATGGGTGCACGCCAAGCACCTGTCGTGATCGGTGATTTATGCTCAAAAGAATCAATGAGCAGATTATCTACAGCACCAGAAGGAAAATTATCTTCTCGCGTGGGATTTCCTGCGTTGATACCTACTCCCCGCAGTTTATATCCAATCAAACTATTAGTTGCGTCAAGTGCCGCTTCAAAGCGATATCGTACTGCCGGGCGATAACTGCCACCTGTGATATCATCTTCACGTGTCCAGATTACTTTGACAGGTGCTTTAATCAGACTTGATAGCTCAGCAGCTTCTACGATATAATCTGTTTTCAGTCTTCTGCCAAAACCACCACCGAGGCGAGTCAATTGCAGCGTAATCTTTTCAGGAGCAATGTTTAACAACTTGGCTACTTCACCCCTACCTATTTCTGGTAGTTGACAAGGGCCTACCAACTCCACTCCATCTTCGCGCACGTGAGCGAAGAAGTTCATGGGCTCCATTGGCGAATGTGATAAGAAAGGGCATTGATATTCTTTGATAATCACTTTTGCTGCTGATTTGAAAGCAGCATCCACATCTCCGTCTTTACGTCTTACGGTCGCTCCTTCTTTTGCATCTAACAATTCCTTGAATAATCGATCATGATCAGAAGTGCTTTCAATGTTTCCTTCTTTTTCATATTCGATCTTAACCAGCTTTCGTGCTTTGTTTACTTGCCAGGTGGATTTCCCCACTATTGCAACATTGTTTTTAAAAGTAACAACATCGGTAATGCCAGGCATTGCCTTTGAAGCTGAAGCATCAACCGATTTTATT
This sequence comes from Bacteroidia bacterium, assembly GCA_031384515.1. GTDB lineage: Bacteria > Bacteroidota > Bacteroidia > Cytophagales > Cyclobacteriaceae > ELB16-189. Next base: position 8,825 of record JANNAQ010000055.1, read on the forward strand.
TTCATTCCAAATGAACCAGGTCGCTGTATCATAGCAAACAACATTCCCTCGCGATAGAAATCGAGCCCATATAAAGGCTTGCCCGTTATCATCTCGTGATTGTCAACATTATGTATGGCCTGGCCAATAAGTTTGAAATCCTTTTTGTCTTTCAACTTCACTTCGGTTGGCACCGGAATGGCTGATGCTTCTGTGGCGAGTTCACCGAAGGTTAATTTGCGTCCGCTTTCTTTATGATAGACAATTCCTGTATCAACTGTGATTGAGTTTACTGGAACCTCCCAACGTTTCGAAGCTGCTTCCACCAACATTTGTCGTGCAGTTGCTCCCGCTTTGCGCAAGCGCTCCCAAGAATGAGGCACAGCTCCGCTACCTCCTGTCAGTTGACGTTCGTATTTCTTTGCATCGAGGTTCGCTTGCACCACTTTTACTTTCTTCCAATCGGCATCCAACTCTTCCGCCACAATCATTGGAAAAGAAGTTTTGATGTTTTGACCTAACTCCGGGTTAGGCGAAAAGATAGTAATCACATCATCAGGAGAAATCGAGAGGAAATTATTAAAGCTAATATCACCTGCTGCCCCGACTGTTAAAGGCGAATCGGCTGGACTCAATGAAGAAGCAATAGATTCATTCCAATGAAAGCCTAGGAAAAGTCCGCCACCAGTGGTAGCAGCTATCTTTATAAAATCCCGTCTTGTTGTTCTTACTATTGTAGACATGGCTTTGATTATTTAAGTTTGGATGAGGCAAGAGCAACAGCTTCATGAATGCGATGGTAAGTACCACATCTGCAAATATTACCATTCATAGCTGTATCAATTTGCTCGGATGTTGGTTTAGGATTCTTAGTAAGCAAGGCAGAAGCAGTCATAATCTGACCCGCCTGACAGTAGCCACACTGTGGAACATCAATTTCTTCCCAAGCCAGTTGCACTGGATGATCACCCTTGACAGATAGACCCTCAATGGTAGTTACAGCTTTTGTACCAACCGCAGAAACTACCAACGAACACGAGCGTACAGCTGTACCATTCAAGTGCACCGTGCACGCACCGCATTGCCCAATACCACAACCGTATTTGGTACCCACTAATCCGAAATTATCGCGTAGTACCCACAGCAATGGGGTATCTGCGTCTACATCGGCCTCAAAGCTTTTGCCGTTAATTTGTAATTTGTATAGAGCCATTGTTTTGAAAGATTGATTGTAAAGCGAATATAAGAAAAATATAGGTGCAGTGTTCCGTGGGCTCACTGCCTTTACATATGAGGTCAACAATAAGGAATAAGCGGTCTACGGAAGTTAAAAGCACAAAATAAAAAGTACTAAGTCTAAAGTTAGAAAATCGTAAGTGCTTACTTAGCTTTCGACTTTAAGCTTGCTGATTTAAGCTTCTCGCGCTCTTGCTTAGTTTTTTCAGCATTCCTTATCTTCTGATCCGCTTCTAGCTCCTTCAAGGTCCAGTACGTGGTGCGATCTTTAGTTTGTTCACGGATACCTCTAATGCGCCCAAACCAAATACCTCCGGAACCATTAAGGTGAGTTCTAATATAACTTAACACATCAGCAATATATTGATCATTCTCTTTTGCTACAGGTGCCATCGGTCCATTGTATTCCACGCCATCTACTGGGCCGGTTAATCCATTCAATAAAATCTTTACAGGTACTTCTATGTCACCTAAAACTCGGGGCGAGCCGACCAATGATGGGGCCAATTGATGTATTCCCTTTCCATCTGCTCCATGGCACGTTGAACAATACTCCTTAAAAATTTTAAATCCTCTAACAATCTGACCTGCTGCATCCCCCCCTGCTAATTTGTATTTATCTTTGAGCTGTTGAATAATAGAAAAAGAAGGATTGAGATTTTCTGCCGCAGTTACTTTAATTACTTCATTGGTCGGATTAGCATCTAAAATTGATTTTACAATCGACTTTGATGCTTCATTGTTTGTTCGAAGCGATAAAATAAGCTGCTGTAATACTTCAGGATCAGTATCACTGGCCAAGGTCTTCAATGCCTCAAAAATTTCTGGGTCATTTTGTTTTAAGTACCGCTCGCTGATCCTAATCGCACCTACCCTTACTCGTGGATCTTCATCAATAAATGCTTTCCTTAACAAGGTAGTATTAATTGCATCAAGACCTTCCAGAGTCCATAAGGCATGAAGCCTCTCGAGTGCAAAGTCTTTTTTAGAATATAATAGTTTTGAAAACCATAATTCATTTCCTTCGACAAGTTTAATTAAATCAGATACCACAGACTTATCTCCTTTCAGCACAATCAATTTCTGAGCTGTCATTCTCCACCAACCATTAGGGTGGCCCAGGTATTCAAGGAGTTCGGAAGAAGTTTTGCTTAGCAACTCCGGCTTTTCACCAGGCTCCATATCTTCATGAACAATTCTGTAAATCCGTCCTCTGCCAACAAACTTGTCATAGCCTTTCTCTTTCACTACCTCACGAAGATAACTTCCTTCTCCCACCCAGGTGCCCTCTTGTATGATCCCTCTATACATGTCTACAATGTATAAACATCCATCGGGGCCTGTCGCTGCACCAACTGGCCGGAATAGCGGATCGGTAGAGGCTAGAAATTCTGCTTGATGATACGGGTTCTCTAAGACAATCTTTCCATTAACATGATTAACCTTTGCCCTCCTAACCAACCTACCCACCGGCTCGGGAATAAAAAGATCTCCATACGCCAACGGCATCTTATCACCAAGAAAAATCTCTTGTCCTGCCACGCCCGTGAAACGATTTAGTGTACTATCGCCTTCTCGGAATCTTCTTGGGCCTCCCTGTGCATCAAGCGTTCCCACAAGTGGCCATGGTTCCATAAACGATTCGTCATATTTACCTTCCATCTCAAGGCTTCCATAAGCAGGATGTTGTTGAAAACCCAAAGCAGGAACTTCTGCACCTGCACGTGAGAAAAATAACCTTCCTGTAGCATCTTGAGTAAGTCCCCATTGACCTACCGCTGGCTCAGGCAACGTGTCGCGAACAAGTGCATTATCAATAAATCGGTATCGGAATGCCTTATTAGTGACATACAACCAGTTGTCCATACTCCAGATCATATTCGCATCCTGATGCTCCAGGTTACGGTTGTCACGAACTGTGTCTTCAAGCAACAAGATTTTTTCATCTGCCTTCCCATCACCATTGGTATCTCGATAAGAATAAAGATTACGACTAAAGGTTTCGCCCACAATAACTCTGTCATCCAATGGCAGCATAATGCGTGGCAACACCATACTATCAATAAAGACCTGGCTTTTGTCCATTTTACCATCTCCATCTGAGTCTTCCAAGATTGAAATTCGGCTCCAAGGTTCATTTTCATTGCCAGCATCTACATCCTGCATGTAGGTCATCATTTGTGCTACATACATCTTGCCATTTCCATCCCACGCAATAGATACAGGTTCCTTAATCATGGGCTCACTCGCCACTAATTCAATCCTGTAGCCTTTCGGGACGTACATGGTTTGAAGGCTTTCATCTGGGGAAAGACTTATTATTTTTGGATTGGGATTAACGACAGGCTTATCATAAATCTCATCGCGGTATTTTTTTTCCTGACAGGAAGAAAAAGCCAATAAAGCTATGGTAAGTAAAAAAATGCAGGCATTGTTTTTTGAGAGTGGCATTCTTCAGATGACATTTTAAGGAACAACTTTGAGCCGTCAATATAAAAAAATAATCATGATGAATGACTTACTATTTGGCTGGTGGTAAAATGATGTTTTGAAAGTTTCACACTAGACTTTGCCCTCAATTCACCAAGTGTTCAACGTAAAAGCATCACCTAGTAGTTGATACCTACTCCACGATTTTTTCCTTTAATGTTTCTATAAAAGGAATAAAGAATTTCGAAATCCGCTTCTATGTTATCGGAAGGAAGGAGCGGCTGGCCAATTACCACTTCTTTTTTCGCAAAATCAAATCCAACCGGAATAATGGGAGCACTTGCTTTTTTTGATATATAATAAAATCCTGTTTTGAACCTCTCTACCTTCTTTCTTGTCCCTTCTGGAGCGAGGGCGAGAATAAACTTTTCATGTGTATTAAAAATCTTTACGACCTGGTCAACCAAATCATGACTTGTGCTGCGTTCTACAGGGTATCCACCGAGAGCGCGAAAGAACCAACCAAAAGGAGGCCTAAAGAGTTGACTTTTGCCAAGAAACTTCGCATTCTGAATTCTTAAGATACTTCTTGCTGCTACTCCAACCGGAAAATCCCAATTACTCGTGTGAGGTGCTACTGCAATAATATATTTGTTTAACTCGGAGGGAAAACTTCCATTGATTTTCCAGCCAAACAGCTTAAAAAGAAATGCATAAAGTGGTCGGAGCATATGGCTTATTCTATCAGATCATCAATTAATTCTTGATTGGCAAGATATGGCATAGTCACAGTTAACTTACCATTACGTTCTTGTGCTCTGCTTATTGCTTGTATGGCTCCTTCATTCCTGGCCCATGATCTACGGGCAATACCATTATTAACATCAAAGAAAAGCATGTTCCTTAATTTCCTGCTGGCATCAGCCGAGCCATCCAGCAACATGCCAAAGCCACCATTGATTACCTCACCCCATCCTACTCCACCGCCATTATGAAGCGATACCCAAGTGGCGCCTCGAAAAGAATCTCCAATTACATTATGAACTGCCATGTCTGCAGTAAACCGTGATCCATCATAAATGTTTGATGTCTCTCTATAGGGACTATCGGTTCCTGAAACATCATGATGATCACGACCTAATATAACTGGATCAATTTCTTTCATGGATATAGCTTGATTGAAGGCTTCAGCAATCTTCATACGACCTTCTGCATCTGCATACAGAATGCGCGCCTTGGAGCCCACAACAAGTTTATTTGTTTTCGCAGCTTTTATCCAATTAATATTATCAATTAGTTGTGAGTGAATTTCTTCAGGAGCAGTTTTTAAAATTTCCAATAAAACTTCAGCTGCTATCTGATCTGTTTTATCAAGATCCGCTTCAGTTCCTGAGGTACATACCCACCGAAACGGCCCGAAGCCGTAATCAAAACACATAGGCCCCATGATGTCTTGCACATAGGATGGATAGCGAAAGCTAATTCCATCCTCTGCCATTACATCTGCACCGGCACGAGAAGCTTCTAATAAAAATGCATTTCCGTAATCAAAAAAATATGTGCCTTTTGCCGCATGTCGATTAATGGAATTTGCCTGCCGTTGCAATGATTGATAAACTTGCTTCTTAAACATGTCGGGATCTTTCACCAGCAATTCATTAGCCTCTTCATAAGAAAGTCCCACAGGATAATAACCCCCAGCCCACGGATTATGTAAAGAGGTTTGATCCGAACCTAAATCAACAAATATATTTTCCTGATCAAACTTCTCCCATACATCAATAACGTTTCCTTGAAAGGCGATCGAAACAACTTCCCCATTCAGCTTAGCTTCAGAAACACGGTGCACTAACTTATCTAAGTCTTCGATCACCTCATCAACCCAACCTTGCGCGTGTCGTTTATTTGTCGCTTTCCTATTTACCTCAGCAATTACGGTAATACATCCAGCAATATTTCCAGCTTTTGGTTGCGCACCACTCATTCCACCCAAGCCAGAAGTAAGGAAAACTTTTCCGGAGAGTCCTTCACCATTCCTGGATATTTTTCTGCCTGCATTCAAAATAGTGATGTTTGTACCATGAACAATTCCCTGTGGGCCAATGTACATGTAAGAGCCTGCAGTCATCTGACCATATTGCGTAACACCTAAGGCATTGTACTTTTCCCAATCATCTTGTTTAGAGTAGTTTGGTATCATCATTCCATTGGTTACTACTACTCGTGGGGCTTCCTTGGAGGAAGGGAACACACCCATTGGATGGCCCGAATACACATGAAGTGTTTGCTCGTCATCCATCGTAGCGAGGTACTTCATCGTCAATAAGTACTGGGCCCAATTTTGGAATACTGCTCCATTGCCCCCGTAGGTAATTAGCTCATGAGGATGTTGGGCAATGGCCGGATCAAGGTTATTCTGTATCATCAACATGATGGCTGCTGCCTGCTGCGACTTGCATGGATACTCAGCTAGTGGTCGAGCATACATATCATAGCTTGGGCGAAAGCGATACATATAAATTCTACCATACTTTTGAAGTTCCTCATAAAACTCAGTAGCCAGAATAGCGTGATGTTTTGGATGAAAATACCTCAGCGCGTTTCTGAGGGCAAGTTTCTTTTCCTCCTTTGTTAAGATATCTTTTCTCTTGGGGGCGTGACTAACCGAGTGATCATACTCGTTAGCCTTCGGTAGCTCGTCAGGTATTCCCTGCATTATGTGTTCCTTAAGACGCGATTCAATGGAGATCATGCAATTGCCTGTTTTTGAAAATGATGAGGCATAAAATTATTTTTGGTAAACTCATATCCGTAGTCATAGATCTCTTTTGCCTTCCCCACGGCCAGGCTACTATACCGATCCATGTGAGGTGGTTCAATAAATACATCACACATTTGACGGCTGACTTTAGTATTCGCTGAGATGGCCATCAGCAAACTTCGTTCAATCATAACTTTCATATTCTTTGGGTCAAACTCCGAATGAATGTGATTGCAATTTGAACCCACAAGAAAATCACACTTATCTCGGATAGGGAGCGCAGGAAGGTTGTCTAGAATACCCCCATCTACATATAAACCACCGTTGTGGTTAACAGGATTGAAAATAGCAGGAATACTGCAGGAGGCTACTATAGCCGGGATAAGCTGGCCTTCCGTGAAGTAGCTAGTAGTTCCTTTGCGTATTTCTGTTGCTGCAACGGTAAGGGGTAGTTTCAAAGCGTTAAAATTATTTTCCGGAATATGCTTGTGCAATAGGTTCTCTAGGCCATCCATCTTAAGAAGGCCAGCCCATGTCCAGGCAGGGCTTACTGACTTGAATAGGGAAAGGTTTTGAGTGATTTCGAAAATCTCTTCTGGCTTATAGCCATAAGAAAAGAGTGCACCCACAATAGAACCAGCGCTGGTACCCGATACTATTGAAAACTGTATGCCCATTTCATCAAGGGCTTTCAACACCCCAATGTGAGCAACTCCCCTCGCGCCACCACCAGAAAGAACAATACCGAGTTTCATACTAGCAGAACTTTACTTACCACAAAGGTCACAAAGGGTTCACGAAGATCAAAAGCTTTGATTGGTTAAATTTGATTTACAAGATCCCATTGATTACTCGTTTCACTCCATCTTTAAATAATAATGAATTAAAATTGATTAAGAGGCCTAATTTGCAATTAGAGAGTTTGAGGTAAGTAAGTATCTGCGCCAAGTGGATATCATGCAATTCTTCTACAGATTTAATTTCGATAATTAATTTGTTTTCGACAAGAAGATCAATACGATAACCCGCATCTAATCGTACTTCCTCATAAACCAAAGGAAGTGCTTTCTGCTTTTCAACTCTTAATCCTATTTTAGTTAACTCGTAATAGAGGCACTCTTCATAAGCACTTTCTAAAAGACCTGGGCCCAAATTCCGATGAACTTTCAACCCTGATTCAAAAACAATCTCAGAGATTTCATTTTCAGTCATAACCAGACAATTTTACCACCAAAGATCACAGGCTACTATTGCTTTGTGTACTTCGTGCAATCTTCGTGTACTTTGTGGTTCAAATATCTTCCAAAGCAAATGTCTTATCCAACCTCACTCCTTTCTCTGTATTCTTCACCGTGCAGCATTCATGGAATGGATCATGCTCCAAAAACAAAAAGTAGCCCTTGTCTGCAGCTTCCTTTAGAAGGATTTCTTTCTCAGTCAAAGTGATTAGCGGTCGAGTATCATAACCCATCACGTAAGGGAGCGGAATATGAGAAGAGGAAGGAATAAGATCAGCAACAAAACAAATGACTTTGTTTTTATATCTAATCTTTGGTATCATCATTTTATCCGTGTGCCCAGAGGCAAAATCAATATCAAACTGACTAAAAGGCGATTTGTAAGTGCTATCAACAAAATTCAGATGCCCACTTTCTTGCATAGGCAAGATATTCTCAGGCAAAAAACTTGCCTTCTCACGGGAATTGGGTTGAGTAGCCCACTTCCAATGATCGTGATTACTCCAATACTTTGCGTTCTTAAAGGTTAGCGAGAGTTTATCTTTCTCGTTTTTTACACCACCACCGCAATGATCAAAGTGAAGATGGGTTAGAAACATATCCGTTATATCATCAGGTGAAAATCCAGCTTTCTTCAAAGAACTAGTTAGACTGTCATCGCCATGTAGATAGTAGTGACTAAAAAATCGATCATCTTGTTTATTCCCCATTCCATTGTCAATAAGAATGAGCTGATTACCATCTTCAATAAGCAGGCACCGCATTGCCCAAGAGCACATATTATTAGCATCGGCAGGATTCGTCTTTTGCCAAATTGATTTTGGAACCACTCCAAACATGGCACCTCCATCGAGTTTGAAGAATCCAGTGTTGATTGTATGAAGTTTCATCGTTTCTAGTTTCAAGTCGATAGTTCCAAAATCCAGATTTAGTCGCTACTGAAACCTGAAATTTAAACGAGAAAGAATCGAAGTTGAATTACTCCTTAACGACTCCCATTGCACAGAATTTTTCAATACGCTGATCGATCCTCTCCTGAACAGAAAGTTTATTCAGTGTTTTAAAGTTTTCAAGTATCACTCGCTTAACCTCTTGTGACATCCACTTCACATCAATGTGTGCGCCTCCTACAGGCTCTTTAACTATACCATCAATCAGTTTATTAGACAACATATCCTTTGCAGTGAGCTTTAAAACTTCTGCCGCTTGTTCTTTATAATCCCAACTCCTCCATAAAATGGAGGAACAAGACTCGGGTGAGATGACAGAGTACCAGGTATTCTCAAGCATTAATACTCTATCTCCAATTGCAATCCCCAATGCTCCACCTGATGCACCTTCGCCAATGATGATACAAATTACTGGAACCTTCAGCATGAACATCTCTTTCAAGTTTCGTGCAATAGCCTCTCCTTGTCCACGCTCTTCTGCTTCAAGGCCCGGGAAAGCACCAGGAGTATCAATAAATGTGATAATCGGCTTATTAAATTTCTCAGCTATCTTCATCAATCGAAGTGCCTTACGATATCCCTCTGGATTGGCCATACCAAAATTGCGCATCTGGCGCTGCTTCGTATTGCGGCCCTTTTGTTGACCAATCATCATAAAGGTTTGACCATCAATACTGCCAAGGCCACCAATCATCGCTTTATCATCGCCTACTGTTCTATCTCCATGTATCTCAACAAAATCTGTCGTGATCTCATAGATGTAGTCTAATGTATAAGGTCGATCTGGGTGCCTAGAAAGCTGAACTCGCTGCCACCCTGTGAGGTTTTCAAAAGTCTCTTTTTTCAAATTCTGAATCTTCGTTTCCAGTGCCTGAATTGCGCCTTTCACAGATGAATCGCTATCATCTGTTAAGTGCTTCATATCTTCCAATTTCGACTCTAGTTCGGCAATGGGCTTTTCAAAATCAAGTAAATTCATTCCGTCTTTGAGTTGTTAAGAGGTGCAAATTTAAAAGAATTTACCAATTCACGATTTGGTCATATTGATATAAAACATACATCTGATATCAGTGAAACACACCCTTAAAATGATTACTAATTATCTGACAATCTGTAATTTGTAACAACTGCTTATTGAATAGGCAGGATAGGTAAGGAACTTCAATACATTTCTACTAAAAATTGCAAAATTTGCTGGAGTTTACACTATCCCAAAACATGAAGAAAGCTTTTTATACAGGTATTTTTGGCCTCGCCATATTTGAAGCACTCAATGTCTATTTCATTATGCCAATGCCTGGTAGTCAGCGCATGAATAGCATTGACTTTGCCTATTTCTTATACAGCTATCGTTGGTATTTTCGAATATTTTTTGGGCTTCTTATTGCTGCTGGGGCAAACCATACATTTCAAGCAAGCAAACCTAAGTGGCTACCTCTTATTGGATTGCTTTTGCCATTCGTTGCGGTATACGTTTTCAACTTTCAATTAGCAGCCGATGCGATGTTCAAGAAGCCGGAACGCCTTATTTTAAGTTCAGCTGCAGAGAATTTATTGAAAGATAGTACGATGGTAGTTGGGGTAGAATACAATGGGGAGGTAAAGGCCTACCCTATTCAGTTTATTGCTTATCATCATCAGGTAAGAGACACAGTTGGTGGAAAGACACTACTGATTACCTACTGCAATGTTTGTCGAACGGGACGCGTATTCGAGCCGCTAGTAAAAGGCAAGACAGAAAATTTCAGGCTTGTTGGAATGGATCACTTCAATGCCATGTTTGAAGATGCTACAACAAAAAGTTGGTGGAGGCAAGCAACAGGTGAGGCAGTTACTGGACCATTGAAAGGAGAAATTTTGCCGGAAATAGAATCGATTCAAATAAGACTTGACAAGTTATTCGAACTCTATCCGAAAGCCATTGTTATGCAATTAGATGAGGAAATAAAGGATAAATATGATACCCTGCGGAGATTTGAACGGGGTAAAAGCACAAGTAAGCTCACCCGAACAGATAGCCTTTCATGGAAAGATAAGTCATGGGTGATCGGCATTGAACTGGCGGGTGAAAGCAAAGCTTATGACTGGCTTCAACTGAAGAAACAAAGAATCATCCATGACAACTTAGGCAGAAAACCTATTGTGATTGCTATTTCAAAAGATGATCAGAGCTTTGCAGTCTTTGAGAGTGAATCTGATTCTTTGAAATTCATCATAAGAAACGATACGCTTTTTGCAAACGAGAAATCCTATGATTTGGCAGGTAGAAGTATTACCGGACTTTCTTCCCCTCTTAAACGAATAAACGCCTATCAGGAATTTTGGCACAGCTGGCAAACATTTCATCCTGATACAAAGCGGTATCAATAAATTTGTTACTTTCTAATTTTTTTATAAACCTATCACTCCCCATCTTGTTAGTAACAAGTAAATTTGACAATTAGGTTCTATCTTGTTTAAAACTACTTCAAAAAAAAATTCATCCTTTTCAACTTTTTGTGCTTGCCTTGATCGACTATTCACTTTTACTTTACTTCTTATAGTTACTCCATTGTTAGGTCAAACCGATTGCATTTTGCGAAAAGATGATTTTGGTATAAGAGTTTATTCCTGCCCTTCCAAACATTCCAAATTCAAATTGATAAAAGCAGAATTTACAGTTACTGCCACCGCCAACAAATTAACTGCCATGTGGCTTGACCCTGAAAATTATACCAAATGGCAATACAATACTGTGGAAGCCAACCTAATTAAAAGACTAAATAACAATGAGATTATTTATTACACAGAAGTAGCGGCACCATGGCCGGTAAGTAACCGTGATCTTGTAGTCCACCTAAAGGTTTCAGAAGATAAACAAACAAAAAATTTACATGTCTCCGCAAATAGTGTTTCTGATATTGTTCCTCTCAAAGAGCAAAAGATAAGAATACCTACCTCCATTTCAAGTTGGAAGGTAACCCCAATTAATGAATCACAATTTAATGTAGAATATTCAATGGAGATAGACCCTGGTGGCTATGTTCCTGCCTGGATGGTGAACATGGTAGCAGCTGAGGCTCCTTATGAATCTTTCCGAAACTTTAAAAAAATAGTTGAGAGCCCGTGAGAAGGAAAAGTCGCATATTTTCGGGTGGTAATAATTGCTCTATTCACTCCTCAGACTATAGACAGGATTTACTCTTGCCGCTTTATCGGATTGTACAAAGACTCAGAAGACTATGTAGAACGCTAAGTGGTAAAAGGACTCGTTACTCCAATGTATCCCAGGTAATTGCTAGCTCTTCCTTTCATATTTCGCTCACGAAGATATTACATAAACAGAATCTAGCGCACTCTTGTGAGAGCAAATATATTTATCTAGCTTACTCGCCAATGGATGATGAAGAAATTTACTTAAAGTGCGAACAATTACTTGCCATCTACTCAAAAGAGTATAAGTTTGACGAGCAAGATATGAGAACGATTCAAATAGCTATAGGCAGCGATGAATTTCTAAAAATGTTAATGGAACGAGAAGGGAGACGGATTCGCATTGTGCCGAATTTAAACAGCCAAGTCAATGATCCTGCTTTTATGTGGGAATACGTTGTAAAAAAGTAAACGGCAATACATTATTTGAGTTTGAATAAATAAATTCTATCCTAGTTTTAAGTTCCATATGACTAAAATCCCCGCCCAATGAAGCCAGAATCAATTTTTCAAATATGCAATAGTATAGCTCCATTCGGATGGTTATTATTAATTGTTGCACCTCGATGGAAATGGACTATTCGAATTGTGTTATCTGGAATATTCCCCTTATTGTTAGCAGTCGTCTATCTTTATTTAATGGTTTTTCACTTTGGTGAAGGCGAAGGTAATTTTTCATCCCTGGAAGGTGTAACCAAACTGTTTGAAAATCCTTTTGCATTGGTAGCAGGATGGATACACTATTTGGCATTCGATCTAGTCATTGGGAGTTGGATTTTGGTGAACAGTCAAAAACATCATATTCATCATCTGATTATAATCCCTTGCTTGTTGTTGACATTTTTGTTCGGCCCTATCGGATTTTTAATTTACTTCATTGTGCGTAGTGTTAAAACAAAGCAATTTCTGCATGAAAATTTCTGAGGTGCTTTCAGAACTAAAGAGGCGTAACTCTTTACTTTATTATTCTGGTCTTGTCAACATAATAGGTTTCGTGATCTGTATACCCTTGCTGGTAATTGATGACAGAACTATTACGGGTATCAATGCCTGGATAAAACCAATGAAGTTTTTCCTTTCGGTGGCCATTTATTTATGGACGTTTGGCTGGCTACTACACCATGTTAGGAATGCAATAAACAGGGCATTCATAAGCTGGGGTATCTTGATTTGTATGGCGGTTGAAAACATAGCTATTGTTCTTCAGGCTGCTCGAGGTGTTCCTTCACACTTCAATTTTCAAACCTACTTTGACGCAATGGTGTTTGCATCGATGGGAGTATTTATCGGTATAAATACCTTCTTAATTGCCTACACACTTGTTGTCTTCTTTACGAAAGGTGTTTCACATACTTCCAATAATATGCTTATCGCATGGAGAGCAGGATTGTTTCTTTTCCTCATAGGAGGCATATCCGGTGGCTTAATGATTAGTCAATTCGCACATACGTATGGTGCACCTGATGGCGGTCCAGGACTTCCCTTTCTTAGTTGGAGTACTGTTGTCGGTGATATACGCCCCGCACACTTTATAACACTTCATGGACTTCAAGCGATTCCATTATTTGCATGGTTTGTTTCTAAAAAGACTTTGCGACCTAATTTGGTTTTACTTAGCTTCTTTGTTTTATATGTAATTGGTTGCATATGGCTGCATATGCAGGCGTTGAGCGGCAGACCCTTGATTTCATTATAGAATTCCTTACGATTGGAACCCAACTTTAGCAAGAGGTTTAAATTCCTATTTACCGCTTAAGAAGTGTTCCTATATACAGTGCCGCTGGCCGAACCACACGAAACAATACAAAGGCAATTGAAGCAAGGATAGAACCTATCCCCGTTGGAAGCACAGCGCCAAATGTTACGGTCATACCTATGATAAACCCAAGCAGACACTCCGCACGATACACCGGAAAGAACAAGGCCAACGCAAGAATGCCTAGCATCAGATTACCAGTCATATTAGGGTAGCCGTAAGAAAAGAAACAAGCGGCAGCAATTCCGAATGCCAATGAAAAGGCAAACGAATAAATTGCATGTCTGATCAAAGCTTGTTTAGCAAACTCGTCACGTTGAAGAAAAATTCTTTTCTGTACGCGATACAATAGAAGCCAGGTCAACACCGGAAGCAAAAATGCTCCCCATAGATTTGAAATTTCTGGTAAGTCTTTGTCCGCTAATATATGGTGGCTAGGTATACCTCCATGATAGTGATTCCAAGTTAGAAGTATCCAAATGGCAACGGATACTGCACTTGTAACATAGATACGAATTCGAAAAAAAGAAGATTCAGTCATTGCACAGAGTTCGTTAACTCGATTTGCTACTATCAAACGTGGTTAATTGCTTCTAGTTGTCCATTTAAAGTTCAAATCACTGTGCTCACAAACTATTTACGTGCAATTGCTCACTCCTACTTGAAAATATTGTAGTTAGCCGCCATATTTTTGTACTCCGGCAAAATTTTCTCGTACAAGGCTTCGTCTACTTTCTTCAATGAATTCATCAATCCCCCTATACCTGAGTCTTTGAGACTCACGCGTTGCTTCTTAATATCCTCCATCTTGGTTCGAATGGTGGCCTCCAACTTGATTAGTTCACGTTCAGTCATCACAAATAAATTTTACTTTTTTAAGTTAAACTGTATAACACTCATAACTCGTTTTTCACTTTATCGACTCAAAGCTATACCGCGCATTCTCCCAAAAATGATCAAGGGCAATTATTCTTGGTTTAAAAAAGGAAATTAATTCAGGCCAATGATCCTTATTGAATACTGAAACATTGGATAGCTCCTTTGATATTCTATTAATTATCTTATCAACTTCTAGATGTACGTAAGTTTCCCACTGCCATTCTTCATCTAACTCACTTTGAAGAAGTGTTTTGAATTCCAGGAACTGCTGGAAACACAGATCGCGAAGCTCTGCACTTCTATGCTCAATAGAAATGGAGATCATGGCTGAATCCTGGTTCACATCCATTCGAAAAAATACACCTTTTACAGAAGTGCGATAGTTGATCCAATTGATTTTGATTCCTTCTGCCGAAGGCACTGGACTCATGTATCGGCCAAAAGCCTTCCAAAACTCTTGGCGGATACGGGATGCCTCATCGCGTTTAAACATAAGGCAAAATACAAATTTGATACACATAGGTGGAAAAAATCAAATAAGCTAATCGTGGTGTATTTGATCCTGAAGGCTGATACAATTTTCCTTTATAATCATTATTTACCATGTCAACCTAGTAGGCTCGTATTTTTTCCTTACTTTTCAAAACGTATGACCGCAGAAAAAAAGCGTTTAATTGAAGACCGCGACAAAGTGAAAAGCTGGCGGCAATGGGGGCCTTATCTCTCAGATAGACAATGGGGTACTGTTAGGGAAGATTATAGTGCAAATGGTGATGCCTGGGGCTATATCACCCATGATGTGGCCCGCAGCAAAGCATATCGATGGGGAGAAGAGGGTATTGCCGGTATTTCAGATGATCAACAACTACTCTGCCTGGCTCTAGCAGTGTGGAACAAGAAAGATCCAATTATCAAAGAGCGATTCTTTGGGTTGAACAATCCTGAGGGAAATCATGGGGAAGATGTAAAGGAACTTTACTATTACCTGGATTCAACACCCACGCATTCCTATATGCGCATGCTATACAAATATCCGCATAACGAGTTCCCTTATAATCAACTTGTTGAGGAAAATGGAAGACGTGGTAAAACCGATAACGAATTTGAACTAATAGACACAGGTATTTTTGCAGACAATCGTTACTTTGATATAGAAGTAGCCTACGCAAAAGCAGAATCAAATGATTTACTCATGGAGATTACGGTTACCAACCGTGGATCCGAAACTGCTTCTATAGAAATTCTGCCCACCATCTGGTTTCGTAATACTTGGGCTTGGGGAAATGATAATTATAAACCAGAGATCTATCTGGATGACAAGCGTGTGATGAAGATCAATCACAAACAGCTAGGCGATTATTATCTCTTTTGTGATGGTAAAGCGGAGGCTGTCTTTTGCGAAAACGAAACCAACACATGGCGTTTGCATCAACATTATCTACCTGGCACCTTCAAGGATGGAATCAATGATCATATCGTGTTTGATGATCCGAATGCAATCAATAAAATTCACAAAGGGACAAAAGCTGCTTTTCGCATCGAATGGTCTTTGAAAGCAGGACAATCAAAAACTGCGAAGTTGAGATTAGCTCCTCACTACATCCAAAAACCGTTCAACGATTTCAACTCCATTTTCAATCAACGAAAAAGTGAGGCTGATGAATTTTATGCGGGCTTGCAAAAGACAATTCATGATGTGGAAGAAAAACATATTCAACGCCAAGCACTTGCTGGCATGCTTTGGAATAAACAATATTATTTCTATGACCTGGACGTTTGGCTGAAAGGCGATTCTGCTATGCCAGTTCCTTCACACGACCGAAAGCGTGGGCGAAATCACGAATGGAATCATCTTCACAATGCCGACATTATCTCAATGCCTGACAAATGGGAGTATCCTTGGTATGCCGCATGGGATCTAGCTTTTCATACGATTCCCTTTGCGATGATAGATCCTGAGTTTGCTAAACAACAATTGCTTCTCCTTACGAAAGAATGGTACATGCATCCCAACGGTCAACTACCAGCTTACGAATGGTCTTTCAGTGATGTCAATCCGCCCGTTCATGCATGGGCAAGCTGGCGTGTATATAAAATGGATTCTAAACTTCAAGATGGCAAAGAGGATCGCAAGTTTCTTGAAGAAATATTTCACAAACTGCTGCTCAATTTTACCTGGTGGGTAAACAAGAAAGACGACAACGGAAATAATATATTTCAAGGCGGTTTTCTTGGAATGGATAACATTGGAGTGTTTGATCGAAATAGCAAGCAACTACCTACGGGTGGGTTTATTGAACAATCTGATGGTACAAGTTGGATGGCGATGTATACCTTAAACATGCTGCGAATTTCACTTGAGCTGTCCAAAGAAAATCCTACTTACGAAAGTCTGGCCACTAAATTCTTCGAGCACTTTCTTTATATCGCAGGAGCCATGGCCAACGTAAGCCGTGATGGTATCGACCTTTGGGATGAAGAAGATGAATTTTTTTATGATGTACTACACTTACCCAACAATGAGCGCTTCAAATTAAAAGTGAGGTCAATGGTTGGACTTATTCCTCTTTTTGCAGTCGAAGTCCTCGATGAAGAAATATTTAAGAGGATGCCAGGATTTACTGCACGTCTTGACTGGTTCTTGACAAACCGGCCTGATTTGGCCAACCTGATTTCGCGCTGGGGCGAACGCGGAAAAAATCAACGTCACCTTTTATCCTTACTAAGGGGACATCGCATGAAACGGTTACTCGCACGTATGTTGGACGAAAAGGAATTCTTGTCACCTTATGGCATTCGTGCTTTATCAAGGATTCATTTAGAAAATCCATATGTACTGCATGCAAATGGTAACGAATTCAGAGTAAGTTATAGGTCAGGAGAAAGTGATGCCTACATATTTGGTGGTAACAGCAACTGGCGTGGTCCAGTATGGTTTCCAGTAAATTTTTTAATCATTGAATCCTTACAAAAGTTCCATCATTATTATGGGGATGATTTTAAAATTGAACATCCTACAGGCTCAGGCAACTTACTTACTCTTCGCGAAATTGCAGCAGAACTTTCGCAGCGAATGGTGAAACTTTTCAAAAAAGACGAGAATGGGCTTCGACCCATTCATGGAAGTAATTCTGTTTTACAATCTGATCCTCATTTTCAGGATCACCTTTTGTTTTATGAATACTTTGATGGTGACAACGGAAGAGGTTTGGGTGCAAGCCATCAAACAGGGTGGACAGGCCTCGTTGCAAAATTGATCCAACCCATCATGAACAGACGCAAAACAAAAGTTGACCGATAGGTATCCCTTATCGTTGCAACGACTTTTGATTGTTTCGTTAGAGTCTTGGGTTGCTGGGTTTGATTGGCTTCTCAAAATTATTGGCACCCTTTACCTTAACTTTTCTTCTAAAAACTTTGTCGTGGCAAGATACATATAGGATATCAAAATCAGGACCTCCGAAACAAAGGTTAGATGCTTGCCCTTTTGTTTTTGGTAATGGAATAATTGCATTGACCCTTCCCAATTGATCCATTACTTGTATTCCACTTTGACTGGTCACATAAATTCTTCCGTCACGATCACATTTCAGTCCATCGCTCCAAGCGTTTTCATCTATATCACGAACGTGCAGCCACCCATATCTTTGCTTGTTGGACAAGGTTCCATCAGCTTGTATCTGATACACCCACACCCAATGTGTAGCAGACTCAGTAACATAGAGTTGTGTTTGATCGGGAGACAAACATAGGCCGTTTGCAAATTTCAATCCTTCATCTACAATACTTCGTTCACCTGTGGGCTTTATAAGATATAGTTTACTTGGTTTCTCCCTTCCATCTGGTGAGGTAACATACATGTTTCCATTGTACGCGACCGTGATATCGTTACCTGGGGTTTCTTCTGCTACGACTACATATGTCTTTCCATTTTTATATCGGTGTACCTGCTTAGTTGGTGGTTCCGACCAGCCGCCTGTTGCCGTAAGGAGATCACCACTTGTAGAAAAAGTAGTGCCACTCGCCTTCTTTGAATCAGGTAGGTATACGTCCAACTTGCCGTCCACTCCTATCTTATAGGTTTTTGAATTAGGGATGTCTTGAAAAAAAACTTCTCCTTTAGCATTGACAGCAGTGCCTTCAGTAAATCCATAATTCTCTCCGACTAATTCCCACGCTTCATTCTCGATTAAGATATCATTCAGAAATGGGTTTTTCGTTTGGCCAGGAATAATTGGATTTGGATAGTCACGCCACAGCCATCGCATAGCCTCGGGAAATACTGCCGTGCCATGCTGACCATTGTGGGCACCTTCTCCCCAAACAGATTTAACATCGTAGCCAGCAAAGATAAGAGATCGTTCCATTGACTCATTTGCCTTCCACCAATCACCTGCATAAATATTCAAGTCATTTGAACCGTCTTGCATAAAAATGCGAATCGGTTTAGGCTCATGTTTTCGTATCAAAATATCATAACGGTCGGCACCACGCAAACCGGTATACGTGCCAATGGCACTGAATACTCTTGAAAATTCTTCAGGATGCTCCCAAGCAGCAGTAAAGGCGCACACTGCACCACTGCTTGAACCTCCAATGGCACGATCATTTCCATTCTTTGATAAGGTGATGGCTCTCCCGTCAGTTGTTTTTTTGCTTTCTACAAAAGGAAATACTTCTTCCAACAAAAATCGTGAATAGGTATCTCCCAGCCCATCATACTCAAAACTTCGATTAAACCGATCACTAGCTTCTTCTTTGTTATGAGATAACACTTTACCTGGGGTTACAAAAACACCAATCGTAATGGGTATCTCTTTTTTCGCTATCAGATTATCAAAAACAGTTGGTGCCTTCCACTGAATGCCATCCTGGTTCACATAGACACACGCAGGTTTACTACCATTGTATTGAGCTGGAACGTACACACTAATCTCTCGTGACGTGCCAGGAAATAACTTTGATCCCTCCAAAGTGAATTTTAGAATCTCTCCTTTAGGCACGCCTGCTTGCTCCACAGACGCGGGATCAATTGGATAGGTTTCTGGGATTGTTTGAGCTGTAAGTTTGCCAACAAACAGCAAGAGCACTATTAGGAAATTTTTTTTCATACGTTAAATCTCTTGATGAATGGGTACAAGCAAGTTATCAAATGATTTCTGAATTGCCAGTAAAACCGGTTATGCGATTTTTTGCCATTCTCCATGGAAGAACAGTCAGCGCTTGCCAAAATCAATAACGTTTGTCAACTTCACAGGTACTACTTGAATACGTATCCATGTGCTACCATAAATCATCCAACTATACAGTTAACGATCTTGAACACTATTATGGCGTGTTGGTTGAGGAGGGATGGAAAACACAATGGGACAAAGAGTTGCATTTCCATGAAAATGGTTTTGATCATAAATTAAGTCCTGTATTAACAAAAGAAGGATTTGGATATTTTAGTTGGGGTTTGATTCCCTGGTTTGTCAAGCCCGACCAAGCCTTACTTATAAGAAACCAAACTCTCAATTGCATTAGTGAAGAGATGTTCGAGAAACCTTCCTTTAGAGATTCATTGAAAGATGGAAAGCGTTGCTTAATACCTATGACAGGGTTTTACGAATGGAAATGGCTTGACTCAAAGGGTAAAGAGAAACAACCTTATTATATTCATTTGATCAGTCAAAAAATATTCAGCGCAGCTGGCCTTTATTCAACCTGGAATGACAAGGTTACTAATACAACTATCCATAGTTATACGATCTTAACTACAAAGGCTAATCCGTTGATGGCAGAAATTCACAATACAAAAAAAAGAATGCCTATAATTATTCCTCGCGAATTTGAGAAAGACTGGCTAAATCCAACGCTAACCAAGGAGGATGTATTGGCTTTATGTCAGCCCTTTGATAAACAAAAGATGAATGCCTATACGATAAGTAAAAGGATAACGAGTAAAAAAGACCCAACAAATGTTCCTGAGGTGCTGGATAAAGTAGATAGTGGACTACTGTTTTAAATTCCAAAATTTTCTGAGTATCTATAAACTCAGCAATACCCAACAAAGCATCAATCAAAATTTTTCATCTCACTATAGTTCGTGAGATAGTGGGACAAGTTTAGCTTTTAAATCCGGCTCCTTCATTTCCTTATCAAATGGGAACATCGGCCTTACGATTCTTTTGAATTCAAGTCGTTCCAAATCCTGGTCAACACCACCAGGTGTAAGTGCCATAATCCAATCTCCACGCATATCATATAACTCGGGTACCAGGTATCCAATTTTTACTACAACGATATCCATCTTCCGTGGCTGAAGACCTAATCTTGAAAAATCAACTTCCAAATGATAGGGTTTACGTTTCTTGGTCACAATTACACTCACACTTCCTATTTTCACTACAACTTCTGTTTCAGCATGAGTGTCTCCATATTCAATAGCTGTTACGATTCCTGTTAATCGAATTGGAGGTGCAAAACGATTATCAATTGCTGCCCCAGCATAAGCATCTACTTTACCTCCAACCCCCACCTCAATTGCCTTAGTCACAAATTCAGGCCCAGGTATGGAAGCATAAATTAGTGATGGACCTTTATCAGATTTGAATTCAGGCTTGGCTAGAATCTCCTGTAGTGTCCATGTCACATCTCCTGCTCCACCTGCAGTAGGGTTGTCGCCCATATCGCTAATGAAAAAGGGATGCTTGTCGCTTGCTACGGCCATGTCAAGACTTTCCTTTAATGAAGCTGTTGGAGCAATGAATTGAAAATCTGATCTCACGTTCCAAAAACTATTGGCAAGTGACTCCGCTGTATTGGTTACTTTATCTTTATCATCACCTGTCACCATCACTACGGCATGATTGCGCGGCTCATCTGCCCATGCATAGCCAATCCAAATAGCCGCATCTACAATTCCTTCTTGTGCCGCAGCTGGCGCCACCTGTGCATATAAACTCTTGCCAGGTTCCACACGTGTACTGGTCTTTTCTCCTGGCAGTAATATCGGCACTTGAATCCATGCTTTATAAGCCGGCTTACCTTTTCCACTTTCTATCCTGGATAACAAATTATCAACAGCCCTTTTTTTTGATTGCATTGCATCTTCATGTGGAGCCATGCGATAACACGTAATCAAATCAGAATGCTGTGCCAATCTCCAGGAAACATTGCCATGCAAATCCATTGACGTTGAAATGATAGTTTCTTTACCCACAACAGCACGAACTCGTACAATAAAATCACCTTCTGGGTCATCAAGACCTACTACACTCATTGCCCCATGAATATCAAAAAAGAGCCCATCATAAGGCCCATTATTCTTAAGCATGTCAAGAGTTTTTGTGACCAGCGATTCGTATGCCTCGCGAGTGACAATGCCCCCTGGCAACGACACGCCTCGTAAAGTGGGAATCCAATTCGCACGTTTGCGATCAAGTGAGTCTGCCGATAAAAACGGATAAGTCGTAAATATTTCATCACCCGTTTTGGCATGAAATGCTTCTTCCTCTGTAATAGCTGGAGAGAACGTACTTGACTCAATGGCTATACCTGCAATGGCAATGCGTGGAAGTTCACCCTGCTCTGCTTGGTTGTTGTTCTGTTGACATCCTGACATCAGAACTATGTGGATAGAAATCAAAAAGAAGGCTCGTTTCATACCGTTAGCTTAGAAAGGCAAAGATATAGGAGTATCTGACATTAAAAGTGCAGTGCAATTACTGCCCCATAAACGGTTCTGTTCTTTTGTAATCTTCGATCTCAATAGGCCGTCAGAATCATAAAGGCTTTCCGGACTCCAATGTTTTAATGGCTTGTTCAATTAGCCTTTTGCTTTCATCGTTAGGAGCCTGGGTAAGTGCTACTCGAGCATACTCCATGGCCTTTTTCAAATCACCCATTGCAGAGTATCCTCTCATTAAACCACCATTGGTGGGCCAGGCTCCTTTGTACTTTTTATAATTTTTTTGAAACACTTCCATTGCCTCTTTCGCACGCTTCTCTGACAAGAGCTGTCGACCGTAGCTGTGCATTTCCAACGCGGTTGCATTCTCTAAAGCTGACTGCATTAGCTTGTCAGCCTCATCCTTCCTATTCAGCTTAGCCAAAAGACCTGCCTTTGTTGACAAGGCTTGAAAAGAATTTACCCTGCCCAAATTTGGATCTACAACAACGTTGATCCAGCCAAGTGCTTCTTCAAAATTGATATTATTCTGCAAACACCATGCAGCTCCAGCCTCAAGTCCTGGGGGGTCGAATCCCATAGCTCCGCTCAACTGAGTTTGGATGGAAGTTAATGTTGTGTTTACTAAATCCACCTCCACCTTAAATGGAATTCGCCACCTCTCCCACTCCAGAGCCACCTCAACTGATCGATCAGTTTGATTTGAAAAAGTATACTCAAGACGTTCCTTACTCTCTTTATTATCTTTTTGTTGACGAGCCGTAACTCGCATAACATCCAATTCACTCTTATAAAAATAATTTCCCCAACCAGAAATGTTTTTGTTAAAAATCAAGGTGCATGAATCGGGGTATAAAGCAATGAAAAAACCATAGACACCAGCCGGTAATGATTTCCCGTTAATAGTAACATCGGTGGAGAAAGTTACCGTAGTACTTTCATTCGCTCCAGCTCGCCATGGCGAAGAACCATTTGAGCCAAAACCTAGGACCGTAAATCCATAGTGAGCAACCGATGTACCCCAAATTTGTCCTTCCCGCCCCTTTACCCCTGGTGAATTCCAGTGGATCTAAATATCCGTTACGCCCACCCTTCGGCCAGCCATGCTTTTATGGTTAACACCAGCATCGGGCAACTGTAGCATTTGAGCCATTGAGGTTGTATTGAACAACAGAAGTAATATCAATAAACCAAGAAGATGTTGATTAGCGGATAGTCTTTTCATATCAAGATTGTTTACGTATAAAAACGGGACAGCTCTAGTAGGGTTTAGAAAACAATTTAAAAATTGAACAAGGAAATCAGCTCGGAATACTTGGAGACCATTAGTAGCAGGATCAACTATTTATACTAACTTAGTCTCTGTAACAAACTAACTTAAAATTTATGTCCAGTAATTTAGATCGCAGACGGTTTCTCCAAGTCGGTGCGCTGGCAGGTGCCGCGTCTCTTATTCCCTCCCTTCAAACAAAAGGGGCTGATTTGGCCAACAATGAAATTGGTAAATCAAAATGGGATCTGGACAGCCCCGCCCTTTGTCTTGACCTCGATAAGATGGAAAAGAACATAAAAGCAGCTCATGAAGGACTTAAAGGAACTGGAGTTGGCGTTCGCCCTCACTTCAAAACCCATAAATGTCCTGCCTTGGCCAAGCTACAAATGAAAGCTGGCGCAATAGGTGTCTGTGCTGCAAAACTCAGTGAAGCTGAAGTGATCTTTGATAATGGTATTGACCAAATTCTAATGACAGGAGTTAATGTCACCGTTTCAAAAATTCAGAGGGCAATGGCGCTTCGAAAAAAGACAAGCGGATTCATTCAATCCGTTGACAATCCCCAGAATGCTCAGGATCTTAATGATGCAGCCAAAGCTGCAGGCGTTATTGCCGATGTAGTAGTTGATCTCGATGTCATCAAACGTTCGGGAGTGCTTAATGGAGCACCTGCACTAGCACTCGCTCAGCTGATAGATAAATTACCTAATCTTCGTTTCAAAGGCGTGCTTGCATACGATGGGTATGGGCAGCATGTGAAAGGCTATGAAGCACGCAAGGCTAATGCTATTAAAGTGTTCGAACCCATACTTGAATCGTATGACCTCATGAAAAAGGCTGGGCTCAATATGGAGATCTTTAGTGCCGGAGGCACCGGAACATACAATATCATGCCTTTCGTTCCACATATTACCGATGTGCAGGTTGGAAGTTATTTGTTTATGGATAGACAGTATCTGAATATTGGAGGAAAGAATAACGAAACTATGTATGACGATTTTGCGCCATCGCTTACAGTTCTTACAACCATCATTAACACTAATTTTACCGGCCGCTTGACTACCGATGCAGGATCCAAAGCATTCACACTTAATAAACCGAACCCACTCGTAATTGGAGAACCCGATTTTGATTATTCAGCGGGATCGGATGAGTATGGTATGATCTCCTATACGAACTCCAATAAAACATATAAGGTTGGAGATAAATTGGAAGCAATCATTCCACATTGTGATCCTGCAGTAAATGAATATGACTTCATGTTTGGAATCAGAAATGACAAGGTCGAATCGATTCTTCCTATTCTCGCAAGAGGAAAATCTGTTTAAGTCTTTGCTGTTTAATCTCAATAAGAAAAATACCTGTCCATAAATTAATTGATCATGGAAAATTTTAATAAAAACTGGTTACTCATCCTTTTAACGGCTGTTATATTTGGGACTCTTGGTTTCTTGTTAGGACGAACAACAGGTGCCCCTGGACATTTTGGTATGATGAAAATGCATGGGGGTGACATGAAGGAATTACAAATCAGCGTAGATGATGATGGAGAGGGAATTGTAAAGATTGATACCATCACGAAAGATGGCAAACAGATTATCATCAAAGAAGTAAAGAAGATAAAACAATAACCAGCGGTTTACCCAAGTTGCTGTATGATAAGTCGCATTACTTCCTGTAGGTCGAAACACATGTAAACGCAAGTGTTGAATGTATTCGCTAACTTTAATCAAAACTAACTCCAACCCCATGAAAACTATATTAGCTTTTGTATTAACATTACTTTCCTTCCAGGGATTTTCCCAGGGACAATTCCAAAAAGAAACTGCTGGATCAGTGTCATTTGCATCCGGACAAATCATGATGCTGGCGCAAGCAATTCCTTCAGACAAATACGCGTGGACACCACAAACTGGCGTAAGGACAGCTGCCCAGGTTTGTACCCATGTGGTCTCGGCCAATTATTTCTTTGCCTCAAAACTGGGAGCCAAAATTCCAGAAGGTGTTAAGATGGAAACGCTGGAGGCGGACCTTAACACAAAGGAGGCTATTGCTTCAGAACTCAAGCGCTCATTTGAAGTTGTCATTGCAGCCATCAAAAACACGCCTGATGCATCTCTTGCTACCAAAGTAGAATTTCCTTTTCCAGGTGAATACACGCAAATGACTGCTTGCCTTATTGTTGTGGCACATGCCAATGAACACCTTGGTCAGTTGATTGCTTACGCCAGATCTAATAGCATTGTGCCACCATGGAATGACAAAAAATAAGTTGCCCTAGGTTACTTTCAAAAAACTTTTTCCGTATTGTTTCAGGTTGTTAGCGTGTCAGGTTGTAAGACCTGACACTTTAAACACTTGAGATAATTTAGTCAATATTAGCCTTTGGTCGGTGTTGTCACCGACCAACAAAACACCATTTCTTCTTCGCAGCGTCTCTGCCTCCGATGTTGGCGATCATTTGTAACGAGTGCCACGAATGATCTTGAATAATCTCGCATTACAAACGTGAAATAATGCTGCGATAAAATGGAGACAAACTTTTTTCTTTTGCCCTCAAGCCGGGTGGCTCATACTTTTTGCATTGCCCAAAAAGTATGCAAAAAACGCTAGGCAAAATAATGCCCGCCTGAACGGACGGGCAGGCTTCTGCCCTCATGCCTTCACACCCCCGCTATTTTGCCAGGCCTGCGCTCTTATGGTTTCACACGTAGATGCAAGGCAAGTTACGGTGAGGTACTCAGCATGTTGCTTGGCGTAAACCATTTGGAAAGTTAATAAATCAAAAGCTTATCTGTTGGCAACTTTCATTTCGCTCGTTGGTGAAGAACACCAACGAGGGCAAGCGGTTTTAAGACCTGACAAACTGAAGCAATCGACAGTAGTAGTTAATATTTCAATCAATTAATGCTCATTCACGCCATTAAACAACGCTTCACTCATCAACGAAGGTGGCATGTTTCCGATTTTCATTAAGCGATCGTGAAAGTCTTTCAATGAAAATTGCTCTCCCATTTTAGCTTTGAACTCTTCTCTCATCTTTAAAATTTCCATCATACCGGTAAAGTATCCAATGAAATATCCGGGTGATGCAGTGGCAGAATCAATTTCAAGCTGTGCTGCCCAGCGCAAGAATCCCACCTTCTCGGTCATAATGCTAATCGCTTCTTCATAAGTGAGTTTGCCAGTATGCATCCCCACATCATAAATGACGCGCGCGTTACGCCATAAGCGCAGTTGAAGTTGTCTCAAGTGGATTCGCTCGTTTGGAAAGAACCCCGTTTCCTGCATGAGTTGCTCATTATAAAGCCCCCACCCTTCAGAGAATATCGATATCCCATTACTTCGCCTAAGCTTTCTCGGATTATTCAATTGATAAATCCCTTGTATATGATGGCCTCCATAGGTCTCATGTGGAGCAGTAACAATAATAACACCCCAGTCATGTTCCACCAGATACTCTTGTTTACGTTTAGCATCCCATTGCTCTTCATAGGGATTGATCATCCACTCAGAAGTATAAATGCTGTCCTGATCTTTTGTTTTGGCGCTTGAGAAATTGCCATAGTAAGAAGTCTTTCTCAGGTACTCGGCTCTTGGCACAACGTTAACTCGTTCTTTCCAAGGTATGGTAATAAGATCATGCGCTCGAATGTGATCACCAGCCTTGTCAACCCATTCCTGGTGAGCTGCTATCATTTGGTCTGGTTTTGGACCATCATTTTTTATTTCAATGGCTAATTGTTGCCATGTTTTGTTTGGATCAATTTTCTTGGCCAAAGCTTCTATTTCAACAAGTGTATTATTAAACATTTTCCAGCCATACTCATATAAACTGTCACTACTATAGTCAATCAGGTATTGACCTTTCAACATTTGATTATAGGTTTCATAGCCAATCGCAAAGTCACCTACCTTCTTTTTTGGTAATTCGTTTTTAATAAAGTCGATGTACTTTTCCAATGATTGACGGGCAACTTTTGAAAGCTCGATAAGAGTTGAATCGTTGCCTGCCAGTTCAATAAATAGAGGTATCTCTTTGTCAAACAGGGTAAATCCATTCTCTGCCATGAACAGCCCTAATTCTTGAAATCGGGGAACATACGTCTCGAGTAGCTTAATTCCATTTTCTAGTTGAGTTGGAGCAATGGAAAGCTTCGCTTTAACTTGATCTATTTTCTCAGAAAGCTCTCCAGGTTTATTAATGATATCAGAAATGCCGGTGAAGGTCATGAAGAACCTCGGATCACGTTTCCAGGTTTGTATCTTTTCCTGTTCTACTTCGCGACCGACCAGTATACTCTGAGCAAACTTCCAATCAATTAAATCATCTCCATTTAATTCACTTGGGTTAATGGAGCGAAGGGTGGCCAATTGCGCCTTGGTTCTTGCAAGCGTTTGATCAAAGGATTCTTTACTAAGCACATCATCTGCCAAGCCGCGTCCTCGAGGGGCTGAACTTGAAAATCCGGCTAAGAATAGTTGAAGTTGATCTGCAGCCGATGAATTCTTTTTTTCAGTGGATGGGCCGCATCCTATAACCCAAAGCAACGAGACGAGTAGTAGCTTCTTCATAGATATTATTGAACTCCAAATAAACGTATAATCTACTGTTTTAATAAGGGCAGATTAGATCATTTCTGCAAAGAGGAGATGAATTTGGTCATCACTATTCGTTAGGAAACGGCCCTAATATTGTTCTTACTATACGTGATTTTAGGGTCAGAATATCCGATTTTGGAGAGCACCATAATGCGCTACAGGTTACCCCAATATTTTTACTTGCTGAGATGCGCAGTGAGGACGTCTTTTGCTGTGGTCCATCTACCCATTGGATAACGATTATTGTCAAGCGTATTGAGTATTGCCCGCTTGTCCATCATATTCCGCATGTATTGCATTCCCTGAAAGGCAGGATAGATTTCCTTTTCGCCTGGCGACATAGTACGGGCTATTTTAATAAGTGTACTTAATAAGCCAAGGCCTCCAGCGCGAAGTAATCTATATTTCTTTCCGCTAACTTGGTTGACGACCAATCTCAATTCTCTTGCACTTATCAAGTCACCGCCAATTCTCAGGTAACGGGGAGCGGTAGGATCAAGAGCCGCATAGGCTGTGAAGGCAGCAGTGTCGTCTTTTGTAGTAAAACACATTTTATGATCCGCATCGCCCCAATGAAGAACAAGATTCTGTTTAAAAAGAACCAAAGGCATTTGACCTGTTAACATGTCGGCAAAAGCGCCATTAAAAATAGAAGTGACAGCGATGGGTGAGTCTTCCAGATAGCGATGAAATTCTCTTCTCCAATCCAGGTTTCTGTTTTCGCCATCTGAAAACGGTGTAAAGTCTAATGAATAATCTGATGGAATAAAGCGAGGTGTACCGGCTGCCACTGCGGCATCCACCAAAATCTTTTGTGCATCAATTACAACGTCACGTAACCCAGCCAATGCTGATACCACGCAAGAAGCCCCTGAGCAGGCAGGAGAAATTTCAGCGATGCTCCAGGTGTTGATGTTAAAAACTGTTATGCCCAATTTTTCAAATTTTCTTATCTTTTCTCTAGCCGCATTGGACCGTACAATAATCCTTACCTCCGCACCCTTATCCAATAATGCATTGACGATTCGTTGTCCTAAATCGCCAGTGGCGCCTGCTACTACAATAATTTGCTTCATAATTTATTGGCTAAGTTACTGCTGAATGGTCAATATTAAATTCCTGAGCTTGCATCCAGTCCATTGCAAACAGGGACTAAGAGAAATTGTTTAAGTAGGCGTCCAAGAAGACCAGAGATCAATCATTGAACTACCAGTCCTTTAAAGATATTCTTTCTATTCCATAGCGAAATAGAGGTCATAATGTTTTTTACAATTGGGATTAAATAAGGATTGACATGAGGTACATGTATTACTGCTGGCCATATATTCTTCAATCGTTAATTCATGGCCACATACTCCACACAGTATGGCTTTCCTATCTCGCTCGTTTAGTGGCCAGGTAATGGACTCGTGATTGGTGGCTTCCTTGTGGCAAGAGTAACAGGGATAGTACGTATCACAACATTTAAATTTTATAGCGATAATGTCCAGGCTCGTATGATAGTGGGAACACCTAGTTTGGTTATCAATCACCTTTCCTTTCACTAACACACCTGAAATCATTCGATCGTGAGGAAGGGTATCCATTGGAGTGGTCATCGCACTTGGCTTCCCATTATTTTTACATCCTATCATAAAAAAGATAAACATTCCTGCTAGTAAAGTCCTACCAATTTGCATGCATACTTTATTAAGTGAACCTCAAATATTGAACTTATTTACTAAACAACAATACTTCTCGATTATTAGATAGGTGCAAATTTTACTTTTCTACTAGTTCCTTTTTTCTGTAGTTAAATGAGCACCTATAGAAGAAGTCTATTTCCAGAATAAAATATAATTAAACTTGCTGCTCGAAATCAAGAACCAATCAATACTTCAGCTTCATGTGGGTTAGGCTAGGCTAGATTGAATTCAGGTTAGAGCATACTTTGTCGATCCAACCAAAACCTGGTTTGACGTGGAAACCCTTCGCTTATTAAGATTAAGCCTAGCTAGAACTAGAATGCCCCAAAAACAAAAAAACCACCCAAGGGTGGTTTAATCATCTATTTTGGCGGTCCGGACGGGATTCGAACCCGCGACCTTCCGCGTGACAGGCGGACATTCTAACCAGCTGAACTACCAGACCATTAAAATAAGGCTGCAAAGATAACTTTAGGGCGATTCAAACCAAAAGATTAGATTTCTTTTTTAAACTACATGGCAATGGCCTTCATCCGATCGGCCAGGGAAATGGATTCAACTCCGGTCTTCACGTGAATCTTATCCATGGCATATTCGCTTAACGCGGTGATGGTTAGCGAAGGATTGACACCCAGATTGCAAGGCATAATGCTGCCATCCAGAATATAAAAATTATTGTAACCGTGCACACTAAAGTTTTCGTCCACCACTCCTTGTTCTTTAGTCTTACCCATCGGGCAGCCACCAAGTATGTGGGCAGTAGAAGCCAACCCAAATACTACTTCGCTAAAGGCATTGTGTGGCACGCCTTTTACTTTTGCAGCATAGCGGTAAAGAGCATCTTGCCCGATGGGTATGTAACTCGGCACCTTCAAACCACTTTCGTTATCAAAAGATAAGCTATTGCCAAACCAACCTTTCTTAAGTTTCATTTTCATGGAGTTAGGTAACGACTGCATAATGAGGAAGATAATGGAGGTTTGCGCAACTTTTACATTGAACAGCGAACGCAGAAAATCGATAGGCCGTGTGAGTATGTTGCCCATCATCTTAGACGTGCGTACAAGGGGTGTTCCATTGCCAGCAGCCATCACGGCCAGGCGCGTCATAGCTCCAGAGCCATCCGGATATTTACACAATTCAATGTGCGTATTATCGTCAGGATTGAAAACCGAACTGATGGCAATGCCATGATTAAGTTTACGATCGGCAGCTACCACACCCGAAAGCATTTCGGAATTGGTCAGAATGTTTTCACCCAACTTATCCGACAAATTGGGCAAGGTTTTGTAAACCTGTTTCTGTTTTAACAATAAGTCTAGCGTACCCAACACTCCGCCACTTACCACCAGGCCGGTAGATTGATACACTTTCTTTTTACTTCCAAACCAGGAGGTGCTGCTTTGCGTGTGAATAAAGTAAGTGCCCTCCTTCTCTTCAATTTTATCCACTACAGTTTCGGCTACCACTTTTGCACCGAAGAGATGTTCTGCAAACCAGAGATAATTTTTATCGAGTGTGTTCTTGGCATTGTATCGGCAACCAACCATGCAACCTGCACATTCAATGCAACCGGTTCGCTTTGGGCCCAAGCCTTTGAAGTAGGGATCTCTTTCCATTTTGGTGTCGCCCAGATAAACGCCAACATAATCCACGCGATTGTAGGAATCGGCACGGCCCATGTCTGCGGCTACGGATTTTAATACGCGATCTTCTTCATATTCTTTGGTAAATTTTTCACTGCCCAGCATAAAGCGGGCGGTTTCGAAATAGGGAGCAAGCACACTCTTCCAATCTTTGACGTGCGACCAGATGGGATTGGTATAAAATGTTTCGCGAGGCATCATGTGCGTGTTAGCATACACCAGCGACCCTCCTCCTACTCCCACTCCGGAAATCACAAATACTTCCTTAAAGAAACTCAGCTTCTGAAAACCAAAGCACTTGAGTATCGGAATCCACAAATACTTGCGGATGTTCCAGTTGGATTCAGGGAAATCTGTTGACTTCCATCGCTTGCCTTTTTCTAGGACCAGAACAGAATATCCCTTCTCAGCCAAACGCATAGCAGAAACTGATCCGCCAAAGCCCGAACCGATAACGATGTAGTCAAATTTGTCGTGCATTGCTTAATTGTGTACTGGAGTTACCCAAAATAATTACCGTCTTTGCGAGCGCCTGCGCGGATTTGTGAAATGGGGCGAAGCCTGCCTGTCCGGTAGGCAGGCAATCTCTTCATGTTGGAGATCGCTTCGTCCTGCCCGCCACCTTCGCAGCTACCCGCGATGACGTGTTTAGTGAATAATTCTTTAGCTACTGCTGTCCTTGCGGGAAGATTTCTCGCCTACCCCATAGTCGTGCTATAGTAAACAAAAAAGACCGTAGGCTCGAAAAGACTAAACTATTAACTTATCACAGGAACTTTATATCCATTGTTGTAAGTAGCTTGAATCAGCGAGTTTGCCGCGGATTCTTTAAACTTATTAGCCGCAGAATCCCACGATACCTTATTACCAGTTTTGTAGGATATGTTTCCCATCTGGCAAACCGTAGCCACATGCGCACCGGCCTGAATAGGGCAAGTAATAGTATCTAATTTCCTAGACTTCACCGCACTAATAAAATTGCAAGTATGCAAATCCAATCCATTCTCTTTTGGTTTTTGCAGTGGTACTTCCTCCATTCTCTTTTCATCAGGGATCACTTCCCATCCGCCACGGTCAAGAACAAGCGTACCGTTATTACCTATAAAACTAATACCATGATTTCGTCCGTAGTTTCCATTGCTGATACTTTGAGCTTGTTCCCAGATCATATTATAACCATCAAACTCATAAACAGTAGTCATGGTATCCGGGGTTTCATGTTGGCCGTCAGGATAGGCATACTTTCCACCGAGGGCTACAGCAGACTTTGGAAACTTTGCATCCATACCCAACAGAGCATAGTCAATCAAATGAACACCCCAATCCGTCATTAAGCCTCCTGCATAATCCCAGAACCAACGAAAGTTAAAGTGAAAGCGATTCGGGTTGAAAGGTCTTTTAGTAGCTGGTCCCAGCCACATGTCATAATTTACTCCGGCTGGTGTAGGGCCATCTGGTTTGGTTTCAATGTTGGTCATCCAGCCTTGATAAGCCCAGGCTTTTACAGTCCTTATTTTGCCAAGCTTACCGGTCTTAACAAAATTTAAGGCATCTACAAAATGAGGTACACTACGTTGCCATTGCCCACACTGTACTGCCCGGTTATATTTTTGCTGAGCGGCAACCATCACGTTGCATTCCTGAATAGAGTTGCCTACAGGTTTTTCTACATATACATCTTTACCAGCAGAGCAGGCTTCTACCATTTGCAAGCAATGCCAATGATCAGGGCTGCCAATAACAATCACATCGATGTCCTTGTTCTCCAACATCTTCCGGTAATCGGCATAGGTTTTCGTTTGAATGCCGCTCTTGGCCAATTCATATTTGCGAAAGTTGAGCACGTTGTCATCCACATCGCAAAGGCCCACCACATTCACTTCTGGTATTTTCATGAGTGAGCGTAAATCGGCCCAGCCCATTCCATTGATACCGATAGCAGCTACATTGATTTTATCGTTAGCCGAAACTAACTTCTTAGCATTCGCTAAAGCGTCAAGCGGCAATACGGTAGACAATCCAAGTCCTGCCAAAGCAGTAGAAGATGATTTGATGAAGGTTCTGCGGGTTTGATCCATAAGACAGTTTTTATTAATTTACTATTAAGCGAGATTTCAAGAGTCTAATGTAAGGATAATGTCGAGATTACAAAGCGTCTTTTACACAGCGGAATCCATCCATTGAATTTCGTTCAAAGCTTTGTGACACACGTAGCAGTGGTTGCCAAAAATGCAACTCGCGCAAGACGACCTTGCACACACCATCAACCGGGCAAGGGTTTGACTTAATTAGGTATCTACCATCCAATCGCCTTATAACGAAATAATGTACTATTTTAGAGTCTGAATAATCTCATGCTAAAGGTTCTCTTTGCTTTGTTGCTTTGTTCCGCTCTGCTTTCGTGCGGTTCCAAAACCTACCATACTGTGGAGGTAAAAAAACCGCGCTACCATCATGGCTGGTATAAGAATCATGCGCATCATAAAAAAATTGCAGTAGGCAGAATCCGCGTTCGGTGGTTTGAAAGACAAGGAACCAAAACGGTGAAGATGAAAGGTTGAAAGAGGTGACACCGATTACCGATCACCGATTACCGATCACCCACTACTGCAACCCCTTCAACGTCATCTCTACATTCTTTTTAAAGAAATGGTTTAAAGGACTTAGCTGATTGAGGTGAGCCGTTATAACCGAACCATAAAAAACAGAGCACAACAAATTGGTAATGTCACGTGTAGAAGTTGTTTTAGTTATTTCTTTTTTGAAGATAGCTTCTAACGCAAATTTTTCAATCATCTGATCTATGGACTGAATATCAATGGTCGCAATATCTGCTTGATCAGGAAAGAGTAATCGTTTTTCTTCCAGCTTTACCGGGAAAGGCTTAATGTTTCGTTTCAAGTCCAACAAATAAGCAAAATAACTTAAGATGATCCCGGGACTGGTTTCACAAGACTCGCTCAGCTTATCAAACAGGTAAAGAATTCCCTGCACCCCTTCTTTCGGTTTCGTTTTTAATTCAACTGCCCGCTTCAGGCACCATACTCTGAAATAGTATAACAAGATATCCTCCTTCTGTGGAAAATATTTGAACAAGGTGACCTTTGAAACCTTCACCTTCAAACAAATTTCATCCACGAATACATCTCCAAAGGATTTTTTGCCAATCAACTTAACGGTTGCCTCCAGAATAACTAACTTTAGGCGTGCCGCTTTTTCTTTTCTCAGGCTCATATCTTTATTGGATTTGAAGTAATACATTTATAGTCTAAAACCCTAATCCCATTCCATGAAAAGTACGCTTATTGTTCTGCTGGCAATTTGTTTTGTTGGCTGTACAAGCCAAACTAAAAAAGAAAAAATTACAGGAAAGTTGGCTGAGTCAGCTATGGTGGTATCGGCCCATCCCCTCGCCTCAAAAGTTGGTGTTGATATATTAAAGAAAGGTGGTAATGCAGTTGACGCATCTATTGCAGTGCAATTTGCGTTGGCAGTAGTTTATCCGGTAGCTGGAAACATTGGTGGCGGAGGTTTTATGTTGCTTCGATTAGCAAGCGACAGTGTTGCCGCTCTTGATTACAGAGAAAAAGCTCCAGCAGCAGCAACTCCTGCTATGTACATTGGAGAGACTGGTGAATTGGTAGAGGGATTAAGCACGGAAGGACATCTGGCTTCTGGTATTCCAGGAACAGTAGCAGGATTAGCAGAAGCTCATGCAAAATTCAGCAAGCTTCCATGGAAAGATCTTGTGCAGCCAGCTATTGATCTGGCTAGGAACGGATTTGCACTTACAAAAAATGAAGCAGAAGGGTTTAACGAAATACAAAAGGACTTAGTACGACTAAATACTATCTCTCCTGATTTCCTATTAAAGGAGGAATGGAAGGAAGGCGATTGGATTTATTGGATTGATCTGGCAAACACACTTGAACTCATTCGCGATAACGGCAAAGCCGGATTTTATGAAGGAAAAACTGCTGATGACTTAGTAGCTGAAATGACTCGTGGCAAAGGCATCATTACACACGATGACCTTAAAAACTACCAGGCTGTCTGGAGAAAGCCAATTACAGGTTTTTATAAAGGCTATAAAATTACCTCTATGCCACCTCCATCCAGTGGTGGAATTGCTTTGATGCAATTACTAAAATCAGTAGAACCATTTCCAATTGCCGAGTGGGGATGGAATTCTGCCAAGACAACTCATTTAATGACGGAAGCTGAAAGACGCGTATATGCTGACAGAGCTGCCCACTTAGGCGATCCCGACTTTTTTAATGTTCCTGTCGATATGCTACTGGATTCCGTTTACACGGCCATGCGCATGCAGTCATTTGACATGAACATGGCCACACCGAGCACCTCCATAAAGGAAGGAAGCCTAACCGGAGAATCAGATCAAACTACACACTTATCGGTTGTTGACAAAGAAGGTAATGCCGTTTCAGTTACCACTACTTTGAATGGCGGATATGGTTCTACTGTTATCGTTGATGGCTCTGGCTTCTTTATGAACAATGAGATGGATGACTTTAGCGCCAAGCCAGGCACACCAAACATGTATGGTGTTATTGGTGGAGAAGCTAATAAAATTCTTCCGCACAAACGAATGCTAAGTTCCATGACGCCTACGATAGTAGAACAAGATGGAAAATTATTGATGGTAGTAGGAACACCAGGAGGCTCTACTATTATTACATCTGTTTTTCAAACGATCTTAAATGTGCTGGAACACAACATGACCATGCAGGAAGCAGTAACCGCCAAGCGAATACACAGCCAATGGTTTCCGGACATGGTCTTTAACGAGATACATGCTCTTACCAATGAGGATAGTCTATCCTTAGTAAAGCTGGGACATTCATTTAAAGCTCGGAGAGGCATTGGAAGAGTGGATGCAATACTCATTCGTAAAGACGGCAAGTTGGAGGGCGGAGCGGATCCAAGAGGTGATGATACTGCTGAAGGATATTGATTAGAAGCTTTAAAAAAGTTAAAAGCTTAAAGCATAAAGTTAAAGCTTTAAGCTTTAAGCGATCCTTCAGAAATATTAATCTCAATTCCTGTTTCTAGAATCTCACGGATGAACGGGTTAGAACGGATTGACTCACGACTATTGTACGTGTGAAGTTCTACTCTTGGGTAAAGATGAAGGACTTTTACAATGGACTCGTAATCCAACGCTTTACTTCCCGTAAACTTCTTATCCCAAATTGCAACATCAATATCGG
Organism: Bacteroidia bacterium; assembly: GCA_031384515.1. GTDB lineage: Bacteria > Bacteroidota > Bacteroidia > Cytophagales > Cyclobacteriaceae > ELB16-189. Next base: position 45,355 of record JANNAQ010000055.1, read on the forward strand.
AGTCCTCCCGTGACGTTTGCTTAGCAACAGAACCAAAAAGCACAGCCCTGCTGGGATTATACCCTATCCTTCTCAAGTCAAGTACAAGGTTTCTTACTTTTTCTTTCGCAGCTTTAATAGTAACCATGCTTTAAATTTTTCTACCTGCTCTAATTTACTTGAGGTATAGTCAAAGGTACTTGTTTTATAAAATTTATCCTTATAGTCCTGATAACGGCCTTCAAGATTCCACGAATTCATTACTCTGATTAAATCCAGATACTCTGGAGTTAAATCAAGATCGGTTTGTGAATAAATAAACTCAAGGTCGTGGGACCTGGGTGGGTTCTGATTTTCATTGTCCTTTATCCAGTAGGCCTTAAGAATTTTTTCGATAACGAGGTGAGCAAAAAAAAGGGCATGCATATACTGTTTACCTTTTAAAAGGGTTTCAACGCTTACCCAATCACGTTCAGCCATTTTGATCCAATAATCAATAATTTGTCGTTTACTCATCCTTCAAAGCTATTTAAAATTGAAATTGTATCCACGTAATCACTACCTAATAGTAAAAGATAAAAGCACCCAGCCATAAAGTTAAAGCTTTCAGCTTTCTACTTTCAGCTTTAAGCTTACCTAGTCTTTCACAATCGTAAACTCTACTCTCCGGTTTAGTTTGCGAGTTTCTTCTGCATCATTTTCGGCAATTGGCTTAATGCCACCATAGCCCTTTCCGGTTATGCGTTTAGCTTCTATTCCTTTATCCATCAGATATGCTTTTACTTTTTCAACACGTTCCCGCGAAAGCTTAACATTGTGCGCATGAAGTCCGCGGTTGTCAGTGTGTCCTGCTAATTCAATCTCAACTTTTGGATTCGCCTTCATAAAGTCAGCCACCATGTTCAACTCATCTGATGACTCTGCCAACAGTATGGAGGAGCTCTGCTGAAACAAAACATTTTTTAAGTTGACGATTGCGCCCACTTCAATTTGTTGCAACTTGAAATTCATTTCAAGCTGTTTCATTTCAAAGGTGCGAATATCAAGCCGCTCCATCGTGCCAACATAACCAGGAGCCTCTACTTTAATAACGTATTCATTCACAGAAGGGACTACAATGGAATAGTTTCCCTCACCGGTTGAATTCACAAAACTCACCGTGTCCGATTCAAAACTGAGGCGCGCTACAACAGAAGAATTTGTTTTTACATTAGTAACTTTTCCAAAAACCCTAACTACTTTATCATCAACCGTCAATGGCTTATCTCTTTTTATCTCTACAAGCTTAACAACTGTATCGGGCGAATTGAGTAATACCTTAGTGATGAGCGAATCCTGTAATTCCTTTTTCACTTCTGCCATGCGTACATCACCATAACCATCGCTATTCAGTGTGCTGGTAAATAATGCAAACCCTTTCTGTGGATAGGTGCGATAGTATAATTCTCGCCCTTCCGAATTCACTTTTGCACCTTGATTAACAGGAGTTGACCAATTCATCCAGCTGTCATCAAGCCGTTGACTATAATAAACATCGTAGCTTCCATAGCCAGCCCTTCCATTGGAAGAAAAGTATAACGTCTGTTGATCTTCACTCAAACTTGGACTTAGCTCTTGAAGAGAAGTGTTGATGGATACCCCCAGGTTTTTGGCTTCCGTCCATTGGCCACCGCCTTTGTGAAAGCTCACATAAATATCTTCAGCTCCTTTTGTATTGTAGGAGTCGGCAGAAAAAATAAAAGTGGACCCATCAGGTGTGATGTGTCCGGACAGTAAATCAGAACGGTTAAGAAAATAAGGAATAGTAATATTCTCAGGTTGTGACCATCCCGAACTTATCTTTCGCGAAAAAGATATTCCTTGGGTACCAGCTTTTGGTTTTGTGTCATCATAATGACTTAATAAATACATGGTGTTGCCATCAGCCGAAAAACCCGCTACCGCATTATAGCCATTGTCGTTAAGGACATTACCAGCATGGATAAGCGGAGCCCATTGATTGTCCATCAATATGGAAAACCAAATATCACCAAGGTCTTTTTTTCCGCCTATGTTCTGTGGGTGGTTGGCCAATGTTACATACATCACCTTTCCATCCGGACTAATCACCGCGCTTTGCTCATCCTGAACAGAATTAATCTGATTAAAAGATTTAGTAAAGCTACTCTGCGCAAACGTCAGACCAGTCCAAAGAGATAAGATCGCGCTCAATAAAAATTTCATAACGACAAATATAGCCAGTAGTCGTTAAATGAATGATTGGTATTCGGGTAATCAGTCATCAGTAATCGATTTGCTTGACTCACCGATTACTGGTAACAGATTACCATTTTTACTCACCCATTCATTCCCCGCAATGGTAAACCTCCAGGGCAACTGTGCGTCTTCCCCTGCATAATCAATGCCAATCCGTGAACTGGCTACAATGGAACTCTTTGAAATCTTGATCGACTGATCTTCGATCCATACCTTATTGTTCAAAAGATATTCTCCATTCATACTCAGGTTAATACCCAAAGCCTTTGTCAATTTGCCTGGACCTGAGGTTATTTTTTTCAAAGAAGTGGTATCCATCCTGTCCATCATATGAGGTTCGCCAACAAGTGGTTGAAGTGCGCGAATCAAAACAGCATCGGCTTTGCCTTCTACATTGGTCACCACATTAAAAAGGTGATGTATGCCATAACATAGGTATACGTAAGAATGGCCGGCACTTTTAAACATCACCTTATTTCGTTTGGTCATCTTGCCATTATAAGCGTGGCATCCTTTCTCGGTGTAGGAATAGGCTTCCGTTTCCACAATTATTCCGGCCGTTACTTTTCTATCCACTTTGGATACCAAAACTTTGCCGAGCAAGTCCCTTGCAATGCTTACTACATTATCTCTCAAATAAAAAGACTCGTCTAATTTCATCACTAATCTTAAAGTTAGTGGGCGTAAACATTATTATATCACATAACCCCTATGTTTCTTATGTGTCTATGTGGTTAAATAAAGAAAACCTGGGGTGCGGTGAATTTTGGATTATCTGAAAGTCTGGTAACTTTGGTGCCCCAAGTATAAAAACAACTAAATCGTTATGAAAAACACACTTACCATTTTATTAGCGGTGCTTTGCTTCGTAGCTACTGCACAAGTTCAAACCCCTTCACCAAGTCCGGCAGCCACCGTAACAACGGTAATCGGTCTTACGGATGTGAAAATTGATTACTCACGCCCACGCGCAAAAGGCCGTAAGATTTTTGGAGAAGGTGCAGACTTTCTTACCCCTTACGGTTCTATCTGGAGAACAGGCGCTAACAGCGGAACGAAGATTACCTTCGGAGACGATGTGAAAGTAGAAGGTGTTGCCGTTCCAAAAGGAGAATACCTGATCTTTACCTGGCCAGGTGCTACAGAGTGGACTGTCTCTATATATAAGGATGTAAAGCTGGGTGGCAACACAGATGGTTATGACAAAGCTCAGGAGGCTGCAAACTTTAAGGTGAAGTCTGAGAAGTTGACTGAAAAGGTGGAAACCTTCACCATTAATATCAGTGACATTGCTGACGACAGTAAAAGTGCCAAAGTACAATTGGCCTGGGAAAACACTTCCGTGAAATTTGCGATAGGTGTGGACTACGATGCCAAAGTGATGAAGTCTATTGAAGCCTCCACCAAAGTAACACCTGGTAACTACCTGAATGCAGCTGTCTATTATTTAGAGAATGGCAAAGATGTGAAGCAGGCATTAGAGTGGGTGACCAAGGCCGCAGAAGCTAACCCTGCTTACTGGGTGCTGTACCAAAAGGCGCGCATCCAAAAAGCAAATGGCGACAAGGCCGGTGCTATGGCAACTTCAACTGCTTCACTAGCTGCAGCAAAAAAAGAGAATAACAGAGATTACCAGAAAATGAACGAAGAGTTGCAAAAGACGCTTAAGTAAAATAGCTGACCTACCTACAATTGGTTACATTGCAAAAGGCACCCGGAAAAAACCGAGTGCCTTTTTTATTCGTTTTAAGAGCTTTTTATTTTATAAAATACCACTTTATAGGTATTGCATCTATAGAATAAGCTTTCAATCTTTACATCAAGAGATGGTTACCACACCACGTATATAAATATGAACGGTGATAACTATTTTACATGTTTAAACTTCGATTAATAGTGACTAAAATCATATGACCTGATAACTTGGTTTTATGTATGATTTATTTAGTTTTGACCAAGAATGGAAATACTTTATAGACATGAACTACGCTAGCTACTGCAACGGCCCCTAAAAATTGTAATACCTTAACTTTAATATAATACATCCAAACACAATTACTTTAAAACCAATTATGAACAAAACAAAACCAACCATGAAAAAATTTACACTATCCATTGTGGCCATTGTTATGGCCGCGTTCGTTTGGACTGCCTGTATCGATGATGCAGTTAGCCCGGGAGTAGAAGCTGTAAGAAATGCTACAGCCTCATTACTCGAAGCACAAGCCGCTTACCAAAATGCGCTTGCAGCCCTTCAAACTGCTGAAGCGAAATATAAGGATGCCCAGACTGCCGGATTGCTTATTGAGAATAAAAAGCAAGAAGATAATTTGGCATTGCAGGTTGCTCAGAATGCCGTAACCGTAGCAGAATACAAAAGGAATCTTAAGGAAGAAGAGCTGAACTTTCAAGTTGCGGTTAACGCTTTGGCGGTATATATTGCCGAGTACAAGCCAGGACTTGCCCTTACTTATTTGGCTACATATAAAACTCAGCAAACTGACCTTTCGGCTTTATATGTAACTAAAGCAACTGCTGGTAACCTTCTTGCAAACGCTCAGCAACTGATTAAGGCAGGTACTGGCCAAGCTTTTGACCTTTTGAAAATTGAGTTCACCAGAGACGTAGCTCAAAAGCAAGTGCTTTTGACTAACGCTCAGACTGTGTTAACTAACGAGCAAGGCGCATTGGCCGCTCTCGAGGCAGTTAAGGCCAACCCGGCAACCACCCAAACTGCTTTAAACACAGCAAATGCAAGCTTATTAACTCTTAAAAACGCCAATTTGCAATTGGTTGTTGATGAGCAGAATGCTCTGAACGCTGTAACTGTTGCTGATGCAAAAGTAACTGCTACGGTTAAGGTAATTACTGATTATAATGCTGCTGTAGCTGCTTTGGCCACAAACGCTGCCAATATTGCAGCACAACAAGCTACCATTACAACGCTTACGATTGCCACTACTGATGCTGCCATCGCCAATGTATTGAATGTTAAAAATGCCGCTGCTGTTGTTGCAAATGCAATCAAAGATCTTGCTACCGTTTCTGATCCTAATTATTTGGTAACCAAACAAGCCGAATTAGCATCGGCCCAAACTGCACTTGCAAATGAAATAACTTTGCAGACTAACAATGCAGCGGCTGATTTAGTAGCAAAGCAGGCAATCTATGACAATGCGCTAGCTGCTGCCACATCTGCAGCTGCTGTGGCACTAACCAATGCTACTTCTAACTACGCGCAGGTTTTAGCTGATGAAACTGCTCTTGCCAATCAGACAAAAACAAATGCTCAAACTGCTTACAACAACACCTTAGTTTCTGAGACTGCTGCCGCTGCAGCCGCTGTTGTTACGGCTCAAACAGCTTATTCAACTGCTTTAAATGCTGCCACTCTAGCAGCAGCAACAGCTCAAACAAATGCTGCTACTGCTGTTACTACTGCGCAAACAGCTTCAACTGCGGGAATAGCACTATTGGCTACAAATAACGCTAGTGTGACATCGCTTAACACCACCTTAACTGCACAGAATACGCAGTTAACTGCTGCTAAAGCAACTGAAACTTCTGCAAAAGCAACAAAAGCTACGAAAGATGCGGCAGTTATTACAGCACAAGCTACTTTAGCTGCGGCACAGGCCGATGTGCTTGTTAAACAATCTGATTTAGCTATTGCCCAAGCTGCCGATAACCCGCCTAATACTTCAACTCCTGCAACTCAAGCTGCCGTAACTACTGCTAATAATGCCCTTACTGCGGCTAATACTGCTGTGACTAATGCTAATACTTCATTAACAGCCGCTATATCAGAACAAACTGGCGCTGGAAACGTTGTTACTGCCGCAACTAATGCTGTTACAGCTGCTCAAAGTCTTGTTACTACAACAACCAATTCAATTAACACGCTTAACAACACAACAATACCTGCACAAATTGTAACAAATGCTACACTGTTGTCAAACATAACAGCCGCTCAAACTGCTCTTACTGCAGCAACTGCCGCTAATACAACACCTAACATTTTGCTTGTTAGCACCGTAGTTGCAGCTCAGACAACCTTAACGGATAGGACGCTAGAAAATACTACTGCTAATATCTTGTTAAGAACTAACGTTTTAAGCGCACAAACTACTTTAACAGCTGCTAACAACGGAGCAACAACTGCAGCTATTCTTCAAAGGGCTAACGTAGTAACTGCACAGACAACTTTAACTAATGCAACAACTGCTAACACTACCAATGCCATCTTAAACACTGGTACTGTGGTTACTGCCAAAACTAATTTAAACGCTGCTGTTACTGCTGCTACTCCTGCCGCAATCGCTGCCTTAACTAGCGTTGATACTAGGCAAACAGCGGTTACTCTGGCACAAGCACTTGTTACCAATGCACCTGCTGCTGTAACAACTTTACAGACTGCTTTAGATCTTGCCAACAAAAATTTAGCTTCTGAAACAGTCATTGCAAAGAATCTTGCAATTGTTGCTGTTGCTGCTGCTCAAGTAACGTTGGATAACCTTAATAGAGATAAAGGTGACTTTACAGATGATAAAGCTAGATTAGAGACTGCTAACACTGCTGCTGTTGCCAGCGTAGTAGCTGATAAAACTGCTGCTGCTGCTGCTTTCAATGCTGCTACCATTGCTACCGCAGCCATAGGGCTTAACACCACGTCACAAGGTACGTTCAATCTCCTCATTACAGATTTAACGGCTTTCTTAAATACCGCTACCGGTATTAATGCGGCTATTGAAACTAAGAAGGTGACTATCGATGCGAGAATAGATGATGTGGAAACACAAACAAGAGCCGTTGCTACTGCTAACGAAATTCTTGCAGATAACGATATTAGTAAGGCCGAGGCTGTAACAATCCTTGAAGACTTAAAAGCAGATGTAGCAAATATTGATGCGCAAATTGCAGCTAAGATATTGTTGGTTGCTAAATGGAAAGCTTTGTTAGATGCAGCGTTGGCATAGGTTAATTTTGTAAAGCTAGCCGGGGTGATTGCCCCGGTTACTTTTCAAAACATATTTTTACGTTTTAACCTAAAGACAAAAGCATGAAAAGACATATAATTTTAACGGTGATGCTTTTTGCTATGCTGGGTAGTCTTTATGCCCAGGATAGTGCCCCCGCAGAGGAGGCAACAAAAGAAGACGCAGCACCAAGCTTTGCACCGTCTGCAGGAGATTTTTCAGGAGCCTTATTATTGGGCCGAGGAAACTTTCTTACCACTGGATTGACGGTTCCAAGTTCACCCATCTATAATTCTAGTAGCAGTAGTTGGACAGTTAATAGCCAGAATCCATACGCTAATAATGTTGATGCCAATAATAATGATATTAACAATATTGTAGGTTTGGAAGGCCGCTATTTTATCACCAATCGTATTGCTGCTAAACTTAGTGGAGGCGCTATTTTCCGCAACACACCAGCATTTGATAATGTGGCTGGCTATATCCCGTTGGATCCCAATGGAGTTCCAGTTTCCACCGCTGCTTGGCTACCTGCCTACAATGCGGTAGTAGCTGATCAGCAGTTTGATGTAAGTGTGAATGTGGGAGGTGAATATCATTTCACCACAAAATATAGCCGCTTATTTCCGTATGTGGGGTTAACCCTGCCCTTCTTGTACGCAAGAAGAACAGAGTATGATCCTACCATTAAGCTTGGCGATTTAGCTAATCCAACTAACCCTTCTGTGCCAGATTACATCGTGGATGTAGGTGTACGGAGAGCCGAAATTTTCGGTACTGGATTTCAGGCTGTTGCAGGTTTTGACTACTACATAGCAGAAGGTTTGTATTTTGGCATTGAAACAAAGCCAATCTCTTACCTCTACATGTATAGCGGAAAGAACCCTGCCCCTGGCCAGTCATCATTGGATGCCAAATCAATTACATGGTCATTCCTTTCTCAAACTTTTTTGAAGATCGGAGTCCGTTTTTAAAATACTATTTAGTTAGTTTTGAAAGAGCCCGTTTAGACCGGGCTCTTTTTTTTTGTGTAAAGCGTGCCGGATCAACACCATATACAGCACTAGTGTTGGTGCGCGTATGTGACGCGTTCGTATAATACAATTGAACTTGGACTGCGCACAATGAAAACGCGCTCTAAGCAGGCGGATCTGCAATTGTAACATCTACATATTATGGATACCTTCGCGCATCATTAACTCGATTACAATCATGAAAAAAGCATATTTGGTACATAGTAGTTGCATCCTCTTTTTGTTTCTACTCGTTGGCTGTAGCGATTCCTCTTTAAAAGAGAAGGTGTTGGCCTTTGAAAAGGCAAATCCGAATCAATCAAATCTTGATATTGAAGTAGTTGAACTACAAGAAGCGGGAAACATAACCGGTGCGGATAGTCTTACCTCCTACTTTACTAGTAACCTAACTGACACAGGATTAGCACCAGAGGCAATGGTAGAATGGACACCCGATTCCATGATTACTCACTACTCCAAAATGGTAAATTATTATAAGACTTCGATTGGAGCTTTTACTTATTCGGCCAGCACCGATGCCAAGCCGGACATAATTGCTCAATACAAAAAGTTTGAAAATAAGTATAAAGCGGAGCTAACAGATGATTCAATCCGGCTAAGTAAATTAACCTTTTTTGATGCCAATAAAGATTCTGTTTTGGCGCTAAGGTATGAGTGCCAGTTAAAACTTAGTAATCCAGTTGAAAAGAATTCTCCACAAGAGGTTACCAAAATAGTGGCTTTTTCAATCGACAAATCACTTGTCCTTGGCTCTGTTCTAAAGGGAAATTAACAGGCAGCAACACCAATCAATTTCGGTAATGTACTCAGTGTGGGCGCGCGTCTGTGATGCGTGCTTAGTGCTTCTAAAAATTGCACGCGTTGCAAACGCGCCAACAGTGTAGCTATAAATAAAAAGATATCTAACGCCTCCTTACTATGATCTTATAATAATGCACGTAAAAACGTACAATAAACAGTACTTTTTTTGTAATTTCACGCTCACTATAAGATTAGCAAATGAAAACAGCAACGGTAACCGCTTTCAGAACCAATATGAAGGCACTTCTTGCAGAAGTAGAAAGCGAACAGGATATTCTAATCTTATCCGGGCCAAAGAAAAAAGGGTTTGTCTTGTTGACCCTTCAACAATTTAATGCCATGCAAGAAACCGCTCATCTTTTGTCAACCCCAGCAAACACTGCGCACCTTATGGAAAGTATCGCCCAGCACAAAACAGGAAAAGTCATTGTGAAAGAACTCGCTTTGGTTAGAGCTGAAGAAACGAAAGGGATAAAAAGCAGAAGCGTGAAAAGACAGCATAGTAAAAAAGCAACTCACCAAGGTAGTCTTAAGTAGTGAACGTTTCTTTTACCCCTAAAGGATGGGAAGACTATCAGCACTGGATAGAAAATGATATTAATGTCCTTCAAAAAATTAATACTTTACTGAAGGAAATAAGCAGGGATCCTTTCAGAGGTATTGGCAAACCAGAGCCACTTTCGGGAAATCTCAAAGGCTATTGGTCTAGAAGAATAACGGGGGAACATCGATTGGTTTATCATGTTTCAGGAACCAAGCCAAATCAAACATTAACTATCATACAAACTCGCTTCCATTATTGAGGTAATGTACTGATAAATAGTTGGTGACTTTGTAGGAATAAATCATTAGGCTTGGCTCATCAGCCTGAAGAAGAAGCAAGCCTCTACCGAGTTGGCGCGCGTCTGTGACGCGTGCTTTTTCGTTAATAACCTGGCACAAACTTTAAACGCTCTCTAACTTTCTGTTATCAAATAATTGAAATAAAAGCGCCAGCACCACCACAATCACACAACCAATAATGTTGTAATAAAGAAAGGCAAGCTCTTCGTAGAAATAAAAATAGCAAGCCAATACAGATGCCTCTGCTATAATGGCTGCCAGAAATACTGCATTGCTCTTGATATGCTTTATATAAAACGCCACAAGAAAAATCCCAAGTATTGTTCCATAAAATAAAGAGCCCACGATATTCACAAACTGAATTAGGTTCTCAGCAAAGTTGGCCAGCGCTGCAAATACCATGGCAATCAAAGCCCAAAGAATAGTAAAGTATTTTGAGGCATTTAAGTAATGCAAGGGTGACGCTTCCGGTTTGAAAGACCTTTTATAAATATCAACTGTGGTGGTAGATGCCAACGCATTTAACTCCGAAGCCATTGATGACATGGCCGCGGAGAACATGACAGCCAATAATAATCCGATGATGCCATGAGGGAGATAATGAAGAACAAAATTTAAAAAAATATAATCGCGGTCTTGCGTCTTAGCACCAGGAATAGCAGCGGCAATTTTGGTTTTTACATCTTTTCTGATTTTACCCTCTTGCTCTTTAATAATCTGGTAGGCCGCTTTGGAATCTGCCTTCAATTTTTCGTCTTCTTGCTGAATCCCTCTTACAAGTCCGTCTATCACTACCTTCTTTTCAGCATAAAGCACGTTGTATTGATTTTCCAATACTACCAGTGAATCTGCCTGACTTGTTTGCATGGCTTCCTCCTTTAAGGTTTGATTGTGAAATACAGGTGGCTGCACAAACAGATAAAAAACAAATACCAAAACGCCAATGAACAGAATTAGAAACTGCATAGGAATCTTTAAAAGGCCATTCATGATCAACCCCATCCTGCTTTCGCGAATGCTCTTACCACCAAGGTAACGTGATACCTGTGATTGATCGGTGCCGAAATAAGAAAGGAAAAGAAAGGTTGAAGCTATCAAGCCTGACCAAATATTAAAGCGATCATTCCAACTAAAGTCGGTTGTCACAATGTTGAGTTTGCCGAGCTCACCAGCTAAACTAATCGTATTGCTAAACGAAATATTATCTGGAATCATCCGGTAGGCAATGATGCCTGCCAATACCATTCCACCCATAATAACAGTCAACTGCTGACGCTGCGTAAGACTTACGGCCCTGGTTCCACCAGAAACAGTATACACAATAACCAACACCCCGATCATGATGGTAGTGACATAAATATTCCATCCGAGGATGGTAGACAGTACCAGTGCCGGAGCAAACAAGGTAATGCCTGCAGATAATCCTCGCAAAAGCAAAAACAGAATCGCTGCTAATGTTCGTGTCTTTAAATCAAAACGGGTCTCTAAATATTCATAAGCTGTATATACTTTTAATCGATAATAAATGGGCACCATGGTAACCGAGATAATTACCATTGCCAAAGGCAGTCCAAAATAGAATTGAATAAACCGCATCCCATCCTCAATGGCCTGGCCCGGTGTAGAAAGAAACGTAATAGCACTTGCCTGGGTGGCCATTATAGAAACACCAATCATCCACCATTTCATGGTGTTATCACCCCTCAGATATCCTTCTATATTTTTCGAGCCACGTGTCTTCCATGTTCCATAAGCAACAATGGAAAAAATGGTTCCCAAAAGTATGATCCAGTCTAAGAGATTCATGCAAATGATAATGTGAGTAATGTAAATAGTATCACTTGAAAGGCCATCGCGCCAAGCACAAGCCAATACCAGCTATTCCATGATTTGAAAACCGGTGGCTCTTCGTGCGGAAAATCTTCCATTACTTTGATGCTTTAATTTTCTGATTCTGTGGTTTTTTAGAAGCCTTTAAGGAAACCAGATTAGCGAATAATTTATAGGCCCCTGAAACCCCCTCAGGAAGCTCTCTAAAGAACGATAAGCCAGTATATACATAATGTCCATCTCCGTACTTTGCTACCAGCAAAGCCCCATCCCTTGCCTTTTCTCCGGCATCATTGGAAGACAACAGTGCCTCGAAATTAGCATCCCAGGTATCAGGGAAATACAGGCCACGCTCCTGCACCCATCCATCAAAATCCTTAGCTGTTATTTTGTTGGGATAATTCAATGCCTGATGCCCTGGATTCAGAATACGGACTTCACTGTTCTCGTCTGTCACCCGTTCTCGACTAAGCGTTAACGGGAAGGGTGAAAACTTATCCTTATCGATCTCAAGATCATGGTTGGTATTGTATTGCACAACAAGGGTGCCTCCGACTTTTACATAATTGAGAAGATCGGGCATGAAATAACGGATGCGCTCATTTGTGTTAAGCGCACGAATTCCCAACACTACGGCATCAATCCGTTTAAGATTTTCTGCTGTTACTTCTTCATCCTTCATCTCCCACACTTCATAACCCATATTTCGCAGGGCGACAGGAATATCATCACCTGCGCCTTTGATGTAGCCCACAAGTCCGCCTTCTTTCTTGAGATCAACTTTAATTATTTTAGCCGAGGCTTTAGGAAGTAGCGTTTGTTTTGGAATATGATCATATTCGATGGTCTGAACCGAAAGGTCAAAACTCTTTCCATTAATTTCTGCTACAGCAGTTAGTGATGAACTTATCTCTTCAAGAGATGGATACACTTTAAAACTAATTGTTTTCTCCTCTCCTCTCCTAGTCATTTCAAAAGGTTGAGCTACTGGTTCTGATCGCCAACCAGTAGGCATGGATAATTTCAATTTACCTGACAACACTTGATCGGCTGAAGATTTTAGGAGCACCGAAACATCCTTTGGGCTTTGATCTTTAAATAAAAGGACACGTTCTGTTAGGTTCACAAAGACAAGAGGAACAATTTCAAAAGGACGCCAAAGCTCTCCCTTTACAGGATCCGTCCACTTATACACCAATGACGATTGAACGTCAACCCGTTCTCCGTTCACAGAAAAGGACATGGTAAATGTTACCGCTGGGTTGTTTTCTGGTTGGCCAATGAGCTTCTTATTGGCAACATTGAATATCCCTATTCCATGCTCAGCTGATAACCAATACGGATCTGAGTAAGAAAGTGTAGGAAGTAGTGACTTCCTGGATTTAAAGACGAGTAGTTTATTGTTCGCTAGTGTAATACTGGCTGTTGAATCCATAGAGAGCTGGTAACTTTTAATATCATTCATGACAACATCAACTGGCGATCTATTTACAATCTCAAATGAACACAAGACACGTTGGCCAGGTGCAACCCAGTAATTGTCGGCAGTCACTTCCACAAATAAGCCTAGGCAATCTTGTATCAATTTGTTTACATCAGCTAACTTTCTCTCTTTCCAAATACTCATTTCAAGCAGAGATATCTCTTTGCGGATTTGAAGCAAGGCTGTGATGGAATTATATGGCTTCTCCTCATCAAAATCTTTTATAGCCTTGTCAACGAGTGGTTGAATACGCTCCCCACCGTTCACTCTTGTCCAACTGGTATTAATATTTTCAAAAAAATCCTTCTGGGCTTTATCTCCTTTTACATACTCAAAAAATTCAGGCGCCTCACCTCTTCGCCCTGCTGAGCCAAATCCTTGGCTCTTATGCTGAGATCGACTCTCTGCTGCAATTTCAGAATAGGATTTACCAAGTAGATTGTTGTAGGCCCCTACTTCTACCGTTACAATACCTGGGGTATTTTCATTTATCGTTTGATTCCACCAGCGGCCAGTATTCGTATAGAGCCTCTTGGCTTGCCATAGTCCAACTTCCTTTACTTGTTCAGGCAAAAAGCTGGCATCATTCGTAAGGTCAAATGCCTCTTGGGCCAATACACCAGAGCCTGTGTGGTGACCATGGCCTGCACGTTCATCCGCAGGAAATCGGGTAAGGATGACATCGGGTTTAAACGAACGCATTATTCTCACTACATCTGAAAGAATCTCTTCCTTATTCCATATATGAAATGTCTCGGCAACGTTTTTAGAGAATCCAAAATCATTAGCTCTGGTAAAATATTGAAGCCCTCCGTCAATCCGCCTGGCCGATAGCAGTTCTTGAGTGCGAATAAGGCCAAGTTGGTCCCTGATTTCAGGACCAATTAAGTTCTGTCCACCATCTCCGCGCGTCATAGACAAGTAAGCAGTTGTAGCCAACTTTTCGTTGGCAAAAAAAGTAATAGCGCGGGTGTTCTCATCGTCTGGGTGGGCAGCTACGTAAAGAACGGATCCTAAAAAGCCAAGCTTCTTAAGCTGAAGCTTGATAGCAGCAGCATCAGGTTGCTTATTTAGCTGACCTATCGAGTAATCAGAAAGCAGTACTAGAAAAATAAAAATAATACATCTAAGCATGAAGTCGAGTTTGACGCAAAGTAAATGATTAACCTGTAAGAAGTTTCACCGCTTGAGGATTTTAAAAGAATACCCAAGTGGTTTTACAAAAAATTAACAATTCAGAATAATGCTTTAGCTGGCCAGTTGCTTAACAATTTCTAGGGCTTTATCAATCTCTTCAGGGCTGTTGAATATGTGGGTGCAATGCCGCACGCCAAATTCAGGTCCGGAAGCCCGTGGGCGCATTCGTGCCCGGTTCCAGAATTCATCCTGAAGTTTAGGTCCAGTCCAACCTTCAATATTATAAACCGTAATGCCTGCACACATTTCATTATCAATTGGTGAGAATATTTTGACCTTATTGATTTTGCGAAGGCCTTCCCGCAAGCGATCACCTAGAAACTTAATGCGTTCATAAACTTTATCGGGTCCTACTTCTAAATGAAAATCCAAAGCAGCATCTAATCCAGCAATAACTGAAAAGTTTCCTGTGCCACGTTGGGTAAACCGATAGCCCTCGTCTTCATGATTGTTCCAGTTTCCGCTGGCAACTGTACTCCAAATATCCTTCATCTTATCAGGCTTAACGTACATAAAGGCCGTTCCTGCGGGGGCACCAATCCACTTATGAAAACATCCCACATAGGCATCGCAACCCATTTCATCAATGTCAACTTTAATATGGCCTATGCATTGCGCTCCATCCACAACAGTAAAAATTCCTCGCTTACTTGCCTCTTCACAAATTTCTTTCATAGGAAGAATAGCACCACTTCCTGTGATCATGTGTGAAAGCATCAGCACCTTCGTGCGCGGTGTAAATGATTTTATAACGATATCCAGCACTTCTGACGAATTTTGGATTGGCTTCGGCAACGTGATTTCTTTATAAACAGCGCCTCCTCTTTTTTCTTTAACCAACCAAGAGGATTTGCCACCTCCATGCTCCTGATTACTTGTGATAATCTCATCACCAGGTTGAAGTGTTATTCCGTTGGCGATATAGCTCATACCGGCAGTAACATTGTCGGTCATCGCAATATATTTAGGATCGCAGTTTAAAATCTTGGCAACTTTCGTTCGAATAAACATGAGTGCCTGATATCCACTTATTATTTTTGCAGTATTGTCGTCCTTATAATCCCAATCGGCAACATTCATAGCCGTGCTTTTAAGGTTTTCCACCATTCGATCCACAACCACTTTAGGCATTGCGCCAAATGTGCCAGGATTAAAGAATACGGTATCCTTATTTAACATAAATTGATCGCGAACACTGGCCCAGAATCGGGGATCATCTGAGCTTGGTAATTTTAACGTTGTCTCGCCTGCGGGATTATCAATTCCAAGACTAACACCTGTGATACCGGGCAAAGCAAGTGAGGTAAGGCCCAATGATTTCAGTAAACTTCTTCGTGTGATCATAGCAATGAGTTTATTCTTCAACTAATGTAAAGAATATATGAATTCTATCCTCATACCTGGTGAATAGTGTTATTTTAGCCCTGGAATGCTAACGCGAATGAGAAAGGTTTTTAAATGGCTGGCGTACTTTACTGGAATCGTAGTAGTGGTTGTCTTCTCCCTTGTGGGGCCAATCGATAGAACGGCTCTTCATGAACAGCCCTTTTACATTGATATGATGAACGCACTCGATACGATCCAATATCATCAAACCAATAGGCAAAGAGTAAAGATTGGTTGGGGTAAATACAATATAACTCCAGCATTCAACATGCCTATGGCTGGCTATAAGCCACGTAACCATTTTGAATCAGTTCATGACTCGCTATACACGAGAATACTAGCACTTGACAATGGTACACCAGTATTTATAATAAGTGCTGACTTATTACTTTTTCCGCCTTCCGTTAAAGAAAAAATTGAAACCAAAGTAAGGGAAAAATTACCGCATGCATTTTTATACTTTTCCGCAACACACACGCACAATGGACTAGGAGGATGGGATAACAGCATGGCTGGACAGTTCATTGCTGGAACCTATCATGAAGCTTGGGTAAATCAAACCAGTGAAGGTATTGTACAGACCCTGTTGAAAATTAATAATGAATTAGACTATGGTTCTATTGCTTATTTCGAAACTAATCCCACTGGGCTTGCCGCAAATCGATTAGCAGGAGAAAATGGTAAAGTCGATTCTAAGCTCAGAGGTATAAAGTTAGTTAGAGAAGATAGTACTAAGGCTATTCTCGTCAGCTTTAGTGCGCATGCCACCAGCATTAGTAAAAAGATCAATAGCCTGTCAGGAGATTATCCCTCCGTTTTGGAGAAAGAGTTGGAGAATAATGGCTTTGACTTTGCCTTGTTTGCAGCAGGGATGGTAGGCAGTCATAGATTAGATGGATTTATGGAAGAAAACTTTGACTTAACTGAGATGGCAGGAAAAAAAATTGCATCCAAAATTCTCAGAGAGTCAATAGATTCAAAAAGATCAGATTCCGTTTCGATAAACACGGCACACCTACCAATTCAGTACGGTCCATCGCAATTGCGTATTGAAAAAAATTGGAGATTACGAGACTGGGTATTCAAATCTTTGCTTCGACCGCTGCAAGGCGAAATTACCTATCTTGAAATAGGTGATATTATTTTATTAGGAACCTCTTGTGATTTTTCGGGTGAAGTTTCGGTGGATGCCGAACTAGAGAAACTTGCTTTAGGAGAAGGCAAGAATCTAATCATTACGAGCTTTAATGGTAATTACACGGGTTATATCACCCTTGATGATCATTATGATCGTTACAAAAAGGAAGAGGTGATGGCGATGAATTGGGTAGGTCCTTATTTTGGCAACTACTACGAAGAGATTATCAAACGCATTATAACAAAACACTAATGCTTTGCTGGTGGTCTGTTACCTCCTCTATGTGGTCCACTATGCTTTTTCTTTGGAGCAAATGATTTTGGTTTTTCCCTTTTCATATCTGGCTGATACAATGGCCCTGCTCCTATCTCCTCTGGCAAAGTAATCTTAGTAACCTCTTTACCTATTAAGTTTTCAATGCTAGAGAATCTTCGCATGTCGCGTTCATTAATAAAAGTAATAGCAGTTCCTGTAGTTTCTGCCCGGGCGGTTCTTCCAATTCGATGAATGTAATCTTCTGGATCAGGTGGAACATCAAAGTTTACAACCAAACTAATTCCTTCCACGTCAATACCTCTGGATAATACATCGGTGCCAATCAAAACGGAAAGTTGTTTGTTTTTATACTCGCGCAAAATGGTTTCCCTTTCGTTTTGCTCAAGATCAGAATGTATCGCTTTTGCCTTCACTCCCATTTTGTGCAAGGATATGTCAAGGTTCTTTACATTTTCTTTTGTCGAGGCAAAGATGAGAGCGCTTGGATAAGTCCCAGTCTTCAATAAATGCTTGAGCAATAACACTTTCTGTGCGTCATACACAACATAGGCCTGTTGCAAAATACCTTCAGCCGGTTTAGAGATGGCTATGTTAACTTGCTCTGGAGATTTCAATATCCGGTTTGCCAGGCCCCTTATTTTTGGTGGCATGGTGGCCGAGAACAGAAGGGTTTGCCGATGTTCGGGTAGATACTTAATGATACGTATAATGTCTTCGTAGAAACCCATATCCAACATTCTATCCGCCTCATCTAAAACAAGATGCTGAAGTTGTTCTAACTTAATGGCGCCTGATGCTAACAAAGCAATTAGTCTTCCTGGCGTTGCTATAATTATATCGGCACCTGACTCAAGCGCCTTCTTTTGTAAGTCCCATGTCGCTCCATCCCCACCTCCATAAACAGGTATCGAGCTAACCCCTAAGAAATACGCAAATCCTTCAATTTGCTGATCGATCTGCTGCGCTAACTCCCGGGTAGGAGAAATGATCAACGTGTTGAGGTGTCTGTTTTCCGTTTGAACAATCTTATTTAAAATCGGTAAAACATAAGCTGCAGTCTTACCCGTGCCAGTTTGCGCACAGGCAATTAAATCCTTTCCACTTAATATGATTGGAATAGTTTGCTCTTGAATTGGGGTAGGCTTTGTATAGCCCATCGAAGAAAGTCCGTCTAACAGGCGTTGATCAAAACTAAAATTATCAAAAGTCAAAATGGATTGGTTTGGAGGTTAATAAAAAAGCCAGGCTTTGATGGCCCGGCTTTGTGTTGTGCAGTGCTACAACATAGGATGCTTACTTGGCTAAACGCACGTTCACTGCGTTCAAGCCTTTCTTACCGTCTTTAAGTTCAAAAGTAATTTTATCATTCTCGCGGACTTTATCCACCAGACCTGATACGTGTACGAAATACTCTTGCTCTGTTCCTGATTCCTTTACAAAACCGAATCCTTTGGCTTCGTTGAAGAATTTTACTGTTCCTTCTTTCATTGTGATTTGATAGTTGATTAATAAATAATTAAAAAATAATAATTCAAATGTAATCAGAAAAATCTAATTCTAAACAGGGATTGAAAGCCCACACAGGCCGTTCGGTTTTTTTCTATAAAAAAAGCGGTCAGGTAACTTTTCAGCTACTTGACCGTTTTTTCTTTACTTTTTAGGTTAAGCTGCCTTTTTTATCCGCTCCATCCTAAATTCCTTTTGTTGAACCAGGCGGATGACACCTAATTTGTCCAAGACCTTCATTATCTGGTAGGTAGGGTCAATTTCGTGCCATCTAATCCCTCCAAAATTGGCCCTGGAGCCATTCTTATGGTGGTTATTGTGGTAGCTCTCACCCATCATGAGAAAGTCAACAGGTAGAAAATTGCGCGATGTATCTCCTACTTCAAAATTACGATAGCCATATTTATGAGCAAACCAGTTGATAACGGCTCCATGAATTGGGCTCATTATAAAATGGATGGGTAACAAGGCAAACATCCACCAAGCGGTTGCAAAGTGATAATAAAAGAGAACATACAAAGCACCCCAGAAAAGCCGTGATGGCCATGATCTCGCGAACTTATCAAAGGCTGTCCAATCTGGCACACCTTCTGTGAACCGCTTTTCAACCCTCACCTTTTTATTGGCGATGTCAGAATAAATGGTTCTTGTTTTCCACATCATATTCCAGATTGTCTCATCATATTTTGGTGAATGTGGATCATCTTCAGTATCAGCGAAAGCATGATGCATGCGATGCATGACACCGTATCCGTATGGGCTTAAATAATTAGAACCTTGAAAAATCCAGGTAAGGATATACACTACCTTCTCCATGAAAGGAGTCATGGTAAATGCCTTATGCGCTGAATAGCGATGAAGAAAAAACGTTTGAAAAAATAGGGACAAATACCAATGGGCTACAAAAAAAATCAAAATCTCTTTCATGAAACAAAAGCGGTTTAGGTTGTCGTCTTAACTGGCTAAAAGAGCCAATTCAACAGTAAGACAAGGTTGCTCTTGATTTGTGACAGAAAAACGGATCTTTTTGCGAAATAATTGGAAAAAGCTGTAAAATAGAATCAGATCAGGCCTTTTTGGAGAATTTACTTGCAATATCACTTTTCAGGTGTTGCACAAATTCACTGGCATTATCAAGATCACATGCCTTTTTGAAACTCTCGAACATCAGAGAAGTATCAGGCATTTCAATTTTAATCTTTGAGCTTTCATCGCTCAACTTCTTCTTAGCCCTACTCAATAGTTGGCGGCAATGGTCAGATTTTTTATTGAGTACTTTTTGAAGAGCATCATAATCAAAATCAAAAACTTCTTTCAATAAATAAGCTGCGCGCTCTAAAGGCTCCAGTTTAACAAGCAATACTTTAAATGCGGACGAAAGCTCTTTTTCAAAATCAATATTGGCCAGGTCAGACTCTTTAAACTTTGTAAAGAATTCAGATAACTGTAAGTTGTCCCAGTATTCTTCCTTCTTCCGTTTAAGAGCATTAAGATGATTAAGGCAGTTGTTTGTAACGGCAGTGATGAGGTAAGCCTTTGTGTTACGGATTTTAGTTTGATCAATTGTTAGCCATTTGAGGAACGTATCTTGAACTACATCTTCGGCATCGGCTTTGCAGCGCAGCAAATTGTAAGCAATGCTATGCAGAAGTGGTTGATAAAGGGTAATCGCCTGAGCTTGGTTCAAAATGTATTTTTACGATACAAAATTAAGTCCAAAATCGATCAATTCAAACCATTTTAGACCTTTATCTAAGCTAGACAGATTGACTTACTAGCTCTTCTAATTCCAGCCAACGCATTGTTCTCTGATCTAGTTCATTATTGATCGATTGAAGTCGGTTGGAGGCTTCTATCAATTTGGAGGTATCCAGCAATCCATTCTCAATTTGGTCAGAAATAGCCAATTTCTCCGCCTCCAGCCTGCTTATCTGTTTCTGGATATCTTCGTGCTCCTTCTTCTCCTTTAAAGAAATTTTCTTTTTGGGCTCACCTGAAGATTGTGCTTCCACTTTTTTAGCTACAACCACTGGTTCTTCTTCAGCATCTTCTTGTAAACGATAATCACTATAGTTTCCATTAAATGGCTGGATCTTGCCATCGCCTTCAAAGACAAAAAGTTCATTCACTAAATGATCCATGAAGTAGCGATCATGAGAAACCAACACGAGGCAGCCTGTGAACTTCTCGAGAAAGTCTTCCAACACATTCAACGTATCAATGTCAAAGTCATTGGTTGGCTCATCAAGAATAAGGAAGTTTGGGTTGGTGACAAGTATCTTCAGGAGTTGAAGTCTCTTCTTCTCTCCACCACTCAGTTTCTCAATAAAGGTATATTGCTTTGATGCGGGAAATAAGAACTGTTCCAGAAAACGCGAAGCAGAAATCGAAGTTCCATCTGAAAGAGTAATGAACTCGGCTATCTCTTTTACTTCTTCAATCACTCTATGGTTAGGATTTAAGTCTTCAGTCTCTTGAGTGAAGTATCCAATTTTTGTTGTGACACCAGGAATAAGCTCTCCAGAATCTGGCTTAGTTTTTCCAGTTAAGAGATCAAGAAAAGTAGACTTGCCAATCCCATTTTTTCCAACTACTCCAATTCTATCCTTTTTCTTAAATACATAAGAAAACTTGTCTACCATTTTAAGTTCACCATAGCTTTTAGAAACGCTATGTAGCTCGAGTATTTTCCCGCCTTGTCTAGCTCCTGCTAAATCTAATTCAAGCTTATCCCTTTTCAGGTTAGTCGATGCCTTATCCTGGATTTCGTAAAATGCCTCAATCCTGTATTTTGCCTTTGTTCCCCTGGCTCTCGGCTGCTTACGCATCCACTCCAATTCCTTTTTAAGTAGCTGTCGGGCCTTCGAAACCTCAGTCTTGAGCATTTCCTCACGGTCAGACTTTTTTTCCAAAAAATAGGCGTATTTGCCCTTATACCTATAAAGTTTACCTCGGTCAAGTTCTAGAATCTCAGTTGCAACGTTGTCAAGGAAGTATCGATCGTGTGTTACCATGATCAATGTGATGTTCGGACCAGAAAGGTAATTTTCCAACCATTCTATGGCCTCTAAGTCGAGGTGGTTGGTGGGCTCATCCATGATAATCAGATCGGGTTCTGTCAAAAGCATCTGTGCCATAAACACCCGTTTTCGCTGCCCGCCAGAAAGTTCTTCGAATCGTTGCTCCAGGTTTGTGATACTTAGTTTACTGGTAATCTCCTGTACTTTGGCATCATAGTCCCAAGCATTTAATTCCTCCATCTGTTCCAGTAAATGCTGCATCTTATCAGGGGAAACATGAGGATCGTGGATAGCTTCCTCGTAATCACTCACCACTTTAGCAACCTTATTATCTTTGTTGAAGATTATTTCTTTAACAGTAAGGTGACCAGCAACATTTGGTTGCTGAGTAAGATACCCAAGTTTGACCCCTTCTCGTACAGATACTTCACCAGAATCGGATACTAGTTGACCTGTTAGGATTTTTAATAGGGTGGACTTTCCAGTTCCGTTCTCACCTACTAAGGCAAATTTCTCACCTTGAGAAATGCCAACCGTAAGATCACGAAACAACCAATGATCATGAAATGACTTTGAAACCGACTCCGCAGAAAGATAATTCACAGCTTTATAAAATTGGGCTGCAAGTTAGCAATTAGTTACTAGTTTCAGGATGCAAGTTTCAAGTTAAAAACTGTAAGTTCAGTTCTTGGACGATGATCTTTTAGTAAAGACTTTGTAATCGTTTTAAACGATCTGGTTTGATATGAAAATTTACCGGCAATAAAGGCTATCGCATGATCAGTCAATGAGAATATCTCATGAAAAATGTATGTAGCTTAAAGTTGAATTAGGCAGTTCTAGCTCGCTTGAAAAAATAGCAAAATAAGCTTAAGCAAACCTGAAAAAGTACCGAAGCAACGATGGCTAAAAATACTATCATAGCACACATCTTTTAGTTGAACTTAAAAATAACATATAGATATTAAATATCCTAATATACAACACGTTACGAACTCAATTTTAAGTCAAAACATTGAAAATGAATTTAGTAGAAGTTATAGAAAAAGAACATTCGAGCGCCCAACGAAATAAGGTTATCAAGTATGTAGGAAAGGATCCTAAACGATTTGCCGAATTGGTTAATGTATTTCTTAATGGGCCTTATCGTGTTACGCAACGTTCGGCCTGGCCGTTAAGCTATTGCGTTCAGCACCACCCAGATTTAATCAAACCCCACTTGAAAAGAGTATTACAATTTGCAAAACAAGCAGGTGTTCATGATTCGGTAAAGCGCAATACCGTGAGACTTCTACAATTTATTGAAGTGCCCAAAAGCTTTCAAGGAGAAGTTGCAGATTTATGTTTTTCATTTTTACAGAACACTAAAGAAGCGATAGCCATTCGGGTTTTTGCAATGACTATTCTCACCAACCTAGCTAAGTCTCTGCCTGAATTAAAAAACGAGTTAATCCCAATCATAGAAGATCAAATGCCCTATGGCAGTCCTGGTTTTATTTCAAGAGGAGCCAAGGCCTTAAAAGAATTAAGGCGCCTCCCTTGATTAACATTTTAGTCGTTAATTGCCAGACAATAGACTTATGCCAGATAAAAAGAATCCCAATACGGCTATACAAGAAGTATCTAGTAAGGAGCATACCTGCAAAAATTGTGGCAATGCCTTTATTGGAGCGTACTGCAATTTATGTGGCGAAAAAATCATACTCCCCTCCGATCGCTCATTTAAAAAATTGATGAGCAACATTTTAATTGCCATCACTTTTGCAGATAGTAAATTCATCAGAACGCTGTGGTTAATTTTGAAGAGCCCAGGGAAGCTATCGAAGGATGTTGCCGAAGGCCGCAGGGTAAAACACCTAGCCCCACTTTCGTTGTTCTTTGTGCTTAATCTGATTTATTTTTTCTTTCCTGTCATTCAGCTTTTCAATGCGTCTTTAACTACACAATTGCTCTCCCCTCTTCAGGAGTTGTATAAAAATCTTGTTGCTCATAAGATATTGGCATTAGGAATGGACGTTGATTCCTTCAGTCTACTATATAATTTGAAGTCGACAAGTTATGCCAAACTAATGGTGATGGTGTTTGTGGTGGTTGCCTCTTTACCACTTAATCTTTTGTATTCAAAGCGCAACAGGTATTTCACTGATCACATAGGCTATATGGTAGAACTTGCCTGCTTTAACCTTTTCATTAATGCCATTTTATTAACCTTATTGGCAAAATTTCTGTGGTTGGGAAGCTACCTGGATGAACTGGTACTCACAATGATTTTTATTTGCACTAATTTGTATTTCCTCTTAAGGTCCGGAAAAATATTTTACCAGGAATACGCGTGGAAACTTGCCTTAAAATCAGTGCTTATGATTCTTGTTTTGAAGTTCGCCTTGGAAATTTATAGAGCGGTACTTTTCTTCATTACGCTCGCTTCGCTTTAAAGGTGATTTACTTGACTGAACGAGCAAGACTATTAATCAACTCCTCCACTTGGACCTTATCTTCTTCGTAGGATACTAATCCACGATAAGTAAGCAAGGCTAGCACGGCTTCATCGATTTCTTTATTCAGTGCCAAGGTAAGACCAAGATTATAATGGCTATTTGGAAAGCCTGGCTCAATTTCGATAGACATTTGGTAATGTAGTTTGGCCAGCGGAATATTGCCTGCCTCAGCATACAAGTTGGCTAGATTGTAATGAGCTTCAAAATGCCTGGGGTCTTCTTTCAAGCATCTGGTAAAGCAATCAATTGCCTTCGTGAAATTTTTCTGTTCAGATTCAAGTATTCCCAAATTGCAATAAGAATCAGCAACAGAATCTCCTTCCTGAATTGCCTTTAGGTAAGTCTCTTTGGCCTTTTCACTACCATCTTCATCGAACATCAATGCCTCCTCAAAGGTGGAAAGCTTATTTAGGCTAACCATTTTGCCACCAGCAAAGAGATTCAATTGACCCTTACTATCAATTTCCGTATGCTTTTTCTTGCGTACCGGCTTAAAGCCGAACTTCTCAGGATTGTGATTAGGGCTTGGAAACTGTATGACCTTTGCCATAGAGCAAAGTTAATGGTTAAACAGGAATAGTTAAAGCTACCAGCTACTGGCTAAGCGAGAATTTGATGGGTGCCAAATAGGTAAACAAAACCTGACACAGCAGATTTGTAACCGTTCAGCTTGCCTTTCGCTTTGAAGCTTTCTTGGCCTCAGCCTTTTCTTGCTTCACTGCTGCACCTTTGGCTTTCTCCATTGGCTTCTTCTTGGCTGCATCAATACTGGCCTTCAAAGCTGTCATGATATCAACAACTTTTGGTTCCTCTTCGGTAACCATAACAATCTCTTTACCAGCTATCTTAGCATCAATCATTGCTTTCAACGCATCATAGTAATGATCTTTCATTTCTATTTTTGAAAATTTAGTTGTCATTGAATCCACAAGAGTTTTAGCCAACTTAAGTTGCTCTTTGTCGGCCTTTACCTCAAGCAATTGAGGAACTTCTCGCATGCTTTTTATTTCATTAGGATAACGAAGGCGGTACATTAACACACCACCTTCATGGGGGGTAATTAATACCGGAGTTTCACGATCACGCAATACCACTTTCCCGACTCCAATTTTACCACTGTCTTTCAACGTCTGACAAAGCAGGCCATATGTTTTGGCAGCAATATCTCCATCTGGGCCAATGAAATATGGAGCTTCAAAAAGCGTAGGATGCACTTCCTCAGACTTTACAAACCCTTCAATCTCAATTATCTTTTCACTCTTCAATTTTACTTTATTAAGATCTTCCTCTTCCATGATTACAAACTGACCAGGCTCATATTGATATCCTTTTACAATGTCCTCGGACCGCAAAGGCTTGCCTGTGACTTTATCTTTCTTCTCATAACTTACAGGGTTATGACCCTCTTTGCTAAGCAGGTTAAAGCTTATTGTCTGACCTGTGTCTATCGCATTGTAAATCCGTACAGGAATAGTAACTAAGGAAAACTGAATGTGTCCTTTCCAAATGGCTCTCATAACTAAAAATAAGAGTTAGTTTAAAAAATGAATATACGAACACTAAAATATTGGTAATGAAGTAGTAATCAAAGGAAAATTGAAATAAAAAAGAACAATAGCCAAAAATGGCTGCTATCCGGGTTGAATCCAGAATTTACTCATCTATTAAGACTTCCTAGGCAGTCTTAGAACTTCACGTAAGAGGTAGTATCAACCGTTGCCTTTAGCTCGTGCAAAAGATTATAAAGTCCGTAATACATTCTGTTGATGTAAATCGCATCCTTGACGCCTCTCGCCTTTTTGGATTGGCGGAAAGCCTTCATGCTCCCAATCTCTTCTCCAAATTTAAAAAGAGCGGTAAAGTATGTTTTGTCTGAGAAATCAAATTCGGGTGTTCTGAACGGACGGCCTAATAATTCTACTAGTTGAAGAAATACTTCCTCGAAGAACTTCTTGTCTTCGGCTGTATCATCGTCATAGATAAAGCGCATCTCTTTAAAGACTTTATTCTGCTTGACCTTATTATTCAAAAAATCCTTATGAAGAAGTTGAAAATATACTTTGTAAAAATCAGTTGGAATTACCTTCACACAGCCAAAATCGATCACGCCAAGTTTCTTGCCATCAGTAATGATGAAGTTTCCGGGATGAGGATCTGCATGAAGTGATCTTAATGTATGAATCTGGTAATGATAAAAATCCCACATGGCCTGACCTAAAGAATTAGATTCCGACTCAGTAAGCGAGCCCGATTTTAGAAACTCTCCCAAAGGCTTTCCTTCAATCCAATCCATCGTTAAAATTCGATCAGCAGAAAACTCCGGGTAATAGGTGGGAAAGATCAAATTTGGAATATTCTTACACTTTTGAGAAAGGTCAATTGACCGCTCCAACTCTAATCGATAGTCTGTTTCCTCCAATAACTTGGACTGCACTTCGGCAATGAATTCATCATACTCAGTAGCATTTAGTTTAAACATTCGCAAAGCAATTGGCTTAACCATAGCAAGGTCGCTGTTGACACTATCAGCCACTCCAGGATATTGAATTTTAACTGCCAAAGTTTTGCCTTTGCTCGTTGCTTTATGAACTTGACCGATTGAGGCTGCATTAGAAGCAGATTGGGTGAAACTATCGAAGATTTCATTTGGACGCCTTTTAAAATTGCGTTCAAACGTCTTTACCACCAATGGATAGGAAAGTGGTGGAGCGCTATACTGAGCCATAGCAAACTGGTTCTGATAAGCTGTTGGCAAAAGGTTTTTATCCATGCTCAGCATCTGAGCTACCTTCAAAGCACTACCTTTTAGCTGGCTTAGGGAATTATAAATATCCGTAGCGTTATCTTCATGCAGCTCATCTTTAGATAAACCTGGGTTTACCAATTTTTTGCTGTAATGCTTGAGATAGTTAGAACCTATCTTGGCGCCTGTAGAAATGAATTTGGATGCCCGCTGAACTTTTGTTGTCGGTATACTTTGTTGCTCTTTTGTTGTGGACATTAATTCTTAGCATTTTGATAGATAAACTTTCCGAAGTCTAGCGCATTGTCTAGTACCCCTTTTCCAATCAGATCGAAAGCCAAGTTGACAGATTTTTCAATGGCAGCATCTGTCTTCTCAAATTCCGGACTCTCATCCTTACTCCAGAACTGTAAGATGAACATCAGATGAAACCAAAACAATCCATCATATCGCTGATCGATGAATGGACGCTTGGCCACTTCACCTGTTGATTTTCCCTCATTGAGCACACCAGTAATCCAACCTTCAAACGAAGATTTGAACCCTTTCAAAAAGGTTGGCGTCATGCCCGGATTTTTAACCGATTTCAATTGATGAAGTACAAAACTTCTGTCTGTCTTCAGTAGTTCTGCAAGAGCGAAATAAAATGTTAAAATCTTCTCACGAGATGTGAAGGTGGCATATGCTTCGTCTGACTCCAATCGTTTAGTTGTTTTATCAATGAAAGCCTTCCAAATCTCCTTTTCGAGAGCATCAAAAGACCCAAAAAATTTGTAGAATTCTTCCTCAGATAACCCGATATTCTTACAAAACTTAAACACAGAGGCGGGTTGTTTTCCTTCCGTTAGTAGGTATTCACGATAGCCTTTAGTGATCTTGTCTGCAGTTGTACCAGCAGTAGATTTAGATTTTGCTTTTTTTGTGGTTTCCATATCACTTTAACACATTCCGTGAACAGAAGTTTCCTTGATTTGAAACTAAATCCATGCTTACGTATATATTATATTTAGAGGATGCTGAGATCTATCTACTTCATAACTCTTTTTCTATTGACCGCTCTTGGTTCGGCCTTAGCACAATCAAATAAGAGCGCCAGATCGCTTCATCAAGAAGCTGAAGAAGCATTATCTAAAAAACAGTTTATCAAGTCTTTAGAAGCTTTAAATCAGTGTCTTAGAAGTAGCCCTTACTTCTACGAAGCCTATTATACCCGTGGGCTGGTAAGGGAACAACTCACCAAATTTGAAGAAGCATTAACCGATTACAATATCTACCTGGAAAGTATGCCTGATCATGCTGAGGCATTATTCTCTCGGGCTACCCTTCGGTACAAACTTGGTCAATATGAACTTGCTAAAGCGGACTTCATAAGATTACTTGGCCTTCCGAGTGGAGAAACGACAACAGTGTTTTTCCAGCAAGACCAATATTCATCTGCCACTACCAAAATCTTTACAACGCAAGGTTCTAATATGGCCTATATTCTTAATTACATTGGGTTAACCGAGACCAAGCTCAGAAATTATGAAGCAGCTATTGAAGCACTTGATTCCGCTATTTCATTAAATCCAAAAGATGCAGATCAGTTCGTCAACCGGGGATTGGCAAAAGAAAATAACCAAGATAAGGTTGGGGCTATCGAAGATTACCGCCTGGCTTTGGCCATCAATCCGGAGCACGGTCTTGCCCAACATAACCTGGTGGCACTTAACGGCATTCAGGGCTCAACTGAAGATTCACAAAAGTTACTTGTGGAATCAATTGAAAGAAATCCTGGCCTACCCTACGCTCACGCTCAATTAGCCTTTAGTAAATTCAGTGCAGGTGATTTTAAAGGCGCCCTTGAAGAATATGACCTAGCCATAGAAATTGACTCCACAGATGTCAATTATCTGTTCAACCGAGGACTTGTGAGGGAAAAAATGAAGGACTATGAAGGCTCTATTGATGATTTCACAAAGGCAATTGCGTTGAAACAAGATTACGAAAGTGCCTGGTTAAATCGGGGTAATGTGTTGACAAAAATTAACCTATTGGAAGAAGCCATTGACGACTATTCTATGGCGATATTTTATAACCCGCGCTATGCTACTGCTTATTACAACCGTGCATTGAACAAGAAAAAACTAGGCTTGGCAAAAGAAGCTTGTGAGGATTTGAGAAAAGCTGAAGAATTTGGGATGATCGTAAAGAAATCGGTTCAAGATAAGATTTGCAAAGACGTAAAATGAGGCAATAAATTATACATCATTTCTCCAAAAGAAATTCTGGTGGAACTCGCAAAAGATTGCTCAGCGGAATAATCATCGAATAGGTTAACTTCCTTGATCCCTTCAAAATTCTAGATACTACCGTTTTATCACCAATAACCTCTGCCAAATCAGTTTGTTTTAAGCTAAGCGCTTCCATTCTTGTCCTTATTACTTCTATCGGGCTATCTGGCATTGGAATCTCCCATCCCTGCTTACGTTCATAATCTTCTATTAAAATTGTTAAAGTCTCTAACATTTGCCCTTCTGGAGAATTACCAGAAGGATCTAAATCCATCAACTCGTCAACCTCCTTCAAGTATTGAAGATACTGTGACTTGCTTCGAATAGCCTTTACTTCAAATGTACTTTTCATAGCTAAATATTTTCTAAGTTGATTTTATCATATTCCTTATGAGTGCCAACAAAACGTACATAACCGATTCTGGTCTTGTAAGCAAACTTCACAACAAGTCTATAATTACCTCCAACGATATTAAAAACGACTCTGTTCCCACCAACAATACTTGCTTTAGGATAAGTTCGCTTTATATCATGAGGAGTAGCCCAGTCGGCCCTTAGAGCTATTCCATACCACTCTTCCAATTCTTTGCGGCAATTGACATGATTGTCCCAATAGTCACGTAAAGTCTTCTTGGCAATTATTCTCATTAAGGAACGCAAAAATGCAAAAAAGTTGACATATTGTCAACTCAAATCAGGTCGCATTCTTACAAATACCGGCTCGCGATACATTTTATCTGCCGTGATCATGGAGTAGCTGATCTCAGCAATAAGCTTAGGCTCAATCCATTTACTGGTCTTTTCATCCAGAACCTTTTCTGAAATAGGCTTCTTTGTTGCCCTTAGATTTTTGATCTGACCCGAGATCTCTTTGATTGTTGCATCGTCAAAACCTGTTCCCACTTTTCCACGATACATGAGTTGATCTCCATCTCGTTCGGCAATGTGTAGACCTCCGAAAGTTTGCTCTCTGTTACCTTTGCCTTCGTTGTATCCGATGATTACGCATTCCCGTGTGTTCCTCACTTTAATCTTCTGCCAAAGATCTGATCTTTTGCCAGGCAGATATTTTCCGTCCTTTGCTTTTGCCATAATGCCTTCAAGAGACAGCTCACGGGCTGCTTCAAAAAGCGATTTCCCATCCTCTACGATCTCACTTATGCGATAAGATGCTTCTGTGCGCACGGCATCTTTAAGCCACTCACGTCTTTTTAACAAGGGTTCATTGATCAAACTGCGCCCGTCCAAATACAGACAATCAAAAATATAGCAATACACCGGGCTAGACTTCGACAACTTTAGGATGTTGTTATCTCCATTGCTCATCAACCGATGGATGACTTTTTTGAATTGCGGTCGACCCTGATCATCCAGGCACACAATCTCTGCATCAAATAGACCGCAAGTGGCACGAAAGCCTTTGTCTGGCACCAACAACTCGGGGAATTGCTTGGTCACGTCATTTTGATTTCGCGTCTTAATTTTTATTTGGCCATCTTCCAGTGTAATCAATGCGCGAATGCCATCCCACTTCACCTCATATAAGTAATTATCACCAACAGGAGTTTTCTCTGCGATATCCGAAAGCATTGGCTCGATGGTATCATGCAAGTAATTAATCTGTGGTGTATCAACTCTTTCCAAAAGCCACTCCTTTGCTTTTATTTTATAGATCCGGTATTCACCTGAAACCTCCTTGCTGCTTAATCTAAAATAGAAACCATCCTTCTTGTCTTTGGTAATCTGATATTTACCCAAGGCATAAATCCACATTTCTCCTGCACCATATTGTCCTTTTGGAATTTTTCCATCGAAAGTCAAATACTTCATTGGGTGGTCTTCTGTTTGCACGGCTAATCTCTTTACCCCAGGATGCGGAGGCAACCCTCTAGGCACAGCCCATGATTTCAGTACACCATCTTGTTCCAACCTAAGGTCGTAGTGAAGATGCGAAGCATGGTGCCGATGAACAACAAAACTAGATCCACTTCCCTCAATCACTTTCGCGGAAGGCTCAGGAGTTTTCTCAAAGTTTCTTTTCTTCTCGTATGTCTCCAGTTGCTCAGGTGTTTTGTGTTTTTTGTTGATGGGTAATTTCTTAGCAACTTTCACTGATCGATGGGTGTGCAATTCTACCGCATACGCATCGATGCCTTCCCACGCATCGCCATCGGCCATTACCTTGTCAAGTGCAGTGTTTATGTTAAACTCCACCGGACTTTTAACCTTAGCCAATTCATCCCACGTAAGTGGCATGGAGACAGGCGCTCCATTCCGTCCACGTATGCTATAAGGTGAAACAATACTTTGGCCAGATCTTATTCTAAAAATATCAATGAGCACCCTCCCCTTTCTTGCCTCTTTCTTTATTTGAAGAGTGGTGGTGTTTACATTCTTATCCACATATGGTTTTGCTATTAGCTGTGCTGCTTCAAAAACGGTATGAAAATCCCACCGCGCTTCAATTGGGCAACAGATATGAACTCCTTTACCACCTGTTGTTTTCACGAAGGCTGTGTAACCAAATGGCTCGATATGTTCCTTTAAATCCAGCGCAAGCGAAACAATCTTTTTGAAATCATAACCTTCTGGTGGATCGAGATCAAACACCATGTAGTCGGGGAATTCAAAGTTGGGCTTGCGACTATGCAACTGATGCAACTCTAAAGCTGCAAGGTTTGCCAGCCACACAAGCGAGGCAGGTTCTGTGGCTACGATGTAATCTTTTTTTTCTTCTTTGCCAAGGTTGACAAACTCCAGCCAATCCGGTGCCCATTCAGGTCTGTTCTTTTGATAGAAGCTTTCGCCTGCAATACCATCCGGGAAACGAATCAAGGTAAGTGCTCTTCCTTTTACGTGGTTGAGGAGGGTTGGAGCAATCTTCAAATAATACTCAATGACTTCAGCTTTGACAATATCATCTTCAGGAAAAAGAACTTTGTCGAGATTTGAAAGCTCAAGTTTTCGTTTGCCAATTTGCGCCCATTGAGATTTCTTGGCCATGGCTACACCACCTCCGCCTTTCTCTTATTATCCAGGAAAATCATACCAATGACAAACGTGACGGAGGCAACCACGATTGGGTACCAAAGCCCTGCAAATGGATCGCCAGCAGGGTTGTTTTCGGTTCTGCTGTATTCATACAAGAGCGTGGCAATGAAGGGCACCAGGCCACCAAATATGCCATTGCCGATATGATAAGGTAAGGACATTGACGTGTATCGAATCCTGGTAGGGAATAACTCTACCAGAAATGCGGCAATGGGTCCATAGACCATCGTAACTAACAATACCTGAAAAGCTACCAGCCCAATCATGAGTATGCCGTTTATTCCATCCAATGTTATTTCCTTTCTTACCTCAGGTGTAGAGGCAGCCGCCCCACTGGTTTTATAAACCGTTTTTGTGATTTCTGATTGCGTGGTTTTGTCCGTAAAGATTTTCTTAACCACCATCGTTTTGACGGTATCTCCTGCATCATTGAGAGAGGTAGATCGTAATATATTTTTTTCCGAAGGAAGCTCTGTTTTCCTGCTTACATCCGTAATAGCATACATCTGCTTATAGATGGGCATGTAGAGCAAAGCCGCGAGTAGCAGCCCTGTCATCATAATATATTTCCTTCCTATGCGATCGGACCAGGCTCCAAAAATGATAAAGAATGGTGTACCAATAAGAAGCGCTATGGCAATGATGTTTCTTGTTTGTACAAATTCAACACCGCAGGTCTTCTCAATAAATGTCATGGCATAAAACTGGCCCGTGTACCAAACAACCCCCTGCCCTGCTGTGGCGCCAAATAGTGCAAGCAATACAAGCATAAGGTTCTCCTTCTTACCAAAACTTTCTTTAATAGGATTTTTAGAGGTCTTTCCTTCTGTTTTCAATTTTGCAAACAAGGGAGACTCCTGCATGCGCAATCGTATGTAAATAGAGATTGCTACTAGCACAGAGGATAGCAAAAAAGGAATTCTCCAACCCCAACTTGAAAATGCCTCAACGCCCATGGACTGGCGGACTAACAGAATCACACCTAGTGAAACAAAAAGGCCAAGAGTGGCTGTTGTTTGAATAAAGCTGGTATAAAATCCGCGCTTACCCTCCGGAGCATACTCCGCTACATACGTTGCTGCACCGCCATACTCACCACCTAAAGCAAGGCCTTGTAACAATCGCAGCAATAAAACCAGAATGGGTGCGAAAATTCCAATTGAGTCGTAACTTGGAATGAGCCCAATAGCAAAGGTGGAGCCGCCCATTAAAATAAGGGTGACTAAAAATGTATACTTTCTACCCACAATGTCACCTAACCTTCCAAAGAACAGTGCACCGAACGGACGAACGATAAAGCCTGCTGCAAAAGTTGCCAGAGTTGACAGAAAAGCAGCGGTAGGATTGGTCTTTGGAAAAAATTGCTCTGATAGAATCAGCGCCAAACTTCCGAAAATATAAAAGTCATACCATTCAATAAGTGTGCCTACCGATGAAGCGGTGATGACAGACCAAAGACTACTTTTTTCTTCTTTAACAACTGACATATTTGCTACTTGTTTGAAGAAAGATAGAACTAAAAGTTAAAAGTTTGAATAGCCAACAGGATAAAAGGGTTGTTGGTTAGGCCAAAGGATGATAATAGCGATGCGACTACCAGCGGACGCTGGAAATAGTTAAGCACAAGCGAGACACTTGCGCTAGTTGGGGTAAAATGGGAACGCTCGCTGGAATTAAGGTTGTGCATGCCCCGAACGACATTTATTTTTTTGCATGCAGCATCTCCTAATTCAATATCATTACGGGAACAAATATTCCATTTCTAAACAGAAGTTTTTAACTTAAAGAGTTAAAACATAAAACACTGCTACCTTGTGGTGTACAAGTTGATAAAATGCGTAGCTATGGTAAAATTTATTGAACTGACAGTTTCGGATGAAGGGGAAACAAAAAAGGAGTTAGTTAATGTGGCGAACATTGGCCGAATCTATCCAAGCCCTCAAAACAGTACAAAGAGTATTGTGGAGTTAAACTATCAAAGTATTAATGATGCACCTGTTTACCTGGAAGTGGAAATGCCCTATGAGAAATTACGGTTAAGCTTCTTGAGTTGAATGGAAAAATCAACAATTCCGCTGCTTAGCGTTGGACCTATTTTAATCTATACTTTTGAGGTTTAGTATCCGTCCTTTCAATGATTTTTCGCGCTTCTAGATCAAGCTTAACAGTCTCACCATACCATTGAACACCTCCTTCGAATTTTTCCTGCACTCTTTTGAACAGATCTTCCATTAGTTCGGTATGTGTCAACTCTTTCCCAATAAGTATATCCAAGAGGTTCTCCTTTATCATCTTGTATTTACTCAATGAAATTCGCTTGTTTGTTTTCCCAGGCTGAGGGTGTAATGTCTGAATTTGTTCCTCTTTCATTATTTGGTTATTCGCAAGACTAATCTATTTCAATTTTTGGTTTGAAATACTTCTGAAAAGTCGAAGCGTAAATGAGTTGTAGCTACCAGCGGACGCTGGAAATAGTCAAGCACAAGCGGACGCTTCTGCGATAATTGGGTATTATTTCTGAACTGTTTTACCCTCATAACGCTCCACGCCTTGCAAAGTGCCAACCCAAATACTTCCATCATTGGCTTCTAAAATTCCAAAAATCATTCCTCCCATTGACGTTATTTCAGTAACAGTCGGCCTGATGAACGGACTAATAGACAAGGACCTTGCATCATAACGGGAAAGTGACCAACCCTTTGCAGTTTGTGAACTCGTCCAAATGTTTTCATTTTTATCTTCGTAGATATATCCAATAAAATTCGCTGTGACATTGATAAATGTACTGCCGTCATAGCGCCAAAGGCCATCATTGCCACCGAGCCAAATATTTCCTTTCTTATCTTCGATTATCGAACGGACATTCGTAAAAGGTTTGCCGTTATTGTTTAACGCGGTAAATGTTCTTCCCTCCCCGGCAAGCAGGCTCGCATCATAAACGAATGTGTTGCCACGGGTACCAAACCAAAACTTTCCTGTTTTGTCTTCAATAATAGAAGTAACTTCATAAGGGGGTCTATCCTGAAAAGTTTTCCCTGCCGGATCTTCATTCATCGAATCTCCATTTATAATATAATTCCGAAAGGATTTCCCATCGTAACAGCTTGCTCCTCCAAAAACACCGAACCAGATGTTACCTTTGTTATCTTCATAAATACTACCGACATCATTATTGAGAAGGCCCTCTTTGGTTGTGAAATTTTGAAAAGATTTTCCATCGTAATAGTAAACACCTGAGCCAATAGAGCCGAACCACATGTTGCCTTTTCTATCTTCTAAAACAGAAAAGAAGCGGGCCGAACTCACTTTACTTGTAATGTTGGAGAAAGAATTACCATCGTATTGAAATACACCATCAAAGGCAGCCATCCAAATGTTGCCCTTTCTATCCTGCTTGATAGTACGAGTAATAGCTGCAGGTCCAAAGGAAGTATCTACATCCTTGGATTCTGACTTGATATAATTCTTTGCAATGCTTGTTTGGGTTTGTCCTTTACCCGAGGTAAAAAAGGCAAACATCAAGATCACAGCATAAACTTTTCCGCATTTCATAATTATATTTTTTTACCGAAAGTTTTTAAGTGGCACATTCCTTATCCGAAAAAACTAAGGTAATTCAATTTTGGGTTTGAAACATATTGAGTGTGCAACTGCCACTGGATTCTGGAAATAGTTAAGCACAATCGAGACGCTTACGCTAGTTGGGAACGTTGTCAGAAAGTCACTATTTCTCCTTATTGAATTGTCTGCCTACAGAACTTCTCCACTTTGAAAAATATGTCGGCAGAATGCTATTTCTGAACAACATCCAAGTCAAAGTAATTGTCAGACCCATACCAAAAATCAGTTTAATGTATTCCATACTCAATCTTAAGTTTAATAGTTGTCTTTGTCAGCATACTCTTAATCGTTTACACTTCATTCTCCCACGTAACACCCAATTGTTGCCAACAATTAGATACAAGACAGTCTTTTCCAAGTGTCACATTCCTTATCTACAAAACTAAGGTAATTTAATTTTTGGTTGGAAATGGCTGATGAAAGAAGTGAGTGGATTGGTTGTTGGTGAAGAACATCATCAAAGTCTGGGGTTTGTCCCGCTCGACCGAACGAAATTAAGAATCAAAACCTACAATGCAACACTACGACCCGCTATGTTTTTATACACCTTGTTGGCAGCTGGCGCATGTTATACATCTTTTAAAAGTCGAGCCGAATGATGTACTCGAACTACTCCAACATAATCAACCTTAATTCGAAAGATAATTCTATAGTTACCTTCAATTAATTCTCGTATGTCCTCTTTACCAAATTCAGGAACGGTTCGTCCAGATTGAGGATGATTCTCAAGTTGGTCAACTCGACTGATAAGTTTTGTTACAAATCTGTCTGCGTAAACCTTTGAATCTTTTGAGATGTATTCGTGAATTGATTTTAAATCTTGAATTGCTAAATCCGTCCAAACAACTTTTACCATTTCTTAACCATTTCTTTTACTTGTGAATGGTCAACCGTTTTACCCTCTTCAAGTTGCTTAAGTCCTTGCTCTACTTTCTCAACAAAGATTAGTCTTTCAATTAATTCCTCTAAGTCAAATTCTTTAGGAAGTTCCTTAACCGCGTCAATTACCTTTTCCCGTTCCATTTTTTCAATTTTCACACAATTTATGTCTTTTTGCTGGATAAATCCACAGTCCAATGCGCTTGCTGCCAACAATTAGATATAGGACATTCTTTTCTAAGTATTACATTCCTTATCCGAAAAACTAAGGTAATTCAATTCTTGGTTTGAAACATGTTGAGTGTAAAACTGCCACTGGACGCTGGAAATAGTTAAGCACAAGCGAGACGCTTGCGCTAATTGGATGTACAACTTATTCAAATGCCCTAAAGACAAATAAGTGCTCGTACTTATTTGATTTCACCATACCTTCATCATAACGATGAATTGTTAACTCGAAAGCCTCCTTACTTTTAAATATCCCTGTTAAAATAAAGGTCTGTTTTAAGTTAGGTCCAATGGTTGAAATGGTAAATTCATTTTTATCCACGATAAAAAATCCAGACTGTCGCTCTTCCAGGTTTTCATAATCAAGCAACTTTCGGATTACTTCAATTGGCTTAGATTCTGTTGTTGTTTTAAGTATAATGCCATCCGCATAAAATCTGATGTAGGTAGAATACACATCACTAATTTTAGATTCATACACTCCATTATATTTAATCGGCTGACAATAGGAGTTTGCAGCCCCGATGGAGAATAGTATAAATATTATTACTCTCATTTTTTTTATTGGTGAAAAACGCCAAAGGCTAAAGATTGTCTAACACCGTGATGATCAGAAAAAGTATAAAGTTCTTTTTTACAACTAAATGGTTTGCATATATCTAAAAACTAAGGCAATTCAATTTTGGGTTTGAAACATATTGAGTGTGCAACTGGCACTGGACGCTGGAAATAGTTAAGCACAAGCGAGACGATTGCTCTAGTCGGAGACCAACAATAACACTGAGTTGTTTTAAAACAAGTCCCATACATTTAAACTCTCTATCAGTTTATTTTCCTTGCCTCTTCCAGTTTTTTTCCATTTTCATAAATCACAAGTTTCGTGATTCTGTCTCCGTTCCTGATAAATTTGTACTGGACATTTTCGTAGTTCAAATAAAAAATATCCTCAGCTTCTGGGAGTAGTTCCGCGTTCCAACCCCTTATGTTGTCTTGAATGTCTGTTACTCGCAAGATGTTTTTTTCTCTGGTAACATTAATTAGTCGGTCAACAGCTTTGTAATTTCCGCTATATAAATCTAGAGTGCTGCCCGATAGTTCAGCCTGGCCAAGTGGTTGATGGTCATAACTAATAATTCGCGAAATTAGCCAAGAAGTGTCTTGCTGTTTCCATATACAAGTGAACTTTGCTTGACCTACTAATTTCTCTGTTCCGCCAGCAATTTGAAGGTAAAAGGTATGTTCAGCCGTTTCGAGAGCGCCATACTTATCCAGGGGATAAACTTCGAGCGTACCTTTTTTCAATTGTCTTCGAAGTGGTTGTCTTTTGCGTTGTTCACCGCAGAATATCTTCATGTCCGCCATTTCTTTTTCACGAGAATTAGTTAGACCTGCCTTGTCATGGTAAAACTCAAAATCATCTGCTAAATAAGATTTATACTTCTCAAGGTCGCAATTGTTTTGAGCCGAAAAGTATAAACTATCCATTTCAGAAATTTTGCGATAAAGCTCCTGTCCTGATTGGCCATATGATAGAACGTTTATTTGAATAATTAGCAAAGCGGTCAATTTCAATTTCTTCATATCAAATAATTTTTTTATGCACAGACTCCTTCGGTTTAGAGTTACGTGTACGAATCCACCTAATTGCTGCCAGAGTCTTGCTAGGAGCCGTTGTTTTGGCCTTTAAAAATAATTAATAAAACAATGGCTTATAGCTTTTGTTGGTGGGCGTTTATTCACACCAATCTTTTATTAATTTCTTTTTTTAATGTCAATGAGTCCTTTGTCCCAATTCTAATTATTCTGTTTGTGTCGTTAAATTTTAATTCAACTCCGTCAGTGCCACTAATGCTATACAAAGTCCCATTTGGAATTATTCTGATTCCCCAACCGTAGTACCAAGGCGATTTAATTGTGTCCACGGTCATTATTGTTTTTAATTGTAATTTCTTTCTAATTAGTCCAACTCCGAATGATACTGTAATCGTGTCCGAAGTTATTTTGGTCGTCAGTCCGTAGAAGAGAAAATATATAAGTATAAATAGCACCGTGACTATGATGTACCCATTTGTTCCCATCGGTCTGTCCCCAATGTCATTTACGTACAAGTATGTCATTAGTAGATGAATTGGAGTTAATAGAACAAAGATTAACCAACCAAATGTAAATTCTTTATAGTCCTTCATTGTCCTAAATTCGCTGGAAATAGTTAAGCACAAGCGAGACGCTTGGGCTAGTTGAGTTTTCTTTTTTATTCAAAGGCAATGTTACTTTTTCTTGCTCTTTGGTTTCGGTTCAGGCAATTCTTTTACTGAAATTTTAATCAATTTGCTGAGCCATTCGCTGTCTTCAATTTTATCACCAATTAAGAAACTTGGTTTTGCTCCAGGATAAGGTGGTGACTCCACAACTTTACCTATAAACTCCCGTCCGGATTTTGTTGACTTTATGAAAAGCTTGTTGTCGCAAATGAGTCCAAACATTTTTCCATCTGAATAAATGCCGTATTCCCCAAACATTGGCTTTACAGTTATTTCTCCTGCACGTTTAATTTGGTCAGTAACAAAGTCTACAAATTTTTTATTGGAAGCCATCCTCGTTATTTGTTTATTTCAGTGTGATTGTAAATTAAAGAATAATAAAACACTCTTTTCAAAGTGGTACATACATTATCCTCAAAACTAAGGTAATTCAATTTTTGGTTTGAAACATGTTGAGTGGGCAACTGCCACTGGATGCTGTAAATAGTTAAGCACAAGCGGACGCTTGCGCTAGTTGGGGTTAATTTTTTACTCCACTGCCAATCGAGCCTAGTCCAGCGTTATTTTTTGTTGAATTTGACCGCTTCCTAAATAGTCTGTTCCAAGCGTAGTAAAATGTTGCTAGGCCAAAGGCAAATTCAAGTATTATCAAAAGAGGGTGGGTCATTGGTGTTAAATTGTTTCTTAAATATACGAAGTATCCTGAAATTTATTTTCTATGTTCAAGTCGCCCGTGAATTGAAGCCGGCTTTCAAAAATTAGGCATTACGTTTTTTGGAGTCTGCGGCTTGCGCCCAACGTCTAGATATGAGGCTTTGTTTTGGCTTTTAAAAATAAATAATAAAACAATGGCTTATAACTTTTGTTGTGAGCCGTGCGCAGGGTCTTCGTTACGTCACCTCTAACTTGACGTCATCAAATGCAAATTCTTCATTGAACTTATTTCATTCGTCCTTTTCTTAAGTTCAATTAGAAACTTAATCTTAATAACTTGTCGTTTAAACCAGTTTCTTTCATTGTCAATAAGAGCTTGATATTTGTCGTGTAACTCTTCCCTCACTTTATTAACTCGTTTTTTAAATTCGTCAGTCCGTTCCCAGGCCTCTTGACCTCTGTCGAATAGGTTATTTTGTTTTTCAGTCTTTGGTCTCATAGCTTTTTATCGTTTTATTTTTTGCATGGCTCACAACAATTAGATGTAAGACAGCCTTTTCCAGGTGGCCAATTCCTTATCCTCAAAACTAAGGTAATTCAATTTTTGGTTTGAAACATGATGAGTGTGGAGCTGCCACCGGACGCTGGAAATAGTTAAGCACAAGCGATACGCTTGCGCTAGTTGGGTGCCACTACTTCGCTTGACGGTGAAGAAAAACAACAAGGGCTAAGCTTTTGTTGTGGGGCGTTTATCTTTTCTCTGCTCTTAACTTTTCAATCATCAATTTTACTTCGTCAATTAATAGATCTGGCTCAGAATCTTGAATGTAATGACCACTCTTTGTCGTTGCTATTAATTTTATTTGCGTGGCTTGAGTTAACCATTGATCAAAGAGCTCTTTCTTGATTTGTCGATCCTCTTCGGTTGCGCCATGTCCAACTTGGAAAGAACCAATTATTGTTATTGGAATATTTTTTGGAAACTCAACCTCTCTCATAGCCGCTCTCTGTTGATGGTATTGAATAGCCTCGTTTCTCTCTCCAGTCATAAGCGAGTTTTCAAAGTCAGCTCTGTCTCTTAGAGTTTTTTCTTGCTCATCTTTGGGCTTAATGGCCATCAGCCTGTCAAATTGGTTTTCGTGCACAGGATCAATCAAAATCATTCCCAAAACGTTTTCGGGATGATCATTTTGGTACTTCCTTATTATAGAAGTCCCAAGTGAATGCCCGATAAATAGATAAGGTCCAGGTATTTCGTTCTCCGTCAGGAACTCATTCAAATCACTACTTAGATTTTCAATTGTCCTGGGGACGTTTGTGGAGTCGGATTTCCCCAGTCCTAATCTGTCATATGTCACAACAGTTGTCATTTGACTTAGTTTTGTCTGGAGTGTGTCCCAACTTAGAAGGGTTTCGCCCATTGCCATATCAATAACAATTGACGGCTCACGGTGTCCTAAAATCCTATGATTAAATTTTTTCTGATCATTATTGTTGGAACAAGCGACTAAAGTCAGAGCTACAAGAATTAGTACTTTATTCATTTGGTGAAATTTGTCCCAAGATAAATGCGCCACAACAATTAGATATAAGACATCCTTTTCAAAGTGGCACATTCCTTATCCTCAAAACTAAGGTAATTCAATTTTTCGTTTGAAACATGTTGTGTGTGCAACTGCCTCCAGATGCTGGAAATACTTAAGCACAATCGGGCGCTTGCGCTAGTTGGGGGGCTGCTCTTCTCCCAATTATCATGGTTTAAATTTTTCAAACGTCTTGCCATTGAATTTATATGTTCCGTTTTCATGTGTGCCAAGCCATAACCCACCATCGTTGTCTTTGTAAATAGAAAACACGGTAATATCTTTTCCATTATATTTTACAGGGTAATGTGTTATCTGTCCAACGTTATAAAGCCAGATTCCTTGGTTGTAGGTTGCCATCCATAAGTCATCATTATCTTTTTCCATGGATATAATGGCAATTAAATCTCCGTCTTTCTTTCCATCTAAGCTACCTATTCCTTTTTCTTTTACGTAATTAGTTGCATTGTCTTGTCCGTAAACATTGAAGCGATTCAGCGTGTTGCTGAACCAGAACTTGCCATAGCTGTCTTCAATAATAGAACGAATGCCAAAACCGGTTTCAACATCAAACTCCAGTTCTTTTTCAGAAAGCCAGGTAAAAGTTTTTCCGTTATACTGGCATACACCCAGCGCTCCTGTACCAAACCAAACATTTCCTTTGCTGTCTTTATAAATGATGTAAACGTCATATGGACTATACTCCACATTGGGGAATTTTTCAAAATGGTCATCACCTTCTTTGGTTTCAGGAAATTTAAGTCGGTGTAAATATTTGCCATCATAACGATAAACTAATCCTGAATCCTGACAGCCCTTGAACCACAAATCATCAGTTTCTAACTTCCATTCATTATTCGAATTACTTGTCGTGCTGACCTTGATGAAATTTTGTCCATCGAATTTGCTTATTTCTCCACGGTTATTGAAATAAATATTCCCCAGTTTGTCTTCCTTAATTTCATCAATTCTGTTGTTTGGTAAACCATGCTTTGTTGTAAAATTAATCAATGTCTTTCCATCATATCTATACACCCCAGTTTCCCAACTTCCAAACCAATAAATATTTTTCTTGTCTTGATAAACCACCATAATGCTGCTTCCAAGTTCTTTTACGGTGTCGCCTTTTACAAATAGTTCTTTAAACTGATCCGTGTTCTTTTTCGTATTAGAGGTCTGCCCACTGCACGAAGTCAATAAAGTTAGGATGCTCAGAAATACGATAATGTTTAATTTCATTCTCGTCAGTTTGATTTTAGTAGTGTCGTCATAGAGTTGCCGCTAACATGAATATATAAGA
Organism: Bacteroidia bacterium; assembly: GCA_031384515.1. Taxonomy (GTDB): domain Bacteria; phylum Bacteroidota; class Bacteroidia; order Cytophagales; family Cyclobacteriaceae; genus ELB16-189. The sequence continues at coordinate 88,171 of JANNAQ010000055.1, forward strand.
AACTTAGTGTCTTATATATATTTATTAATCACCAGCAATGTCGCCAAAGCAACCTTCACCCACAACGGGGTTTTTCCCGTTTTTTAGGAAGCAGAAATGTGTATATGAAAACCCTTCTCGTCTTCGCAGTGTCTCTGTCTCAGGACTCTGCGCCTAGACAGTTCTTTCCTTCAGCCGACAGAGTCCCCGAGGCGGGAGACTCTGAGGATAAATAAAAGGAGTCCTAAATACTGAAATTATATTTCCGAGTACCTCTGACAAAATAATAAATAAAATAGGCTGAGGATATTCGCATGAAGAAATCAGCAGTTCCATAAAAATTCACGTCTTCGCCCGAGATACTCTTAATATTTGCGTCATGAATTGGTGACAGCAGATTAAAATAATAACCGAAAGCTTTTTGAATTGCGTGAGAATTCCACCCACTGGTTAATGATATGCTGATTCCAAGATCGTTCATGAAGTAGCAACTAAAAAAAATAAAATGTACAATTAGCAACCATGCTAAAGGTATCAACCATGATCTCCCAAAACTCGAAAAGATCCGATTCGTGAATAATACCAACCAGTCAGATATGCTTCCCTGTCTCTTTGTAACTAGCCTAGTGGTGACTTCATCATAGTGTGTCCGTAACTCTGCCTTCTGAAAATTGAGTGCATCTAATTTATTGTGAGAATCAATGCATACCACTTTAAGCTGCCTATAAGCTTCTCTTAAATCCCACAAGGCTGACAATTTATCTTCTGAGTCTTCAAAGGCATTTAATTCAACTTTGAATGACTTCATCCATTTCACGGAGAAATACTTTGCGGTCTCAATTGATGATCTTTGAAAACTAAATCTTGCATTTTCCAAATTAAATCTATTAAAAACAGTAGAATCTAGGACAGAATCAAAAATCTTTAATAACTGTAGAATTTTGACATCATTAAACTCTAAATGAGCATCAACTGTGTTAGTGTGGCTAATTAGTAATTCATCAAATTTAACATCCCGAAAAGACACACTACCCTTTTCAAAGCGAGAAATTGTGCACTTTACCATCGTTGATAAAGAAATAGTGCTGCGCTCCACGTTTGTGACTTTTATTTCTTTTTTTATGATATTATTTTCAATAGTGAGGTTCTCCAAAAAATCGTAAACAATACTTTCGCAACTAACTACCTTAAGCGTTGCCTGTTTGCATTCGTGGATCGTCAAATCTTTCCCATTACAATTTTCCAAAACGACAAACACAAAGCCAGAAATTGTAATTGAATCAAACTCACATTCTTGTAGCACTAATGTGTGGCCACTTCTAAAATGATTTGCACTTAGTACCTGGGTGCCCTCAAACTTAATTTTTTTAAAAGGTGGTTGTAGGCTCGGATTGAATAGGTTCAGATCATCGGTCATTTTAATAGTATTTTACCATTGCAAGTTGGGCTTATACTGAGAAAATTCAAAGGAGAGATTATGGTTGGTGGCTCTTTAGCTAGTATGTAGCGGAAATGGATAGGAATCTGTCAGAGCCTAAATCTTTAAATATTGGATCGCACCCGCGTGAGCGATGGAGCCATTTGTTTGAGCCCCCCGCTGGTGCGGGGCAGGCTGCGTGCGTGGATGAGCGTTGGTGGCGAGTGGCGACAGCGCGGCACTGACGCGCGCTTCCGTAATTTTGTCATTCAGTTGAATAGTTGTGGCGCGGTCAGGGACACGCCATAACTACATTGAATATTGTTCTTCGTAGGTCAGGGATCGCCACGTCACTCAGCGCGCACGCAACCCTTCGTTCCCTGCCTACGGAAACCTTCGGCAGGCAGGCTCGCGATGACGGCTACTCGCGATGACGGCTAAAGAAAGGATACGCCCATATAAAAACACCTTCGTTTATAAGGACAATATTTTAACTTCGCATTCCTAAACTTTTTGAACATGACTAACAAATTTCTTCTTGTCGCTATTGTGTTGATTGTGTCGGCCTGCAGCCAGCCGGAGAAACGTGCGGTACTGGTGCCGGATGTGAACAATGGTGGCATTACGTTGCCCGAAAAATTTGGTGCTGTTGTAGTAGCCGATACACTGGGCCGCGGCAGGCACATGGCCATAAACACCAATGGCGACATTTATCTTCACCTGTCTCGCAAAACCAAAGAAGGCAATGGCATAATCGCCCTCAGGGATACAACTAATGACGGCAGGGCAGACATTATGCAGGGCTATAGCGCCATAACGGGTACAGGCATTGAACTTCACAACGGCTTTCTTTATTATTCGGATCGCACCCATGTTTATCGGTCTAAGCTAGCGGAAGGAGACCTCCTCCCCTCCGATGCGCTTGACACGGTTGTCTCTTTTGTAGATGGTGGCGGCCACATGGAAAAACCATTTACCTTCGACAACAAAGGTGGCTTGTATGTGAATGTGGGTTCGCAAAGCAACGCCTGCGAAGTACCGTTGCGCACGGCTAACTCGCGTGGTGATGATCCGTGCAAGGAGTTGGAGACGCGCGCGGGCATCTGGAAGTTTCATGAAGACTCTCTGAACCAGAAGCAAGACCTGGCGCATCGTTATGCTACGGGCATTCGCAATGCGGTAGCGCTGACGTGGAACTTTAATGCGGACAGACTTTATGCTGTGCAACATGGTCGCGATGATCTTCACCGCTACTGGCCTGACTTATATACAGAAGCTCAAAATCTTGAATTGCCTTCGGAAATTTTCTTCGACCTGAACAAAGGCGATGACATGGGCTGGCCGTATTGTTATTACGACCACGTGCAAGGCAAGAAGTTCATGAACCCGGAATACTTTGGTGATGGTGGGAAAGCGGAGCGTTGCGCGGATGCGAAAGATCCTCTTGTTGGTTTCCCAGGTCACTGGGCGCCCAACGATGTGTTGATTTACAAAGGCGATCTCTTCCCCGAAAAATATAAGCACGGTGCGTTCATTGCTTTCCATGGTAGCTGGAACAGACTCGGCAATGCGCAACAAGGTTATAAAGTTGTGTTTGTTCCTATGAAAGATAGCAAGCCTTCGGGTCAGTGGGAAGTGTTTGCGGATGGGTTCACAGGTCAGGCTGCGATAACCAATCCCGGTAATGCGTTCTTCCGTCCCTGTGGGTTAGCGGAAGGTCCGGATGGATCGCTTTATATTTCTGATTCGCAGCACGGCCGCATATGGCGCATTGCGTACTTTAAAGATGAGATGCCAGTTCCGATAGATAAAGGATTATATCAGCCTATTGTGTTGGAGAATCCAGAACCGGTTGCCGATGAGTTGCTGCCAGGCAAACGAGTATATGATAAATTCTGCGTGGCATGTCATCAGGCCAACGGCAAAGGTGCGCCTGGAATGAATCCTCCGCTGGCAGGTGTTGACTTAGTGACGGGTGATAAAAAGGCGTTGATCGGCATAATCTTAAATGGATTGAGTGTTCCTACTGTCATCAACGGTGAGACGTATAACAACGCCATGCCTGCACATGCTTTCCTAGATGATCAGAAGATTGCGGACGTGTTGACGTATGTTAGAAATACATTTGGCAACAAAGCGGAAGCTGTTACACCAGAAGAAGTAGCAAAGGAAAGAGCGAAGAAATAATATCGAATAACATACCCGCTATACTTTATGAAATTGCTTCTGGCTAGCATTGTGATATGCCTTTTCATGCCGTTTACATCGGGTGCTCAAAGTAATTCCATGGCTCAAAGGGTGTTTGTTCTGGTAAACCAGGCAAGAGAAAATCCTGCTGCCTTTCTGGAAAAAAATAAAGCGAAAATAAAAAAACTAAATCCGCGGTATTTTGATGCCTTACAAAATTTTAAACCCATTGAACCAACCATATGGGACGAAGGATTAGTAGATATGGCAAAGTCGGTAGTTGAAGCAGGAAACTTAAAGCCTCAATACAAAGGTGGCAATAGAATGTGTGGCAGGAGTTCTGGCAATTCAACAGGAAGGTTGCCTACGGACCCGTTGCAATATGTGAGTGAGTTCTACAACAATGTGCATGATCCTGACACCAAATACCTGGGCTTATATTTCAATGCGGGTAGTAATGGATATGCCTACTACTGGGGGAAATCATGTATGGTTGAAAAAAAGAAGTTTCTGTATGACAGTAAAATAGATACCGCAGCTGTGAATACGGAATTACTGAACACCGGCAAAGATGTTACGTACATGAACGCATCTGAAAAAGCAATGTTGAAGGAGATCAACTTTGTGCGCGTCTATCCCAAGGTATACGCTCAGTTTGTTTCCATCTACCTGGCCGATGAGAGCAGGCGAATGGGTGGCCTTACAAATAGTATGTACACAGCTGGAATAGAACTGATAGAGGAACTTAAAAAAATGGACACGTTATCTATCCTGCAACCTAACCGATGTGTCTCAGAGGCCGCCAGGATGCATGGCATGGATTGCCAGGTGCGCGGATTTCCCGATCATGTGGGTAGCGATAAAAGTATGCCGTGGGACAGAATTAAAAGACGGTGTAATGGCCTGGTTGGAAACGAAAATCTGGTTGGGAATCCTTCACCTCATCCGCGCATTCCGGTTATCTTATTGCTGCTCGACCCGGGCATTAGCGACCGCGGTCATCGGTACAACATGTTGGATAAAAATTGGAAGTATGCGGGGGTATACAAATACGATTATCCAAAGACCCGATACTATTGGGTACAAAACTTTGCGTATTGACAATTTTTGAAGTAATCCAGTAGTAAGATCCCTTATCCTTGATAGTTACTTCTTTAAATTCTTCAATTCCACTTTCCTGAAATCTATAGGTTGACCTTCGCTTTGAAGTGCAATAAATCCAGATGTTAATGCCTTACCAGGCATCCAGATAGTGCTGTCATATCCTTGAACCACTCCCCCGCCCATGGTGGGTTTGCTGTATTGCAATACGGTGTCGCCATTGATGATGTGGGTGATCAACGAATCACCAAGCACAATTAATTCTGCACGCACCCATTGATCTCCATCATATGTTTTGGACGTTGAACTTAGGCAGTGAGAGCCATACATCTTGCGTTGATAAACAATTTCTGTTCCTGGCGAGCACATATTGCCAGTTGGGCGAGGCTCACCATCCCCAAGGCCACCCAAAAATTGCATCTCCACAGAGATCGGCCAATTCTGTTCTTTGGGCATACTCCGTGGATCCTGTGAGTGAAACATAACACCGCTATTGCGCAGTGTATAATCAGGCGCTCCCTTTTGCAGGTCACCCACAAACCGATATTCTAGCTTCAAATGAAAGTGCGAAAACGGTTGATTGAAATACAAGTGTGAAAACTGATCGTTGAAATCTCCATATTGATCATACCTAACTTTTATCATTTCGTCCTCCACCCGGAAGGTATTACCGAAGTTGACTCCAACCTCATGATGGTGCACCTTCACAGTCCAGTCCTTCAGATCATGGCCGTTAAACAATGGCACCCAATCGCTTTCTGTAGTTTCTGTACGGCTAACAAAAGCCGTGATGACTAAAATAACGAGAATGAATTTGAAAGATTTTATCATAACTGAATTAAGATGGCGAAATAACTTACCGATTCGATTTACGCTTTAATCAAAAAACTCCCACTCCCACACATCGCCATCATCCTGATCATTTACCATTCCTATAAACTTAAAGGAATTCTTCTCTAATATTCGTGTTGAGAAGTTTTTCTCCGGAAGAGTCCTTGCTAAAATCCGAACTTTAGGATCTGTTGTCAACGAAAGATGGACCAGCAACTTACAAATTTCTGTACCTACTCCTTGCCCTTGATGCATTTCAAAAGTAGCATAGGCGATTTCTACTTTGTTGTCAATTGGCCTTCCTTTGAATGCGGCACATCCTACCACTTGGTTTTCTTTCATGGCATAGTAACCTATCCAAGGCGGGCTAAATCCAACTGATCTATAAAAATTAAGAGTCATCCCTAGACTCTGCTGGCACAGCGGATTATTCTCAAAATCCTTGTTCTCTCGAATATGCTCTTTAATGGCGCGTAACTCCATGTTGAACTAATAAGAATAAAGTATCAATGATTTTCTCCCCGTGGACGCTTTACGCTTTCTACATGCCAAACTTCCATAATCTCATGAAATTGCTCATCTATGGAGTAGAGTGTAGTGCCGACCAGATCCACAGGAGCACCTTTGTTAACTTCATTGGCTAATGCGCGGAGATCCGTCTTCAGTTTTTGAAGCCTCGCTTTCATTTCATCATTGTTAACCTTCTCCGGCAAAGGAGCTCTAGCCCATTCATCCGCTTCATCTGCCAATATAGTAATCAACCGATTGGCAGGTTCCACATTACCAGAATCTTTCAGCGGATGGAAGGCCTCGGCCATAGTGATATGAAAGGCATCAATTTGCGGCCAATCATCCGTAGTACTAGTTGATTCTGAATCATGCGTCTTAGGCTCGCAAGAAAAAATAAGTAGCCCAATGGCTATTGACTGTACTATTACCTTAATACTCATTATGTGAAACTAATAGGTTTATGCTTGCAAGTTCCTCTTCCGGTATTTCAAATAGGATCCTGTTCTTCGCACAGCTCTCTTCAGTACGTCAAAATATAAAGTAGCGTATAAGAACAGAGTCATCACCCAAATCATTGAAACATTAAAATAAAGAGTGTCGAACGTTCTACCCGCAAAATACTTAGTGGGGATATAAAAATTTCCTCTAAAGTCAAACAGATTCGTAGGTCTATGATCTTTAAAGTAGACCGGGTAAACCTTTTGAACCAACTCCCCTTTCCACTCTACAATACGGTTTTCAGCATTGGCATTTTCAACCCAATTGATCACCGATTTATTCTGGTAGCTGATTCTCATGTCCTCATATTCCTCTTTCGCTTCAGGTGTGATTGTTAATTGAGAAATCAGAGCTTCTTTGGCATCAGAAGCTTTAGTTAATCGTGTCTTGTAAAAGTTTTTTAGTGCAGAAAGGAAATCAAAGGTTTTCACGTAAACTGTTGAATCAAATTTTCCTATTTCCAATCGGTCTACTTCAGGCAATTTATCTTTGCCAACAATTCTCAATTCATTCTCAATTTCACTCTTCAATATTGCTAAAGAGGGTTTTATTGGATTAGTATCATTTTTGTCTCTCCATCTTTGGCGCTGACTCACAGAATAAGCTAGCCTAGATTCCAGTTCAGGGATATAATAAACACGCTTGTATTTCGCAATTGACATCGTTTGATCATACTCATAAAATTGCTTTTCAAATGGATTGTCTTTAAACTGGGTAACCATATAGGCTTCAAAAGCCCATCGTGATGCCATCAATTCACCCATCAATGGAACACCTTTTGGTGTCCCGACTTTCGGATTAAACTTATCAAAATTGATAACTATTCCGCTCAACAATAATTGGGGAATAATTAAAATTGGAATGAGAATATAAATCGTTACGGCTGAGTCAAAAGAGGATGAAATATTTAATCCCAACATATTGGCAAAACAAGAGCAAGAATATAAAATCAACCAATATCGCATTTCACCTAAGGGAATTTCTAAAATCAAATCTCCGACCAGAATAAAACTAATCGTTTGAATAGCTGAAATAATAAAAAGCACAATGACTTTAGAAATAAGATAACTACTGCGACTTAAGTTTAGAAACTTTTCCCTTTTTAGAATTTTACGATCGTGGAAAATTTCTTCGGCACTTACAATCAATCCTACAAATAGCGCCACAACAATACTCATGAAAAAATATACTGGAATATTATCGTTGCCATAAAACGTATAAACTGAACTGGTGGCGCTATACTTGATAAAGTAGGCGATGAACAAGGCTAGCACAGGTGCTAACAAGGCATTAATCGTCAGGTATTGTTGATCAGCAAGTTTTGAAAGAACATTCCTTTGTATGAATACAAAAAGCTGCCGAAACCTATTCGGTATTTTTTGAGTAATGGGCAGGGCGTCCATTACCTGTTTAATCTTCGGAAGCTTTATCTTCTGTTTAAAGTATTGATACCATTGCCCAGGAGAAATTTTCCGCGTATGAGTAAAGCGGCCAAATTCATTTACCACTCTGGTCTCAATTATATTGAAAACCTGTTCCGGGTTAATATTGCCACATTCAGGACAGGCACCTGGTGTCTTGTACGCTGCGTTTACAATTTCCTGAAAATAGGATACGGATTCTACCGGATTACCATAGTAAATTTGAAATCCGCCAACATCCAATATCACCAGCGTATCAAACATCTTAAAGATATCAGATGAAGGCTGGTGAATCACCACGAAAATCATCTTACCTCTTAAAGAAAGCTCTTTGAGTAAATCCATGATATTTTCTGAATCGCGCGAAGAAAGTCCCGAGGTTGGTTCATCCACGAAAAGAACAGTTGGCTCTCGCAATAACTCCAAGCCAATATTGATCCTCTTTCTTTGGCCCCCGCTTATGGTCTTTTGCAAAGGCGATCCTACTTTCAAGTGTCGGATCTCCAACAGTCCAAGATTCAATAAGACCTTTTCAACTAGTTCACGGGTTTGCTTTTTTGAATAATGCCCAAAGCAAAGGCGAGCAGCAAAATATAAGTTATCGAATACACTTAAGTCTTCGATGAGCAAGTCATCCTGAGGGATAAATCCAATAACACCTTCTACATTGTCTGTATCATCATGAATGTTAATACCATTGATTAGCACCCGCCCACTGGAAGGTCGCTCAGATCCATTCAAGACGCTCAAGAGGGTAGATTTTCCTGAACCACTTGCTCCCATTAATCCAATTAGCTTACCACCATGTTCGGAAATGCTTACATTCTGCAGCCCTGCTCGTCCGCTAGCAAAATGATAAAATATATGTTCAGCTACGAAAGAAATCTCGGTCCCATTTTCATCGGTCAGAAACTTTCCAACAACATCGCTATAGTAAACAGGATCTACTTTATTACCTCGAATGGTGCTACCCGTTGGAAACACATCAATCTTCCTACTTTTAAGAGGAACGCTATTAAGAGTAAGAGAAGTAATTCCCAGATATTTTATAAAATACGTCTCGATATCCGGAAGCCGCAGGATCGCAATAAGCCCGGTAAGATTTTTTGAAACAATACGGGGACCGGGATGAGCCACCGTATCCGATCCTTCGTCAATCACTAATATTTGTCGGGAGGCCAGTTCTTCAATATCCTGGCCTATAACGAATGAGCGCATGGCCTGAAGGTCCTTCAAAGGGATTTTTAGAGCTTCTCCAATGTAGAAGATCAGATTTCCCTGCCGCTCTGAAAGTTCATTATCTGCAAATACGAGCTCAATGATTTTCACAATCAAAACAGCCTTTTGCTGCATGGTTAATGCCTGATTGACCTTCTTTGAAATGGTCATGATCTGAGCCCAATCATCAACAAACTGCAAGGTATCCTCATCCACATTGGCGATCGCTGGATTTGCAACACGCTTGTTGACTTTACAGAATTCGTCAAAAAGATTTAGGTAGTATCGTAAACCTTCCTGATTGAGGTGGAGAGAAAGGAAATCCTTAATGTTTGCTCGCTCATCTTCTGTAATGCGCTCCTTGGCTACGATAGCAAAAAGTTGGATAATCGCTTTGAGTAGTTCTTCACTCATTTCTTATGGTGCACAGCTAAGCTTCCAAATTAAATCATCGTACGATCAAAGGCAATTAATTGAGTAAAGTTTTAGTTCCGGAATAATGGCTTTTCATATTTCATGATTTAATGTTTCCTTTGTTGCGATTAAGACTCAATTTGATATGACTATGCCAAAAAATGTTCTCACTATCTTTTTTACCCTTTTAGTTTGTAATTCAACTTTAGCTCAGAATTCTATTCTTTGGGAGGTTTCAGGAAATGGGCTTAAGACCCCATCCTATTTACTGGGAACACTGAAGTTTATTGGTAAGAAAGAGTTTTACCTTCCTAAACAGGTGACTAGTCATATTGCTAAATCAGAAATTTTTGCTATCGAAGATCAAATTGATCATCATGCTCAGCACGAACTTAACAAGGCACTCCATTTCCCTAAAGGGCAATCTTTGGCTACCCAACTTTCTCCATCGGATTACAACCTTGTCCAAATGCTATTTCAAAAAGAATTCGGCATTAGTAAATCAGACTTTGAAAAGAAATACGCTCAAATAAAGCCGTTGCCGTTATCCATACTCATGACCAGGCTTTCTCTGGGAGAGGAAGTAAAATTTTATGACATGGAGCTCCTTAAATTCGCCAACAAGAATAATCTTGAAAGTTATAGCTTAGAATCAGTGGATCGGGAGGCTGAGGCGTTGAATACCTACCCAATGGAAGATCAAGTAAAGGCTCTTCTCCATAGCGTTGCTAATTTTGAAACACAAAAATCTGAATATCGAAAGCTCATGGCTGATTATCCAAACGGAAATCTTGAGGAGATATTTGAATATACGCTACATCCAACAGAAAATAATCCGTTGTTTCTGGAAGAGTTTTATTATAAACGAAATGAAGAGTGGATGCCAAAAATTGAAAACATGATGGCTGATAAAGTCTCCTTTATTTCAGTCGGTGTTTCACATTTGGAAGGTGAACGCGGTCTATTGGCGCTCTTAAAAGGAAAAGGCTATATATTAAAACCTATTTCCGTAAAGAATTAGCCAATCCGCTTTGTTACCAAATCAGCAAGAATCAAAAGTCCTTCTCGCAAGTATTCATCATCAAGCTTTAGAAGTTCATCAACAGGAAGTCCTTCTTTGGAAGTTACCTTTGTATCTAATTTCTCGTTCAGTGCTTTATTCTTTTCGGCTTCTTCCATTTCCACTTTGCGAACGGTCTCTTTAAGCGATAGTCTAGTTTGAGCAAGGTTCTTCTTTAACTCTTCTGTCTCAGCAACATATTTTTTCAAACTAGCGTCAAACTTAACCCGATCCAAGTAGGACTTCGATAGACTAGATAAGACCTTTTCATTCACATCGGTCACTTTTTGAAATGGGGTGGGGTTAATTACGTCCCAAGGCAAAGCACTTGGACTAGCGCTTTCACCATATTGCGATTCTCCCAAAGCTGTGGGCAATTTTATGTCAGGGTAAACACCTCTATTCTGAGTGCTGCTACCCGTGACACGATAAAATTTTTGAAATGTTAGTTTCAATTCACCAACCTCTTCCTTGTCTTGGATAAACCGCTTTAAGTCAAGGACAGTCTGAACTGTTCCCTTTCCAAAAGTAGACTCTCCTACTATCACGCCACGGTGGTAATCTTGGATGGCACCCGCAAAAATCTCTGAGGCAGAAGCACTAAAACGATTTGTCAAAACGATAAGAGGGCCTGAGTAGACTACCTGCTTGTCATCATCTAACCCGACTTCTACTTTTCCAAGCGAATTCTTAACCTGAACAACCGGTCCTTCTTTAATGAATAGCCCTGTGAGGTCAATGGCTTCAGCTAGTGATCCACCCCCGTTGTTTCTTAAATCCATTACTATACCGTCAACTCCTTCTGTCTTTAATTCACTGATTAAGCGTTTTACATCACGAGTTGTACTTTTGTATTCGGGATTGCCTTTTTGGTATTCATCAAAATCCATGTAGAAGCCTGGCAAGTTGATAACACCCAGTTTCAGATTACGTCCATCTGACTGGTAGTTGATCGTACTCCGCTTTGCCTCCTGATCTTCCAACTTGATCTTATCACGCACTAGGATAATCTCTTTAGAAGGTCCATTTACTCCAGTTTGCGAAGGCAGAATAGATATCCTAACTGTAGTTCCTTTAGGGCCTTTTATCAATTTAACCACTTCATCAATCCGCCATCCAATAACATCCACCATCTCGCCATCCTTACCCTGTGCCACACCAATAATAAAATCATTATTATGTATTAAATCAGATTTTTCCGCAGGTCCACCAGGCATGATGCGTGCAATCTTTGTGTAGTCATTTTCAGTCTGCAGTTGTGCACCTATGCCCTCCAGTGAAAGGCTCATACTTTGCTTAAACAAAGCAGAGGCCTTTGGTGACAAATAATTCGTATGTGGGTCATACGCCTCAGTAATAGAATTCATATACACACCAAATACGTCCTCTCCTGTAAATTGAGAAACTGATTTGATAAAACGTTCGTATCTCTTCTTCAGAACTTCTTTGATTTCAACCTGACTTTTACCAGTCAGCTTTAAGCTCAACGCCTGATTTTTTATAACCTTTCTCCAGATATCATTCAGCTCAGCAACACTATTTGCCCATACTTCCTTATCGCGATCAGTTTCATAATACTCATCAACAGAATAGTCAAACTCCTGGTTGATTAGATTGCTCATGACAAATTCCATCCTTTCTTTGTAACGACTACGGAAAACATTATAAATCTCATAAGCAGGCTCAACATTTTCGATTCGAGTCAAATCGTCAATGGTAAACCGATATTTTTCAAATTTTTTAAGATCACTTGAGATGAAATATGATTTGTTATTGTCAAGCTCCTTGATGTATCTGTCCAAAATAGCGGAAGACAAAGAATCGTCTAGCTTGAGTTTTCGATAATGATTATTATCTAGCACATACGAAATCACCTTAGCTTCCTTGCCATAAACTGGCTTAGATTTCAATTCAAGTGTGTCTCGAAGAGTATTGCCATTTGCAATTGACAATACCGTGAAAAGCATGATCAGCGTCAATCCGCTCCTATTATTTTTAAACATCTTAGAACAAAGTTTTATCTCTTAACGAATTATCTGCAAAAGAGGTGCCTTAAATTAATAAGTCGCTTTTAAGCCACTTTATCAATGTCAAATTCTTCTATAAACTTCTTTGCCTTGTCAAGAGACTCGAATTCATAATGTTTCTTGCCGGCAAGAGTCGAGTGTATTTCTATCTTGATAAGTTCTATTCCTCTATTGTTAGTTTTGGTTTTTGGCTTCTCTAAGGCATAGTCTGTTCCCTGTTTTTGGGAAATATGAAATTGAGTCGCTCGTACATTCTTGCAATATGAGCACTTGTAATTTTTTACAAGTTCCTTTGGCTGACCATCCTCGTGAGTTTCAACAATTTCCTCTTTAACAACGCGCATTGTAAAAAATCCACAGTTACCGCACTGCAGGGCAACCAAGTGGCCCTGATACTTCTCAATCTTTATGTCTGAAGTCTTCTCATCAATCCATACGTCATAATCAATTGAGAATACATTTTCTTCGGCTTGCATACCTTCCTTCAGGTGAACATCTTCTTCATCCTCGCTCAATAGGCGCATCTTATTGCCTGTCTTCGCGTTTACACGTGGTGTGTAGCGCAACTTTTTAAGCTTAAGGTCTAACTTAGTTGGGTAGTAATAATCTAGAATAAGGGAGGCAACATAGGCAACTAAAGTAACTCCGGCCACCGACATAAATAACAATACGAAAAACCAAGTCCCTACTTCTTTACCGGCACCATATAAGTTAATAGGTAAACCTATACCAAGTCCAATGAAGAAAAATACCCACTTTAACCATTTTATTTCATTCTGATTAATAAAATCATACTTGTCCTTATAATCAGAAATCATAGAGACACGCATTCTGTAAATTAAGAAAACGAGTATACCTGTAGTTGCAGAAACAATTGCAGCAATCAATATTCCACTATGCCAGGCCGCCAGGAATTGACTTTCTTGAATATCATCCATAAGACTTATTTTAACTATTTAATTTTTTAAAGGTAAAAATAATTAAGGGAATTTCACCCTTTACTAAACCAAACAAATCTCACATTACTAAGTTTATTAACTATCAATTTGGTTAATTTAAACACCAAGTACCCTTTCCAAATCAGCAGGTGAATAACCCACTGATTTTATAGTCTTATTATCAGACTTCCGATAGACTAACCACTTCTCACCTTCCTTGCGGTAGTAACATTCAGTGCCATCTTTATCCATATAAAACTGAATTGTTTTTTGAGCTTCAGCTTCTGAATTACATGCTTTGCTCATGTTAGAACGCTGAACCTCATTAAACAAGTCATTGAATTTTTCGGCTAGGCCAAATTCCAAAACAGCTCCCGATAAAACGTATTGAATGTCACATAATGCATCTGCGATGCCAACAATATCTTTCTCCAGAATGGCCACCTCCATTTCCTTTAACTCCTCCGCAATTAGGGCAACCCGAAGGCGGCAGCGAGCTTCATCAGGTATTGCAGGACTTTCTAATATAGGGTGTTTAAAAGTCTTGTGAAATTCGGCCACGAGGCGCAAAGAATCTGGTTGTTGCATTTGCGGAGGTTAGTTTTTAGAAATCTAAAAAAACGAAAAATAGTGCGAGTTAAAAAAGGGTCCAAAATTAGTTTAGTCAAAAATGAATAATAGCGTTGAAAGACAACTACTTAGAGGGATGAGCCCCATCCATAATTGGTCATTTGGGTGGCCAATATTGACGTAAGTAGCCTTATATTTGGAGTTTTATCACAAGCAATGAGCAAAAATTTTATTGAGGAACTTCGTTGGCGTGGCATGATCCATGATATCACTCCTGGCACAGAGGAGCAGCTAAAAAAGGAGATGACCAGTGGATATATAGGTTTTGATCCAACAGCAGATTCACTTCACATCGGTCACCTCGTTCAAATCATGACTTTGGTTCAATTTCAAAAGAGCGGACATAAACCATTTGCTCTTGTGGGAGGTGCAACAGGAATGGTAGGCGATCCCTCTGGCAAATCAGCTGAACGCAATTTATTATCCGAAGAAATTTTACGCCACAATGAATCATGCGTAAAAGCTCAATTAACAAAATTCCTTGACTTTTCTAGCGCAGCCAATTCTGCGGAAATGGTAAATAACTATGACTGGTTCAAGGAATTTAACTTTCTAGAATTTATTCGCGATGTAGGAAAACATATAACGGTAAACTATATGATGGCGAAAGATTCCGTCCAGAAGAGGCTGGAGGCTGGGTTATCGTTTACAGAATTTACATACCAGTTGGTTCAGGGGTATGACTTTTACTGGCTCTACAAAAACAAAAATTGCAAGTTGCAAATGGGAGGCTCCGATCAGTGGGGAAACATCCTAACAGGAACGGAATTGATTAGAAGAAAAGATGAAGGTGAGGCATTTGCCCTGACTACTCAGCTAATAAAGAAAGCAGATGGTACCAAGTTTGGAAAAACAGAAGGAGGTAATGTGTGGTTAGATCCCAATCGCACTTCTCCCTATAAATTCTATCAGTATTGGCTTAACGTGTCAGATGAAGACGCTTCTAATTATATCAAAATTTTCACGGAGAGAGGTAAAGCGGAAATTGAAGGACTCATAGCTGAGCACAGCACCGCACCACATGCGCGAAAACTTCAACTTGAGTTAGCAAAAGATATAACTATCAGAGTTCACTCACAGCAGGATTACGAAGGAGCAGTTAAGGCATCCAACATACTCTTTGGTAATTCGCTAAATGAGGATTTACAAAGCCTCGATGTAGAAACCTTATTATCTGTCTTTGAAGGAGTTCCACAAACCACAATAAAAAAATCAGAATTAGTAGGTGCAGTTTCCATTACTGACTTGTTATCAGAGGTCACTCAAAGTAAAATTTTTCCTTCTAAGGGCGAAGCACGCAAAATGATTCTGGGGGGTGGGGTTAGCATCAATAAAATAAAAGTGTCTGATCCCAATCAAAAGCCAGACTTTAAACTTCTTCAAGGTCGATACTTGCTAGCACAGAAGGGTAAAAAAAATTATTACCTCATCATCGTAAATGAGTAATCATCTCAGCTGGAATGAACTCTTAAGAAAAAGGAGCTTTCGAATCCATCTTATTTTATCTGGATTTGTTGGCATTGCGCTTATTTCCTTTCTCCCCTACTTCTTCACAGAAATTTTACAGCCAAAGCCAGGGGTAGTTCTGAATGACTATATTCTTAATCTGTTAGAGCCCAAAGATTGGTCGTGGGTCATTTTTGGAATCATCTATTCTTCAGTTCTGGTTACCATTCTTTTTAATATAGCTAATGGCTATACTATCCTACTTGGGATCGAATGTTATATTGGAATTAATCTGTTTCGAATTTTTACCTTATACGTTGTAACACTTGAACCACCTCAAGGCATCATTCCATTAATTGATCCTTTAGTAACTAAAATTGCTTACGGCAATGTTGTCTATCTAAAGGATCTATTTTTTTCGGGGCATGTATCAACTCTTTTTTTATTATACTTACTAGTAGAAAATAAAGCGCGTAAACTATTCATACTGACATCAACCTTTGTTGTCGCTTTTCTTATTCTTTGGCAGCACGTGCACTATACAATTGATGTCTTATCTGCTCCTTTCTTTGCATGGGCGGTTCATTCTTTCGTAACTAAAACCTTGCCTGCAGTTAACAAAAGTTGATGAACTACCCCATTTAGTTCCAAGTCCCTTACTCACCGCCTAACCACAAACATTTTCGTAAATAAAATAATAATGGTGGGTAGTCGATAATTTAGAGAATACGTTAAAGAATTTTAGTTAAAATTCCCTTAATTTGAGGTTAATACTTAGTTAACAACCAAAGTATGGCAAACAACGGCATTTCAGATTCACTTAATTCCAAATACCCCCTATTTTCATTAGGAGAGCAACTTTCTGCAGAGCAGATGAGTTTTTTTGAGAAAAATGGGTTTATTCATTTTAAGAATTTTATTTCAAAAGACACTGTTAAACAACTTTTGGAAGAGTCTGCCAAAATTCAAGAACAATGGATTAGAGAAGATGTTAAATCTATAAATGGAGTGCCCATTAAGTATGGAACTGATGTAGATGGAAAGAAGATAGTTCAACGCTTTGCCTTCCTTAATCAACACAGTGACCTTTTCTCCAGATTTCTAAAAGACGAGAGACTCAAGGCGTTGTTTGGTTTTATTGGCGATCATGAAGGAAGGATTGGGGAAAATGAAAAAGATGGCCTTGTCTTCAATCATTACATCAACACAGAAAACAGCAACTACAGCCAATTAGGTTGGCACACCGATGCTCTTCGTGATATTTTCTATGGCCAAAAAGTAATGCCCATGTTAAATGTGGGTATCCACCTTGATAACTCCTCAACAGATAATGGGGGATTGCGGATAATTCCAGGAACCCATAATAAGGGCCTAGCAACCTTGCTGTTTAAGAAAGTATATTTCATCAGCCATGCCCCAGACAAAAAAGAGGTAGGCTTAAACGTTGAAGCTGGAGATCTAACCGTTCATGATGGAAGACTTTGGCACAGAGTAGCTCAGTCTCCTTTTGTGGGTGAAAAAAGCCGTAGACGAGTAATGTATGTACCCATCATCTGTGGAAAATTTATTCCGAAGTCTGAAAGTAGCAAGCCTATGCTATACCAAAGACTAATGACCCTCACCGACAAGTAGTTTAAATGGCTTATGCACTCATCACAGGTGGCAGCGGAGGTATTGGCCTTTGCCTTGCCCGTGAACTAGCAAGTCGTAACCATGACATTCTTTTAGTTGCCAGATCTAGTCAAAAACTTTCCCAACTATGTGCTGAGCTTAGAAAAGAATTTCATGTCAAGGCAGAGTTCTTAAGCCTGGATCTTTCTGAATCTGATGCTCACACAAAACTTCACGGTTGGTTAATTGAGAATTCATTCTCAATCGATATTCTAGTTAACAATGCTGGCTATGGCATTTGGAATGCTGTTGAGAAATGTAGGCTCGAAGACCTTAACAACATGATGCAACTTAACATCAACACATTGGTAAATCTTTGTCACCAACTAATTCCTGAACTGAGAAAACAACCAAAGTCGTTCATTTTAAACGTGGCCAGCACAGCTGCCTATCAGGCTGTACCCACTCTTGCAACATATGCTGCCTCCAAAGCATTTGTTGTACTTTTTACCAGGGCATTACGACTAGAATTGAAAAAATCGAGCATATCTGTCTCTTGTCTTAGTCCTGGTGCAACATCCACTGGATTCGTTGATAGGGCTGGCATGGAAAGCATGAAAGAAAGGGCCGAAAAATTCAGTATGAAACCGGAAGCTGTAGCGAAAATCGGAATAGATAAAATGCTTAAGGGCAGAGCCGAGATTATACCGGGCTTCGTAAACTGGATATCTGTTCAACTTACCTACCTCGTACCAAAAAGCATAACAGAAAAGGTGGCCGAAGAGCTATATAAAACTCAAAAGTAATCAGCTAACCAAGCCTTCTTAAGGAATCCAATAGAGACTAAAGTGAGTTTACTTAAAAGACTATTGGGTACGGACAACAAAGGAAATTTTACCTGTTGAAACATCAGGAACAGCAGCACCAGACTTCTTGCTAAACGTCAATTTCTCAATGGCCTCTTTACAGGCTTTTTCCGCTTCAATGCTAAGAGTCTTTTCTAATACCTTATAGCTAATTATCTCACCATTCTCATCAACCTTTATTTCAAAAATGATTTTACCGTTCAATTCATTGTTCGGAATATTCGGTTTAGGGATTTCATCCCAATTCCAGCCAGCAAGATCAAGCCCAACTCCTCCACCTCCACCGCCTTGTTTTCCATATAAAGCTTTTGCATCTAAAGAGCCTTCTTCACTTCCTTTGTCGCCTACTTTATTCTTATCATCTCCTTGGTTGGCAAGCTTAGGATTTCCCTTATCTTCAGAAGGTTTTGTATCAGCAACTTTTACTTCTTTCTTGTCTTCCTTTTTAGCGTCTTCCTTAACTGGTTTAACTACAATTTCCTTCTTGGTTTCCTTTACCACAACGGGACTCTCCTCTTTGGACACAGGCTGCTCAACTATTTCTTCAACAGGTTTAGATTCTTCTTCTTTCTCCTCCACAGGCTCAGTACTTGTTTCATCAGTTGGTGGTTCCTCAGCTGGCACTTCTTCAGAACTTGCAGGGGTTTCGGGTTGAATATCACCAGCTCCTTGATCATCTAATCCAAAATTTAATTCAATACCATACTCTGGTAAAGGAGGATTGGGTGCACGCCACGCCATCATGAAAAGAAAGGACAGCAGCACTGCCAAGTGAATACCCAAAGAGGTAAACAAAGCAACCGTCTTATTCTTTCTTTCACGAGAATCACTCATACTATTTTGGAACAGTAGCTATGGATACTTTTGCCTTTAATGAAGCCGCCACACCTGCCACATAAACTCCTTCTTCCCAAGGTACAGTTTTATCAATGTGAAGAATAACCACTCCCTCTGGGCGACCCAGTTTAGTCTTTAATACAGATTCTAAAGATGCTTTTGTTACTTGTTTTTCATCCACATAATACTTTAGGTCTTTTGTTACCGTGATAGAAACTTTCTGCACTTCAATCATGCTGGCTTTGCTTGATGGCAAGTTCACCGGCAATCCTGATGGAGTCACAAATGATGAGGTGAGCATAAAGAAAATCAACAACAGAAAAATCAAATCTGTCATAGAGGCCATGCTAAAGGCCGCATCTACTTTATTTCTGGTTTGAAGATTCATATTCTCTAGCGGGGCTCTTGCAACAAGTCTATAAACTCAATAGCCGAATATTCCATCTTATGAACAACCTTTGATACGCGTGTTACGAGATAATTATAACCCAGATATGCAATGATACCTACGATCAATCCGGCAACCGTTGTGATCATGGCCGTGTAAATGCCATCTGCCAACAGCTTAGGGCTCACAGAACCCTCCTCCTGAGCAATAGATATGAAAGCCTGCACCATACCAATCACAGTTCCCAGAAAGCCCATCATAGGGGCAGCACCTGAAACGGTGGCGATGACAGAAAGATTTTTCTCTAATTTGAAGAGCTCAATTTTGGCAACGTTCTCCACCGAGGCCTCGATATTTTTTAGCGGGCTTCCTATACGCGCCACTCCTTTCTCGATCATCCTGGCAACAGGTGTATCGAATTGAGCACATAGAACTTTAGCTCCATTCATATCACCTTTCAGTACTAGCTCCTTTATTTTGGACATAAAGACTTCAGGGCTTTGGTTAGCTCTGTTGATGGTTAAAATTCTTTCTACAAAAATGTAGATGGCAAAGAAGGAAGCTATTGCAATTGGAATCATTAAAATGCCACCTGCCTTGGCCAACTCCCAAACGGAGAGAGTCGCATCCGGTGTAACAACATCCTGATTTGTAATAATCTGAGCTAGCATAATAAATAGTTTAAAAAATTTCTGGTCTTAAAAACAATCGGACCAAAACGGTTATCAAAAACTTAACTCACTTTTCAATACTTGATTACCCATACCCCATCTCCATATTCTGCTTTAGCAGCATCTGCGCTGGTCTGGGCTAAGGCAAATGTTTCAAAGTCACCGATGGACAATCTGTTAAACTTCCATTTCCCAAATGGCGGAATGATTTTAGAACTAACTCCTTTTGCACTCAGTTTTTTTGCATAATCCATATTGAGATCCGCATCAATTGCACTGGTAATCACAACATAATAACGTTTAGTAGGACCACTTAGTATCTCAATAGTTCCTTCTACAGGTTTTGCTTTTGCCGCTGCTTCCTCTGCTTCCCTCTTCAACCGTTCAGCCTCAGCCCTTTCTTTGGCCAATCTAGCTTCTTCCGCTGCCTTTTTTGAGGCCGCTGCTTTAGCCAATTGTTCTAGTTTTTCCTTTTCTACTTTCGGTTTGTAAACAAAATTATAAATCAAAAATCCAGCTATGACTACAACTGCAGCTATGACAACCCCAATAATAATTGGTGCTTTTGATTTTTCATCAGCAGGAGCTTGGTATACATAACCAGACTCTTCTTTGGGCTGCTCTTCAGATTGATTGTATTCTGTAACGGTTTCTTGTTGTTCCGGTTCAGGAGTAGATAGTTCAGACGTAGATTCTGAAGAACCACTTTCATCCCTATTTATTGGTTTATAATCAACATCAGGTAAGCCGAAGCTATCAGCATCGTTAGAGTTCTCTAGGTTCTCGTCAGGAAGATCTTCGTTAGTCTTTTTGCGCTTAGCCATGGGTTCGGTTTTTACGGGTGTTAATACAAAAATAACCTAAATTTCTTCAAATAATAGCATTAGAAGCTCCAACTAATACCTCCCATAGCTTGAAACCCTCGTACCGGATAATTCAGATAAACCTGATATTGATTAGATAAAAGGTTATTGAATTTAAGAAAAACAGAAAACTGTTTCGAAACAAAATAATCAAGCTTAAGATTGAGATCTATGGCAGGCTTCAATTCAACTGTTTTCAGCGTTTCCGAATCATAGGCTTTAATTCCGCCTTGAGTGATAAAATCCACATTCAGTAAAAGCTTTTTGTATATGTTGTAGGTGGAATTATAGGCTATCCTATAGGCAGGCCTATGAAATGCTTCAGAAAGCTGATCGGTTGAGTAACTAAAATAATCTCCCCGTATATTCATCTTAACTACCTCAGAATAGGTGAAGTTCAATTCTGCAAAAAGATTGGTTCTCTGTGTGTTTCCGTTATCATATATCACATCAAACTTCGCGCGATTACCACCTGAGTTTTGGTAAAAATATAGCCCTTTCAGATTTGCGTATGAAATCCCGAATCCAAAGCCCGACTTTCTTCCAAGTTTGCCTTTTAATCCACCAAAAAAATCAATTGCTCTATTCGTATGAAAAATATCCAGGTTCCTATTCACCCATAAATTCTCCGCTGAAAGGGTATGCAATGAAACTTTATCGATATCGCCAGTTACACCCACATAAGCATCAACTGATTCAGCTAGGTGATAGTCTGCCTTCAGATTAGGATAAACATGAACGGAACTTGATTCTCCAAGCGTATCGTTTTCAATTGCGCCATTCAATCCAATTGTGAGCCAAAGCTTATCAATAGCCTCAAATCTATATGCCGGCCTTATTTTTAACAAATGTCTCGGAGCTGCATCACGAAGTGAATCTTTGCGGGCAATGAGAAAATAGTCAGCGGCAAAATCAATCTTACTTTTTTCT
Source organism: Bacteroidia bacterium (assembly GCA_031384515.1). Taxonomy (GTDB): domain Bacteria; phylum Bacteroidota; class Bacteroidia; order Cytophagales; family Cyclobacteriaceae; genus ELB16-189. The sequence continues at coordinate 110,014 of JANNAQ010000055.1, forward strand.
GAAATTGAATAGTCGCTTTTGAAATTCAGGACAACCTCACTTTCTTTGGCTTTATAATAATCGGATAAGTAATTGAACGATGCATTCAACCCAAAATTGAAATCAGAGGGCTTAGTATTTTCAACACCAACCGCAATTTTAGTTAGATTGTATGACTGCTTTATTCTATCTCTGTCCAATTCTACAGAAGTGGGCTTATAACCATAAAAGTAACCTCCCCTATTCTCATAATTTACACTACCACTTGTCACCAATGATTTAGAAAATGATTTGCCGAACAAGGACAAGTAAGAATTCGTGCTGGCTGAATTTTCATCATCCACAGGTCCCTTGCCAAAACTTTGATGAAATAAATGAGCGCCATAAAATTTATTTTTATCGCGTTTGCTAGTAAGCCATGCATTCAGGTACGGAGAGGCGTAGTTGCCAAAGCCAGCGCTAACATAGTTTCCATAAATCTTGCTGATTTCTTCCTGCTTCAATTTCAACGGACGAATTTGAGGATTGTACTCTGACGTATTGAACTTCAGATTTGTAAATTCATAGCGAATCTCCGGATTTGTTGGTTCAACAGGTCTAGGCGGTACTTTTTCAAAGTTTCGGTTTGCTTTTGGTAAAACGATTTGCCTTTCTTTTACGATCTCGATCTCTACGTTTTCTATTTCACCCTCACTCTCCCACTGTTCTTGAGCAAACCCAATGTATGGAATCAGCAGTAAGAAAATACCTACTATACTTTGGATACCCTTATTTCGGATTAGCTGGCCCATCAATTTTTCTGGTTATCTGTTGTATCCGCATTCAATTGAGTTTGTTTCTTTAGCTCCATGTTTTCAAGTCTTTTCAACCGTTCCGAAGCCTGCGTCTTTATGTTGGTTAAGGGAAAGTTTTCGATTAATGACTTTAGGGTGCCCTTAGCCTGAAATACCTCTCCCATAGCTTCGTAATTATCGGCCATCAACAAAAAAGCCTTTCCAACCCATTCCGTATACGCAGCAAAAGAGCTTATAAGTTCAACCAGAACTTCATTCGATGACTTGTGCTCTTTGTTTAAATAAAAAATTTCAGCTAGTAAGTATTTGGCTTCTGCACCAAACTCGTCTTGGGCCGTGTTTAGCGTATTGATAAATTCATCCTTTGCTGTTTCGTAATCGCCTTGAGCCATGGCGGATTTGCCAATATAAACGGATGCCTTGTTCTGAGCGCTCGCATTGACATTACCATTCTTAATTATCTCCTGTGCATAAAAAACAGCCGAATCGTATTGAGCAAGAAAATAGTGAGACTCCATTAAGCCAGACCAAGAACTATATTGCTCCTTCTTAGTAGAAGCTATTTTAGCTAACCTGTGAAATTCAGGAATTGCTTTTTCAAAACGACCTTGCTTAAATTGCAATTCTGCAATTCGTGCTGTTACTTTATTTGCAAAAGAAAAGGTCTGGTCTGCCTTCAATAGCTCATAAATCTCAAGAGCCTTTGGTAAATCCTTCAGCCTATAAAAAGATTCTGCCTGGTAATATCTTGCTTCTGATTGTCGTGGGCTTTCGGGGTAAGAGGCTAGATAATTACCCAAACTCTGGATAGCTTTTGGATAGACCTGATTAAAGTACAATGTTTTAGCAGATTCAAATTCAACTATCTCAATTCCCTTAGCTCCAGGATTAGCAGTTTTAAACTCATTCATGTACTTATCAAACTCAGCAGTGCGTCCTGCCAAATTCAATGATTCCTGCAAGGGCAACAAGACCTCATGGGTCAAAGGGTGAGCAGGGAATTTTTCAATGATGGCGATATAATCATCAGATGTCTTGTTGTACTCCTTTAAGTTGAAATAGGAAGCGGCTCTGTGCAAATATCCATACGGTAAAAACCTGGAAGATTTACTGCTGTTGATCAGATTTGAATAACCAGATACTGAAGCTGGATAATTTCCCTGAACAAAATCAAGTTCAGCACGTTGATAAAGCGCTTCATCCAAAAATCTTGACTGAGCATAATTCTTCACAACAATATCCAACTCTGTTGCAGATTCCGCAAACTTTCTTTGAATGCTAAGAATAATACCTGTTTGTAAATGCGCATAATCTCCATCAGCAGAATTGAGTTGAATTGACTTTCTATAATTTGCAAGTGCGTCAGGATAAGCCTTGGTTACATAATAGCAATCAGCAAGCCTGATTACCCCGTCAGAATAATTAGAACTTGATTTGGTTGACTTATTTATAAACTCCTTAAAGTTAAAAAGTGAGCGATCATATTGCTGAAGGTTGAAATGAGCATAGCCCATTCCATATCTAACTTTAGCAATAAGTTCATCGTTCTGAAAAGGGTTTATCCCAATAATTGTCTGATAATGTGAGATAGCTTGTTCGTACTTCCTTCCAATTGAATACGCTTCGCCACACCAAAAACTTGCTTCAGCCAGATACTTTTGATCAATTGGAAAATCAAGTGACTTTTCAAAAAGCTGAACGGACGCTGAATATTCCTCCTTGTTAAATAGCTCAATTCCTTTAAGCATTGTTGCCTTTTGATAGGCCCTATCCAAATTTTGATTACGAACATAAAATGACTCAATGTATTCAATGGCCTTATTGTAGTTGTTGGCATTGAGGTAGGCATGTGACAAAAGCTCTTTAACCTCTCCAGTGTGTGCACTTGATGGAAAATCAACAACAAATTTCTCGAACTCACTGATCGCCTTATCTGAAAGGCCAAGGTCATACGAAATTTTTGCTATCTGAAATGTGCTTTCTTCAACCATTCTTTTATCCGAGCTAAACTTGCGCGAATTATCAAATGCTGTCAACGCAGGATTCTTTTGCTCCTTCTTTAAATAAAGTGATCCCAAAAAATAAGACGAATAAAATCCAATGGAATCGCTGTCCAAAGCCGACTGCTTCAACCAATTCAATGCAAGTTCATCCTGTCCGATTGACATGGCCGAATAACCTGCCCTGAACAGCACGCCTTTATTACTCTTCTCCTCATTATTTTCCACATATCCCTGGTAGCCTTCGAGAGCATTTTTATAATCTGACTTTTTAAAGCTCGCTTCCGCAGAAAGCAGATCAATTTCATCTGAATTGGTAAGGTTATCCCTTGACTTAATCGAAGATACATAACTCAGCAATTGATCATAGTTGCGCTGTTTGTAATAGAGATTAGCTATTAGATAAGGAACAATGGCAGCATAGGCCGGACTTTGTTCGGCACGTTTTAAATCAGTAAGAGCAATGTCATAGTCTGCCTCGCTATATTCAATAAAACCTGCATAATAACTGGAAGCTGGTCCGTATTGGCCACCTTGGGTTTTTATAAAGTTAAATTCATCTAAAGCCTCCTTTAACTTCTTCAAGTTAAATAAACTGTAACCCCACTTGAAGCGGCCGGAATTTTGTTGCTCTGTGCCGAGGGCAATAAAATCGACTTTCCCAAAATAGGTTGTTGCCCTTATGTAATTTTTTTCATTGTAAAAAAAATTAGCAAGATCGTAGTATGCTGTAACGGATCTGGGATGATTGGCATTTTGCTGGACAAAATTTTCGATGAGTTTTTCCCCATCAGGATGATAGAGATTCAACGCGCACAAAGCAAGATAATATTCCGCGTCCCCTCTTTTCAAATCCCATGAACCATAAGTAGCTAGAAAATCGGAGAATACACTTCGTGCGGCTCCATATTCACCATGCTCCATTAAGTCAATACCACTTTTGAAAAGTCGATCAGATTTTCCCTGAGATATCAGATCTTGTGAAAGCGCAATGAGCGGAAAAATAAAACAGATGAGTAAGAAGTTTGCCTTCTTCATTAATTACTTTTTGGTACAACAGGAAAATCGCAATAAAATTGCCGACTTCAGTTTAAAAAATTTATTCCATGCAGAAAAAATAAATTGCATGAACTCAAAACTACTAATAAAACTCTATTATTCATTATGGATGACTAATTATCAGTTCGCCACATAAGAATTCATAAACGAATAATGACAGGTTCCGTTGCCTAGTACATAAGTTTAAATACCAGCTCCTTTAGAATTTGTCCTTCGCTCTCAGCCCCGGAGTTAACACCTTTCAACTTAAGATCTGCTTGCTTCAGACTGGAAATGTTTTCGATAATCTTTAGAGTCTCATATCTATTCAAAGCAGCACTATAATCTTTTGCAGCGAAAGGACTGATTTTAAGCAAAGTAACTAATCCTCTTTCGGTTCTATCTGTTGCGGTTGAGGCTACCAAAAGCTTACTAAAGAAAGAGTATAAAAAGGCTACAAGTGGAATCACAGGATTCTTCTTTGTGTTACCCTCAAAGTAGTTTACAATTTTGGTTGCCAGAAAGGAATCCTTTTGTATTAATGCCTTTTGAAGTTCAAAAATATTGTATTCGCGACTAATACCCACTTGATTCATTACGCTATCAGAAGTTATCGTCTCCCCTTTTGATACCGCAATCAATACTTTATCTATCTCATTGGCCATTCGGTTCAAATCGTTACCCACATATTCACATAATACCCTTACAGCACCATCATCAATTTTATAACCCTTGTCTCTCACATATTCTAACACGAAGGGAGGCAGTTGATTCTCATAGGCCTTCTTAAAAGTAGCTGAGGTGGTTAACTGATCAATCTTTTTTCCTAATTCCTTTCTTTTATCAAGGGACTTATGCTTATGACAGAGAACTAGAACAGTTGTGGGAACAGGTCTTGATATATAGTCAAGCATTAGTTTTGATCCAGTATCTTTCTGAAGATCAATTATTTCCTGAGCCTCGCGAACGATAACAAGTTGGCGAGGCGCCATCATCGGGAAACGTTTTGCGTTTGTTAGAATAGCTGCCACGGTTGCATCCCGCCCGTACATGATAACCTGATTGAAGCTCCTCTCTGAATCCTGAATTGCATTAGCTTCAATATAATTGGCAATCAAATCGATATAAAAAGTTTCCTCGCCCTGCAATACATATACTGGATCATATTTTCCTGCTTTTAGGCTCGTCAGAATTTCTTTTGCTGCTACATCCATTAGTTCACCCTTTTCTTGTCAGCCAAGTTAAATGCTGTGGCTGTTCCAACCAAAGCCCCTGCCAAATGAGACTCCCAGGAAATACGCGGATCAGTTGGTAAAATTCCATAGAAAATACCTCCATAAGCGAAAATCACGGCAATAGAAATTAAAAGGGACACAAAGTCTTTCCGCAATAGGCCATAGAAGATAAGGAAGGCTGATAATCCATAAATTAGTCCACTTGCTCCAATATGATAGGATACCCTCGGGCTTAGCGACCAAACAAGAATATTGGTATAGAAGTAACATTTAAAGAATACATTCCGCCCAATTCGCTCATAAAAGAAGAACAAAACTGATCCCAAAAACAATAAAGGAATGGTATTGGAAATTAGGTGAGCGAGATCTCCATGGATAATTGGAGCCGTGAATATCCCAATTAAGCCCGTTACCGTTCTCGGCATAATACCTAGGAAGCCCAAATCAATTCCATAAAAAAATTGGATGCTAAAGGCAAGCCACATGAGGAAAACTAGCCGAAATGGAACTACTGAGCTTCCAAAAAAAGAATGATCTGATTGAGTCATTCTAATAGTTTGCCGGATTATTAATCATTGGCAACCCGACAAATATTGCTTCCTCAGCGCCAATTGATCTGATCCCAAGAATACCTCCTGATGACTCAGCGATTTTCTTTGCAATCTCCCTAATACTGTCATAAAACTGAATAGTAAATCCTTTTTCCAGCTTGGGAAGGATTGAATTAAGTCTGCTCAATTCATTCACTATTAATGAATTACGTTGTGCCACCTCAATTGGAAAATCTTGAAGAGTAATTTTTATTTTGTCCTCAAAATCTTCTGCAACCGTAACATAAAACTCCATTAACTTTGATTTATTCCTTTTACTTTTTTTCGTGGCCAAGTTAATAGCTAGTTTCATCTCACGCTGGTCAATTTCATTATCAGCGCCTGCAACCAGGATGCAGACCCAAATAGGTGCTTTATGCATTAGTTCTATCTCAGATTCAGTGAGAACATCAAATTCAGGAATCATAGTCGATGGCATTGGGAAGTACTATAAAAGTCCTTATTAATTAGAGAAATTAAAACTTTTGCTAAAACAAAATTGAAATGTAATTTACAATTCAATGCATAAGCAATGTACGAGAAAGACCCGTTGAAAATTTTTGTTGTCGAAGATGACCCAGCGTATTCAAAATTCCTAAAGTTCGTACTTGGGCTAAATCCGGATTTCGAAGTTACTTTTTTTACTACGGCTAAGGAATTCATTAATAACCTTCATAAACGACCACACATCGTAACACTCGATTATTCCTTGCCAGATATGGCTGGTGAAAAGGTCCTGAAAGAGATCCGGGATTTTGACCCCAATATTAGCGTTATAATCGTTTCTGCCCAGGAGAAGATAGGAACTGCTGTTGAATTGTTAAAAATCGGTGCATTTGACTACATCAGTAAAGATGAAGAAGCGAAGGATAGAATTCTTAACTCTATTAACAATGCCAGAAACAAAAATTCACTGATCAAGGAAATTGACAGACTCAAATTAGAAATCACTGAAAAATATGAATTTGAAAAAAGCATAATAGGCACAAGTTCATCAATAAGGAAAATATTTGGGTTACTGGAAAAGGCGGCTAAAACAAACATTACTGTAACCATTACAGGCGAGACCGGAACCGGAAAGGAACTAGTTGCCAAGGCCATTCATTACGGTTCAACAAGAAAAAATAAATCCTTTATTGCCGTTAACATAGCAGCCATACCCAGAGACCTAATTGAAAGCGAATTATTCGGACATGAAAAGGGAGCGTTTACCGGAGCAAGTAGTAGAAGGTTAGGAAAATTTGAAGAAGCCGAAGGCGGAACACTTTTTCTAGACGAAATAGGCGAAATGGAAATAGGGCTACAATCCAAATTACTTCGAGTGCTTCAGGAAAAAGAAATTAGCAGAGTGGGTGGAAATCAGCTAATAAAATTAGATGTTCGAATTCTGGTTGCTACACACAGAAATCTTTCTGAAGAAGTTAAGAAGGGGAAGTTTCGAGAAGATCTTTACTATCGATTGCTTGGTCTCCCTATTCACCTCCCTCCTCTTCGCGAGCGTGAACAAGATATTCTGTTGCTAGCCAAATACTTCCTGGATCATTTCACAAAGGAGAATCAATTAAAGAAATTTAAACTAACTCAAGAAGCTCAAGAGAAATTACTTCAATACACCTATCCAGGAAATGTAAGGGAATTAAAATCGATAATTGAATTAGCTGCAGTGATGGCGGATAATGGGGAAATAAAAGCGGCAGATATTACATTTAACAATAGAGGAATTGAGCAATCCTTACTCTTACGGGAAATGACCTTACAAGAATATTCTTACCGGATTATTCGAATGCTTCTTGACAAATATGACAACAATGTGCTAGAGGTAGCCAAGCGCCTTGGCATAGGCAAATCATCTATTTATCGTTACCTGAAAGAAATGGAAGAGGCAGGTATATAACAAATGGTGAAAACAATAGAAAATTATGTAAAGAAAGGGCTGTTTTATGAAGCCGTGGTAGAAGATGGATCTGACCTTATCTTTGTTGTCGACTATCAGGGCAAAATCCTTTATCATAATTCATCCGTCCAAGAGACACTTGGATACAAGTCGAAAAGCTTAAATGGCAAAAATTTCTTTGATTTCATTTTGCCTGAAACACTTCCTTTATTTAAACTAAACTACCAGCGCAGCACTAAAAAGCAATATCAAAAATCAATCGAGTTTCAATTTCTATGCAAAGATAAATCCTACAAATACCTTGAGTTCAATTCTATTAATCTTAAACAAAAAGACAAGTCGAAAGGATTGCCAAAAATTGAAGGCCTTATTCTCGACTGCCGTGATATAACCGAACGAAAAAGAGATGCAGCTGAACTCCTGCAGGCTCAAAAAACCAAGGACCAATTCCTGGCAAATATTAGTCATGAAATACGAACCCCTATTAATGGGATCGCAGGAATGGTAACTCTGCTAAGTAAGAATCCAAGTAAGGATGACCAGATCGTTTATCTAAATGCAATAAAAAGCGCATCTGAAAACCTTAAGGTTATCATTAATGATATTCTGGATCTTGCTTCTATTGAATCCGGTAAATTAAAGTTTGAGCGAATTGGGTTTAAGCTAAAAGATGTAATGATCTCCCTTTCCAACATGTTCATCTTTCAAGCAAAAGAGAAAGGCATTACTATAACAAACCTGATTCACAAAGATGCCGATAAAATCCTTATAGGCGATCCTGTTCGCCTCAATCAAATTTTGATCAATCTTATCAGCAACTCACTTAAGTTTACCCATACGGGCACTGTTAACATCAACTGTTCAATCGAAAAAAAGGAAAGGCAAACGTATTATTTACGAGTTGAAGTAATTGACACCGGAATAGGAATTCCTGCTGATAAATTGACAACCATTTTTGAGAGTTTTAGTCAGGCCGATGCCAGCGTTACTCGTAAGTATGGAGGCACAGGCCTTGGGCTTACCATTGTAAAACAATTGGTTGAATTACAGCAAGGAACAATTTCAGTAAAAAGTGAAGAGGGAAAAGGATCATCCTTTGTTGTAGTTATCCCCTACCAAAAAGGTAATCAAAAGGATATTGCTCAACTTTCTAACCAGGTAAGTAAAGGCAAATTACAGAAGAAAAGCCTAAGTAATTTAAACGTACTTCTGGTAGAAGACAATGACATTAATAGGCTGTATGCAATCAATATTTTAAAAACTTGGAAGTGTAATGTTGACACTGCTGAGAACGGCTTTGTGGCATTGGAGAAACTTAAGAACACTTCCTTTGATATTATTTTAATGGACATTCAAATGCCAGTAATGGATGGTTTTGAAGCAACCAAAGCCATCCGAAACGGACCACCACCAAAAAATGAAATACCAATAATTGCATTAACCGCGAATGCCACAAAGAAGGATGTTGAAAAATGTTTGGCCTCCAATATGGATGATTGTATCCCTAAGCCATTCACACCAAACGAGCTACTCAAAGTTTTATTAAGATTTAGTAAAGACAAGACACCACTAAGAATCAAAGCACCAAAAACCTTCAAATCAACCGTAGATTTGAATTACCTAAGGCAAATTTCGAATAACAATCCAAAATTCATTCAAGAAATGGTAAGCACTTTTGTGAATTCTATGCCTGATACTCTTGAAGAAATTAAACATCTAGCCAAGACTGGGTCTTGGCTTGAATTAGCCAAAGTAATTCACAAGATAAAACCATCACTTACAATGATGGGGTTGCATCATGCAAAAAAAATGTCACTCGAAATAGAAGAGACTTCCAAAAACTACCCAAAAGGGATATCGATAAAGAACTCGAAATTTATTAAACTGATAGAGCAGGCTATAGTCGAATTAAGGACCATCACATCCTAATTCCTATTCATGATCACTAACTTCTGGTAGACCACCGTCTTGCCAGGGCCTGCAATAATGACAAAGTAAACTCCATTTGCCACACCTGAAATATCTACAGGTTTAAGGTTATTAAACGCATCTTCAAAATCACCCTTCTGAACAATTACTCCGCGCTGGTCTGCTAACTTCCAAGAATATCCGGTTGCTGAACCTGTAGGTAATTCAAAATTAAATGATCCATTTGCAGGGTTAGGGTAAATTTTTATTCCGTTAAGTGTGGACGGTCCTACTGGTTCTTTGTCTTCAAGGCCAACCACTGGGGAGCCTGTTTTACGAGGAGCCTTCACAGATAAGCTCTGATAAATTTCTTTGAAAGGAGAACTCGCTGGCTCTCCAAGTGGCACTTTAGGTAAGTCATTCTTATCTTGAACAAATGCCACGAGCCTCAAATTGGCAGGGTTTGCAATTGGTACGTCAATCTCAACATCTGATTTTAATTTAACGATAGTAGTACCCGATACCCATGTATTGGTTATTGTTTCACCATCGGCACCAAACAGAAGTTTCCTAAGAACATTTCTATTACCACTTACATTGTCTTCCACTAACGCAACCTGAGCAATCAATGGTGTTGTGAAATTCTGTCGAGCAGTAATAGTCAACTGAATAGTCATCGTATTGTTCAATCCTGTTGCCACAGTATCCAACTTCAAATCAAACAAAGGATTTATTAAGGCTCTCCTATCCACCTGCACCTTAGTAATCTTATCATAGGTACCATCATATATAGAGCCCTTAGCACCTAAGCGTCCATCCATCACGGTTGCAGGTGGTTGGGTTACCCCAAAGAACAATGCACGGGCCGGAGGATCTGAAGGATTATCAAGGTTTAAAGGATCTGGAGAAGGTGAATTAATATGATAATAAATGGCACTAAAATCAGATGTTTTGTGATTTAATGTAACTTGTTCATCGTACAACGAATTCAGGTAAGCCTCTCCGTTTACTGGAACATTAGAATTTGTAAAATGCTCGATCAAGACATTACGCTGTTTTTCACCGACATAAACATTATCAAATGCAAAGCCATCAAAAGATGGAATAGGTATGTTATCGTTGCTGGATCCTAATGCTATTCTGATTCGAACCTGGCTTCGTTTTGAAGGATCAATCATATCTAAATTAAATCTACCATTCTGCCACCCTTTTACTCCGTTACCACTCCAACCATAGTCTCCGATAAGCTGAACACCGGGCTTACCAACAATATTGTTAGTGTTGAACCAGTTAATACCTGCAGAAAGAGAGGCTCCTGTTCCAACATTGAACCAATTTATACCTCCATCGGTAGAATATTGCAACACCACACCGTCAAGTTGATTTTCAAGATCCGACCAATAGTCCAAAGAAATCATTGGTCGTTCAAGGGTGGCAAGATCGAAGCATGGACCATTCACCCATGAATTTTCAAGTGAATAATATGTCTTGTTGTTTTTTCCAGTCCACCAAGCTTTCGTGCCCGAGGAAGCTGTATTAATAGTAGGTCCAGTCGGCAATCCATAAATCCAACTCGTATCACTTTGAACCTTAATCGAAGGATTAACATTGTATTGAACACCAGCCTCCGGAATCCAACCGCCAGCGCTGGCCTCAAAATCTTGCTGATATGCAAGTGACGCATTTGGAGCAACAGTGCTGTATGGTAAAATAAATACCTTTTTAACTAAGGAATTGCTACACCCATCATTGGTAGTGACTGTTAATCTTGCATTATAGGTATTGAAGGAAGAATATTTATGCTGAGGTTGTTTATACGTGCCTATCGTTGCCCCGCCATGAGTGCCAGTTGGAACACTCGAGCCATTCGGTCCATTAAGAATTGGAGTTGATCCATCACCAAAATCCCAATTGTAGGTTTGAATAGTACTGATTGAACCTGGATTTGTTAAATCGCTAAATACAGTAAAGTCTTTATTGCATATAGCTGACCAATTAAAGTCAACAATGGGAACATCACCAACTCGTACTGGCTTAGTAGGACTAGTGTTCGTGCAACCTTGAAGCGTAGTTACTTTAAGACCAACTGCATAGGTACTTGAGATAGAATATCTCTTACTAGGATTTTGTTGGGTGCTTGCACTACCATCGCCAAAACTCCATTGCCAGCTAGCCAAGCTTGTTGGAAACGGAGTAGGATTAATTATTGATGTGTCATTAAATACTACATCACTAATAATGCAATTATTGGAAGAAGAGAAATCTGCAATCGGGCTTGCGAATATTTTTACTGGAACTAGTTTAAATGTGATGGCATCAAATGCATTTCGATATGTGTACCTAATCAGATACGTTTCAGAGACCAAGCCGTTGGTTTGCATAAAATAGTCCGAACCGGTTTTAGTAATGGTTGGAAGTACTTGTCCAGTGTATGCAGGATCGGCTGTAAACTCCGTTTCTGGCGATTTACCCGTACTTGCGATAGGATTTCCAATAAGCCTTACCAATCCTTGATCAGCGCACACCTCCCACTCTAGGTCTCCATTTAAAACTCCGTTTTGAATCGTGAAATTAACATTGGTAACAGGATTAACAATTATCTGTTGAATAACAAAATTGGAGCATGCTGTGGTTGGATTAGTATAGAAATACTTTACAAAATTAGGGCCCAGTGTCACTGCAGAAGGATCAAAATTTACGCGATCCACAACATTCACGAATGTTCCGCCAATAAGAGATGATGAAGGCTGAATAGTAAAGTCACCACCTATTTGATTTCCCGTAAGGACAATGGGAAGATTATTTTCTGCCATCTGTGGCGGAGAACCTATAGGGAAACCAGTGAATAAAACAATTGGTAGCGGATTTACTTGTAGGTTCATTTGATCAGAAACTATTGGACAAGGCCCTGCTCCATCTGGATCATTTGATGTCACTGTAAACGTGATTATAGAATTAATTTCAGTTGGGTTATTGAACGAATAACTTGGTGTCACAAGGGTAGCATCAGAAAACGAACCAGTACCGCCAGTCCAGGTTACTGTTGAAGTCGACCCACCTATTGAACCATTAAGGACAATACTAGGAACATCTTCACAAAGCTTTAGATCAGGTCCAGCTGAAATCGTAGCCGGTGGATTTATAGTAACCGTAATATCCTTAAACGGCCCGATGCAATTATTGGCAGAAGGAGTTACACGATACACCACTATTCCAACAAAAGTATTCGTTAATTCCAGGCTTTGACTAATTATTGAACCGCTACCTGCTGACGTCCCTGTGACGTTCCCAGATGTTGACTGAATAACCCATGTGAAAGTAGTTCCTATAACATTTTGTGGGCTTGCATCAAGTGGTATGGTTACCACCTGACCACCGCAGATAACAACATCTGTACCATTTGCAGAAGGCAGCGGTAACACATTGACGAGGTAATTGACACTTGACCCAGAGCATCCATTGAAGGTTGGGGTGATCGTATACGTAACTGTTCCGACTACATTTCCAGAGTTTGCAGGTGTATCAATAATAGTTCCTGAACTTGATAACGTGTTGCCTGTTATGGTGGCACCACTTGAAACGCTCGTCCATGTATAAGTTGTTCCAATGATTGAATTTGTCGGAATAAAATTCAATGCTGCGGTACTGCAAATACTTGTTTGTAATTGAGGAGCGATGTTAGTAATAACTGGTGTAGCTTTTACTGTGGCAGTGACATCAAACGTGGGGCCAATACAACCATTGGCAGAAGGCGTGATGGTATAGATGACAGTTCCGTTAGTCGTTCCATTCGTACTTGTTAAAAGTTGAGCAATTGTTGCTCCGCTTCCTGCAGTTGCTCCTGTTACGTTAGTCGCGCTTGGAGTCCAGGTATAAGTCGTTCCTGTTACCGAATTCGGATTGGTAATTGTAATCCCAGTTAATAAACCAGAACAGATTGTTTGGTTCGTTGCAGTGGCATTGGGAACTGGGTCTACCGTGATAATTACTTGCCTGGTACTGCTAACGCAGCTTGGTGTGGAAGGACTCACCGCCTCTATCGTATAGGTAGCTGTGCCCTGAACATTTACTGTACTTAAATTCAATATCTGTGCAATTGGGCCTGCCACCAAAGCAACTTGATTGCTTGCTCCTGTTGTTCCGCTTTGTGCTACTGTCCAGCGGTACAACGTACCTGAAACATTATTAGGATTACTCAATGCTATACTCGGAGCCGTGCCAGCACAAATTATCTGCTGCGCAGGAGTGGTTGCCAGTGTAGGTGTAGGATTAACCGTGACATCAACCGTGATAGCTGTGCCAGAGCAGCCATTT
>JANNAQ010000044.1:0-10724 GCA_031384515.1 Bacteroidia bacterium
GTAACTACCAGGTACTTGAACGGATTGTTCCCAGCTACCTCCATGGCGTCAATCTGCTCTGTTACTTTCATGGAAGCCATTTCAGCGCCTATGCCTGAGCCTACTTTTCCTGCAAATATCAAAGCCGTGATTACCGGCCCAATTTCCCGTATGATGGAAACAGCCACCATGGCGGGCAACCAGGACTCTGCTCCAAATTCAACGAGCGTTGGCCGTGCTTGTATAGTTAAAACAAGCCCCATGATGAAACCTGTAATAGCCACCAAGGGAAATGATTTGTAACCGATAAGGTAAGCTTGCTTGATAAACTCGTTGTACTCATACCGAGGCCGAATCACTTCATTGAAAAACCTACCAGCAAAACTTGTCAACTGAGCAACGTCTTCAAAAAAATCTTTTAGCGCTATTGCATAAACACTTTCTATCGGACGACTAGACTTGTCCACTCCGGAAGCATTTAAAATTTTCAGATCCGTGGCCATGCAAGTTTGATTACCAATTATTCCTAGTTGTTCGATTTTTATTTCATGCCTGGATGATGGGGACTGCTTTTATTCCACCCCTTCTGACGCGCATTGTCCTTCAAAACCATGACCCGGCAAGGAAGTCGCGATGAACATAATACATATGCCCAGCAACAGGGAAACGACACTATTCTAACTTTCTTCATCCGTTCTATTTAAATATTGGCTTCTCATATGCCAGATCTTGTTTCAAACATTGATGTCTCAGGAACTAGCAGATACCACCATAGTACGTCTTCTAATAAACGAAAATTTAGAGGCTGTGGGGACAACGTTTCCCAACAGGAAGCCCCAAGGCTTTAACGGTTCGATATGATCACAAATAACTTTGACGATGGCTGTTAATGGTATGGAGAGAAACATACCCGAAATACCCCAGATAGCTCCACCAATTATCACTACAATAACCGATACCAGCGCATTGATATGCACCCGGGAAGCAACAATTCTTGGAATAATGAAGTTGTTATCGACGAACTGAATGAGTATGTATAAAATAAGTACAAGGATTGGGTATGTGAGCGAATCTTTAGTTACAAACGCAATAACCATCGCTAAAGCGGTGGCTGTGACACCCCCGATATACGGAATGATATTCAACACCGCTCCCAGGACGCCGAGAACGATAGCATATTCAATTCCTAACATTAAAAGACCTCCCGTGTGCAGTATCGCCATGATGATGAACTCAAAAAAAAGCCCTACCAAATATGACTGAATAATTTGCTTGGTATTCGTCAAGACTTCTACTACGGCATCGTGATGCTTCGCCCTGAAAAGTCTGTAAGTAAATTCAAGCAACAACGGTTTATAATACAGAATCATAAACAGGTAGACCGGCAACAACATAATAACTACAAACAAACGCCCGACTTCTGTAAGACTTTTCATTACAGCAAACTCATTAATGGCACTCGCCTGTGAATCTGTCATCCATGCCTTTATTTGCCATTGGTGAACATTAAGATTTCGCGAAGCCCATCTGATCAATTCCTTACTTGTGGCATTGAATTTTTCTTTTAGCTGGGGATAGGATTCGGTAAACATTTCGATCCGCGTATAGAGCATCACAGCGATCGCTAAAACCACTGAAATGGTCAAAAAAACAGCTATTGATATGGCCACCTCTTTTCTAATTTTCTTCCTGATCAAGAAGGTCACAAATGGATTCAGGAGTATAGCAATGATGGTAGCATAGACGATCGGAATCATGATTTCCCTGCTCACTTGCAGGATAAACACAAAAGCAATTACGCATATGAAAATCGAGGCCGTGCGTGTGTAAATAGGAATTTTTGTTGTGGTCTCCATAGGAAGCTTGGTGTGACTATCGGCTCAGACTAACTAGCTCGGTCGTGTGCCTTCGTGCTGGAGCAAAACATTGCTTCAATTTCCTTCCAGTTTTCCAGCAATTCCGTTGTGTTTTTCATGCGCTTCTTTATTTCCATCGGATTGGTAATAGAAAATATCTAAAGTCTACTTGTAAATCTATTCAGTGGCCCTTTCCTTGGCGGCCAAATAACAGCTGCGAACCTCGGTGAACCCCACTGGATGACAATCACGCCGATTGCTTTATACGTTTTCATACTGGCCCCGGATAACGCGCAGCATAACTGCTATGATCACAATGATCAGCAGAATGTGAATGAATCCACCGGCATGAAACACCAGGAACCCAATTGCCCAGAATATCATCAGCATGACGGCAATGGTATTGAGTAATCTTCCCATGATCTTACTATTTTACTTTTTTAGTGAATGGCCAGCCCGATTGCAGAGGCTAAATCAAGAAATACATCATTAATCCTTTCACGGTCCAGCTCATTTATTGTTTGAAGTAGTCATATTTTTGAATGCTATTCCAAGGTCTTCCATATCGCGGCTAAATTCAGCTTTGAAATTCTCCCACTGTTCTTTACTCTCCGCTTTGAATTCATCCAATCTTTTCTTCATATCGCTGTTCTTTTGCTGGATAGCGTCTATTCTCTTCTTGTAGTCGGCTTTAGCCTCGGCTTTCTGATTATCCATCCGGGCGTTGAACTCCGCAATACTTTTGTTGTTGGTTGCAATTTTCATGGCGACTTCTTCTCTGTACTTCTGTAGATCGGCTAAGTACTCCTGGTTCGCTTTGGTCAAATCCTGCTCCGCTGCAGCAACATTATCTTCAGCATTTTCAACCTTTTGTGCAGACGTGTTGCAGCCTGTTACAACGGCACTTGCTATTAGTGCGATGGCTGTCATAGTTAAAATTGAGTTTTTCATAATGGGTATGTTTTTATGTTGAGCGTTCTATTTGTATCGATGGTATTGTGCGTAATTACTGTGTTAAGAACCTCTTCCCACCAAGTAAGTACGTTCCTCCTCCAATAAGCATTATCACGATGCCCACTGTAGGCGTCCACGGCGGGCCATATTCTTTGCGCTGATTGATTTGAATATTTACTGCATCCAAAACTGTTTCACTTGTAGTGAATGTGAAGTTTGTGGCTGTGAAGACAGTAGTCACGACTCCAATTGTTAAGATAATGGCACCTATTTTTTTCATAAGAGGTTTGATTGATGGTAATCCCATTTTACAATAGAATGATTAGCAGCAAGATGATGATAACCGCTCCCGTGGAGATGAAAAGTCCAGAAGAGCCAGAGCCATTGTGCCGCAACGCTTCTTTTGTGGATTTTACTTCGTTACGAAGCTCTTTCTTTTCCAGACGGGTCATGGTGGATACATCCATAGCCTTGATTTCATTTAATCTTGCCAGGAGAGCCTTTACATCGGCTGATTCAGCAGATCTTGAGATTGAGTTAATCGGCATTTCTGCAGCTTTTGATCGAGTCGTCGAAATGGTGGCGAGTAGCAACAGGATGGCGAGGTTTAATACTAACTTTTTCACAAGATTGTTTGTTTAGGTTGTGCTTGATGATAAAATAAAGGTCGCCCCATCTGGAAACAAAATCCTTACACGCTGGCACATGCGTGTTACATATATCGCAGGTGACCAAAGACTCTTTGATGATGTGGTGACGTCTTTTTTAGCGGGAATAAAAAAAGGATTGCCCGATTCAAGGGCAATCCAAGCAATGAAAACTGCAGTAGTTATTGGTTCACAATGGTGTTACCAGCCATGGTAATAGCACCCGTTCGAGCCAGTGCTTTGCCTGTAAGGGTAGCACCTGTGTTAAAAGTGATGGATTGCATCGCCATAACGGTTCCCTTAAAAACTGAAGTTGTGCCAAACGTTGCTGAACTACCCACTTGCCAGAAAATATTCGAAGCTAATGCTCCACCGCTAAGAATAACTTGACGACCTGAAGTTGTAGTCAAAGAGGATGCGATCTGGATAATGAATACGGCATCGGCATTTCCTTTTGCGTCAAATGTCAAGTCGCCTGATGATATGGCCAGAGACGAAGTTGACTTGTCAAGTCCGGGAGTACGGGTTAGGCCTCCGATATTACCTGATAATGTTACTATGTCCGTACTCGTACGCCCAGCCGCATCATTGTATGCCGCAGTCAGATCAAGTTTGGCCTGGTTGGCTGTTGAATCATTGATGTGTTGCGTACCATTGAGTATCCCAGGGGGGAAACCTCCAATCGAAGTACCAGGGCTTAGCCCAATATCTCCGGTGATGTTAGTTGCTCCCGTGTTAGTAATGGCTGATCCGGCAAGCACCCCTATTCCGGAAGCGCCTGCCATCGCAACAGCTCCGTGAACCGAAGTCTGAGTGGGTATTACCTGCGGATTGGTTACGGGTGATGGACTATCGTTGTTGTTACAACCCAAAATGGCCGCTGAGATGATGATAGCGCCCCCGATAAATCTCATTGTTTTGCTGCTTTTCATGATTGGAAATTTAATTGTTAAGTTCTGGTAGGGTTAATAAAGGAAGCCACACCATGGCGTGACTTCCTTTTATGTGTATTCTGGCGTTACTAATTGGGCTTGACAACAGTATTGGCATCAAGTATAACGGCAGACTGCGCTAAGGCTCTTCCATTCATGGAGGCGCCTGTTTGCAAGGTAATCCCTGTCATAGAAAGTACGATTCCTTCAAAGTGCGAAGTAGTACCGAAAGTTGCCTCACCGGCCACTTGCCAGAAAATGTTTTTGGCCTGGGCACCACCGATGAGTGTAATGCTAACTGCTGAGCTCATGGAAAGATTTCCGGCGATTTGGAAGATCCATACATCATTCGCTCCACCTGAGATAGTTACACTGGATGGCATCGTAACGGTGTTCGTCCATTTGTATAAACCAGGTGTTAGCGTTTTACCACCAATGTTGCCAGTACCCAACTCCAAAAAATCTGGCGAGGGGCGACCAGCGGCATCGTTGTATGCGGTAATCATATTATTTACAGCTGTCGTGAGATTAATAGGGGTAGGATCTGCCATATCAGCTGCATACAACTTGCCAGTTACCTGAGCAGAGGTGGCATAACCAGTGGCATTCGTCAGGGATAACCCCGTGATGTATGAGGTCGCAGCCGGGCTTAAGCCCAAGTCACCTGTTAACGCTGAAGTGGAGATATTGGTAATGGCGGTTTTGGCCAGTATCAAATAATTTCCAGCAGCGCCAAGGTCAACTACAGCTAAGGTTGATGAACTTCCACTGGTTGTAAAACTCCACTCCGTGTTAGCGGCAATGGCATTGCCTGCAACATCTTTTGCCTCCGTAGTAATAGTAGCGGTATAAATAGCCGCAGCATCCAGGGTGTTCGCAGGGTTAAAACTTGCTATCATGCCTGAATAAGTCACCATACCAGATACCGAAGTAATTCCATTTTTCAGCGTAAATGTGGAGGCCGTAATTGTCAAAGGATCCATTGCCTCACTAAAAGTTATCGCAACCGTTTTGTTGCGGGCCACACCGGTGGCCGCGTTAACCGGATCTGTGGAACTGACTAAAGGTGACGAGACGTCAGCAGTAGCCGATGTTGTAAAACTGAAAATATGATTGGCCAGCAAGGAATCACCAGCCATATTTTTAGCACCAGTTGTAATGGTTGCCGTATACAACTTGTTAGCCTCCAGATCTGCAGAGGGATTGAAAGTAGCCGTTGAGCCGCTGCTGGTTACAACACCTGCTATTGCAGTTGTTCCTTGCAATAAAGTAAACTGGATACCCGTAATCGTTTCAGGATCCATTGCTACGCTGAATGTTGCCGTAACATTGCTATTCATGGCAATACCAACAGCATTACCAGCAGGAACGCTTGATACTACCGTGGGGCGAATGCCAGGAACAATGGGGCGAATGCCAGGAACATCATCCTTACATCCGGACAAGAATGCAACCAATATCGTGGCTACAATGGTGAATACATTTTTCATTTTTTTCATATTTGGTTTATTTATAATTTGAATCAAGGCTAAACTCTCAAAGTGAGGACGCAATTAGTTAGGTTTTTCTTTTCGAATAATCGACAGGTAAATCTCTTGCACAACGGGTCAAAGGTGGTTGGCTTTGCTTCGATTCTTGTAACACACTACCGGAATAGTGTTACATAGATCACGGTTTGCTTTCAAGACTCGTCTTTTTTTGCGCTACGAGGTCGATGACAGAAATGAAACATAAGACCAGGATCAAGCGCACCAGGGGCGTTTATTTTCGAACATGATTGGTGCGTTGGTAAAAGTAGATCCTTCATTCACCCGCGGGTTGCTGGGTCCTTGTCACAGGCGAGCGTTATGGTGCAGGCGCGCTGATCGCGGACGCCCGCAAAGGAATCGATCAAAAAATCCGGGTAAAATCGAGTAGGAAGGTAGGGATTAGTTCCCTACTTGTCCTCTCACACCACCCTACGTACCGGTCTGGTATAGGGCGGTTTGTTAGAATATGATGGACACCTGTCAGTTTGCCAAGTGTCTAGGGGATGTTCATCCTTTCTTCTTATCTCTGCTAGGCAAATGCCTGACGCACCAAAAAAATAAGAGGCTGGCCTTACGGCAGCCTCTTTTTTAGAGATTTTAATTCCTTTAATTAATTAGGGCTTTACAACAGTATTCATTTGAAGAGTTACTGCGGTTTGTGCTAACATCCGTCCATTTATAGTTGCGCCTGTCTGCAAATTTATACCTGTTGCTCCCAAAATGTTACCTTCAAAATGACTAGTCGTTCCAAAGGTTACAGCACCGGCTGCTACCCAATAAACATTCTTTGCTTGTACTCCTCCGCTCAAGATAACTTTCACTGCAGAACTCATAGTAAGAGTTCCTGCAATTTGGAATATAAAGACATCGTTCGGGCCACCTGTAAGTGTTACATCTGTTGGGATGATAACTGTACTCGACCATTTATACAGGCCAGGTGAAAGCGTTAAGCCTCCAATATTTCCGGCACCCAATTCCACATAATCCGGGTTAGGACGGCCAGCAGCATCAACGTAGGCAGCCTGCATATCAAGTACGGCTGTGGTTAACTTGGTGGCGTCAGTAATCCTGCATGGAAGTGGACCTGCAGCATCGACTGTGTAAATTGTCCCTGCAACTTCTGAACAGCTCAATAAAAGAGCTGCACCTGTGATTGGACTTGATCCAACATCCCCGGTAATATCAGATTTATAGACATCTGTAATTCCAGATTTTGATAGAATCACAAAGTCGCCCGCAACCCCAAGGTTTACGCCCGGCAATGCGCCAATAGCAAGACTTTGATCCGTGGCTTTAAGAGAAAAATCGTTTGGATTTGTCCCCGGTGACGGTTCAAGATTTAAATTATCGCATCCGATCATTAAAATGCCGGATAGGATGGCAATGGTTGTTAAAAGTTTTTTGGCTTTCATTTGTTTTGTTTTTATCTCCACCAATGGTTAATTTTTCCAGCTGCAACGCTGCGCACCGCTAAACACATTGGCTTCGATTTGACTACACAAAAGAAGAATGATTGACACCGCAAAGTATTACATACTAAAAAAAGAGCTTTACATACATTACTGGCTTTTTTCATACTGTCATTCCGAGAAGGACAGTATGATTCATCCATGTTCTCGCAAACTTGCAAACAATAGATGCTTTTTTTGATATCTTAAAAAACCGTTTACCTCTATAATCTCAATGGGCAAAGGGATTTACAAAGATACCCTTAAAATCGAGTAGGAAGGTAGGGATTAGTTCCCTACCTGTCCTCCTCTCACACCACCCTAAGTACCGGTCTGGTATAGGGCGGTTTGTTAGAATATGATGGACACCTGTCAGTTCGCAAAGTGTTTAGGGGGTGTCATCCTTTCTTCTTATCTCTGCTTAGCTCCTCTCACATTTTACTTTCGGCTTCCGGCCTATCCCCATGTGAGCAGTTCTCTTACGTGGTTCGGCTTTCTGTTTGTTATATTTTTTTCGCTTCGATAAGTTCTTTAATGTCCATTTCCCAATTCTAACATTCAGCCCCCGTCCGACCGGTCATCCGGGCGGGCTTCGTTTGTTCGTGAGACCCTCCTGCTTATTTATTTTCGGCTCGTATCCCAACTTACTATGGCCTCTGCGCGCTGGCGCTGAAGCTTTAGCGTAGGCGCCTGACTTCTGATAACACCAAACATTATTGCTAATGATGTTGCCGCTTTAGGATGCGCTTCTCCCGCTGCCAACTTGTTACAGATCTCTCTGGGTAAGTTAATTTAGCTTTCCTCTCATGTGGCCTCTGCATTTACATTCATAACATCCGGGTAGTGTGGGACTTTGATTTCTTTGGCAATCTCGTCCTGTTATGACTGCCTCATATGCAGTTCCCCTGCCCGTCCTGCGGGTGTTCGTAAGCCCGGAGTTTGCCGTGAGCTTCCCCGTCCGTACCGGCGCGGGCGGGCTTCAGATTCCACCTCACGGTGGACACCCTTGCTGTTGGCTAACACTTCTCCTACCTGTGTGTTCGGGACTTGCGCCCTATAGCTAATAAACATGCCTGACGCACTAAAAAAGTTGCCGATCTTCCGATCAGCAACTCTTTCAAAAGTTTATTTTTACAATTTAAAGGTCAAGCCAACCTTTCCTCCGGACAAAGCATTGCCTCCGCCAAACTCAAGGTTAACTCCAACCTTTTGTGAGAAGTTATAACGGCCACCTACCTGACCGCCCAGTCCAATGCCTGAGTAACGATTTCCAGGATAATCAGACGAAGAGCTCCATGTGTAATACCCAAGATTCAAGCCTGCATAAAAATCCCAATCGCTGGACATGTTCAACACCGTGTTGAAATGGTAATTTCCGTTTCCTGAAATCCCCATGATACTGTGGTCGTAGCCGGTGCCATTGTATTTATCGTTGTAGGAACGAAAACTAAATTCACCCCCCAATGTGAAATCTTTGCCCACGCCAAAATCCAATCCCACGTAAACGGGGAATCCCCAGTTGGAAAGTCCTAATCCTGCATTGAGTTGTACCTTGCCAACAGGCAGGGGATTTTGCCCATACGTAATAGCGACTGTCGAAAGCAAAAAGATGGTTACTAGTAATTTGTTCATGATCTTAAAGTTATTTATTTGAATAGTATAAGGACCTGAAATAAAACTCTGCAAATGAAATCACCGCAAAAACCGCTCGCCTCGTATGATTCTTAATACTAAGGCGATCATCGCCAGGACAAGTAAAATATGAATCACTGAACCAGCACTGTAAGCGAAGATTCCCACAAGCCAAAAAATGATGAAAATAACAGCGACTAAATAAAGGAGATTGTCCATAGTTTGTTGCTTTAATTATTTATCAAAAGTGACCAGCAGCAGTCACGAATGTGTTACACAACTTGACGCATCAATTACATCCTTTACTTAAGGTTGGAAATAACGGTCCAATCAGGGTCGTGTTCGAAATAGACTGGTACAATTAACCCAACGGCTGTTCTCTATTGTCGTACCTTACATGTAATCGATAAAAGCTGCGTTTAATCACAGATTTTGCAGCCTCACCCCCGCCCATTTTAAAAACCTGTGAATTGTGTAAGGTTGACCATTTAACATGTAATACACGCATGGCTGAATGTGGTCACCTTTACAGATACCTCGGCAAATGGAAATGATTTGAAGCTATTTATCAAATACATGGTCAGTGCCCGCTGTAAAATGGCGGTGAAGGAAGAGTTGAAAAAGCTTGGACTCCATTTCGTGGTGATTGACCTGGGCGAAATTGAAATAATGGAAGAAATTTCTGCTGAGCAGCGACTAGAACTAAAAACTGCTTTGCTCCAGTCCGGGCTTGAATTAATGGATGACAAAAGGGCCATGTTGATTGAAAAAATCAACAACGTAATCATCGAAATGATTCACCACTCAGATGAAGTGCCGAAAATGAACTATTCTGATTTTATCAGCCAGAAATTAGATTACGACTACACCTACCTGTCTAATCTATTTTCAGAAGTAAAAGGCATTACCATTCAGCAGTTTATTATCATTCATAAAATTGAAAGAGTTAAGGAATTATTGATGTATGACGAGCTTAGCCTTACCGAGATTTCCTACAAGCTGCATTATAGCAGTGTTGCGCACTTGTCCAATCAATTTAAAAAAATTACCGGCCTTACTCCTTCTGATTACAAGAAGGTAAAAGATAAGAGAAGAACCCCCATCGAAGGGATTGGCCTCGAACAAAACTCAATTACCCACTAAACATGGCGAATAATAAATCAGATGAGTTAATTGATGCCAATAAAAAGCTAGCCGTCCAGGATAAGGAAAAGGGAGAGCGCGCAGCGGAATTGATCATCGCCAACAAAGAGCTTGTTTTTCAAAAAAAGGAAAGGGAGAAGCGTGCTGCCGAGTTAGTCATTGCCAATAAAGAACTTGCCTTTCAAAATGACGAGAAAGAAAAACGGGCCGCTGAACTTATCGTCGCCAATGTGGAACTTGCTTTTCAAAACCAAGAAAAAGAAAAAAGGGCCGACGAGCTATCCCTCGCTAATAAAGAACTCGCCTACCAGAATGTGGAGAAAGAAAAGCGAGCAGCAGAGTTGCTCATTGCTAACTATGCGCGCAGTTTAATTGAAGCAAGTTTAGACCCACTTGTTACCATCAGTGCCACTGGAAAGATTTTAGACGTGAACGAAGCATCTATAAAAGTTACCGGAGTTCTCAGGGAAAAACTGATAGACACAGATTTCTCGGATTATTTTACGGAACCGAAAAAAGCTCAGGAAGGTTATCGCCAGGTTTTTGAAAAAGGCTTCGTGGCAGACTATCCACTTACCATAAGACATAAGAACGGTCACCTTAC
>JANNAQ010000082.1:0-76580 GCA_031384515.1 Bacteroidia bacterium
GATAGCCTCTGATCCAATCGAATGGTTTTTCCTGCACGTAAGGATGCTCTTTATCTTTCACAAAAAAATGTGCGGCATCTTCACGGAAAGCATAACAACGACTTACCACGGGGTTCTCTTCTGTGATGGCAGCAGGCACCTCACCCCGATGCTCAAACTCCCACGGCATGGTGTTGGCAGTAGGGTAATCTGTTAAATGTTTTACATCACGGCCACGCTCGAGTACTAAAGTCTTCAGCCCTTTTTCAGTAAACTCTTTCGCTGCCCAGCCACCGCTGATGCCGGAGCCTATTACAATGGCATCGAAGGTGCGATCGTTTTTTGAATCTTGTAGATTTGCCATGAGACTATAATCGTTTATGCCGTTGTGACTGGAACACAACCTTTGTAGTTACCAGGAATCATCTTGTAATCTTGAAGGGTAGTCATAAAGTACTCTGAAGTAGTGTATCCCCGAATTGTAAAACGCTTCATTGTCTTAAAGAAGAAATTAATATCTGTCTCATCTTTACTTTCGTTTAGTTCGGTTAGAAATTTCAACTGCTCGGGAGCCTCGTTATCCTCAAATTCATTTTTCTTTATCACTTCAATAAACTGGGTAAAACCCGTTAACCATTTTTGTTGATCAGTTTTAGATAAGCAATCATCAATCATTTTGGCTGAATACTCAAGTGTCGATACTGCTTTTCCTTCAGGAGTGGTAGCATTGGGGATGACGGTTTGAGCAATTAATCTTAATAAACCTTCCTGGTCCTGGTTGAGTGCAATATTTTTAAATAAGGTTGAAGGTGGACTTTCACAACCTATCATAGCAGGTGCCAAGGCAACTGCCGCAGAAATTACAGCCAACTGCTTTAATAAAGTTCTCCTGTTCACTTCCATATGATCTAGTGTTTGAACGACTAATGTAGAATTAATCATTCAAGGATAAAAACCTTTTATAAAATTCTGGGCGACTTTACAACCTTTCAATGGGCTGGGGATACCACAAAGAATGATCGGACATTAAAATATACCTAAAGCTTTTACAAGGATTCGTAAGCTCCAGAAAATCACCAAAACACCAACAGAGATAAACATTATTTTGAGCGGGAGGCGACCTGCTAATTTTGCCGCTATTGGAGCGGCCACAGTTCCGCCAATTATTAACCCCACTATTACTTGCCAGTAACTCACTCCTAAAATTGTAAAAAAAGTAAGAGCACTGGCGAGCGTTACAAAAAACTCTGTAATGCTTACAGATCCAATTACATAACGTGGACTTCGTCCTTTAGAAATCAATGTACTTGTAACGAGAGGCCCCCAACCACCACCACCAAATGAATCAAGAAAACCTCCAGCTCCTGCCAACCAACCTACTCTTTTTACCTTTTTCGGCTCTCTGCTTTTGCTGAAGGCTCCAATGAGAATTTTAGTTCCTAAGAAAAGTGTGTAAACAGCCAATAATGGTCGAATAAAACCAGCATGCTCGTTTCCAAAGGTAGCGAGTAAGTACGCTCCTCCAATGGCACCAATCACACCTGGAATAAGAAGAGTTTTAAACAACTTCTTATTGACGTTTCCGAATTTATAATGGCTATACCCAGATACTCCACTTGAAAACATTTCAGCCGTATGAATACTTCCGCTAATAGCTGGAAGACTTACTCCAGTTGATAACAGAACAATTGTACACGTAACTCCATAGCCCATTCCTAAAGCCCCATCCACCAATTGCGCCAGAAACCCTGCACCTATCATCCAATAAAAATTGGCGTCCAGGTCTTTTGTCATTTCTTTTAATCCACCTAAAATATCATTGAATGGTATGTAGGATAGAATCAGGTGACCTACGAACATGAAGAAAAATGCAAACAACGAATAGGAAGCAATTCGCTTCCAACGTTTCTCACTTTCTTTTCTTATATCACCACTATCTTTAGCTAGCACCTTCGTGACTTCATTCAGCTTGGTGATCTTATCAGAAAGATTTCCATTTAGCTTTCCGCGAAGAGCCTGCATGTTGTTCAACAAATCATCCACTTGTTCTGGCAGTGCCTCTGAGAAAACTTCTTTCAACCGTTTAGCAATGGTGGGTGATTTACCGTTCGTAGAAATGGCGATCTTTAAATTCCCTTTTTTTACAATCGAGCCCAAATAAAAATCACATAAATCAGGTTTATCGGCTACATTAACTAGCTTACCTTTTGATTTCGCATCTATGCGTATGAGTTCGCTGACGTTTCGATCATTTACCCCAATGATTACAAGGTCGACTCCCAACAAATCATCTATATGATAGGCTCGTTGAGTTAGCTGAAGATTTGGATACTCATCTGTTAGAGCTCTAATCTCTTCTGAAATGGTAATGGCTACCAAATTTATTTTCGTGGCAGGCGAATTATGCAATACAGCTGTAAGCTTTTCCAATCCCACATAGCCACCTCCAACAATTAGTAAACTCAACTGTTCCAATTTAAGAAAAACAGGAAAGAGCTTATTCGTTTCCTTTTCTTTAGTGACAGATATATCCTGCTCAGTGCTCATCAGTATTCGATTTTGTCAATCCACTCTTTAGCATGACGGGAAGCATATGAGATGATGATATTTGCTCCAGCCCTCTTCAAAGATGTCCAAACTTCAATATGTCCTCTGCTTCTATCCATGATATTTTTCTGTGCCAGCAATTCAATCCCTTCATACTCTCCGCTAACATGATAGACCGCCAGTGGTGCTAGAATCAATTTTCGAAGTTGGACAAGTATATCCAGATTCAATAGCGCTGGCTTGATCATGAGGATATCTGCTCCTTCATTAAAATCACGCACAGCCGATCGCAATGCATCCACTGAATTGAAGGGAGAAATCTGGTACGTCTTACGGTCCATTAGCCCAGTGCCTTTCCCGGGCGCAGATTTACATGCATCACGAAAAGGGCCATAATAGTGTGAGCCAAATTTGGCGGCATAACTCAAAATACCAACGTGATCAAATCCATTTGTGTCAAGGATATCCCTAATGGCGGCCACCCGTCCATCCATCAAATCACTTGGCGCAATAAAATCGGCACCAGCCTCGGCTAACTGTAATGCATATAGTGCAATAGCATGTGCCGTTTCGTTGTTTAGAACCCTTGTTCCTTCTGAATTCAGAATGCCACAATGACCATGTGAAGTATAGCAACAGAGGCAAACATCGGCTGCTAGCCAAACCGAACTTCCAAAAGTCGACTTAATTTTTTTTATGGCATTTAATATAAAACTGAAGTCAAAATTAGATTCGCTCTTGAGCTTAGGAACCGGGAAAATCAAAAACTTGGAAACGCCATGCTTAAGGTCACTTTCGATTTGCTTAATAGTTGATTCTAATGTATCAGAATTAATTTCAGATAAAGTTGCAATAGGTGTTCTCATCGAAACACTTTCGTCAATAAATAATGGTTGAATGAAGTCCCGATGCGTCAAAGACACATCGGAAGCAAGCTCACGGATGTGGCTTCCTTCTCTTAGTCTCCGATATGTGCTAAAGTATTGGTTCACATTAATTCCTGAGTTTATTACTGATTTGTATCAAGGGACTTTGGAAGGTCGCTTCTATGAACTTGAATCCAAACCCTTCCATTGAACCATGCACCCATTCTCCCTGTTGAGCAAGATCGAACCACAAGTCTGTTTTTGACACCCAATTTCTTTGCTTCTTGTTTGATCTTTTTGCTATACTCTCCACGGAAGTAAAAAGCTTTATATTAAGGTCGTTCAACAAATCATTTACAACTTGATCAGAAACAGGAACCAAACTGGATAATGAAACTCCATTCGGTAACGTCTCGCTAAACTCATGGTCTCCTCTATCCTTGCCAGAAGCATAGGTAAAAGTTTCTGTTCCAGTATCGATATGAATTACACCGAATTTTTGGTGGCATCCGCTCCCATATTTATAAGCGAATTTTCTTTCGTTCGTTATCGCTGTAGCTAAATTGGGATCATTTACCTCTTTTAATATCTTAACCGCTTCTTCATTACCAATGTAAGTCTCTGCTACAATGGCACCTTGGCCGGGTGCAGGTGGACATTCCAGCAAGGGCAAGATCATCAACAATCTTCGTTTTAATAGTTCAGATACTTCATCCTTTACCGAATCGACTCTTAGCAAGCGATTCAGCCCAGCGCAAGCTAAAATGATTCCATCGTACTCGTTGGCATCAAGCTTACGTAATCGAGAATCAACATTCCCCCTGATGCTCAAGGAATCTATTTGAACATGCCCATGATCGAAAGTAGGTAATGCTTTACGTAAAAACTTACTAGCCATCTCTACTCGTCTTGGTGATGACGTTCCTATTCGTAGGGGATCACCAGTTTTCAATCGATCAAGTACATCTTCATTAAAAATGGCGACATCATGTGCGTCTTCACGCTCGATAATGGCATAACAATTGTCTTTAAAAAAATCCTCACCACTAACATCCTTGAGAGAGTGAACGGCAAAGTCAGCGCGACCACTCAACAGATAATCTTGGATATCTTTAGTAAAAAAATCCTTTCCTTCCAACTCTATCAAGGATTGTGACTGATTTATATCTCCTTCAGTTTCCTTAATGATAATTTCAACATCGGCTGCAGGCCGAGCTGCCATCAATTTTTTCTTAAAAATATCGGCCTGTGCCAATGATAAATACGATCCACGGCAAACAATCTTAAACAATCTCATGAAATACTTGCTTTAAGGAATTTGCCAAATATAGCATGTCGCTCTCTTCGTGGTTCATCGAAATCGTAATACGCAAACACTCTTCCCCGCGCTTTACTGTTGGATAATTAATGGGTTGGATATAAATGCCATGCTCCATCAGAAGCTTATCACATATTTTTTTGCATCGGAACGAATCCCCTACAGGCACTATGGTAATATGCGATGAATTTGAAGTATAGGGAACTCTCTTCTTGTCAAATATATTTCGTAGCCGACTAACCTTATTCAAATAAGCTGGGCGAATCCGTTTATTATCACGAAGTAGCTCAATGCTTTTGTTGGCGGCACTGCAGACTGCGGGTGGTAAGGATGTTGTGAAAATAAATCCACTGCCAAAACTTCGAATTACATCTACTATATTCTTTTGTGCCGAAATATATCCACCAATTACGCCAAAGCCTTTAGCCAATGTGCCATTAATAATATCAACTTTGTCTTCCAGGTTCAATTCCGAGGTAATGCCCGCACCTTCATTCCCATAAATTCCTACGGCATGAACTTCGTCTATGTAAGTAAGTGCGTTGTACTTTCTTGCCAGTGCAACAATTTCTTTTATTGGAGCAACAATTCCGCTCATCGAGTAAACAGATTCAAAAATAATAAGCTTGGGTAGAGCCGGATCAATTGAGCCCAGTATGTCGGCTAAATGATCGACATCATTATGCCTAAAAATAAACTTATCACATCCACTCGCCTTGATTCCCTCGATGATGGATGCATGGTTTCGTTCATCAGATATCATTATACATCCAGGAAGGATCTTTCCCAGAGTACTTATGGCAGTAAGATTAGCAAGGTATGCTCCATTAAATAAGAGTGCTGACTCCTTTTTATGCAGATCGGCCAGTGTTGCCTCTAACTCACGATGATGAATAGTAGATCCGGAAATATTACGTGTTCCGCTGCTGCTCACGCCACTCTTATGAGCCACGAATGACAATTTACTGATCACCTCTTCATGAATACTCATGCAGAGATAATCGTTTGAGCACCAGTTTACAGCGGACTTTTTCTTTCCTTGCTCATCTTCATAATAGAATTTCGGAAAATGTTGGGCAGATTTATTTACATCAAGAAAGTAGCGATAGTTACCCTCTCTCTTCAGTTGATCAATCTTAGCTGTAAAGATTGTGTCGTAGTCTACCTCTATGTTATCAATTACTTCCATATTGTCTCAATCCGAAGTCACCAAAACTTTCGCCAACTAACCGGTCCGTTTTATAAGTAAGAAATAGCATATCGAGTTCATTGAGTATCGACTTCTCTTCCAGGCTCTCCTTATATAATTTATTAAGGCGTTGACCCTGATGATCGCCACCTAGATGTAAATTATAATGACCTGGTGCAGTTCCTACTAACCCAATCTCGGCAATATAAGGTCTGGCGCAACCATTTGGGCAGCCCGTCATTCGGATAATGATGTCTTCATTGTTAAGCCCATGCTTGGCCAATAGGGGCTCAATCTTAGTTATGAGCGAAGGCAAGTACCGCTGGCCTTCTGCCAAAGCGAGTGGGCAGGTACTTAAGGCCACGCAGGCCATTGCGTTTTTACGAATAGCAGACGCACCTTCTGTATGAAGAATGAGTTTATACTTTACTAGAATTTTTTCAATATCATTCTTATCCTTCGCGGTGATATCGGATAGGATCAGGTTTTGATTACACGTAAATCGGAAATTAGCCTTGCCAGATTTGGCCACTTCGAATAATGCAGACTTTAATTTGAGTTGGGTATCATCAAGAATTCTTCCATTCTCGACAAACAATGTATAGTACCAAACACCTTGGTCGTTTTGGTGCCAACCGTACAAGTCTTTACGCTCATTAAATTGATAGGGTCTGAATGGCTCCAGCTTAAATCCCGTTCGGCTTTCCAGTTCATCTTTGAACCACCGGATCCCGTATTTATCAATCGTGTACTTGAGCCTGGCTAATTTTCTATCGCTACGGTTTCCAAAATCTCTTTGGATGGTAAGCACTTCATAGATTGCTTTTAAGGTCTTTTCCTCACTATCGCAAAACCCAATAACGGTGGCCAGTCGAGGATACGTTTCTCTGTTTCCATGCGTGGCCGACAATCCACCACCTATTGCTAAGTTGAATCCTAGCAATTTGTTCTTTTCAATAACAGCTATAAGCCCAACGTCATTTGCAAAAACATCCACATCATTGTTCGGTGGTATGGCTATAGCTATCTTGAATTTACGAGGAAGAAATCTGTCCTGATACAACGGATCTTCCTCGTCCTGCTTTTCGTAAACTTTTTCTTCGTTCAGCCAAATCTCATAATATGCTTTTGTCTTCGGCATGAGCATCTCGCTGATCTTGTCTGCATAAGCAAACACTTGTTCATGGATGGGTGATTGTTTGGGATGAGAGGCACAGACCACGTTGCGGTTAATATCTCCACAGGTTGCGATCGAATCCAATTTACTTTTGTTGAAAGCCCGAATAGTTGGCTTTATTTTTGACTTAAATATCCCATGTAGCTGCAGGGTTTGTCGCGTGGTTATTTTAATGACACCTGTAGAATTTTCTCCTGCTATTTCATGTGTTGCAATCCATTGTTCCGGGGTGAGAAATCCACCAGGCAATCGAAGGCGAATCATGAAAGAATATAGCCGATCCAATTTTTTCTCAGCTCGCTCTTCCCGAAGGTCACGATCGTCTTGCTGATACATTCCATGAAATTTGATAACCGCCTGATCATCTTCCCGGATGGCACCGGTAACCTCATCTTTCAGACTTTCTTGAATGGTTCCTCGCAGTCCGCTGCTATCCTTTTTAATTTTCTCGATGGGAGATAAATTTGTTTTTTCTGACATGATCGATCTACGATTTAGTAAACATCTTTTGCATATCTACCCTCTTCCACTAACGTGCTCAGAAAAGTATTTGCTTCTTCTTCGGTCATTTGACCTTGATTCTGAATGATTTCCAACAAGATATTTTCGACATCAACACTCATCGGATATTTCGATCCACAAACAAATAAAAATGCCCCCGATGCAATCCATTGAAATAACTCTTCGGCATGCTCACGCATTTTATGTTGCACGTACACTTTTTCTCTTTGATCACGAGAAAATGCAGTGTTTACCTTTGTCAATACCCCTGTATTGACGTAACTCTGAATTTCAGTCTGATACAAAAAATCACTATTGAATTGCTGATCTCCAAAGAATAGCCAGTTCCTACCACTGGCACCAACAGCATCGCGTTCCTCTATAAAAGCTCTAAATGGCGCCAAACCAGTACCTGGCCCTATCATGATGATGTCTTTATCACCAGCAGGAACACGGAATTGATTATTCTTGTGTATATAGAATTCAAAGGATGAATTTTCAGGCAACTGCGATAGATAATCGGAACAAAGTCCGTGATGAACTTCTTCGTTAACTGTGAAACGATCGCGCGCTACTGTGATATGAATTTCATCTAAATGTGCCAAGAGTGAAGAAGATATCGAATAAAGCCTGGGGGTAATCGGTTCCAATATTTTCAGAACTTCATCAAATTGACTCTCGTCCTTGATTGGATAGATTATAAGAAGATTGAGCAAGTCTATTCGAGTAACTGGAATTTCCTGATGAACAATTGCAGCATATTTCGTCACTACTCGCTCAGGCAAATAAACAATATTTAATTTTTTCTTAAGCAGATCAAATAGCGTTGACTCTGCTTCTTTAATGCTAAACTTCTTGCTACCATCTGAGTTAATCAAATGTAAAACCGCTTTAACAATCTCTTCGGGATTTTCTGGGACTATCCCTATTGAATCTCCTGGCTGATAAACAATGTCTTTGGCCGCTATTTCAATATGGTAGGTCTCTTTGGAGGATCCCCGGCCATTTAAATTTACTTTACTCAGAATTGTACCGGTATACGATTTCTTGCCACTTGTTTTAAGAGGTGAAACAGATGATGGGTCGCGATGAGCAGGCTCCTTATCGCTTAAGGTTGTCAAAACATTTTCAAACCAAGCATTGGCGTCCGATTCAAAATCAGTATCGCATCGTTGAAGCGGCACAACTCTTTTGGCACCATGGCTATGAAATTTCAAGTCAACATCTTCGCCTGTTTTACAGAATAAAGGATAAGAGGTGTCTCCCAGTGCCAAAACACTGTAATTGAGCTTATCCAACTGAAGTGGATTTTCGTGTATGTATTGATAAAATTTCTTGGCAGCGGCAGGAGGTTCGCCTTCTCCATGTGTACTGATCACTGCTAAAAAATATTCCTCCTTTTGAAGATCGGTTAGTCGATATTGATCAAGACTTGCCAACTTCACGCTGATACCTGCCTTTTTTGCCCGAGCAGCAAACTCACCTGCTAATTTTTTCGCATTTCCTGTTTCGGTACCGTAGGCAATAGTCACCTTGCCAGTAAATGTTTTAAATGCTTCTCCAACAGATGGACCTGTAGAAACGAGACCAGATAAATATCCATTTATCCATATTATTTCTTCCTTGGTCAAACGGTGAACAAGCTGTTGAAAATCATTAAGTTTTGTTCCAGTCAACATAGTCTACTCTTAGAATTAATCAGCGGGCGAAAGATTCTTCAAAGGCATAAAATAGTTTTCATTGCTCAAGGTATTCTCAATCCATTTAAACTGATTATGCAAGCCAACCACTCGGCCAATAATAACCATTGTTGGAGAGGTAAATTGATTATGATCTTTGGCATGGAATTCATGAAGCTTATACAGGTTAACCTTTTGGAAAGGTGTAGTGGCTTGTTCAATCACAGCCATCTCTTTATCCACAGAAATTTTATTCATCATTAATTTTGCCACAACAATTTTTAAAACTTCCGAAGACATATAAAATACAAGCGTATCATTTGTGTTGGCCAACTCTTTCCATAGTTCCTCACTGTTTTTTTCTGGATCATAACAAGTCAGGAATCTAACAGAAGTTGAATATCCTCTCGCAGTAAGAGGGATGCCAGCATATGCAGCTGCTCCGGAGGCTGAAGTAACTCCAGGAATAATTTCGTATGGAATTTTATTGGCGATTAAGGTTTCTAATTCACCAAGAACGTTTGAAAAAAAAGATACATCGCCACCCTTCAATCGTAATACGAGCTTGTTGTTCAAAGCCTTTTCAACCAATAGTTGATTTATCTTCTGTTGAGAGGTTGATTCATCGTTACCACCTTGCTTGCCAACCAAAATAATTTCTGCGTTTTCTTTTGTGTTACCTGCTAATAATTCCGGGCTAACTAGTCGATCAGAAATTATTACATCGGCTTCCTTTAAATAGCGTAATGCCTTTACTGAAATAAGTTCAGGGTCACCTGGCCCTGCCCCTGCCAGAATCACTTTTCCGTATAGTTGATTAGCCTTATCAGATTTCATTAGCCTCTAAATACCTCCAGAATGTATGAATTAGTGGTACTTGGGCTCAAAATTAGCAATAATCTATTATTTAGGTAGACTTAATAGACAAAAGATTTACTTGTCCCGAAATAACACCTTAATTCCGTAATATCAGTCCACAGTTTTTGATTACTGAAATAGCATATAAAGCGCCCTTTATATGTCAGACTATCTATAGAATTAAATTTTTTGAAGAGAAAGTCAATCAAAAAACTTTTGCATTTTTGAACCTGATAAATCAAATAATACTAAATACTGTTGCTCTGTATCTAACAACTTAGAATAAAATAAGACCCAAATAGTAAGCATGAATAAGGACCAAATTTTAATGGAACAAACCATGCGTTGGTTTGGACCAAACGACCCTGTAAGTCTTCAAGATATTAGACAAGCTGGTTGCACCGGTGTAGTGACTGCATTGCATCACCTACCTGTTGGCGAGGTGTGGACCACAGAGGAAATTTTTAAACGAAAGAAGGTGATTGAAGACGCTGGCCTAACATGGACAGTGATTGAAAGTCTGCCCGTACACGAAGAGATAAAGAAACAATCAGGAAAGTATGAGTTGTATATCAAGAACTATAAAGAAAGTTTACGCAATGTGGCTGCAGCCAGACTCAAAGTTGTGACGTATAATTTTATGCCAATTCTTGATTGGATGAGGACGGATCCATTTCATACATTGGCCGATGGAAGCAAGGCTTTGCGTTTTGAAAAGGCAGCCTTCGTTGCGTTTGATTTGTTTTTGCTGAAGCGACCCGGTGCAGAAAAAGACTATTCAAATGAAGAAATAGCAAAAGCCGAAAAGCGATTTCAAACTTTAACTGCAGCAGAAAAGGAAACACTGTATGGTAATGCCTTACTCGGTTTACCGGGAAGTGATGAACGTTTCACGGAAGCGCAGATCTTGTCTGCCTTGAAAACATATGAGCACATCGATGCGACAAAACTTAAGCAACATCTGTTTTACTTTCTGCAACAAGTGGTTCCTGTGGCGGAGGAAGTTGGACTTAAGATGGCGATTCACCCCGATGATCCTCCCTATCCAATTCTTGGATTACCCCGCGTTGTAAGCACAGAAAAAGACGCTAAGGAATTATTAGAAGCTGCCCCCTCTCCTGCCAACGGGCTTTGTTTCTGCACTGGTTCATATGGTGTTCGTTCCGACAACGATTTGACAGGGATGATTAATCGATTAGGAAATCATATTCACTTCCTTCACTTGCGCAATACCAAACGTGATGCAGAAGGAAATTTTTATGAAGCTGATCATTTGGATGGCGATACTGACATGGCTGCCGTGGTAAAGGAAATTGTAGCCTTGATGAGGCGAACTGGTAAGTCAATCCCAATGCGACCCGATCATGGTCATCAAATGCTGGATGATTTAAAAAAGAAAACATACCCGGGATATTCAGCCATAGGAAGATTGAGGGGACTTGCTGAGTTGCGAGGACTTGAATTGGGGATTGCGAGATTTGGCTAGCAGCATAAATAGTCATCTGGCCGCAGATGACTTCAGCAAAAAAGCGCCTGACGTCTACACTTACTTTACATACGGCTCAATCGTCTCAATTGATCCGTCTGCATTATGCGTCAGCTTCGTTGCCTTTACACTTCGCAAATGAGTCTGCCCACCCGACAACACACTGTCGTGATAAAATAAATACCACTGGCCTCTTATCTCCACAATGGAATGATGGTTCGTCCAGCCAATCACCGGATTCAAAACAACGCCTTGATACGTGAACGGTCCGTAAGGACTATCACCAGTAGCATAACAAATAAAATGTGTGTCACCAGTCGAGTAAGAGAAATAATATTTGCCGTTGTATTTGTGCATCCAGGATGCCTCAAAGAAACGCCTGTCATGATCTTTGCCGAGTAATTCTTTTCCGTCCACATCAAGAATCTGAATCTCTTTAACCTTTTCGGCAAACCCAAGCATGTTCTTATTCATCTTAACCACTCTTGGACGAATCGCAGGTTCATCGTCTTTTTGCAAATCAGTTTTAGAACCATCTGCCTCATACTTACCAGTTGCCCATCGTTGAAGCTGTCCACCCCATATTCCGCCAAAATACATGTATGAGCTCCCATCTTCATCCGAGAACACAGCGGGATCAATACTGTAGCTTCCTTCAATTGGTTTTGACTCCGCCTTAAACGGTCCTGCTGGCAAAGTGCTTGTTGCCACGCCTATTCTGAATACATCTGCCTTATCTTTTGCCGGGAAATACAAATAATATTTTCCGTTTGCGAAAGCCGCATCGGGTGCCCACAACTGACGACCCACCCATGGAATATCTTTTATGTCAAGCGCAACACCATTGTCTTTTGTTTCCCCGGTTATACTATCCAAAGAGAGGATGTGATAATCCCTCATATCAAAATGAGAACCTAGATCATCTTGTTTCACTCCCGACTCAATATCATGCGAAGGATAGATGTAAATCTTGCCAGCAAATACGTGGGCAGAAGGATCTGCTGTATAAATATGACTAATCAATGGTTCTGAGATAGCCGTTGGCTTTTGCTCTACTGAATCTTTGAAAATAGCCTCGCTCTGTGCTTCAGGTTTGTTACTTTGACACGCTACTAAAAATAAATATCCGAAGGCAAGTAGAATTGATTTGACGAAAAGATACATAACAGTACGTTTTACAGTAGGAGTAAATGTAATTCATACTGGTAGTTATGCCAAATGGGAATGGACTGAATTTTACATTAACCTTTTTTCTATTTTTGATTACTGCTAATAAAATCTTAATAATGAAAGCCAGCCTATATGTTTTGATCATCTTTCTTTGCCGCGAAGCCTTTTCACAAGGAGAGATATCAAATCCGGCATATAATGTTGGGCCACATTCAGAATCTCTTGATTTGCCTTCTCAGTCCAATCGGAGTGGTGGTGTCATTAACTATAATCATTATGATTTAAATCAGAACTCTTACAACGGTGGAAATCGAGATATCACTGAGATCGATCGCGTCATTCCTTCTAATGAGAAGTATAGTAATGAGGAGTTTCTCGATGGAAATTTAATTTACAGTTCAGGAAATCAGTCGGAGGTAGTAAAAATGAATTACCATTTACTATATGAAGAGATGCAATTTATAGGAAAAAAAGGTGACACTCTCTTTGTTGCCGACACTGATTCAATTGCCTTTGTGCGACTAGGGAAGGCCCTTTACCTTCATACTTCCCTTAACGAATATCTTAAAATTATTAGCGGCAACAACCAAATGAAATTGTGCTCACTTCAAAAACTAAAACTAAATGAAGGTTATCCCGCTTCAGGTGGCGTTTTTAATGTCCCAATTGAATATAAGGTATTATCAAAGAAAGAGGACTATTATTTAGTTGGCAAAGAGACCAGATATGTGGCAACCAAATCCGGATTTCATATGGCCTTTCCAAAGTTTAAACAGCAAATAGGAGGTTACCTTCAACAGATGGCGCGGCAAAGAACGCCCATTAAATTTTACAAAGAAGAAGACCTTGTAACACTCCTAACATTTTGCACGTCATTGAATTAAATAAGCAAGAACAAAGGTTTGTCTCAAAATTTTCCCCGCACTTCATCATTAACTAAAAACGTTCCGTCTTCGTGTACATACAAGTAAATACGGCTCGTTTCCCTCTTATCCTTTGACAAAAATACAACGGTTACCGCATAAGGCCCCACCCTGTCCTTGATATCATCCGTAAATCCCATATCAAACTTCACCATATCACCTACTATCACTTTTTTGTTATATACCGTTCTTCCTTCTGTGTTTATGGCCCTGACTTTGACCTCTTCACTAGAGAGTTTAAGTAGTTTCATGTTCAATATTAAGTAAGGGCGAACCCCCGCTGCATACCTTTTCTTATCCAGATCCTCTTTGGTATCACTGTAATCGACAGTAAGAGCATCCGCGGCAGATCTATTCTTAAACTGATAGTCAATAAGGATTTCAAACTCATCTTTAGCCTTATATGGAACTTGTGTTCCTTGAAAAAAATAGGCCAGGACACAAATCGCAATTGAAGTCATATCTATTTAGGATTTAATAAAGTCTTGATTAACTTCATTTACTTACTTCGTCCTCAATTTCAGAGGCCCTTTCCTGTAGCTGCCCAATAGATACCTCCATACAAATGATCAAGAAAAGTTTGATCGGAAAAAGTTAAAGGAATATGTCCAAGTGCTGTGTAGAAGGCTCTACCCCCATCGTAATTATGGTACCATGAAATCGGATGGAATGCACCCATACCTTTGCTTTCTTTATCTCCCCATTTAGCATATGGCGCATATGTGTTTTCATCTACGGAAATTAGAAAATGCAAATCATCCACCTTACGCTCACTAAAGTCATACCACTCATCCGTCCACAAAAGTTTTTTAGGAAAACGCTCCATACCTGGAAAATTGCTGTCCACTACTTTTAAGTAAGCACTTTGTTGTTGTGGATGGATTTTAAACATCATCCCTACTAGTTTGGTGTACCATACCCAATCGTATTCGGTATCAGATGCGCTGTGAACTCCAACGAATCCTTTCCCTGCTTTAATAAATTTTTCAAAGGCTGCTTGCTGTTCATCCGTTAGTATATTTCCAGTGGTGTTAAGGAAAATCACGGCTTTATAATTTTCTAAGGCTTTATCATTAAAGACGGAGGCGTTCTCCTGCCAATCCACTGTGAAATTGTTACGACTCGCCAACATTCGAATGGCACTTACACCTTCGTGGATGGATTCGTGATGGAAGCCATCGGTTTTGGTGAAAAGCAAAACTTTAAACTGCTGTGCAAATGAGACAGTGCAGCAGATTGCCAACAACCAGCAAAGAAATACACGTTTTAATAGATTGGCTTTCATAGGATTGAATTTAATTTTCTTTTAAATATACTGGTTGCTCCTTAGCTATACTTGACTTCTATGTATCCCAATTTCCATTTGTGTAAAATTATGTGATTTAGACCAAAGAAGGTCACATTAGCTTTGGTGGTAGGTTGGCCTGACAACTGAATTTCTTTGAACGATATCTGTATCACTTTGCAATCGTGACAATAATATTCCTATAATCAATTGGCCCATGATCACCTTGAATGAAAAAAGGGCCAGGCTCACCTTCTTTGCTATCAATGGCACCACCAGTAATGCCAGGGATCACCTGATCTGCAATGATCGTTTTACCATTAGCCACTATAGTCACTCGTCTTCCGATAAGGGTGATGTCATAGGATTGCCATTCACCTGCCTCTTTCGCCACCATTTCATTAGGAGGAAGTAATCCATAGATTCCACCAAGATGGTCAGACCATGGTTCTAACCCTTTAGCATCATCGACCTGAACTTCATATCGGCCGCGCAAATAAACACCACTGTTACTTCCTTTGGGATATCGAAACTCGATATGCAATTTAAAATCAGTAAACATCAGGTCAGAGATAAGATTGGATCCTGACTTTGGGCTTTTCAATATTCCAGCTTCAACTATCCATTGATTGGCACCAATTGTATGCCAGCCTTTCAAATCTTTACCATTGAAAAGTGTAATTGGAGCTCCCCATTTTGGTTCCATGCTTCTTACAAGAGATGGTGCCCTGACTCCCGTCCAAGTATAGACTTTTCCATCGACATGCTTATATGTTCCAGTAAGGTTATCGCCATTCATAGTGCCTTCCAGTTGCACATCCACATCACTTTTTTCCCACTGTGGGGGAATGGTGAAGTTAAATTTACCATCAACAAAATTTATCTTTGATATTGGGCGAGCGCTACCTCCCATCCACATTATACGACCAACTAGAGTACTTATCCCTGAATGTCTGACCTCCATCCAGGCGGGCGCTTCCTTTCCTGCCCAATCTACAGTAAGATCCCAGCGACCTTCCAAAGGTGGCGGTCCGCTGTGGTCCTGGGCTTGGGAGGAGAATGCAAATTGAAAGCATAACACGAAAGCAATGAAGTATTTATGGCGCATAATAGTTAAATTTTGTTTCAACTAAAGTATTGTAAATAATGGATATAACTATGGTTTTATTGCAGCTAAACCTGCTTTGACAACTTCTTCGTCTTGAGTTGAGGACATGCCAGAAACGCCAACGGCACCAATAACTTTTCCATTCAGGATAATCGGTTCGCCACCTTCAATTGGATAGATTCCCTGCACAGCAAGTACACGAAGCCCTGTTCCACCATTTCCTAGCACATCTTCAAAAGCTTTGGTTGGACGCTTGAAGTTATTTGCAGTCTTGGCTTTGCCCATAGCCACTTCAATTGACCCGAGTTGAGTATTGTCCATTTTTTCGAAAAGAACAAGATTGCCACCCGTATCAACAATAGCGATAGCAATTGCCCATTGGTTGGCAGCAGCAAAAGCAATTGCTGCATTGGCTATTTTCCTAGCTGTCTCCATTGAAATAGGTTCACCATATGCAACAATAGGTGCGGGACCTTTAACAATTGCTTTATCTGATTCCTTTTGGGCAAAGGCCGAGCATGAAACTAAAAGTATGGCTATCAATAATTTTCCGTTCATAAAAATATCATTAAGATATCGGTGTCAGTAAGAGTAGGTTCAATAAAGCTAAATGAATTGTTTCTTTGTTTCAAGTACTGCTCTGGAGGAATAATTTTTATCCGCGGTTCACCAGTGGTGCTACCCGCGATCCAATCAGATCAATGGATCGCATAAGTTTTGAATGGGATAATCCTGCATTGTCCATTTGGAAAGCTACTCGGGAAATTCCACCCAAGGCCTCGCTATGTCGCACTATTTTCGCTGCCACTTCTTCAGGACTTCCTACTAAATATGCCCCGGTTGGGCCTCGCTGTGCTTCAAAACGTTCACGGGTAACTGGCGGCCATCCTCTCTCCTTTCCAATTCTTGTAAATGTTTCTGCATAACCTGGATAGTATTCCTCAACTGCTTGAGGAGTTGTGTCAGCGACATAACCTAACGAGTGCAAACCTACCTTTAATACTTCAGGGGAATGACCGGCTTCCTGTCCAGCTTGACGATACAAGTCCACCAAAGGTCTAAAACGGTGAGTCTCTCCTCCTATTATCGCTACCATTAAGGGTAAGCCAAGCACACCTGCCCGAATAAAAGACTCTGGCGTTCCGCCCACGCCAAGCCAAATGGGTAATGGGTTTTGAAAAGGTCTCGGATAAATCATTTGTCTCTTAAGCGCTGGCCTGAATTTGCCAGACCAACTTATTTCTTCATTTTTTCGGATGGCTAGCAGGAGTTCTAGCTTTTCTGCGAATAATGCATCGTAATCCTTTAGGTCCAAACCAAAAAGCGGAAACGATTCTATAAAAGAACCACGCCCTACCACCATCTCTGCCCGGCCTTGTGAAACCAGATCAAGTGTGGCAAAGTTCTGAAACACCCTTACGGGATCAGCAGCACTCAGAACAGTAACTGCACTGGTGAGACGAATACGTTTCGTGCGGCTTGCTGCAGCAGCCAAAATTACAGTCGGGGCTGAATCCAAAAATTCTTTGCGGTGATGCTCACCTATTCCGAAAACATCAAGACCACTTTTATCAGCTTGCTCTATCCGTTCCAACAGCTCTTGTATCACCTGAACATTATCGCTTGCCTTTCCTCTTTCGCCTGACATGTTAGCAGCGAAACTATCTATACCAATCTCCATCATATGTTTATTTCAAGACTAAATTCTTTAAGAGATAAGACATTTACATTACCCATTGACTACTGTTTACCAAATGCTATTTACTAAATCAATTTGACAAAAAAATGTAAAGGCAAATACATAAAATAGTTTTCGATTTTGGACAACTACTGAATGCCTGTTCGGATATCTAAAAATTAGCATTAGTTGAATCTCAGTCTGGCTTTAGTTTTTATCTAAACACTATCTTGCAGTATACTTGTAATTATTCCACTAATGAAAAATGAGTTGACATGTTATCCTTCTAAAAACTAATTATGGAAGCAAAGACACAATTAGCATTTTATGGCGGCCCTAAAACGGTAGCCAAACAATTTCCTTGGCCCATCTTCGATGACGCGGAAGTAAATGCGGTGGCTAATATTGTAAGAAGTGGATCATGGGCTAATCCGAATTGTGATGGCTTGATAGAAGAGTTCGAAAAGGAATTCGCAGAATACTGCGGTTCAAAATATGCGATTACTTGTGCAAATGGGTCAGTAGCCATCCGGCTTGCGCTGATGGCATGCGGAGTGAAACCTGGTGACGAAGTAATTATTCCACCCTATTCTTTTATTGCAACTGCATCTGTAGTTATTGAAGTCAACTGTGTTCCTGTCTTTGTAGATATCGATCAGGAAACCTACAACCTCAATCCAATCGAAGTTGAAAAAGCTATCACCCCTCGAACAAAAGCCATTATTCCAGTACACTTTGCTGGCCAAGCGTGTAATATGGATGCCATAATGGCAATTGCAAAAAAGCATAATTTAAAAGTGATTGAAGACGCATGTCATGCTCATGGTGGGGAATACAAAGGCCAAAAGCTGGGAAGCATTGGCCATGCAGGATGTTTTAGTTTTCAGTCTTCAAAAAACCTAAATAGCGGAGAGGGAGGAATAGTTGTTACAGATGATGAAGGCTTATTTCATATGGTGGCTTCTTTGCGCAATGTGGGCAGGGTGAAAGGTGGGCAATGGTATGAACATCATCACCTTGGTTGTAACTACAGGATAACTCAACTGCAAACGGCAATACTCTCTTTGCAATTAAAACGGCTTGAGGAACAAACACAAAGAAGAAATGTGAATGGGTTGTATTTAAACTCACTCTTGCAATCCATACCGGGAATAACACCATTGACCCGTGGCCATGGCGAAACACTTCATACCTATCACATTTACATTTTTAAATACAACAAGACATTTTTTAATTACATTCCTAAAAAAGAATTTGCCGCCTTACTCGCTGCTGAAG
This sequence comes from Bacteroidia bacterium, assembly GCA_031384515.1. Classification (GTDB taxonomy): domain Bacteria; phylum Bacteroidota; class Bacteroidia; order Cytophagales; family Cyclobacteriaceae; genus ELB16-189. Next base: position 19,043 of record JANNAQ010000082.1, read on the forward strand.
GTGTACCAAGTTTTATGGGCTATCCAGAGCCATTATACAAACAGCCTGTGTTTCAGAAAAAGAATTTTATGTGCTATGCCATACCAGAATCCGTAGACTATACGAATACTCTTTGCCCTGTTGCTGAGCAAGCATGTTACGAAGAGGCGGTATGGATTCTGCAACATGGTATGCTTGGTACAACAGAGGACATGGATAATTTTGCCGAAGCTATCCGAAAGATTCAGCAAATTGTCACCATGTGAGAACCAGAATTGCATCCATGAAAAAACCGAATCCAATCACTACCAATGTACTAATTATTGGTGCGCTTTTTTTTGTGTTTGGATTCGTGACCTGGTTAGGGTCTGTGTTAATTCCCTACCTAAAAATTGCTTGTGAACTCACTACTTTCCAATCTTACCTGGTGGCATTTTCATTTTATATTTCCTACGCAGTAATGGCGATACCATCCGCTTGGGTGTTACAACTAACAGGCTCAAAGAAGGGAATGTCTTTAGGGTTGTTGATTATGAGTGTTGGCGCCCTATTATTTATTCCAGCAGCACTAATGAGATGGTATCCATTATTTCTCACTGGGTTGTTTGTTCAGGGAGGCGGACTAACCATTCTACAGTCAGCATCAAATCCTTACATTACCAAGTTAGGCCCACCAGAGAGCGCAGCTAAACGGATTAGTATCATGGGAATTTGTAATGGTGTTGCAGGAGTATTGGCACCCATTATTTTAAGTGCTATCATTCTTAGTGATTCGGATTTTATTGAACAAAGGCTAAGCTCTCTTAGTGGCATGGAAAAGATAGTTGAGCTGGAATCGTTGACTAATCGCGTAATTTTTCCATACATCAGCATGTCGGTTTTGTTGCTGGTGTTAGCCCTCGTCATTTACTTCTCTAGTTTACCAGAATTAGATACAGATGAGGAAGATTCCACGACTAGCGAAGCTAATGCTGCAAAAAAAAGCATTCTGCAATTTCCACATCTCTTGTTGGGTGCCATTACCCTTTTCCTGTACGTAGGGGTAGAGGTAATTGCGGTAGACACCATCTATGGCTTTGCCACTTCGCAAGGAGTTTCTTCTTCTTATGCCACTTATTTTACAAGCTTTACCACACTGAATATGCTAGCAGGATATATCATTGGCATCATTTGTATTCCTAGATTTATCAAACAGGAATTAGCGTTGAAATTATCAGCACTTGCCGGAATTGGGTTTGCTTTAGCAGCATTATTTTCCAATGGAATTGTATCGGTCGTGTTTATCTCCCTATTGGGTCTGGCCAACTCGCTGATATGGCCTTCTATTTGGCCATTGGCTATTGATGGTCTTGGAAGGTTTACGAAAAGGGGCTCTTCACTTTTGATAATGGCGATAGGTGGAGGCGCAGTGCTTCCTCTATTATATGGATATTTTGCGGAGGAGTTTAACACGAAAGATGCGTATTGGATGGTGCTACCTAGCTATCTCATGATCTTATTCTATTCCGTCTATGGCTATAAGATCCGAACTCGCTAACAGATTCAAACTAACTCTGGATTACAAAAGAATTGGGGCTTTGATCAAAATTTTCATAAAAAAAACCTCATCTACAGGGCGTAAACAAGGTTTTAATGAGCCCCCTGTCGGAATCGAACCAACGACCTACTGATTACAAGTCAGTTGCTCTACCAGCTGAGCTAAGGAGGCTTTTAATGAGTGCGCAAAAATACAGGAACTGCTCTGTTTTCCAAGCGCGGATCAAACAGATTTGAGGATTTTTAGCTGATTCTTGAGCTGATTTAGATGCTCTGTAGCTTCGGTGATCTTCTCATTAAACTCATCCTTGAATTTGTCGGCATTCTTAGATCGTCCAAAAAATTCCAGATTGTTTCGCCATACAGCTATATCATTTTCCACCTTGGTCATTCTCTTCCTCAAGGTCTGCTCTTTTTGGTAGATCTTCCGCTCGGCTTCCGGGTCATTTTTCAAGGATCCCAACTGAGCAGTTAACAGCAAACGTTCTTTGTCATCAACAGAAATATTTTCCATTGAGGCAATCAACTTTTCTACTCCGGCTGAGAATCTTTCTTTGATACTTAAAATTGATTTCTTTGGTACAAAACCAATTTCATCAAATCGTTTTTGCAATTCACCAAGCGCTTCAGTGGTTCCTTGCCTGGTAAGAATCAGGTTTTCCAACTCTTCACAGATATGTACTTTTTTGGTTAAATTCTCTTCTTGTTCAAGGTCATTCTTCTGAAACTGAACTCTGCGTTGTTCAAAAAAATGATCACAGGCTGCCTTAAAATCTAAAAAGACTTTTTCCCTGAATTTCTCGGGTACAGGACCAATCTCCTTCCATCTTTGTTGAAGGTCCTTAAGTTGGTTTGCAATCTTGTCCCAATCCTGACTTTCTTTTAATTCGTTGGCACTCTTTACAATCTCAAATTTCAATTGAAGATTTTTACCCCGTTCTTCATCCAGTTTTTTGAAGAATGTATTTTTGTTGGCAAAGAAGAGTTTGAAAGCTGTCCAGAATTTCCTGTTAATATCTTTTGCTTTATTTCTAGCAACGCCCCCACTAGCCTCCCATTTTTTCTGAAGCTCCAGTACCTCCTTCGTCTTTTGATTCCATTCTTTAATCTTATCCGTCTGAAAGCCTGATAGAAGTGTAACTTCTTCTATAATTCTGACTTTCAGTTCAAGGTTACTTGATAACTCTTGCTGCAGAGAATTGATGTAAGCATCACGTTTTTCGTAGACTGCATCTGAAGCCGCTTTAAACCGTTGCCAAATAGCATCTTTGTCTTCGCGTGGCACAGGACCAATGTGCCGGTATTCATGGTGCAATTCATTCAATTCACGAACCGCTTCGTTTAGATTTTCAATCGTAACCAAATGTTCAGCACGATGGCACAACTCCTTTTTGGCTTCCAAATTTCTTTTACGATCGAGCTCTTTGAGCTCAAAATAGATGCTGCGATTATCGTAGAATCGATCAACTAGCGCGGAATAATTGGCCCACAAATTTTTTACATCTGTATTTGGTATGGAACCTATCTGCTTCCACTGGTTCTGTATCTCTTTAAAACTATGAAAACTATGTTCAGTATCTTCTGAGTCGGCAAGAGCACGTAGTCTTTCCAACAACTCCATTTTCTTTTTTAAGTTGTCAGATTTCTGATCTTCAATCTTCTTATAGAAATTAAAACGCTTATCCTTAATTAGACGAGTTGTGGCATCAAATGCATTATCATGCTCATCGTTTTTGTATTCAAAATTCTCTGCTACTCCACCTGATTTTAAAAATGAATCAAGCGCATCTGCCTTCTCCTTTTTTCGTATGTCAGTATAGAGCGGCTTTATTTCCTTTAGGATGGAATCAATTTTTTTAAAATTGTCTTCTTTTGAAAGTTCCTTTAGAAGTTCTACGATATCATGCTTGGAAAATTTTGAATAATCTGTGTGAGTATGATCTGCATCAGGATAAATTTCCGATGGGTGTTGACCATCAACCTCCCCAATGGATTCCTCGTCACCCATATTAAGGGATTTGCTTAATGCGTCCTCCGTCATCGCTACTAAGTTATTCGTTTCATCCTCTTTATCTACCACCATATTAGTTCTTAATTCCATGAATTAGGCCGTTTAAACGCATATGTTGTAAAAATAACAAAATCAATCAATTCAATCTTGGATCAACTGGGTATTTTGAATAAACAGAAAATCTTCCACCCATATCTTCTAACGCCTTCTGCCACATTGTTTTCGGATCCGTTTCAAAAATCAATTTTTCATCCACCTCCTCACTTACAATCCATGTATTCGCTTTTAGCTCCTCCTCGAGCTGTCCTTCGGACCAGCCGCTGTATCCTAAGTAAAATTTAATATCTGAATCAGTCAACTCATGAGAGAGTAACATCATATTAAGCTGTTCAAAATTACCTCCCCAATAGATTCCTTCGCCAACAGCTACCGCATCCTCCAGTGTATTTATGCGATGAATAAAATGTAGCGTGTCTTGTTGAACTGGCCCTCCAACATATACTGTCGCATCAAAATTTTTCATGCCATCTAGTAAGTCAGCAATCTTTGAAGGTGATGGCTTATTAAGAATAAAACCAAATGAGCCTTCAGAGTTGTGCTCGCACAAGAGAATGATTGTCCGTTCAAAATTGGGATCTGCCAGATAAGGTTCTGATACTAGAATGCAACCCTTCTTTGGCTTAACTCGATTTGTGTAATTAAAAAATTCCATTTACCAATTTAATAATCTAACGTTTTATTCGGTTTAGTTGTTTCTGCTTTGAATAAATTACCAATAACCATTAGTGGCATAAGAATCGATTTACTAATTTTTCGCAAAATCACCAAAAGAATGAAAAGCATAGCTGATATCCGCAAAGACTACACCATGTCCACTCTGGATGTTGATTTCGTTGACCCTAATCCTATTATTCAATTTGAGAAGTGGTTTAACGAAGCATTAAAATCAGAAATTGCAGAACCAACTGCTATGAACCTCGCTACTGTAACCGCAAACGGAAGACCTTCTTCCAGAATTGTTTTGCTAAAAGGAATAGAACAGAATCAATTTATTTTTTATACCAATTACTATAGTCAAAAAGGGGTTGAGCTTGGCGCAAATCCAGCTTGTGCATTGAATTTCTTTTGGCCAGATCTGGAGCGACAAATACGAATTGAAGGAGTGGCTACCCGATTGCTTGCTGACGCCTCAGATGAGTACTTTAAAAGTCGGCCAAGAGGAAGCCAGATAGGTGCTTGGGCCTCTCCTCAAAGTACTATTATCAAGGACAGAAAAATCCTTGAAGACAGAGTAAGTGAAATTGAAAAGAGGTTTGAGGGAAAGCAAAGCCTACCACGACCTAACCAGTGGGGCGGCTTTGCCGTTGAGCCATTTGAAATAGAGTTTTGGCAAGGAAGATCGAGCCGGCTTCATGATCGACTTGTTTATACAAAGGTTGATCAAGAATGGGTACTTAATAGGTTAGCACCTTAGAAAGAAAAGTATAGCGGGTTAGATGATATCAAACAGAGATTTCACCCCCACAAATCTTCTTACCGTAAATCCTTCACCGTACTTTGCTCCAATTGCATATCCCATTTCCTGAGCGCGTGATTCCAACATCTTAAGAAAACCAGGATTAGAAATATACGTGTCCGGATCAGTACTCGAAGGATCATAGAATTGAGTCTTAAATGCTCTGATTGCATTCATTTTGGTATCCCAGAGATCTGAAACATCAACAATAAAGTCCGGCTTAATATATTGACTTTGAATATAATGATATAAGACCTTTGGCCGCCATGCGGACTGAATTTTGCCTGCATCAGAAGTTTCAAATTTTGGCAATCCGGATAAGAACGAGCATTCAAACGCTAAGTCTGCACCTTTTCCATGATCTGGATGACGATCATAGATGGCATTGGCAAGTATTATTTCAGGTTGATACTTCCTAATGGCCTTGACTACTGGTACCTGTTCTTCAAGTAAGTTCCTAAAAAATCCATCCTTTAAATTCAGATTTTCACGAACTGCAATACCTAATATTTTTGCGCTTTCTGAAGCTTCCTTATCTCTGGTATGAATAGTACCTCTCGTTCCCAATTCTCCTCGCGTTAAATCAACAATCCCAACGTTATGGCCCATTGCTACGTGCTTGGCAATTGTACCACCACAGCCTAATTCGGCATCGTCTGGATGAGCCGCGAGAACAAGGATATCTAACTTCATGTATTTTAATTTAGTGAGCAACTACAGCTTCTTTAGATGCCAAAAAACGTTCTGCATCAAGGGCTCCCATACAACCTGTTCCAGCTGCTGTTACAGCTTGTCTATAAATTTTATCAGCAGCATCGCCTACTGCAAATACTCCTTCAATATTTGTCCGCGTACTTCCTGCTTTTACTTGAATGTATCCACTCTCATCCAAATCCAATATGTCTTTGAAAATATCAGTGTTAGGTTTATGTCCGATAGCAACAAAGAAACCTTTGATTGGTATTTCCCTTTTCTCTTTCGTGACGTTGTTGATCACACGCATACCACTCACTTCATGATCTCCCAATATCTCTTCAGTCTCCGTGTTCCATAAAATTTCAATCTTAGGATTATTGAGTACACGTTGCTCCATAATTTTTGAAGCACGCATGACATCACGCCTTACAATCAAATATACCTTCGGGCATAAGTTGGATAAGTAAGTTGCTTCTTCTGCCGCTGCATCGCCTGCACCTACAACTGCTACATCAGTTCCGCGATAGAAAAAACCATCGCATACAGCACATGCAGATACTCCTTTATTGGCAAATTTTTGTTCGGATGGCAATCCTAAATATTTAGCTGTTGCACCAGTTGCAATGATCACAGCCCCAGCAGTAATTTCATGCTTCTCGTCAACAGTGACTTTCAAAGGATAACTTGAAAAATCCACTGCGGTTATTAATCCGTAGTTAACCTTCGTGCCAAATCGCTCAGCCTGTTGTTGAAGATCCATCATCATCTGTGGTCCATCAATTCCTTTCGGATACCCTGGAAAGTTTTCTACATCACCTGTGATAGTCAATTGCCCACCAGGTTGACCGCCAGTATAGAGTATGGGGGACAGCCCGGCACGAGCGGCATAAATTGCTGCCGTATACCCAGCAGGGCCCGAGCCAATAATTAAAACCTTTACTTTATCGTCCATAATATGTTGTCTTTATCTATCCATATGAAAAAAGGTCTCAATTGAATTGAGACCTCATTCAGATCACAATTACTACTATTATTAACCCAGGTAAGGCTTTAAAGCTTTACTTCTGGAGGTGTGTCTTAATCTCCTGATTGCTTTTTCCTTAATCTGCCGAACTCGTTCCCTGGTCAGGTTAAACTTTTCACCAATCTCCTCAAGGCTCATTGTAGGCTGACCATTAAGCCCAAAATAGAGTGCTATCACATCAGACTCTCGTTGGGTAAGCGTGGACAAGGCACGGTGAACTTCCCTCCTTAACGAGTCAGCCATCAAGCCCTGATCCGGAGTTTGCTCATTATCATTTTCGAGCACGTCCAGCAAACTATTTTCTTCACCTTGAACAAATGGTGCATCCATTGATACATGTCGTCCCGAAATCTTCATGGTATCAACCACTTCAGCGGTTGTCACCTCAAGAACATCGGCTAATTCTTCCGGGGATGGTTCGCGCTCAAACTTCTGCTCTAATTCAGAAAAGGTTTTAGAAATCTTATTAAGTGAACCAACTCGATTTAAGGGAAGTCTTACAATTCTAGATTGCTCCGCCAGTGCTTGCAGAATTGATTGACGAATCCACCAGACAGCATACGAGATAAACTTGAAACCCCTCGTCTCATCAAAACGTTGTGCTGCTTTTATCAGACCTAAATTTCCTTCGTTTATTAAGTCACCAAGTGAAAGCCCCTGGTTCTGATATTGTTTAGCAACAGAAACTACAAATCTCAAATTTGCTTTCGTCAATTTCTCTAAAGCAATCTGGTCTCCTTCCTTTATTCTTTGAGCAAGCTTAACCTCTTCATCAGGAGTCAACAAATCAACTTTTCCAATCTCCTGCAAATACTTGTCAAGGGATTGACTTTCACGATTGGTAATCTGTTTACTAATCTTTAGTTGTCTCATTTAGCCGTTTACATTTAGCTTAATTCAAACACTTAAAAACGAAAAATTAGTTCCAAAAACCTGCTTTAGCAAGTTTACGGTTTAGCAGTTTCCTCCTTTTTTGGTAATAAGACTTTCCTGGACAATCTGAATTTTCCAGTTTTCTTGTCTACCTCTACAAGTTTGACCTTAACCTCTTCCCCAACCTCCATAACTCCATCCATTGTCTCAAGTCTTTCCCACTTTATTTCAGAAATATGGAGCAAGCCATCTTTGCCTGGCATAAACTCAACAAACGCTCCAAATGGCATGATCGATTTCACAATACCATCATACACTTGCCCAACTTCGGGAACAGCTACAATAGCCTTGATGCGCTTAACTGCAGCATCCATCACAGCTTGATTGCTTGCGTACACACTTACAATACCTTTGTTATTAACTTCTTCGATTACGACAGTTGCACCTGTCGTCTTTTGGATGTCTTGAACAACTTTTCCACCGGGCCCGATTACCGCGCCAATTAATTCTTTTTCTATATGAATGCTGTAGGCTCTAGGAGTATGAGGTTTTAAGTCTGCTTTAGACGCACTCAACGTCTTTTTCATCTCATTCAAAATGTGAAGCCTTCCTTCCTTTGCCTGTAGCAAAGCCTCTTTCAGAACTTCATAAGTTAAGCCGTCTACTTTCAGGTCCATTTGACAGGCAGTAATACCTTTTTCTGTACCTGTAACTTTAAAGTCCATGTCACCCAAATGGTCTTCGTCACCAAGGATATCGGATAAGATTGCATATCTACCAGTACTGCTATCTGAAATCATGCCCATGGCAATACCTGATACAGGAGCTTTAATTTTAATACCAGCATCCATAAGTGCTAAGGAACCAGCACAAACAGTAGCCATTGAAGATGAACCGTTAGATTCAAGAATATCTGAAACCAATCGAATGGTATAGGCATTATCTTCGTCTTGCGGAATGACTTGCTTAAGGGCGCGAAGTGCAAGGTTACCGTGTCCTATTTCTCTTCTACCTGGGCCCCTGTTAGGTTTAATCTCACCAGTTGAGAAAGACGGGAAGTTATAATGAAGAATGAATTTATTTGATCCGGAGAACAAAGCCCCGTCAATCATTTGTTCGTCTAATTTAGTTCCTAATGTTACTGAAGTAAGAGATTGGGTCTCGCCTCGGGTAAAAATCGCAGAGCCGTGTGCGGCAGGGAGATAGTCTACTTCCGACCAAATAGGTCTGATTTCATTTGGCTTCCTTCCGTCTAATCTCACTTTTGCATTAAGCACAAGATCGCGGCAAGCCTTCTTATTTATGTCTTTGTAATATTTCTTTACAAGGTCTTTATTCACCGTAGTGTCTGCTGGCAGGGACGCCAAGTACTCCTCTAGTATTTTACCGAAGTTCTCAGACCTTACTTTTTTATTTGCATTTTGTTGAAACGCGACTGCATACACTTTGTCATAAAGAAGTTTGTGCAATTCAGCTTTGAATGCTTCATCTTTTACTTCATGATTGTACGTACGCTTTTGTGCTTTACCTGTTGCTTCGGTAAGTTCAAGTTGAACCTTGCATTGATCAATTATAGCAGCATGTGCTAGTTTCAATGCTTCCAACATATCTTCTTCACTAACTTCTTTTGATTCGCCTTCCACCATCAAAATATTCTCAATGGATGCAGCTACGATCAAATCCAAATCAGACTTATTTTTTTGCTCTAAGGTTGGATTGATAATGTATTGACCATCAACGCGTGCGACCCTAACTTCTGATATTGGTCCTTGAAAAGGAATATCGGACACTGAAAGAGCACATGAAGCAGCAAATGCAGCCAATGCATCGGGCAACGCATTCTCATCGCCTGATATCATTTGAATACTGATCTGCGTCTCTGCATGATAATCATCTGGAAATAGCGGGCGAACAGCTCTGTCCACTAACCGGCTAATAAGCACTTCATAATCGGAAAGACGTCCTTCGCGTCTCAAAAATCCACCAGGAATTTTACCCATACCACCAAACTTCTCCTGATAGTCAACAGACATCGGCAAGAAATCTGTGCCTTCCTTGTGTGTTTGATTGGCGACTACTGTAGCAAGTAGCATCGTGTTTCCCATTCGCAACACAACTGCCCCATCCGCCTGGCGGGCAAGCTTACCAGTTTCTATTGTTATCTCCCGACCATCCGGAAGTTTGCATGTTTTTGTAATGATTTTCGAACTCATAATAAATGAAATTTTAGAGCCTCAGGAACCCGAGGCGATAGGTATATAAACGAAAAGGGAATCCTGAATTTGGATTCCCTTCCGTTTGAATTTATTTTCTTAAGTTAAGATCTGCCAGAACTGACCTGTATCGGTCAATATTGTTCTTTTGAAGGTAGTTAAGAAGTTTTTTACGCTTTCCTACTAGTCTAAGTAATCCTTGTTGAGTAGAAAAATCCTTCTTCATACCCTTTAAGTGATCTGTCAAATGGCTGATCCTATGCGTAAACAACGCAATTTGGGACTCAGGTGACCCTGTATCGGTCTTTGTCTTTGCAAAACCGTGCTTGCTGAACAACTCTTGCTTGCTTTCTTGATTCAAATACATCGCTAAAAAATTTGTCTTTTTCCTTTATTTAAACCGCAAAAGTATAGTGGAATTGTCTAAAAAACAAGCCCTACACCGTTTTTGGTTTCATGAGATTTCGCTTGATTAACCAGGTTTTGGCCTTGTCCCACATCACGTTATAAGAATCTGCATCAAAAAGGCGAGCGTCCACCTTAGCCTGCTTGAGAAGTACCATGCCTATTAACAACAATATTGCATCTCCTGCCCATACCCCAATGGGTACAGGAATAAGGCCTACCCTAGCCCATTTTTCCCCCATCATAGAAAGGATGTAAAAGAGTATGAAGAAGAATATCGATACCAAAACCGGCACACCAAGGCCTCCCTTTTTAATGATGGCTCCCAAAGGAGCGCCAATCAAAAACATAGCAATACATGCAAACGAGCTTGAGAAGATCTTGTGCCATTGAATTTCAAATACCCTGAATTCCTCATCTTGCAGTGCGATCTGCGAATTGAAATTGGTGAGCTGGCTTTTAATCATCCTAGCGTACACCAAGGCCGTGGAATATTCTGCTTCAGTTGTCTTGGCAACAAATAAACTATCCGATAAATGACGGGTTTTTTTTACTATAGTGGTGTCAGATTTTTTGATCGCAAGGTGTGTTATTTGCTGATTACTCATCACATGACCAGTGGCAGTAGTCTGAGTCTTTGCAATGGAATCTCGTCTATCTTTTATCTTTTGTAATGGAGTTGGCAATTTAAGGCTATCCTTCTTTTGACGATACCGCCACAAGTTATCATGGACGGTATAAACGCCAAGCTCCTGCTCATAAATTTGCTCTTGAACGGAATCCATATCTAATCTAAGCTCAGATACATTTCGCATAATACGATTTCCTTCAAACCATTTTTTATCGGTTCTCATCATCCCAAAGGAAGAGAGATCAAAGATGACTTGGGTTTTTTCAAATTTCGTCTTACTTAGTGTTTCTTTGGAGGGATCAGTACCTGATATATCTTTCTCAACTGAGGAGCCCTCATTGTAGTTATACCCATTAAACAACTCCAGCTTAAGATATTGTTCGTTGAGAATAGTTGTCATTTTACCAGAGTCGGCAATCGTCACTTCCTTATTGCCTGACTTACCCCGATGATCATAAATAATAACACCCTTTAAAGTCTTTCCATCAGGAAACTTCTTGTTTACTTTAATACTAATGTCGGGAATGGAACTAATGAACGCGCCTTCCCGCAAGTCGAGAGCAGGTTTTTTCTGTTTTATATCATAGAGTAAACTATAGGCTTCAAGAGCTGCTTTAGGAACGAGGTAATTATTGATACAAAAGGCAATTACTGTCAGGATTAAAACAAAACCAAAAATGGGGAACAAACTCCTAACAAGAGAGATACCAAGGCTCTTAATGGCCGTTATTTCAAAGTGCTCTCCTAAGTTCCCGAAAGTAATCAATGAAGAAAGTAAGACGCCAAGGGGCAGTGCAACCGGGGACATGAAGATGGCGAAATAAAATAGCAATGAACCCACCACATCCCAGCCAAGATCTTTTCCGATGATATCATCGAAATACTTGAGCATGTGTTGGGTAAGTAAAATAAAAACCACAACAAGAAAAGTAAGTATGAAGGGCCCCAGGAAGGTGGTCAGAATAAGCTTATCTATTTTCTTCATACGCGGTGGCGCAAATTAATCAAAAATAAGGCCACACTTCGGTAATCGCGATTCGACCGCTGCAATTTGACGGAATAAAAAAAGAGTGACAATAATTGCCACCCTTTTCTAATGTTTGTAGCGAGAACGGGAGTTGAACCCGTGACCTCAGGGTTATGAATCCTGTGCTCTAACCAACTGAGCTACCTCGCCATCTGATAAATTGGAGCGCAAACTTACAAACTTTTCAGATTTCAATCACTTTAAAAGAATAATTTGTCCTTCATTCAAAAATACTTTACCTTATAATCGAATCATAAGTCAATACCAATTATCCATGACCAAAAAAAAACTATTCACCGCAGACTTTGAGATTCATGCTTCGGTAAAAATGCTTTACCCTTATATTCAATCGGCTAGCGGTCTTGCCGAGTGGTTCGCAGATGACGTTTCGATTAGCCCTGAGAAAGTCTTTACTTTTGTTTGGGATCATGAATCGCATAAAGCCGTTATGTCCTCTCACCGGATAAATCATTTCACTAAATTCGAATATGTTCCAGAGTCGAAGGAAGATGAAAAAGACCCCTCCTATTTTGAAATTCGTATTGAAGTAAATGAGATCACGCAGACTACTTTTTTAAAGATTTCTGATTATTCAGACTTCGATGACATGGAAGAGCTACACGACTTGTGGAAGGGATTGGTGGACAACCTTAAAACTGTTGTTGGCGGCTAACAAATAATCCTATCAACAACTTTTATAATCGGGCATCTAATTATTCAACGATTTGCCAAATAAGTAATATCTTTTAACTATTGGTGATAACAGATATATTCGCCAAAAAAAAACTCTCATGCTTTCCAAACACAACCCCGCAGAAACCAAGTCATGGCATCAGCTAACTATGCATTATCTTTCCATGCAGGCGGTTCACTTAAATGAACTGTTTCAGGAAGACCCTCGCAGATTTGAAAAGTTCCATACCCAGTTTGAAGATATACTGATTGATTACTCCAAAAATATTATTACAGAAGAGACATTACAACTTTTAAAATCACTAACAGAAGAATGCGAGCTTAACGAGGCCATCCAATCTATGTTCAAAGGTGAACGCATTAATGAGACTGAAAATCGCAGCGTACTTCATTATGCCCTTCGCAATAGAACAAACAATCCAGTATTGGCAGATGGCAAAGATGTCATGCCTGAAGTGAATAAAGTGTTGGATCAAATGAAGTACTTCTCCAACAATCTATTATCAGGTAATTGGAAAGGTCATTCAGGAAAAGCAATTACCGATATCGTTAATATTGGTATTGGTGGTTCCGATTTAGGGCCATACATGGTAACGGAAGCACTTAAGCCGTATCATAAAAATATAACCCCACACTTTGTATCTAATGTTGACGGCACGCACATGGCCGAGACGCTTAAATTCTTAAATCCTGAGACTACCCTTTTTATCATTGCCTCTAAAACATTTACTACACAAGAGACGATGACCAATGCTGAGTCTGCAAAGAGATGGTTCCTGGAAAAAACCAATGGGCACGGAGATGTGGCCAAGCATTTCGTAGCGGTATCGACCAATGCCAAAGCTGTAACAGAGTTTGGTATTGCCTCAGAGAATATGTTTGTATTCTGGGATTGGGTTGGTGGCCGATATTCTTTATGGTCATCTATCGGATTATCAATAGCCTGTACAATTGGCTTCGATAACTTCGTTGAGTTACTTGAAGGCGCCCATGCGATGGATAACCATTTTAAGGATCAACCATTTGAAAAAAATATTCCGGTGTTGATGGCAATGCTTGGAATATGGTATGGGAATTTCTTTGATGCTGCCTCGGAAGCTATACTCCCTTATGATCAATACATGCACCGTTTTGCAGCCTACTTCCAGCAAGGTAACATGGAGAGCAATGGGAAATCGGTTGACCGAAATGGTCAGCCCGTATTATATCAAACGGGACCTATTATTTGGGGTGAGCCTGGAACAAACGGACAACATGCCTTCTATCAATTGATTCATCAAGGCACAAGAATGATTCCGTGTGACTTTATTGCTCCAGCTATAAGCCAGAACCCGATTGGTGATCATCATCAAAAACTACTTTCAAATTATTTTGCTCAAACAGAAGCTTTAATGATGGGCAAGTCTGAAGAAGAGGTGGTTGAGGAATTAACAAAAGCTGGGATGACTAAAGAGCAAATTGAACTGCATAAACCATTTCGAGTATTTGCAGGCAACAAGCCAACCAACTCCATACTTTTTAAAATGCTTACTCCACGAACATTGGGAACCCTCATTGCCATGTATGAACACAAAATATTTGTTCAGGGGGTGATTTGGAATGTCTATAGCTTTGATCAATGGGGCGTTGAACTTGGAAAGGTACTGGCAAAGAAGATTTTGCCAGAACTTGAGTCCGAAGGGCTGATAAGTTCCCATGATTCATCTACAAATGGCCTGATTAACTATTTCAAACGATTGAAAAAAGGTTAAGCAAAGGAAGTATTGTAAACCAGCACTTATACCTTATTTTTGATCGTTTTACCTATTAAATGAGCCCTACTATTTCGAAAATTGGTGTGTTCACATCTGGCGGAGATGCACCTGGAATGAATGCTGCCATACGAGCAACCATACGTGCTGCTACTTATTATAACAAGGAAGTTTATGGAATCATGCGTGGCTACGAAGGCATGATTGATAACGAGATTGTGAAACTTGGCGCGAGGTCAGTAAGCAATATCCTTCAAAGAGGTGGCACAATCTTAAAGACTGCACGAAGCGAAATGTTTCGAACCAAGGAAGGCCGCGAGAAGGCATTTCTGAATTTAAAGAAGACTGGCATTGATTCGCTCGTAGCCATTGGCGGAGACGGAACGTTTACTGGACTCCACAAATTTTATGAAGAGTTTAACATTCCTTCTATCTGTATCCCCGGAACAATTGACAATGACATTGCTGGTACTGATTATACAATTGGTTTCGATACCGCAACTAATACTGCGGTAGAAGCCATTGATCGAATTCGCGACACTGCGCTTTCGCACAACCGACTTTTTTTTATTGAGGTCATGGGCCGCAATAGTGGCTACATAGCTATTAACAGCGGCATTGCTGGTGGTGCTGTCGCGATCATCATCCCTGAGGAATTAACATCTTTCGATGAGCTTTATTCGTTGCTTGAACAAGGAGGTAAGACCAATAAAAAGTCAAGCTTGGTGGTAATTGCTGAAGGATCAAAGATTGGTGGTGCCAATGAATTAGCAAAAATGGTATCGGAACGATCAAACTACTTTGATATCAAAGTAACTATTCTTGGGCACCTTCAACGCGGTGGAGCTCCTACTTATTTTGATCGTGTGCTTGCCAGCAAAATGGGTGTAGCAGCTGTTGAAGGTTTGATCGCAGGAAAAAGTGATGCAATGGTAGGCATCCGTGACAATAAAATGGTGTATAATAATTTCAATACAATTATGACTCAGCATCATGAAATAGATGCTGAAGCTTTGCGCATCTCAAAAATTCTTTCCATTTAATACTCAAAGAAATGAAAGACCTTACCGTTGGAATTGATATTGGGGGAACAAATACTAAGTACGGAGTTGTTGACCGCGAAGGAAACGTATTACATCAGGGTAATATTCCAACAACAGATTTTGAGGATTTTCAAGATTACTTTGACTCCATGGCAGACGCATTGCGCGAAGCCACTGCCCTATTGCCAGGCAATCATAGACTAGTGGGAATTGGTGTTGGTGCAGCCAACGGAAACTACTATACTGGTACTATTGAAAAAGCCACAAACCTAAAATGGAAAGGTGTGCTTCCCCTTGCTAAAATGTTTAAAGATGAGTTGGGCATTCCATGCATCTTAACCAACGATGCTAATGCTGCTGCTGTCGGAGAAATGATTTATGGCAATGCAAAAGGGATGAAAGACTTTATTGTTATCACTCTTGGAACTGGACTGGGTAGTGGATTTGTGTGTAATGGACATTTACTAAACGGCCACCATGGAATAGCAGGTGAAGTTGGACACACCTCTGTAAACCCTGCGGGTAGATATTGCAATTGCGGTAAACGTGGTTGTTTAGAAACGTATGCTTCCGCGACCGGAATCAAAAGAACGGTGTATAAACTTCTTGCCGATCACTTGGAGCCAAGCGAGTTACGTGGAATTGCTTTTGAAGATTTGAACACCAAGATGATTACAGAAGCCGCCTTACGTGGCGATATTGTTGCCAAGGAGTGTTTCGAATACACAGGAAGGATATTGGGAATGAAGCTGGCCGAAACAGTTGTTCATACAGATCCTCAAGCTATCTTTTTGTTTGGAGGATTAGCGATGGCAGGTGATTTAATCTTTAAACCTACCATACGCCATATGGAGGAAAATCTGATGCCACTTTTTCAAGGAAAGATAAAAGTGCTTCCTTCTGCGCTGCAAAATCAAGCTGCCCCCATTCTTGGCGCAAGTAGTTTGGTATGGGACTATCTGGACAAGATGAAGTTGGCGTATGTGTAAGTCAATGGTTGCTAACCTATAATAAAGGATTTAGACCTTATGTAAAAGTATTCAGCCGCCATATCCTACTGAGGTATGCGTCAAAAAATTCCTCGAATGCATCTTACCCTCCATAATCTTTTCCAGTTAAGCTTAGATTTTGTTTAAAACAACTTCAAGCAAGAAGTTTTCAAAACAAATGACATTTGTCATGCCTATTCAGTACAGCAAACTTTAGATTTGTCAAATTGACCTTGTATAAAATTAGCAAGGAGTTCCATCCTATTATGACTTTTAGCCTTCTTCTGAGATGAATACACTACTCAAACATCTTCTTATTTCGATTTTTTTTCTGATGACTGGAGGATGTAGTCAAACCAGTGAACAAACAAATCCAATAGTAGAAGATATCTCTGAATCCGTTTATGCCTCTGGCATAATCAAAAGCAAAAATCAGTACCAGGTTTATTCAACGGTCAACGGATTAATTCAGGAAGTTCTTGTCTCGGAGGGTGATACAGTAAAAAAAGGTGACGGCTTGCTTAAGATTTTGAATGAGCCTTCCAAAATAAATGTAACAAATGCCAGATTAAATGCTGAGAACGCTGATCTCCTTGCTAATACCGACAAATTAAATGAAGCAGAAGTGACTACTACTCTTGCTTTAAGCAAATTGAAAAACGATTCTATGCTTTTTGCCCGACAAAAGAAATTGAATGCACAAGGAGTAGGTAGCCTAATTGAACTTGAACAACGCCAACTTGCTTATGAAAATTCGATTACCAACTACAGCGTATCACGTCTTCGCTATAAGGAGCTACAAAGGCAACTTGAGTTTGCATCCAATCAATCAAAAAATAATCTAAAGTTAAGCACTGTATTGGCCCAAGACTATCTGATTAAAGCTGAAACAAGTGGCAGGGTCTATAAAATTCTGAAAGAAAAAGGCGAACTCGTTAACACACAAAGTCCGGTTGCAATAGTAGGCGATGCACATGATTTTCTTATTGAACTGGTAGTTGATGAATTTGATATTTCGCGCATTCAAAAAGGACAAAAGATAATATTAACCATGGACAGTTATAAAGGAATGGTCTTTGAAGCCCAGGTGGATAAAATTGAGCCTTTGATGAATGAACAGTCTAGGTCATTTACGGTCAAGGCAATTTTTGTAACCCAACCCGATTTGCTATATCCAAATCTATCTGCGGAAGCAAATATTATAATTCAAACAAAAAAACAAGCGTTAACCATCCCCCGAAATTATCTTATCGCAGATTCGTTAGTCATTGTCAACAAAAACGAAAAACGTGCAGTAACGGTAGGCCTGATGGATTATCAAAAAGTAGAGATAAGGAGCGGCCTAACTGCTACTGACATTATCTACAAACCCAATCCATGAACTTACTTTTAATCATCCGAATCGCCAAGTCACTACTGGTTGCCCGATGGAAACAAACATTGGTGGCTGCTATTGGTGTTACCTTTGGCATCACCATGTTTATAGCCTTATTGGGTTTCATGACGGGGCTAAATGATTTATTAGATGGTCTTATCTTGAACCGAACAGCACATATTCGTTTATTTAACGAAATAAAACCAAATCAAAATCAGCCCATTAATTCTGCTCGGGAATTCAAAGCTGGGTATAATTTTATACGGTCGATAAAATCAGGTAGTAGCCGGCAAGAAATCTATAATAGTAATGCCATTATCGAAGCGCTAAGAAAAGATGGTCGGGTAACAGGGATTGCTCCAAAGATTACAGCTCAGGTTTTTTTCAATGATGGTGCAATTGATATCACGGGAGTAATTAACGGAATAGACGCACAGGCTGAGAGTAACCTGTTTCACTTTGGTGAGTATGTAACAACGGGCAATCCACTTGATGTTAATAACGTGTCGAACAGTATTATTCTGGGAAAGGGATTGGCGGCTAAGTTGCTTGCAAATGTTGGAGATGTTGTGTATGTAACAACCGTCAAGCAAGAAAGATTTGCATTAAAAGTAGTAGGTTTTTTTCAATCTGGCCTACTTGAACTAGACAAGGTGCAAAGCTATGCTTCGATTGGAACTACCCAAAAAATATTAGGCAAACCCACGAACTATGTCACCGATATTCAATTAAAGGTAACTGATATTGAACTGGCGCCTTCTATTGCAAAAGAATATGCACACCTTTTTCAAATAGATGCCGAAGACATTCAGACTGCCAATTCTCAATTTGAAACAGGATCTTTTGTTAGATCCCTTATCTCATACGCAGTAGGGATTGTGTTATTGATTGTGGCAGGTTTCGGAATCTATAACATTCTAAACATGATGATCTATGAGAAAATGGATTCTATTGCTATCCTGAAAGCCACCGGTTTTTCAGGGAGTGATGTAAGTCGCATCTTTATGGTCATCGCACTTAGCATTGGTCTTTTTGGTGGTGTATTAGGATTACTATTTGGATTTTTATTGTCCTTTATGATTGATCAGATTCCCTTCAATACAGCCTCTCTCCCAACTATCAAAACCTATCCAATCAATTATAACCCAATCTTCTACTTCATTGGCTCTTCCTTCTCTTTGGTCACAACTTATATTGCAGGATGGTCACCGGCAAGGAAAGCAAGTCGAGTGGATCCGGTCATCATTATCAGGGGTAAGTAAAATGAGTAACACAATTGTTCTTCAGGCTAATCACATCACTAAAAGCTTCCACGATCCTGTAACGATCAGTGTGCTAAAAGAAATTACGTTCTCCATTGCCGAGGGGGAATTTGTGTCGGTCACAGGTAAATCAGGGTGTGGCAAGTCCACTCTACTTTATATCCTTTCTACAATGGACACTGATTTTGAAGGTGATTTGTTTATTGGTGGAGTAAAGATGAAGGGCAAAACTGAGCAAGAACTAGCCAAGGTTCGCAACCAAAAGATTGGCTTTGTTTTTCAATTCCATTATTTACTTAATGAATTCACAGCATTAGAGAATATAATGCTTCCCGGATTAAAACTTGGTTCCTACTCGGAAGCGGAAGTGAAGGAACAAGCTATGGACAAATTAAGAAAGCTTGATATTGAAAAGTTGGCTGGCAAGAAAGCAAATCAATTATCAGGGGGCGAAAAACAACGTGTTGCCATAGCGCGAGCATTGATTAATGAACCTAGCATTATTATGTGCGATGAACCCACGGGAAATTTAGATAAGATCAACAGTTTGAAGGTATTTGATATTTTTAAAAAGTTGGCAGAAGACAATCATCAAACACTCTTGATTGTTACACATGATATGGAATTTGCTCAAAACACACATCGTATTATCGAAATGGAGGATGGGAGGATTATAAGGCAATGATATCCAAAAAGAATGCAGAATAAACGAGATTAACAATGTCAGCCAATTAGTTTTCGATTCCGAGAATAGTGGTTTGAATTTATTTCCTCACCCACTTTCTTGAACTCACAACATCCGCAGTTGGAAAATCAGTTGGGAGCGCCTGAGTTACCTTGCCCGTAGCTGCCCACTCCACTCCACGCTGAAAGGTTGTGATAAATCCAACGCATTCCATCGAATAATCTGAATGCCCAAGTGGCGTATGAAACACTCGCCCCTTTTTATAGTCAATTGTCATTAACATGGGTTCATGTCGCCCTGTGCCAGGATATGGGGCAAAGAAAGAAGTGTTCTTTTCCTTATCCGAAAAGGCAGTTGCCAATACAGACAAATTCTCAGCAGGGCCTCTGAGACGGTCATACAATTCATCTTTTGCGTGCAACCACCTCGATGGCATGCCGGATGTAATGGGGTGAAGAGTGTCGCGAAGAGTAATCATAAATTCATACTGCTTTCCATGCATGCCGCCTGTACCAGCAGTGGTATCACGCACAAGCTTACCCAGGCTATCATAATACACATAGGGACCACTCTTCTCAGAGCGATCTCCCCATCCACCGAGGCCAATCATTTTATTATAGGCATTCCATTCTGGAAAAGAGTTGTTAGCCGCATGAATCACCACTAAACCACCGCCATTGCCAATAAATTTTTCTAACGCCTCCTGTGTTTCTTTGGGCCACGGTGCAGCCGTCCAACCAAAATTAGAAACTACAACATCGTATGCTGAGAAATCAGGTTTAAAATTAGGGTCAGGCTTAGGTTCATTAACTTTTTGGGTTGCCTTTGCACCCACTATAGAAAACTGTTCCAGAAGCTCGCTTCTTTTCTTTTCACCCAGTCCTTCGTCCGAATCATTGTGCGGACCTTGCCAGGTAAATTCAGTTCGTAGTACAGTTACCTCAAATTGTCCCGTTTGCTCCAGATAATCTTTCATCATGGCGGTGGTCTTGGGCCAGATACCATGGTTATTCTGTCCATCCACTATAAGTGCTTTTAAAATAGGACGGTCGCTTTGTTCAGTACTTGCGCGTTGGCAAGATGGCAAGATCATCATTGAGACGATTATGGCGATTGTTATTAGGTGTCGGTTCATTAGACTCTGGTATTATCTTAGATTACTAAAAAATATTTCTCATCTTAAATTCGCATGAAGTCAGAAATAGTGGTGTTCACTATACTCCAGCTTAAAGCCAAGACTCAAACATCACTCATTTTTACACCCAAGTTATCACCCAAAAGATTAAACTGTTCCAGCCATGCTGTATTGACTTCACCTTCTTTCGCCTTTCGGTTCTCAAGCGATATCTCAAAGTACAGATTCTGACTCTTATATAAGATCGGCTCAAGAGCAAATTTTTCCAAAATCGGAAAGAGCCTGTTCAGCCGCTGAATGCGCTTGAAATTACTACGCTCTGCCCCTATTCGATTGAGCTCTTTTAAAATACTTTCACCTGCGAGGCGCGCCACTTTATCAGGGTCTTCAATCTTCAAATTCCATTTTACTAGTTCCTCAGAAATTCGCTCTACTTCCTTGACTTGTATGCGCTCCGTTTGAAAACAATTAACCAAGTCGGCATTCAATATGTATTCAAAGGTAGTTCGGTAAGCCTTAGGGATGGGTATATCATTCGTAGAGAGCGCATTAATGAGTGGGTAATCTCTATTGAATGTTCTTCGTAGTGAATCTTCAAGGTTTTGAAGGCTTTGTTGTGAAATTAAGTTGAGGATCTTTCTTTTTTCTTCTTGAAACAATTGCCAGATCGTATACCGCTCTGATCCAAAAAAAGTTTGCATGATTTCCAACACATCAAGAATCTTTCCTTCCTCAAAAGCTTTGACAATCCTGAATTTCATACTTGAAAACTTATCCATCTCCATATCAAGGGAGATGTGACCAATTAGGTTGTGTTGACCCAAATAGATTACTGCGAATGCAAATTTCTTTTCCGAACGAGTAGTTATAGATTTTACATTTGTTATGCCTAGGGTCAAGCGTTGCTCTCCTGCTTCTTTGCGAAGGAAGAATTCGCTAGTTGTGTTGTAATTAAATACAGTAAGTGCTTCAGGCTCATCTTCAAATAGGGAGGCTACCGCTACGTGCATACCCACCCGTTGTAAGTTAGTCTTGGCAGGCGTAATGAATCGTTGATACACATTTGCTCCATTGCCATAAGCAGATTGGTTACTTGGTGCTGCTTCCAAGCGCTTTTGAAATTCTACTTCCAGATCAATGCCTGCAATTTGATTGGCTAACTGTATAGCACGGCAAGCATACTGCATAACCTGTGTTGTTTCTATTCCGGAAATTTCGTCAAAGAACCACCCGCAGCTGGTGTACATCAGCATGGCATGTCGCTGTATTTCCATAATGCGCAACACACGATGAGCATCTACATCTACAATGGCATGGGTGGATAGGAACTCACTTATGTTATCATCATTTCTATTCAAGATAATATTGATGTAATCGTTTCTGGCCGTCCAGGGATCTTGTAGAATTTTAGAAGCTTCACTTTCATAAATTCCAACTAAGGTATCGCGCAGCCAATCCAATGTATCACGCAAGGGCTTACGCCACTCCTGATTCCACCCTGGATTTCCTCCACTGTTACACCCACAGTTACTGCGCCAACGTTCTACTCCATGCACACAGCTCCATGAACTATTCTCATGCACCTCTGCCTCCCATGTTGCAGGAAACCTGGCAATGAATTCCGCATAGTTAGTCAGGCTTACGTTCTTATTCTTCTCGATATAATCCAATGAGTAGGCAAGAGCCATTTCACCATGTTTGTGATGGTGGCCATATGTTTCACCATCGGTAGCAATATGAGCAACTTGTGGTTCGTCTCTGTCCTTATCAAATAGATCGATAAGGCTTTTGGCAAACCGTTTACCATCATTCAACAAGCCATTAAATGCCACACTTTGGGAAACATCTCCATTATAAAAAAAGACCGTTATACTTTTCCCGGAAGGTAATTTGCAGAGGTAAGGTCGTTTAATGTCAACAGATTGATCATTTACATAATTCCAATTGTCCTCTCCTATTTTGCGGACTGCTTTTGCCTGGCGTGGTGCAAGGATGGTAAACTTTATGTTCTGCTCGGCCAAAATCTCAAGCGTTTCAGTGTCGACAGCTGTCTCAGCCAACCACATTCCCTCCGGTTCTCGCTTGAATCGATGTTTAAAATCTTGTATGCCCCAGATCACTTGTGTCTCTTTATCCTTGCGATTAGCAAGTGGCATGATAATGTGATTATATACTTGAGCAATGGCAGAACCGTGTCCTGAAAATCGTTCTATACTTTCCAGATCAGCCTGTAAGATGGCATCATATGTTTCGCGATCGTAAAGCTCCATCCATGAAAGCAAGGTGGGGCCGAAGTTGAAACTTATTCTCGTATAATTATTGAGAATGTTCTTAATGACACTATTGTTACTACTCAGAATTCGGGAAGCAGCATTTGGACCATAGCACTCTGCACTAATGCGCTCATTCCAATCGTGATATGGGTGAGCGGAATCCTGAACTTCTATTACTTCAAGCCAGGCATTTTCGCGAGGTGGTTGATAAAAATGACCATGTATACAAATGAATCTTTTATTCTCTGGTTCCATCACTGAACAGTCTCCAATTTTTAACTAATTACTTATTCCAATTCAAACTCAGTTACTTCCTCATGCAATTTCAAAATGGAGATGGACAAAGGCGACAAGGTCATGGAAACAGAATTGTCTTTAGAATGATACTTTACCGGGGAGGTATGTAAGTAACCCTGATTTAAAACACCACTTCCTCCGTACTTCAAGTCATCGGAATTTAAAATCTCTTGCCATGTTCCTCTAAAGGGTACACCTATGCGGTAATGGTTTCTTGTTTCTGGCGTGAAATTGCAAACCACAATGAGCGACTCCTCCTTCTTATCTGATTTACGCATGAAAATCATCACGCTATTTTCGCGATCAGAGTAATCAATCCATTCAAAGCCTTTGCCTTCAAAAGCATATTGGTACAAAGCTGGTTCGGCCTTGTACATGGTGTTCAGATCCTTCATCAGTTTCAACACTCCTTGATGATATGGATTTTCGAGCAGATACCAGTCAAGACTTCCATCATGATTCCACTCTGAATATTGCCCAAATTCTCCACCCATGAATATAAGCTTGGTGCCTGGGTGCATGTACATATAAGCAAACATCAAACGAAGATTAGCAAACTTTCTCCATTCATCTCCAGGCATTCGTCCTAACAAAGAACCCTTTCCATGAACTACTTCATCATGGGAAAGAGGTAGCATGAAATTTTCAGTAAAAGCATAGATGACGCTAAAGGTGATGTCATTCTGATGATACTTGCGATAGATGGGATCGTCTTTGAAATACTTCAAGGTATCGTGCATCCAACCCATCATCCATTTTTGTCCAAAGCCCAGACCGCCTAAGTAGGTTGGTTTTGATACGCCTGCCCAAGCAGTCGATTCCTCTGCTATGGTAATTGTATCAGGAAAATTTCCGTATACCACCTGATTAAATTCCTTGAGGAAGTTGATGGCCTCAATATTTTCATTTCCTCCGTATTCATTTGGTATCCATTCACCCTGCTTACGTGAATAATCTAAGTAGAGCATAGAAGCAACAGCATCTACCCGTAATCCATCAACGTGAAAATAATCTAACCAAAAAAGTGCGTTACTTATTAAGAATGATTGTACCTCAGGCCTTCCATAATTGTAGATATAACTGCTCCAATCCGGATGAAAGCCCTTTCGGGGATCGGCATGTTCGTACAAATGCGTACCATCAAATTTATAGAGCCCATGAGCATCACCTGGAAAATGAGAAGGAACCCAATCCAGAATTACACCGATGTCTTCTTGATGAAAAGCATCAACTAAGTGCATGAATTCTTCTGGCTCTCCAAAGCGACTGCTAGGTGCAAAGTAACCTGTCAGTTGATAGCCCCACGACCCAAAGAATGGATGTTCCATGATGGGCAAAAATTCAACATGTGTGAAGCCTACATCCTTTACATAAGCTACCAACTCTTTGGCCATTTCCGCATAGCTAAGGGATCGGTTGCTTTCTTCCATCTTTCTTCGCCAACTTCCTAAGTGAACTTCATAAACAGAATATGGCTTTGGTTTTCCTGCAGATTTTTTCCTATCGGAAAGCCAGACACTATCCTTCCAACTATACGTAGGTTTCCAAACGATGGAAGCTGTCTTAGGTGGAACTTCAGCATAAAATGCAAAAGGGTCTGCCTTTTCTAAATATTCACCCGTATTGGAATGAATAGCATATTTATACACCTCTCCTTGGGCTAATCCTGGGAAGAAGCCTTCCCAGATGCCGGACTCATCCCATCTCGGATTTAACTTATGCTGGCCATCTTGCCAATGGTTAAAATTACCAATGACAGAAATAGCTTTCGCATTTGGAGCCCACACCGCAAAGTATGTCCCTTCTTCTCCATTATGGGTGGAGAGGTGGGCACCAAGTTTCTCATATAACTTAAAGTGTTTTCCGCTTTTGAATAGGTGAACATCAAAGTCAGTTAGCAGCGAGAAGCTGTCTGTACTCTCTTTCTTTTCTTTACCTGACTTTTTTGCCATACAGAATTAATTTAAAGTGATGATCACGTATAAATTCCAAACCGAGTTTATTTAATCACAATTCAAACTCAGTAAATATTCTACTTCTCCGATTTCTCCTCCTTAGCCAATAGATAACGTTGCATATGATAATAGATTCCTTTCAGAGGGATTACCACCCAATCCGGTCTACCATTCAATTCATATCCGAGTTCATAAATTGCTTTCTCAAGTAGGAAGGTACGAATCAACGTTTCATTTTCATCAGAAAGTTTCGAACCCATCCCCACCTTTTCCATATAAGCACCCAAATAAAACCTGCTTACATAATGTTGCCATTGGTCAGCCCACGACATCAAGAAATCCAGATCGCGATCGCGATAGTTTTCATTAAGCAATATTTTGCCAAACGCTGCATAATGAAATGAACGCATCATTCCGGCCACATCTTTTAATGGACTTTTCTTTAAGCGTCTTTCGCTAAAAGAGAATCCTGGCTCCCCTTCAAAGTCAATAATGACAAAATCTTTTCCAGTAAATAAGACTTGCCCTAGATGATAATCACCATGCACTCGCGTTTTGATTGCGTTAATTCTGGTTTTGTATACTTCGCTAAAACATTCCAGCACTTCTTCTTCTAACGCTAATACCTTTCTGGCTAACTCCTGTGTATCTCCATCCAACTTAGGCAAAGATTGTCTTAAAAGCTTAAAGCGATCATTGACTAATTTCCTCAACGAGGAATAAAGTGAACGTTGATAATTGGCAGTAAATGTCTCTGGTTCGAATGCAGGACTTGATGTATCTGATGCCAATGCAAGGTGCATTTCAGCAGTACGTTGACCTAATCTCACCACCCGTTCATAGAATCCGCGGCCAATGAACTCTTGTATTAACTCAGGTGCTTCTTCAAAGGTTATCGAAGCCTTATTTATGAACTTTGGAAGTTTTTCTTTCTTGGCTTTAACAATAACTCTTTCATAGAATCGGCCAACCGAATCAATCGTCATATTCCAGGCATCACCTTGATTTTCAATTTTCTCTTGCAACAACCCAAACACAATGATTTTGCCTTCTTTGTCCTTGTATTCTATGCTTCCTGCAAATTTCGGAGAATTCCGAAAGCTGGTACTCTCAGATAGGAACCTGACTATTTCAAGGTCAGGATTTATTTCCTTCTCAAGCTTACGGTAAAATTTAAAGAAGTACTGATCATTATAAATGATGGCTGTATTACTTTGATCCGCTTTAAGAATTTTGGAGTCTATCTGATCTATGTTAAGTTTTGTATAGACCCCGGAACTAAATTCAAGTACTCCCTCATCATCTTTCACATTTATATTTCTACTCATTCCTGCAAACAGGAAATCCCGGAATGCCTTATCGTAACTACTGTCGATGATGAATCCTGTTTTGTCTTGTATCTCGGCACGACAGATTACACTTTGAGCAGTGTATTCTACCCTATCAAAGTCAGTTTCTGCCGGAATAAACACCATGGGTAGAAAATAAAACTCAGGGAGGCGTTGCACATAGTGAACTTCCAGAATAGTGAGAAAGTGAGTTGTGCCCTCTACTTTAAGCGGGATAAATTTATGAATGCTGATCTTGCTGACAGTTCTGGCTTTGCCTCCAAACCATCGGCATTTTCGCATAAAAGGCTGAAGTATTTTTCTTTCAAATACCCTAATCTCATTATAGTTGTTGAATATCTTTTCCCATGAAGCTTCTGTTTTCAGAGTAGGCAATTCACTAGCGCCAGTACCTTGCTCCGCCTTTTCCGAAACATCAGCCTGAAACCAGAAGTAACCATAAGGTCCTACCGTAATAGAGTATTCATTTTCCTCAACACTTTTAAATCTGTTTTGACTAAATACCTCCGTAATGTCACAATCTTTAAATCCCGAAAGATCAAGTGTAGTGGCTTGAGAAAACTGAGATAGATTTGCAACTACAATAATCCTTTGCTTATCATAACTACGCACAAACGACAATACTTTTGAATTGGTGCTTTCAATGAACTTCATATCCCCTCTGCCAAACACATTCAACCGCTTGCGCATGGCCAGCACGTTCTTAATCCACCACATCAGTGACGAGGGATTCTCTTCATGTGTTGCCACATTCACAGATTCATATCGGTAAACTGGATCAGTGATGATAGGAAGATATAGCTTTTGCGGATTCGCCACAGAGAAGCCGGCATTAAGGTTCATATTCCATTGCATGGGAGTGCGCACTCCATACCGATCGCCCAGGTATATGTTGTCGCCCATTCCTATCTCATCTCCATAGTATAACACCGGAGTGCCGGGCAATGAGAAAAGTATGGTGTACAATAATTCAATTTTTCTTCTGTCATTATTCAAAAGCGGTGCGAGCCGTCTTCTAATACCGAGGTTATGTTTTGTAGCTGGGTCTTTTGCATACGCTTTAAACAAATAATCCTTCTCTTCTTCAGTCACCATTTCCAGACCTATCTCATCGTGGTTTCTTAGAAAGATTGCCCATTGACTATTCGGAGGAGTTTGCGGTGTTTGTTCAATAATGTCAATGATTGGATAACTGTCCTCCGTACGCAGACCTAGGAACAATCTGGGCATGAGCGGATAATTGAAGTTCATATGGCACTCCTGTCCATCTCCAAAATATGTGGCGGCATCTTCGGGCCATAAGTTTGCCTCAGCAATGAGTATTCTCTCTTTATAGTACTTATCTATATGTGACCTTAGCTTTCTAAGAAATGCATGAGTCTGCGGAAGATTTTCACAACTTGTTCCCTCCTCTTCATATAGAAAAGGAATAGAAGGAAGTCTAAACCCATCGACACCGAGCTTCATCCAAAAATCTACAACCTTAATGATCTCAAGTTGTACATCAGAGCTTTCAAAGTTCAACTCTGGCTGGTGCCGATAGAATCTATGCCAATAGTACGCCTTAGCCTCTTGGTCCCATGCCCAATTAGAAGTTTCATCGTCACTGAACATGACTCTTGCTTCCTTATATTTTTCCTGGGTATTGTTCCATACATAAAAATCCTTAAACCGAGAACCAGTCCGCGCTTTACGGGACTTTTGAAACCAAGGGTGTTGATCTGAAGTATGGTTAAGAATAAGTTCACTAATCACTCGAATGCCACGATTGTGAGCTTCTTTTAAGAATTGTTTAAAGTCAGCGAGTGTTCCATAATCCGGATGTATATCACAATAATCTGTAACATCGAAACCATCGTCTTTTAATGGCGATGGATAAAATGGTAACAACCACAAGGTATTAATACCGAGGTCTTCTAGGTAATCTAGTTTTTGAATGAGGCCTTGAAAATCTCCAATGCCATCACCATTGCTATCATAGAACGCACGAACGCTGAGTTCGTAAATGATCGCATCCTTAAACCAGAGAGGGTCGTTTTTTCCGTTCGCCATAATTACATGTTCGACTCGTGTATTTCAAGTTTAAATAAGTGAAATGGCATTTTGTTAGGATTGATCTCCACGAAATTCCATTCTTGCGTCCACATGTAGCGCTCATCTGTTATTACATCGTGGAGCTTTAAATTAATCTTATCACCAAGTTTCAATTTCTCTTTTGGCAGTTGCACGTAGCCCGATTGATTTCCATTGGGATCAAGGGTAACAATTACCAAAAAGATATTGGTAAGATCATCAGTTGCTTTGAGATACGCGATTAAGTTCGGATTCTCGATGGCACAGAGTTGAAAGTTCCAGGTGCTTTGTAAAGCTTCATTCTCGTTGCGGGTCTTGTTAACCATGGAAATGATATCTGTCATTCTATTGGTCTTCTTCCAATCATAATGACGAACTTCAAATTTCTCTGAGTTGAAATATTCCTCCCTTCCCACAATCGGGGTATTTTCAATAAACTCATAAGCAGGTCCATATATCCCAACGCTGGATGAGAGTGTGGCTGCAAGCGCATATCTGAGAATAAAAATATTTTCAGATTGATTTTGGAGGTGATACGGTAAAATATCAGGCGTGTTGGGCCAGAAATTTGGACGGAAATAATTTCGAGAAGCCCCATTCACCAGATCGTTCATGTAATCCGCAATTTCTTGTTTAGTTACACGCCATGTGAAATATGTGTAGGACTGAGTGAACCCTACTTTTCCAAGTGAGGCCATAACTTTTGGTCGAGTAAAAGCTTCTGACAAAAAGATAACATCTGGATTTACCTTGTGTACTTCAGCGATTACCCATTGCCAAAAAGCAATTGGCTTAGTATGTGGATTATCAATCCTAAAGATGGAAACTCCGTGGTCCATCCAATATAAAAACACTGACCTTAATTCTTCCCATAAAGCTTTCCAATCATCTGATTCAAAATTGAAAGGGTAAATATCCTGATACTTCTTTGGAGGATTCTCAGCATATTGAATAGATCCATCTGGTCGTTGCTTAAACCAATCTGGATGATCCTTTACATAGGGATGATCAGGTGCACATTGAAATGCAATGTCCATCGCCATGTCTATTCCAAGTTTCTTAGCTTCTTGAATAAGTTTCGTAAAATCTTCTAAAGTCCCTAACGCTGGCAATATTGATTTATGTCCACCTTCGTCACTTCCAATAGCCCATGGAGACCCAGGCTCACCAACTTGAGAACGCACATTATTATTTTTCCCCTTTCGATTTACTTTTCCAATAGGATGAATTGGAGGAAAATATAACACATCAAAACCCATGGCGGCAATGCGTGGCAGCAACCGTGCACAGTCCTTGAATGTTCCATGGTTTCCTTCAAGTGATGATGACCTTGGGAAGAATTCATACCAGGTGCTAAACAATGCCTTCTTACTTTCTACAAGCACCTCATACTCTTTATCAGCTCTCGTTTCGTTTTCAACTAGGGGGTTGTCATGAACTATCTTAGCAAACTCCGCGCTAAGGACAAATGCGATAGCGTCCGCTTGTTTGGCTTTGGTATCCAATTTGTTAGCATAGCTTTTAAGGCTTGGGTTAGTAAGCGAAAGCTTGTTCAACATAATAGCACCTTCCATCAGTTCAACCTGAACATCCACCTTGGCTTCGGCTTTTTTCTTAAAGCCATCGTACCATGTTTCAAAGTGATCCACCCACGCTTTGATGGTGAACAAATAAACGCCTTTCTCTTTCACATAAAAGGAGGCCTTCCATTCATCATTCCAAAGTGGAAACATGTCTACTTCCTTCCATAGTGTAGAACCTGATTTTTTAAAAAGTACCTTAGCCCTGATGTGGTCATGACCATCACCAAAAATAGTAGCCGTCACGTCCACCCGTTCTCCAACGGTTCGCTTGGCAGGATATAGGCCTCCTTCTATCTTAGGTTGAATGTCTTCAATTATTACTCGCGACTTACCGTTTAACATGATTGGTTCGTTATAATTCTATTTTAATACAATACTTGAGTAAGCAGGAACAATTAGTTCCCTGTCTACCAACTTCACTGAAGGTTTAGACTGAAAATCTACTTCGTCAAAATCTTTCAATTTATCAGCAAGATCTACAGTTACTTCCACATCAGAAATATTATGCAAGACCAATACCTTTTTTCCATTATAAGATCTAATGAACGTAATCAACTCCTGCTGGCTGAGAGGAGAAAAATCAATCGCTCCAAATGTTAAGATGTCACTACTGTTTCTATAATGAATAAATGTTTTGTAAAAATTATATAAGGAAGCGGCATCATCCTTTTGCTTGGAAAACGGAACAACAGTTTGATCAGTACTCAACTTTGCTTCCATCCAATGAGTCTGAAATTTATCCTTCCCAGCATAATCCCACACAAATGGTTCGCGGATATAAATATCAGGTCCCATAATAGTTTCATAATTCATCACCTTGTCCCCAAGCATTCCAATCTCTTCACCATAATAGAGGTATGGTGTCCCCGGAAGAGTCAAAAGAATTCCAGCTGCTATTCTTGTTTTTTCAACATCGCCTCTCAGCTCGCTCAACAAACGGATTTGGTCATGATTTTTGATAAAAGTAGCGTCAAGGAAATCCTTGTTAATGGATGAGTAATAGTCATCAATATCCTTATACTTCTTTACGAAACCCACGGTATCCTTTCCGGCCATCACATCAGCCATAATTGCATATCCAATGTCAAAATTGAATAACGAAGGAAGTCCTTTCAAATAAGGAGCAACCTCATTTGCCTGCATCCACACTTCACCAACCAGGTAAACGTCTGGCTTTATCTTCAGCATTTCTTCGCGAAACCAAACCCAAAATGCGTAGTTGTCATCATTCCTGTCATCAGGAAAAATATGACGAGCTGCATCCAGTCGAAATCCATCTACTCCAATCTCTTGTAGCCAGAATTTTGAAATATCAACAATCTCATCTCTAACTTTTTGATTATCCAGGTTTAGATCAGGACAGAGCCCATTGAAATAACCATAGTACTGATCTTTGATAGTGTCACCATCAACAGGGTGCCATTTTCGTAAGTTATAGGAATCAGCAGTAATATTCTGCTTGAATACTTGTTGTTTGATCGAGTCCTTTTTTGCCCAAACATAATAATCACGATACGCATTATCAGTCCCTTTGCTGGCTTCAATAAACCAAGGATGCTTGTTTCCTGTATGATTGATCACGAAATCGGTAATGATTCTAATATCCCTTTTATGCGCTTCTTTCACGAAGACCTTAAAGTCATCAAGTGTTCCAAAATCAGGATCAATATTTTTATAGTCAATCACATGATACTTATGATACGTATCCGATGGCATGATAGGCATCAACCAAAGACCGCCAATACCAAGGTCCTTTAAGTAATCAAGCTTTGAAGTAAGTCCTTTAAAATCTCCCTTTCCATCACCGTCACTATCGGCAAATGACATAACGAAGACTTCATAGTTTACACCATAAGGCCATTTGGTAACACGCTTATCGCCTTCTGAGCATGCCAGAAGTAGAACCAAAAAAAGACAGATAGCCTGAGAAATTCCTTTGTTCATCACTTAATTTTTAAAATAATAGAGCTATATGGTTGCATATCCAACTCAAATGAAAATGAATTGCTGATTCCAACTTCTGTTCCGCTTCTTAACAAATCACGAGCAATGTATGCCTCTTCTTTTTTCAATTGCATCTTATTAACAACCTCGTCTGTTAATTGAATTTTTATATGCTCAACTTTTGAAGTAAATCCTGATACAATTACCAATCGTTCATCGCCTGAAACACGAACAAAAGCATGGATCTTATTGGAGAAATTATTGGCCCACCTGTTGTATTCGGTTAAGTCTAAATAGTCGCCTTGTGAAATCGCTTGGTTCTCAGTCGATAAGATCAAAATATCAGAATAGGTTTGCCTAAGTTGCTTCTGTTCATCACTTAATCCACCTCCATCATACTTTCCTCCGTTTACCCACTTTTGATGTTCTGCTACACCCCAATAATCATAGATCGTGGTTCGGCCATCTTCCCCTCCAAATCCTTTTACACCGGCTCCAGGTTCTCCAACTTCTTGACCGAAATAAACCATGATAGGTGCTTTATCAATGGTTGCACTTATCACTAGGCCGGGGATAGCTTTCCATGGATCAGTTACGAAGAAGGGTGAAGCAATTCTTTGCTCGTCATGATTCTCTAAAAAATGAACCATCCTATGATTAATGCCGCTCAGGCTTTGTTGAATTTTTGGAATATCCTCAGACGAAGAATGTTGATTAATTAATAATCGCAAGGTGTCATATAGCTGCACCTTATCGTATAAGAAATCAAAACGTCCGTTGTCCAGATAATTTCTATACTCGTTTGGATTATAGATTTCCGCAATGAAAATTATTTCAGAGTTGACAGCTTTTACCTGCGGAATTACCCACCGCCAAAATTCAACGGGTACCATTTCGGCCATATCGCAACGGAAACCATCTACATTTTTTTTTGACCAATAGACAAGGATGTCACGCATCTTCTCCCATGTATTTGGTACTGGTTCAAAATAAGTCCTCCTTCCTTGTTGAATGTCTACCCCATAGTTAAGCTTTACTGCTTCAAACCAATCATTAACACCTGGCCTTGCTGCAAACTGATCATTTCCCGAAACCATGGCTGGTGTCTCATCATATTTACCATCTTTAGTTGGGAATGAATTTGGACCTAAGGAGTTATAGCTTTCTGGTGGCTGAAACGATTGACCAGGTAAGTAATAGAAATTATTGCTCGGCTTAAACGAAACGGTTTTGTCATCATCGATTCCAAAGTCCACCACACCTTCTGGCTTTGCATCACTTCGGTAAGCCCTAGCTACATGGTTGGGTACAAAATCGATGATCACTTTGATTCCGTGCGAGTGGGTTCGATCCATCAACGCCTCAAACTCTTTCATCCTGCTGTTCACATCCACAGCCAGATCGGGGTTTACATCATAATAATCTTTAATAGAATATGGGGAGCCCGCACGGCCCTTAACAACATCTGCATCATCGAGCGGTATACCGAAGGTGGTATAATCTGTCAGCAATGCGTGTTCCAGTACTCCAGTATACCAAATATGAGTAGTACCTAGCTGTTTGATTCCTTTGAGTGCAGCGTCATTTATATCATTGAATTTACCCACACCATTTTCCTCAATAGTCCCATAAGGTTTATTGGTCATATTCGTGTTCCCGAAAAGGCGGGTCATCACTTGATAAATAACAAGTTTATTTGCTGAGGTTTGAGCCATAAGCGGAGTATCTGGGATTTTCTCTTTAGGTGCCGAGCATCCCAAAATCAACAGCAAGATGAGAGGAAGTTGGAGCGGTTTGCAGCGCATAAAGTTAATCAAGATACAAGATAAAAATTCTTGTATCTATACACACTAAGTGGGCAGAACTTTAGCGAATTTGTTAACGCTTAAATCATGCAACCGATTGTTCACTATTTAAGAGGCTGGTTTTCTACCTCTTAGCGAAAGCCATAGGTACAACAAAAGGACAATCAGGCAAATAGCAAGGCCCAGGAACTCCCGGCTCTCCTCAATATATGGAAACTGCATCTTCGCCAAATCATCGAAAAGCATTGCCTTGTCTTCGGAGGCAAACCATTGTGACACGCCAGGCCACAGAAAAATGGCATAAAATAAATAGATACCTGCCTGTATCATCATGACCTTAGGATAAAATAATTTTAGCGCAGCCATTATACATAAGCCCACCATGGACCCATAAATTAAGATCCAAAGCAACGGATCGGGATCGTTGAATTGAACGATCGTGAAAGCTAGAAATAGAACCGCTAATGTGACATGTAAAATTTTCATATACGAGAATTTAAAATATCGCACCTGCAATGGTTGCTGTCATCATGGTAGCCAGTGAAGCAGCGATCATAGCACGAAAACCAATCTTTGAAAGATCACCTTGTCTGGAAGGGGCCATCCCTCCTATTCCACCAATTTGGATAGCGATAGAACTAAAATTAGCAAAACCACAAAGTGCGTAAGTAGCAATACGAATTGATTTTTCATCTAGTAATCCCGCTGCTTTCATTTGCGAAAGATCAACATAAGCTACAAATTCATTAACGACCATTTTCTGGCCTAATAAGCTTCCTACTTGCAACGTCTGACTCCACTCTACTCCCATGGCAAAAGCAAATACGCGAAACACTTGTCCAAGTAAGTATTGAAGTGAAAATCCTTTGAATGAGCCATTTGT
Source organism: Bacteroidia bacterium (assembly GCA_031384515.1). Lineage (GTDB taxonomy): Bacteria > Bacteroidota > Bacteroidia > Cytophagales > Cyclobacteriaceae > ELB16-189. The sequence goes on from JANNAQ010000082.1 coordinate 54,049, forward strand.
GCTGGTCACAACAAATTCATTTAATCCGGTAAATGCACCAACGAAATCTACAAGTACCCAATTTATAGCATAAATAATCGCAATGAAAGCGATCAGCATTCCACCAATATTTAATGCCAACTTTAATCCATCCGCAGCACCAGTCGCTACTGCGTCAATCAAGTTTACACCAATCTGCTCTTTGTTTACTTTAAGTGTTGAATCAATTTTCTCAGGTTCCGTTTGCGGCATAAAAATTTTTGACAGCACTATAGCCGCAGGTGCGTTCATAATAGAGGCGCATAAAAGATAAGTAGCAAAAAGTGTTTTTTCCTCTAGACTTCCACCACCTAATAATCCAACATAGGTAGCTAATACGCTACCTGCAATAGTTGCCATACCTCCTACCATTAGGCAGAAAAGTTCAGAACGGGTCATAGACGCTATGAATGGCCGGACTAAAAGAGGCGCTTCGGTCTGCCCCATAAAAATATTGGCAGCAGCTGATAGACTTTCCGATCCAGACAGCCTCATTGACTTGGTCATTATCCAAGCAAAGACATACACTATTTTTTGGAGTACACCCAGGTAGTAAAGGCCAGCAGTAACAGCAGAGAAGAAGATAACTGTAGGAAGTGCTTGAAAGGCAAAAATGAACCCCAGGTTAGATGTGTCGTTTGCCAATTCACCAAACACAAATCTGGAACCTTCCTTTGCAAAGCCAAGAAAGATCACAAATTTTTCGCTTACGAACTCGAATCCAACTCGGACAAATCCAACTTTGGCAATAAGAAGCCCAATAATGATTTGGAGGACCATGCCAATCGCTACTAGTCGCCAATCAATTTTCTTTCGATTACCAGACAACAAGTAGGCAATTCCCACGATGAATAACAGACCAATTAAACCTCGCAGGTAATCCATAGAATGGAAAATTAGTTGGCTTTCAATGAGATGAGTTAGTTTCGCTTTCCAAGTTCATCTCGGAGTTTGGCAGCCCGCTCGTAATCTTCCTTCCCTATCGCGTCTTTTAGTAGCTCATTAAGTTTTTCAACTGAATGGTTCTTAAAATCATCGCCCTTTTTAGGAGTCTCTTTCTTTGATTTAGCTTTCGGCTCTAGTTTCGTCTCTTTCTTCTCCTTCTGCTCATCTTCCTCTTCATCCGTAAGGACAATACCGGCCTCAGCAAGAATATTTTCATAGGTAGAGATGGGAGAATCAAATCTTAATCCAATAGCGATTGCATCAGATGGCCTAGCATCTAATTCTATTTTCTTCAACCCATCCGTACAAACAATCTTCGCAAAGAAAACTCCCTCCTTTAAATCAGAGATAAGAATTTCATCAACATGAAAATGAAAGGAATTAGCGAAAGACTTAAAAAGATCATGCGTCATTGGACGGTTTGGAATAATCTTTTCGATTTCGATAGCTATTGCTTGTGCCTCGAACATTCCAATGATTATCGGAAGCCTTCTCTTGCCTTCTGCTTCACCCAAAACCAATGCGAATGATCCATTCTGCGATTGACTTGAGGACAAGCCTAGTATTTCTAATTTAATTTTTTTCACGAACTATTTTGCCGCTTTAATGGCTTCGGTCAATTTAGGAATTATTTCAAAAGCATCACCAACTATGCCGTAGTCAGCAGCCTTAAAAAAGGGTGCATCTGCATCTTTATTAATTACTACAATACATTTTGATGAATTCACTCCTGCAAGGTGTTGAATCGCGCCAGAGATGCCAATGGCTATATAGAGTTGAGGTGCAACTTTTACTCCAGTTTGTCCAACGTGTTCATGATGTGGCCTCCAGCCCATATCCGAAACAGGTTTGCTGCAGCCTGTTGCCGCATGAAGAACTTTTGCTAACTCTTCTAACTGTCCCCAATGTTCAGGACCTTTCATGCCTCTTCCTCCCGATACGACAATCTCTGCTTCAGGAAGAAGTACATCGCCAGTTGCTTTTTCAGTAGACGTGATCTTTGCGTTGAAATCAGAATCAGTTAACGATGCGGTAAATGAAATAACATTCGCTGTTCCACCAACTTCTTTGGCCTCTGCTGCGTTCTTTTTTATCGCAATTACTTTTTTGCTATTTGGCAGCTCAACAAAAGCAAAAGCTTTGCCTGTATAAATGCTCTTCTTAACTAAGAAACCAGCACTTGTGTTGGGTAACTCAACCACATTAGTAGCCAGACTAGCCTTGATCTTGGTTGCTACTTTAGCTGCCACAGGAGTGCCTAAAGAAGAATTAGCCAATACAAGCACATCTGCATTCTCATCTTGCATGGCCTTAATAAGCACCGAAGCATAAGCCTGAATAACATGTTGATTAAGTCGATCATCAGCTACATGCAGGACTCGTGTCGCTCCATATTTACCAAGAGACTCCAGCTCTGTCTTTTCGATTGAACCCATTGCTATCGCGGTAACTGTACCGCCCATAGCATGTGCATAGGCCACCGCTTCGAGAGACAGCTTCCTGATTTTTCCTTCTCCGCTTTCTACAAAAACTAAACTATTCATATTTCTAAATTTCGGCTTATAAGTTAATTCTATAGAACTTTCGCCTCTGTCTTCAAGCGATTCACTAATTCACCAATGTTATCTGAACTAATCATTTTAACTGCTCCTTTTGCTGGAGGCAATTCAAATTTCTTTAGCGCTACAGATTGATCAACGCCTTTAGCCTCAACGACCTTTAAAGGCTTTGTCCTTGCCGACATAATACCACGCATGTTCGGTATCTTCCATTCCGCAATTGGCTCCTGGCATCCAGCCACGAAAGGTAAATCTATCTCAATAGTTTCCTTACCGCCTTCTATCTCCCGGGTCAATAAAGCTTTCGTGCCATTCAGTTCTAATTTCATAACTGGAGAGACAGATGGCAAGCCCAAAATTTCGCCCACTATTGCATGCACAACACCACTGTTGTAATCAATGGATTCGCGACCCATCAAAATAAGATCGAAACCTTTACCGTGTTCTGCTATTTGGCTAGCAACAAAGAAGGAATCAGTTGGCTCAGCATTGACACGTATGGCATCATCTGCACCAATTGCCAATGCCTTCCGGATAGTGGGCTCCGTTTCCACTAATCCCACATTTAAAACCGTTACGGTTGTTCCAGGGGTAGCTTCTTTTATCTCGATCGCTCTGGCGAGTGCATAATCGTCATAAGGCCCTATAATAAACTGAACACCAGCCACATCAAACTTTGTATTGTTTTCAATAAAGTTGATTTTGGACGTGGTATCAGGGACATTTGAAATACAAACTAATATCTTCATGACAGCTACAACAAAATGATTCTCAAAAAGTTAAACAAACTAACCTAATTTTCGCCTCAAGATAAAGGATAAAATCCTAATATCGGCAATTCCTAAAATCGAAAAATAAGCAATGAATCAAGAAAGGCTGAGCTTACTCAAACAATTTGTGGAGGAAGACCCAAATGATCCGTTCAACTGGTATGCACTGGGTCTGGAAGAGTCCAAAAAGGATACTTTCAAAGCATTGGAGTTATTTGAATATGTTATGAAAAATCACCCTGGGTATCTGCCTGTTTATTACCATGCCGCAAACCTGTATCTATCTACAGGCAATGGTGGAAGGGCGAAAGAAATATTGAATGAAGGAATAACACTTGCAAAAAAAAATGGTGAGCAAAAGACCATGCAAGAACTTAACACCCTGTTAAATGAGGTCCTGGATTAGACCTGAAAGACAATCTTACCAACCTTATTTGGTTTTGTAATATCCCCAAAGGACTCTGCAATTTTAGAAAACGGGCGAATAGAATCTACCATCGGACGGATTTGATACTTGCTTACAAATGCAAGCATCTCATTAAATTCATGGTCATTTCCCATGGTTGCACCCAACAAGGATAGCTGATTCCAAAACATCCTGTACAGGTCGATTTTAGCAGGCAAGCCATTGGTGGCTCCATAGAATACAATTTTACCGTTTGCCCGAAGCACTTTAATGAAGTTGTTAAACTGATCACCTCCTGCACTATCAATCACCAGATCAAATCCTCCTTTTGTTTTCCACAGATCGGTATAGTTGCTCTCACGCTTATAATTATAACCACCCTTGGCGCCAAGTTTCAAAGCTTTTTCCAATTTCTCATCACTTCCGGAAGTAACATAAACATTAGCACCAGCAGCTTTGGCAAATAGAAAAGCGAATTGAGCTACACCACCACCAAATCCTGATATCAAAACATTTTGTCCGGACCGAAGGCCACCTTTTCTAAACAAGGCCCGAAAGGCAGTAAGACCTCCCAACGGCAAGGCGGCTGCCTGTAAAAAATCTAGATGGAAGGGCTTGTGGTGAAGTCGATCAATTGGAACGGAAATATATTCCGCAAAAGTTCCGTCAACTGGCATTCCAAGAATTGTGTACTTACTAGACTGAACTTCAAGATCTGGCCCCCAGTCAATATTCGGATTAATTACAACTTCTTGACCAACCCAAGCTTGATTTTCCTCATCAAATACTTCTTCTACAATTCCGGAACCATCAGACCCCATCGTAACCCCAAACTTTATGTTAGGATACTTGCCCTCTCGAATCCAGTCGTCTCTCCTATTTAAGGCGGTAGCTTTTATCCTCACCATCGCCCTGCCTTTAGATAAGGTTGGCTTTGGAATCTCTTTCAATTCTATCTGTCCAGGATTCGTTAGTACAAGTGCTTTCATCTGAAGAGTAATGCCGAATGAAAGTTAATAAAGGTATTTTGATTTTAACTTTAAGATGTAAAATTTAATTCCAACCTACACTCCAAAACTAGTATCCTTAAAAAGGAGTCTCATCATCTGGTCTTGGAGCAGGAGGTGCCTCATCTCTGAATGTGTTCAGTCTACTCTCTCTTGTAATGCTACTCATTGGCGCAAGGCCATCAGGAGAATCATAATCAGCAAATTTTGTGTACTTGCCAATGAATTTAAGTTTCACATTTTCGAGGGAGCCATTTCTGTGCTTGGCAATAATTACCTCAGCAAGACCTTGAGTTGGCATTCCATCTTCGTCAACACTAATCTTATAATATTCAGGACGATATAGAAACATAACGATGTCGGCATCTTGCTCTATGGAACCCGACTCACGTAAATCTGAAAGCTGAGGCCGCTTGTCACCTCCTCGTGTTTCAACACCCCTGCTTAACTGTGAAAGTGCGATGACTGGAACATTTAATTCTTTAGCAATTCCTTTTAGTGCTCTTGAGATAGATGCAATCTCCTGTTCACGGTTTCCACCCATCTCACCCTTCATGAGTTGCAGATAATCGATAACGATCAACTGTATGTTATGCTCAGCCTTAAGCCTTCGGCATTTTGCCCGAAGTTCAAGAATCGAGAGAGCGGCTGTGTCATCAATAAATATAGGAGCACTGGCAAGGCGATTAGTTTTATGCACCATCTGCTGCCATTCAAAATCCACCAGGTTCCCCTTCTTAATCTTTTCAGAGTCCAGTTCAGCTTCGGCAGAAATAAGGCGATTAACCAGTTGTAGCGAGGCCATCTCCAGCGAAAAAATTGCTACCGGAAAATTAAAGTCAACTGCTGCATTGCGAAGGGCCGACACTACAAATGCAGTTTTTCCCATACCGGGTCTGGCAGCAATAATGATTAGTTCGGATTTCTGCCAGCCAGAAGTGACCCTATCCAATCGGGAGAACCCACTTGGAATACCAGTCAGGCCATCTTTATGATTTCGTTTTTCCTGTATTTCTTTGGTTGCCTGAAACATCAACGATTTCATCGTATCGTAATTCTTACGAAGATTGGAATCCGAAATCTTGAATATGTTTTGCTCCGTTTTATCTAACAATTCGAAAACATCTGTTGTGTCTTCATATGCATCCTGATGAACCTGAGAAGCTATTTGGATGAGGTCACGCTTAATCGCCATCTCAATAATGATCCTTGCATGGTATTCAATATTGGCAGAGGAACTGACTTTTGATGTTAGCTCAGCAATGTAATAGGCACCACCAATGATTTCCAGTTTCGCGTTTTTCCTTAGCTGGGCAACAACGGTGCGCATATCAACTGGCTCAGATGCTTTGAAGAGATCAGTTATGGCAGAATAAATTTCCTTGTGCTGCTCAGAATAGAAATGCTCGGGTCTCAAAAACTCAACCACTGCCGTCAATGCATTTTTCTCTAGCATCAATGCTCCCAATATGGATTCTTCCAGATCAGGCGCCTGAGGCGGAAGCTTACCTAAACTCTCCGAGATGTCTCTCGCTAAAAGTTTAGCTCTTCCTGCTCCGCTTATTGCGGAACTTAACCTCACTGGCGTTGATCTTTGCTCCATACTTACTTGTGGTTGTTGGTACGAGTCTCTTTTTCTAATTGAATGGAGACAAACGTACCGTTTAGATTGAAACGACCTTCAACAACTTATCAACGTGAATTTGTTTATAAAAATTTAGTTATTGATGATTTGTTTTATGAGTAAAAATTCAGAAATGGCCATCCCTGATTTTGGTGAATTAGTAATGGTCTCATTTTCAAAGTGATCATTAGAAAAATCAAAGTAAAGTATCAGAAGAAACAACTCATCTCACCTGCACACTTTCAAACCCCGAACATTTTGATTTACTTTAGCTTTTACAAATAAAAAAAATCTTGACTCCAAGCCAACTATATCAGCAATGCATTGATAAACAGCGAGTAGTCGTTACGGGTAATGGCAATGGTTTTATTTCTGATCTGATTGTACATGTCCTCAAACAGTATAATAGAAAATTTGATAGTGTTATGGAAGGAAAAGATCCCGTGATCCATCTTGAGTCCCCAAGCATTATCATTCAGGCGTCTACTCAATTGCTTGATTATAAACATCATATTGGAATTCTAAGCGATATCTCTTCAACAGAAGATGAAAAGCCCTACGAGCTATTTGCAGATGCAACTCCTAAAGGTGGTACATTGATTTACCAGGAAAGTGATGCAAGAGTTAAAAGCATTGGAACAAAGGAGCGTGCTGATATTCAGAGCATTCCTTATAAAAAATATCAACATGAAGTCAAAAATGGTAGTACCATTCTAATCAGTAGCACTAACGAGAAGATCCCGGTAAAATTTTCTAGCGATTTGCATTTACAATATGTCAGCGCAAGCAAGGAAATTTTAAAAAAACTAGGCATCACGTCAGGGCAATTTTATAAAGCTATTGGCAGCTTTCAACCCACTTAGTCGGCCTCTACCTGACGATTTAGGGTCATTAAAACATTTATAAACTCGCTCCTATTTACATGAAATTAAACCTGAAGGTGCCACTTTGCTTTTTTGACCTTGAAACTACCGGCACTAATATCACCCAGGATCGTATTATCGAGATTGCAGTGATCAAAGTATTGCCTGGTGGTGAAATGCTACGAAAAACCAATCTTGTCAATCCCACTGTCCCAATTCCAGAAGATTCTACAGCGATACACGGGATTACCAATGACGATGTAAAAGACAAGCCTTCTTTTAAAGATTTAGCTAAGGAGTACGCCAAGTTTTTTGAAGGCTGCGACCTTTCAGGTTTTAATATTTTAAAGTTCGATGTACCCGTTTTAGTGGAAGAATTTTCGAGGGCAGGAGTTGACTTTGATTATTCCAGAAAGAAGATCATTGATTCTCAAAAGATTTTTCATCTAATGGAGAAACGAAACTTAGCTGCCGCCTATCAATTCTATTGTCAGAAGGAGCTAAAAGATTCACACACAGCTGAGGCCGATACACAAGCATGCATGGAAGTATTAGTTTCTCAGGTTGAACGATACGAAAATCAACCCGTTGTAGATAGCTTGAATAATCCGCTCGGAATAATCCGAAATGATATGGATGAGCTTAATAAATTAACATCCACAGAAATGATTGATCTTGCCGGGAGAATGATTCGAAACCATAATGGTGATGCTATTTTTAATTTCGGTAAGCATCGTAACAAAAATGTCCTTTCTGTCTTTAAAGACGAACCAGGATATTATGATTGGATGATGAATAATGACTTCGCATTGGATACTAAACGGAAGCTTACCGAAATAAAGTTTAGTGTATTGAAATTAAGATAGTTACAATGTTGAATATACAATTTTTTTTGCTGGGAATTAGCAGTAATCTATTAATTCCATAGGAATTAGGTATATTTGCCGCTAACAAATTAATATTAGGATGTCTTTTGAGGAGATTAAGTCGCATCTCACTGGTCTGGAGGCTTCGCAAGGACTCGCTTGGGTAGGAATTCAGTTTACTTCAGGCGCAAAGTTCTCTTCTGCGCTTGGTATTGAAGATCAAGTAATCACGCACCTGATTACAAATCATGCCCCTTCTATTGAAATATTTACGTTGGATACTGGACGGCTTTTCCAAGAGACATACGACCTACTTGACGGTACTAGATCCCGATACAAGGTCAATATCAAGACCTATTTTCCGAACGATCGAAAAGTAGAGGAGCTCTTATCTACAAAAGGTCCGAACAGCTTTTACAACTCAGTTGAAAATCGGAAAGAATGCTGTTTTATCAGGAAAGTTGAGCCTTTGAAAAGAGCTCTCGAAGATACTGCCGTTTGGATAACGGGCATACGGGCAGAGCAGTCTGCCAATAGAGGGCAAATGCAATTGGTTGAATGGGATGCACAACACAAAGTTGTAAAATACAATCCGCTGCTTAATTGGTCTGAGCAAGAAGTATTGAAATTTGTAAAAGAACATAAAGTTCCAATTAACACCCTTCATAGCAAAGGGTTTCCAAGTATCGGTTGTGCACCTTGCACCCGGGCGGTTACTCACGGTGAAGACCCAAGAGCGGGAAGGTGGTGGTGGGAAGCAACAAGCAAAGAATGTGGGCTGCATGAAACAAAAGACGAGATAAGGGTGAACTGAAACAGACGTAGAGAACTAATGGCATTAAACACAAAAATATTCCCAAGAGAACTCGAAGATGAGGCTATCTATATTATGAGGGAGGCCGCTGCTCAATTTGAAAAGCCCGCGATATTATTTTCTGGAGGTAAAGACTCGATCACTCTTGTACGGCTTGCGCAAAAAGCTTTTTACCCAGGCAAAGTTCCATTTCCTTTAGTTCATGTTGATACAGGGCACAATTTTCCGGAGACCATTATCTTTCGTGATTGGTTGGTAAAATCTACTGGGTTGGATTTAATAGTTGCCAACGTTCAAGATGATATTGATGCAAAGCGAGTAACTGAGGAGAAAGGGAAATATGCAAGTCGTAATACCTTGCAAACCGTCACGCTGTTGCGAGTAATAGAAGAAAATAAATTTGACGCGTGCATGGGTGGCGCGAGACGGGATGAAGAGAAGGCAAGGGCCAAGGAGCGAATCTTTTCGGTTCGTGATGAATTTGGTCAATGGGATGCAAAAAATCAACGCCCAGAATTATTTGACTACTTGAATGGACGAATCAAGCCAGGTGAAAATGTAAGGGTCTTCCCTATTTCTAACTGGACAGAGTTAGATGTCTGGAATTATATACGCGAAGAAGAACTCGCCATCCCGTCCATCTATTTTTCCCATGAACGTGATATTGTAGTCCGCGATGGCGTGTTGTGGCCGGTATCAGATTTTATCTATCGCGATGCAGATGAAGAAATTGTAAAAAAGAATGTGCGCTTTAGAACTGTTGGAGATATGTCTTGTACCGCGGCAGTAGCATCCGATGCTGATTCAATTGATATCATCATTGATGAAATATTAGGAGCAACCCTTTCGGAAAGAGGCACACGCCTTGACGACAAACGAGCTGAAGCGGCAATGGAGATGAGGAAAGTCAGTGGGTACTTTTAAAGTAGGCATTGGGACTTAGGCATTAGAAGAGCCAACCTAGAATTTTTAGATTTTCAAATCTTTTAATCTTCAAATCAAATAATGGAAGTATTAAGAATAGCAACAGCAGGAAGTGTAGACGATGGAAAGAGCACATTGATTGGAAGGCTTTTATACGAAACCAAGTCTATACCAACGGATAGACTGGAAGCCATCCAGCGCGCTAGTGATCGTAAGGGAATTGATTTTTTGGATTTATCGTTACTGACAGATGGGTTGATCGCTGAACGAGAGCAAGGTATCACCATAGACGTAGCCCACATCTATTTTAGCACAGCCAAACGGAAGTTTATCATTGCCGATTCTCCAGGACATGTGGAGTACACGCGTAACATGATTACTGGCGCTTCTCATGCCGATGTGTCAATCATTCTAGTGGATGTGAGGAAAGGAATTCTGGATCAAACACATCGCCATTATTTTATTGCCAATCTTCTGCGTATACCAAATGTTATTGTATGCATCAATAAAATGGATTTGGCCGGATACGATGAAGGTCGATTCAACACACTTAAAGAAGAATTTCTGACGTTTGCCGCAAAACTAAAATTTGCTGAACAGGAAATTCAATTTGTACCGGTGAGTTCCCTGCATGGTGAAAACATTACCGCTCAATCTTCAAAGATGAGCTGGTATAAAGGCCAACCCTTGCTAGCTATTTTAGAAAGCATGGAAGTTCATAAACAGCTTCATAAAGCACCTGCACGTTTCCCTGTTCAATATATTATCCGGCCAAGAAATGATGAGTTTCATGATTTCCGTGGATACGCTGGCCGTGTGGTGAGTGGCTCTTTTAAAGTAGGCGATTCCATAACGGTTCTCCCCTCTTTACAAAAGAGTTTAATCAAAGATATTCATCAGTACGATCAGCAACTGACGGAGGCAGACACACGACAATCTGTGGTAATAACGCTGCAAGATAATATCGATATCAGCCGTGGGGATTTCCTGGTGAAGAGTTCAGAAGTACCTGAACTAAAGAAAGAACTTGAAAGTGACATTTGCTGGATGAATGCACAGCCTTTAGTGAGTGGCAAGACCTATCTGCTTCAGCATGGCACTTCGCAAACGAAAGTAAAAATCACTTCAATCGACTATGTGTTGGTTCCCTCCACTCTTGAGAAACTTCCTGCGAGTGAACTTAAGATGAATGACATTGCCAGTATTAAAGTCAAAACGGCCAAGCCTTTGGCTATTGATCGCTATGCAGAAAACCCAAGTGATGGTGCTTTTATTCTGGTGGATGAATATTCAAACAACACGGTGGCAGTTGGTTTCGTCAAGTAGCGTTTGCTACATCTCCACCCATGTATGATCAGCCAATAGTTTCACTTCAGCTATAAAGTGCTTAAATGGCATACCACTTCTGCCCCACTCCTTTGGACCAACCATGGAAACAAGGTGTTTCCCATTTTCCTCTTCATATAAAAAGTACCGTTGGCCAATGACAGGACTGAAGTTGAGTTTAGCATCGTAAATGATCATCGACAGCTCTTTTCTTTTCTGAATCTCTTTCGCTTGTATCGCAAGCAACTCAATCTGCTGGCGAATCTGCGTAAGCTGCATATTTGTTTGCTCTTCCATAGCGGATAAAGCCTGATGCCTGATTACTCCAGCTTCATTAGGTTTAATCACAGCACCAGAAACAGATGCTGAATAGGGAAGAACACTAAACTGTTTATGATAGATTTCTGTATTCGTTAATTCCTGCTGGTCTGTGTAGTGGGTTTGAGCGATCTTCAACAACCCTTTTGGTGTAATATCGTGAAGCACCCGTAAAACTATCTCTCCATTTTTGATGAAGGTAACTTGGAATGAAAGCTGACCATCAAATTCAATGGTGATATAGTCTGCAAGGGATGGATCACATGGTTGCTCTTCTCCATTAGGGATAGCTGAATAATTAGAGGTGAAGGCTTGATCTTCCAACGATACCCAGTTCAAGCTGATGCTTAACTGTTTGCCTGACCCATCAATTTCAATTTTATAGGTCCCCGACTTAGGCCTCTCGCCAAATTCATATGTCCCCTTCTCAGGAAAGAGTTGCCAGGAGGAAAGAAAATTATACGCTTCAACCATTTGATCTTTACGAATTAATAGAACCTAAGAACGCAGCCGGAATCAAGTTGTTCAGATAAAGAGATAAATAAAAAAGCAGTGCCATCTTCATGGTCACTGCTCAAATACATCTTATAGAGTTACTTCTTATAATAACCTAATGCTTCTGGCATCCAGCCATTAAGATCATTTATACGCGTTTGATCTGCAGGGTGGGTTGATAAAAACTCAGGTGGTTTCTGTCCACCGCTTAATGCGCTCATGCGTTCCCAAAATATGGGTGCCTGTTGCGGGTCATATCCCGCCATGGACATAAATATCAAACCAATATGGTCTGCCTCTGACTCATGACTTCTTGAAAACTTCAGCATTCCTACCTGAGATCCCATACCAACTGCCTGTTGAAAGATCTGGCTTGTGACCCCAGGGTTTTGTCCCATGGCAGCGCCAAGCGTGCTCATTCCAAATTCCTGAACAAGTCCCTGGCTCATCCGCTCTCTACCATGGTTTGCAATGGCATGAGCCACTTCATGTCCCATCACAACTGCTATTCCTGTTTCATCTTTGCAAATTGGTAATATGGCGGTATAGAAGGCCACCTTGCCACCGGGCATACACCAAGCGTTTACTGTCTTATCATCTTGAATAAGGTTGAATTCCCATTTAAAGCCCGTTAGTTGAGCGCTAGCGCCTTTCTCTGCCATATATTGTTCTACTCCCTTTTGAATCCGCGCACCAACACGCTTGATCATTTCTGTTTGCTCCACATTGGTAGACAACGGCCCTTTGGCAATCACTTCCTTGTACTGAGTTGCCGACATGGCGTTGATTTCGTCACTGGAAACTAAGCTCAATTGTTTTCTTCCGGTGACAGGCACAGTGGCACAGGCATAAAGTACGGAAAGCGTGATGATGAGTAGGGCTACTTTCTTAAGCATAAGGATTAGGTTTTTATTAGTCAAAGATAAAACTCTTTTAGTTATCTGCGATAACTGTGCCATCAATACTATCACATTTGGTAATTGGCTATTCTTATGTGGGCTAATACTTTTGCATTACTTATCATTCGCCTTTTCATTTAGTTCCTTGAAGGCTAAAATGATTTCTTTTAGATGTTCATTTTCTTTATGCAGAATCATGGAATTGTATATTTCAGTGCCTTCAATAACGGCAATATCATCTTCTTTAAGCAGCGAACCATCGTTGTACTTCCAAAACCAACTGTCAAATTTTCTTTTTCTCGCCAGTTGCCTATTGTCCACGCTGTCGCAAACATAAACAGCCACATTTTGCCGTTCTTTAAAAAATAAACTGAAAATTCTAAGGAGGGTAATACCAATTCGTTCATCGGAAGTTCCTTCATCCGGATCCCCTTGAATAGCCTCCAGGCTGAACATATAGATTTGTTTGGCGATGTTTGGGTATTCAGCAAACAGGTTGTGGTAATCAAGAAAATAAACTAAACATCGTATCCCTTGATCCGTTACAAACTCAAAGGAGTATGGATCATTTTCCTGAAGAGTGTACGGGTTTGGCAAAGCGAAACTTATTTTTCAAGTCTGAAATTTTACCTCCGTTTCGAATATGTGCTTGAATTGCCGTTTTATCGTCAAGCATTTTTTTAAAGATGGAAGCACCTTTTGAATTCAAAGTCATTTTCTTGTCTGATACTTGATCCATATTTGATTCTTTAAAGATATGCAAAATTCAGAATTCTTGTCTAAGCCTGTGATGGAAGCAAAAAAATCACAAAATGGCTCTTTACTACTGTGTATTGTTTCTACCTTTGTGAAGAATTATACCCAAAGCTGTTATGCGGATATTTGCTATTGGCCGGAACTATGTAGAGCACATCCAGGAGTTAAACAACGAGCGCCCGGACGAGCCGGTCATATTCACTAAGCCGGATACGGCCATTATTCGAAATAATGCACCCTTCTATTATCCGGATTTCTCTAAAGATATCCATCATGAGGTTGAATTGGTTTTGCGTATCTGCAAAGAGGGTAAAAACATTGAAGAGAAGTTTGCCTCTAAATATTATGATGCGGTCGGGGTTGGAATCGATTTTACTGCGCGCGACATTCAGGCCAAGTTAAAAGCCAAGGGCTTGCCATGGGACATCGCCAAAGGGTTTAATGGATCCGCTCCTATCTCTGAGAAGTTCATTCCCATTGGTGAATTCAAAAATATCAAAGACATCAATTTCAAACTTGAAGTAGATGGTCAATTAAAACAGCAAGGAAATACTAGTCTGTTACTTTTCCCGTTTGACTATATCATATCCTATCTATCAAAATTTTTTACGCTTAAAACCGGAGATCTTATTTTTACCGGCACGCCCAAGGGTGTTGGCCCTGTTGTTATTGGAAATAAATTTTCAGCCTACATTGAAAATGAAAAGTTGTTGGAGTTTGAGGTTAAGTAAGTTTCTTTTTTTCTATTGGATCACTGCATCATTAAATTCCTTTGGCCAGTTTAGTGCACCTGACCGTCCCCTTAAATTTTTTCCGGAAGACGAAGGATATCTATTTCCTATCAATCCAGGCAAACCTAATTCCTTAGCAGGGACGATGGGTGAATTGCGGAATACGCACTTTCACGGGGGAATTGATGTACGGACAAATAATCTAACTGGGGTGCCGGTACTTGCTACCCAAGGTGGTTTTATCTCACGTGCAACGATAAGCTCATTTGGTTATGGAAATGTGATTTACATAACCCATGGAGATGGCAATATTTCGGTGTATGGCCATCTTGATAAATTCAATGGAGCCCTGGGTGAGTACGTAAAGAAAGAACAATACAAAAGAAAAACATTTGAGATTGATCTCTTTTTCAAAACAAATCAGTATCGCATTAACCGCGGTGACACGGTTGCGTTTTCTGGAAATACAGGTGGTTCTAGTGGCCCACATCTTCACTTTGAAATCCGCAATCAAAATAATGAGGCGCTTAATCCATTGATGTTTGGATTCACTGAAGTGGAAGACAATCATGCACCTGTTGCTCAGAAGATTGCCTTGAAGACACTTGATATCAATTCACGCATCAACGATCGCTTTGGCCGATTTGAATTCTACCTTATCAAATCTGGCAACTCCTATATTCTTCCAAAAAAAATCTTTGCCCATGGTCGTATTGGTGTGGAACTCCTGGCCATTGATAAAATGGACAATTCCCGTTTCCGCTTTGGTATTAATTATATTGAAATGGCGGTCGACAGTCAAAAAATATTCTCGCAGCAAATAGATAAAGTTCACTTGGCCGAAACACGGGGCATTCTTGCCTTGATGGACTATAAAACACTCAAAACAAATGGAACACGGTTTAATAAACTTTATATAGATGACGGCAATAGCCTGGACTTCTATGAAGGCTCCATCAAAAGTGGGGAAGTATACGTTGGCAATACGGAAGTTCCAGTTTCCATTACACTCCAAGATGCCTATAAGAATCAGAGCGTTGTTAAATTTAACCTTATCCCCTCTTTTCCAGTATCTGAAGTTTTAACCCTTGAGTCAACAAACAAGGAGTTGAATTTTGATCTTCTGGAGAATACATTGGCGGTATCCACTGCCCCATGTGGATCAAGAAAAACAATTTCTGTTTTCTCAAAAGGGGTTAGTTCGGACGTAAGTCCTACGTATTATAATTCTAGCAAAAGTGTTTACTTGTTTGATTTGCAAAAAAGTATTCCTGATTCCATTCAATCCTGCTCAGGGTCGTTAGCTTTTAATTTTAAGGATATCATCCCATCCCAAACTGAATACACGTACTATAGCGATCTTATTGAAATAAAATTTCCCGAAGGCGCGATTTATGATACTTTATTCTTAAATCTTAATCGAACTCAAGTGGAAGAACGTGAACTATTTACCATTGGTAATAAGACTACCCCTTTGCACAGAAACATTGATGTGACGTTACGCTATCAAAATAACTATCCCACCAATCGTAAAACAGGAGTCTATCGAAGCGATGCTGGACGCTACACCTATGTAGGCGGAGATTGGAGCAATGGCAAAGTGAAATTTTCAACACGTGAATTAGGAGATTACGTTATCCTTCAGGATACTGTTCCGCCTGCCATTAAAAAAGTGTATTGCCACAATTCATCTGAACGCTTTCGTATTGGAGACGGCCTTTCAGGTATTGCGTACTTTGAGGCTAACATAAATGGCAAATGGTTATTAATGATTTACGATTATAAAACCGGAATTATTCAATCCGACAGGCTTGATAAAACTCAACCACTAAAGGGAGACTTTGAATTAAAAGTGGTGGACAATGCTGGAAACGAAAAAATATTTAAACAAAAAATCTTATAACTATGGCACTCACCGTTGGAACCAAGGCACCTGATTTTATAGTAAATGATCAGGATGGAAAATCAGTAAAGCTATCAGACTTAAGAGGCAAAAAAGTAGTCTTGTATTTTTATCCAAAAGACATGACTCCAGGATGTACAGCAGAGGCCTGTAGCTTACGAGATAATTACAAAGCTCTTCAAAAAGCAGGCTATGAAATTTTCGGTATTAGCTCTGATGATGAAAAGAGACACCGTAAATTTATTGAGCAGCAAAAACTTCCTTTCCAATTGTTAGCCGATACGGACAAAGCTGTTCATAATAAATATGGAACCTGGATTGAGAAATCTATGTATGGACGAAAATACATGGGCACAGCGCGGGTCACTTATATCATTGATGAAAGTGGTGTGATCCGCGAAGTGATTGAAAAAGTGGATACTAAAAATCATGCTAGCCAAATTTTGGGTGAAGCAGTTTCGGTACCTTCAAAGGCAAGCGCATCGGTTCCAAAGAAGAATGTCGTTAAGAAAGTAGTTAAGGTGAATAAAGTGGTAACGAAGATTGCTCCTAAGAAGGTAAAAAAGGCTGTTAAGAAAAAGAAGTGATGATTTCGTATGGCATTTTTCTTTGCTTCTAAAAACCATGATATTCGCCCAAAATTCTTGAAATGGCACAACCTGATCTAATACAACTAAAGAAATTAGCTTCACAAATCCGCAGGGACATAGTCCGTATGGTGCACGCATGTCAATCTGGGCACCCTGGTGGTTCATTGGGGTGTACAGAGTACTTTGTTGCCCTCTACTTTCATGTCCTTAAGCACAATCCAAAATTCAATATGGATGGCTTTGGAGAAGATTTGTGTTTCCTATCAAATGGCCATATTTCACCTGTTTGGTATGCAACTTTGGCACGAGCAGGGTATTTTGATCCAAAAGAAATGGCAACCTTTAGAAAACTAGGATCAAGGCTTCAGGGTCATCCAGCTACGCATGAGCACCTTCCGGGAATTCGGATTGCCTCTGGATCACTTGGGCAGGGATTGTCCGTTGGAATTGGCGCAGCCCAAGCAAAGAAACTCAACAAAGACGATCGGTTTGTTTATGTACTTATGGGTGATGGCGAGCAACAAGAAGGTCAAGTTTGGGAGGCGGCTATGTACGCAGCCCACAATAAGATGGACAATCTTATTGCTACCATAGATTATAACGGTCAGCAAATTGACGGGCCCGTTGATAAGATTTTATCACTGCTAAATCTTAAAGCAAAGTGGGAAGCTTTCGGTTGGACGGTACAAGAGTTCAATGGAAATAAAATGGAAGATGTTGTAAGGGCTCTGGAGAACGCGCAATCATTGACAAAGCAAGGCAAGCCTGTTCTTAATCTTATGAAAACAGAAATGGGCTTTGGTGTTGACTATATGGTGGGCTCTCACAAATGGCACGGTGTTGCACCTAACGATGATGAACTCGCGAGGGCGCTAGCTCAATTAGAAGAAACTATCGGAGACTATTAAGCACCAACAAATCTTATATAAAAAACCAAGGAAGGATTGCAAGCAGTAGTGTTATTAAAAACCAAAAAATGAGTTTGCGATTAGCTTCTTTTTCTGCTGTCATCTTTCTAAAAAATTCTTAGTGAAGGTTTACGTAATCATCAGACAAAGAGTTAGAAACACCCTGGGGTATTTATAAATTTTAACAGAACATTAACAAAGAAAATAGAATCACATCATGATCAAATATCCATTCACTGAAAAAAAAGATACACGCTCGGGATTTGGAATCGGGCTTCATGAACTAGGCAAGCAAAACCCAAATGTGGTTGCACTTTGTGCCGATCTTATCGGGTCTTTAAAAATGGATGCCTTTAAAAAGGATTTCCCGGAAAGGTTCTTTCAAATCGGTATTGCCGAGGCCAATATGATGGGCATTGCCGCTGGCTTGACCATCGGAGGAAAGATTCCTTTCACCGGCACTTTTGCAAACTTTTCAACAGGCAGAGTGTACGATCAAATACGTCAATCAATCGCTTACTCAGGTAAAAATGTTAAGATCTGTGCATCTCACGCGGGTCTGACCCTAGGCGAGGATGGTGCTACTCACCAGATACTGGAAGACGTAGGCATGATGAAAATGCTGCCAGGTATGACGGTAATTGTGCCTTGCGATCACAACCAAACAAAAGCAGCTACCCTGGCTTTGGGAAATCACATTGGTCCGGTCTACCTCCGTTTTGGTCGACCAGTTTGGCCAATATTTACAACCTCTGATAGACCCTTTACGATTGGCAAAGCCGACAGGATGATTGACGGAAAAGACGTCACCATTTTTGCCAACGGCCACATGGTTTGGGAAGCAATTGAGGCCGAAGCCATCTTAACAGAAAAAGGAATCAGTGTAGAGTTGATAAACATACACACTGTAAAGCCTCTGGATGTGGAAGCCATTCTTGCGTCCGTTCAAAAGACTGGTTGTGCGGTGACAGTTGAAGAACATCAGATCAACGGAGGTCTGGGTGACAGTGTTGCTCAAGTTCTCTCTCGCTTTCATCCATCACCACTTGAGATGGTTGCTGTCAATGATTCATTTGGAGAAAGCGGAACCCCAACTCAACTCTTGAAGAAGTACGGATTGGACAAAGAGAATATTGTAAAAGCAGTTGAGCGGGTACTTGCCAGAAAAGGAAAGTAAGCGTCTCCTTTTATTGAAATAAATGGATGGAACTCCGATACGGACCATCCCATCTGCATAAATCCGAAAACTGGCCAAAAGGCAGTTAATTTATTTACAGATTAATAGCAAAAGGATCCACGCTTTTCCTTAATTTATTGGATAAAGATTTACTTTGCCAAAGTAAATATTACCAATCAATCGCTATGAAATCAATCCCAATTCTTATCCTTTCGCTCTTGGTAATCATTACCTTCCCTTTAGGGGGTCAGGATCTAAAAAGCTATGCGTTCAAAAATGCAAACCTCTTTAATGGGATCGAAAGTAAAATCTATCCTAATTCTATTGTATTCGTAAAGGCGGGTAAGATTGAAAAAATTGGAAAGGATGGTGATGCCCTGTCTGGTTATGAAGTGATCGATTGTCAAGGCAATTACCTGATGCCGGGAATGATAGATGCTCATTCACATTTAGATAATCTTGCTTCTGCAAAGCGGGCACTTGAAACAGGCGTGACGACAGTACGCACTGCAGGTGTTTCTGCTTTTCAGGATGTATCCCTAATGGAACTTTCCAAAAGCGGAAAAATAGCAGGACCAGATGTGATTCCAGCTGGTGTTTATGTATCGCCTAACCTGGAAGAAACAATATTAGCCGACCCAAGACTAGGGGTTCTACTCAACGGAGTAAAAACAGATGAGGAACTAAAGCTTTTGGTCAATGTAAATATTGACAGAGGCGCAAAAGTAATTAAGACACGTGGAACCGAAAGAGCGGGACGACCAGATACGGACCCTCGGGAGCAGGTTTATACAGAGCAACAGATTAGAGTAATTGTTCAAGAAGCTGGCAAGCGTGGCGTACCTGTTATGATTCATGCGCACGGAGATGAGGGATCAAGAGCAGCTGTATTGGCAGGCGCTAAGAGCATAGAACATGGAACATTCCTAAGTGACGAAACGCTCAGCCTCATGAAAGAACGAGGCACTTATCTGGTACCAACTTTCATAACACTGGAAGATCTAACACAACCGGGAGGTGACTATGTTGGTCCTACATTGGAGTTGAGAGGAAAATTTATGATGCCTCAGGCAGAAAAGGTTTTTAAGAAAGCGCATTCCATAGGAATTAAAATCGTAACGGGTGCAGACAATAGCTATACCGCAAACACCACCAGTCGCATTTCACTCGAGTGCGCGCATTATGTGCGAATGGGCATGAGTAATTTTGAAGCCATTCAATCGGCAACCACAGTAGCAGCTGAGTTACTTGGAGTTGACAAAAGCACCGGAAGAATTGAAAAAGGTTTTGAAGCAGACCTCATACTTCTTCCTGGAAACCCTCTTGAGGAAATAAGATATTTACAAGATGCTTTACTCGTTATGAGCAATGGCCAGCTTGCACTTAAGAGAATTCCATTTGGGAAATAAGGTTGAGAGTTTTTTAGATTGATATCATTACATAAAAAATAGGATTTGATATGCTACTTCAAGAAGAATCCAAATCAGAAAATACATTCGATGCCATTGTCATTGGTTCTGGAATTAGTGGCGGATGGGCTGCAAAAGAATTATGTGATAGCGGCCTTAAAACAATTGTTCTGGAAAGAGGCCGACCTGTAAAGCATGTTACGGACTACCCTACTGCCACCATGAATCCCTGGGATTTTCCATACCGAGGTGAATTGCCCGAAAGCACATTAAGAGAAAATCCAATAGCCGCTAAGTGTTATGCATATGATGACGCCACCAAACACTTCTTTGTGAAGGATAATGAACATCCTTACGTTCAGGAGAAGCCTTTTGATTGGATCAAAGGGTATCAGGAAGGAGGAAAGTCTCTAATCTGGGCAAGGCAAACACAACGATGGAGTAAGTTTGAATTTCAAGCTCCTGAACGTGATGGATTTGCTGTTCCATGGCCTATTGGGTACGAAGATCTCGCTCCCTGGTATTCGCATGTAGAAAAGTTCGTTGGAATTAGTGGAAACCGAGATGGCTTAGAAAATCTCCCTGATTGCGAATCCTTGCCTGCTTTTGAAATGACATGCGTGGAGAAACATATTCAGCAAAAAATAACAGAAAATTTTAAAGACAGGCCAGTCGTAATGGGCCGATGTGCGCATCTTACTGAACCACAAGAAGTTCATCTCCAACAAGGTCGCGCCCAATGTCAGGCAAGACATCTGTGCTATCGTGGCTGCCCTTTTGGTGGTTATTTTAGTTCAAATTCCTCTACACTTCCATGGGCTAAGAAAACTGGAAATCTAACAGTCAGAACTGATGCTGTGGTAGAGTCAATTATTTATGATGATGAAAAGAAGAAAGCCATTGGTGTGAGGGTTATTGACGCGAATACAAAAGCTAAAACGGAATTCTATGCAAGAATAATATTTGTAAATGGAGCAACTCTTAATAGTAATTTGATTTTACTAAATTCTAAATCAAATAGGTTCCCAAATGGTCTTGGAAATGATAGTGGATTACTTGGTCATTTCATTGCCTTTCACAATTACCGCGGTAGCATGACTGCTGAATTAGATGGCTTTGAAGATCAATACTATTCTGGTCGAAGACCAACCATGGTCATCATGCCATCCTTTAGAAATGTGCGCAAGCAAGAAATGGATTTTAAGCGCGGATATCTAATTGCTTTTACTGCATCGAGGGAAGGCTGGAACAAAGCAGATAATGCTAACTATATTGGAACTGACCTTAAAAAAAATGTAACAAGTCCTGGAGCATGGTCGGTGTTTATGATGATGCAAGGAGAAACGATGCCCAAGAAAGAAAATCACATTCGTTTAAGTCCCGACCAAAAAGATCCGTGGGGCATTCCACAACTAATCACTTCAGTTGGCTACGATGAGAATGACGAAATGATGGTGAAAGATTTTTTCAAGGCAGGTCAGGAAATGCTTGATAAAGCAGGTTGTAAGAATATTCAACTAAATGACAGCGGACAAGCACCCGGACTAGATATTCATGAAGTAGGTGGTTCAAGAATGGGTAAAGATCCAAAGACTTCTATTTTGAATAAATGGAATCAGGTTCACTCTTGCAAAAATGTATTTGTAACGGATGGCGCTTGCATGACCTCAACTGGAACACAAAATCCTTCACTCACATTTATGGCACTTACTGCAAGAGCAGTTAATCACGCAGTTGAAGAATTTAAAAAAGGCGTTCTATAACTTCCTAATTCCACGAAAGGTATTATTGATTTAGGCTAATGGGACTATCTTAGCGAATACTAATCAATACACCTATGAAGCAATTTTTCGTTTGGCTAATTTCTATTTCAATCACATCCAGTTTATTTGCTCAGCAAAAATCAATTACCGGTTTTACTAAAGAATCAGCTGACGCAGAGTTAAAACTTGAAGAGAAATTCGACAGTTATCTCAACGCAGATAACCTTGATCAGTTGATGAAAAAACTCACTGCGCGACCTCATCATGTTGGGTCTGCTTACGGAAAAATAAATGCAGAATACATTCGCGATATGTTTCGTAGCTGGGGATACGAGGCCGAGATTGAATCGTATAAAGTGCTTTTCCCTACTCCTAAGCTAAGGCTTCTGGAAATGACGGCCCCTCTTGGAACGCAGATCCGGAACGTTTTCGCGTCCCATGTCACGCGAGCGGACAGCGTC
>JANNAQ010000087.1:0-28330 GCA_031384515.1 Bacteroidia bacterium
GAGCCTCCTGACCATTCCAGTCGATAAATCCTATTGCTAACAAGTTGCTCTCCAGCAGAGCTTGCGTCCTCTTCAGACTTACCGTGGAAAGAAAGGAAATTTCAAATCAAAAAACATCAACCATTTTTGGCACCATTACCACGAAAAAGACATTGTTATCTTAGATGTATTCCACACAAGTGCTGAATCCTCGGTAGAGTAGTAAGTTTATTCTACTTTCACCTTCTCTACTCTTTTGCTTCCGCCATACAATTCATATTCCAACAACCGGCAATCAATAGTAGCCGTGTAAAATTCAATTCTTCGACTGGCCTTTAAACCAATCTTCTTTGCCAGATCCAGATTGCCTGTGAATATATAGCCGAGATATCCCTGACATTTCTTCTTCATAAAATCTCCAAGGCGTGCGTACGTTGCTTCTAACTCGGTTTCTTCGCCAAGTCGTTCACCGTATTCCGGATTAAAATAAACAACCCCCGGTGTATCCGGTAGTTTAGTTGCTTCAAAGTCGCAAACTTGAAATTCGATAAACTTTTCCACTCCTGCAGTAGCTGCATTAATTCTAGAAATGTTAACAGCATCGTCACTTATGTCGCTTGCGATTGCTTTTAGTCCATCAACGTTAATTATCTGATCTTCCAGCTTTTGATACTCGATATTGTAGACCTCAGGGTCATACCCTTTGATGTGCTTGAATGAATAATTTGTTCTAAACAAACCTGGTCTGCGATTAGTGGCTAATAAGATTGCCTCAATAGCAAGCGTACCCGATCCGCACATCGGATTAACAAAAGGAGATTTTCTATCCCACTTAGTCGACATCAATGTGGCGGCAGCCAACGACTCGAGCATAGGGGCTTTGCCAGGGATTTTCCGATAACCATGCTTTGATAAAGTTTCTCCTGACGTGTCAAGAAAAATTTCAGCGCGTTCCTCTTTCCAATACACATGAAACACAGCTCCATCATATCCCGAACCTGAGTTTGGTCGTTTTAAAGTTTCTCTTAGAAGCCTATCTGCGATCGCATCTTTTACACGAAGGTTAACGAACATTTCATTATTCACTGTGAAATGATCCACTTTGCTTGATACGGAAAAGTATCCGGTGGTCTCCAAAAGATTCTCCCATGGATAGTAGATCAACTTATCATACAGATCATCAGGTGCATTGGCGCGAAACTCTTGTAATGAATACAACACCTGACTCGCACATCTTAAATTTAAGTTTAGGCGGATACAATCATTGACAGTGCCCTGTAGTTCAACACCCGTTACGAAAGACCGAACGGGAATAAAGCCAAGTTCAATGATTTCCTTTTCTAAATAAGGGGTTAACCGCTTTGGGCAAGTAACGACAATGCGGCTGGGGGTTGTGAAAATGCTCATGCTGGTGCGAATATACGATCAGGCAAAGCCAAACTGAATGGAGGATATTTCAAGTGGTAATTTTATTATAAGACGCCCCTATTCCTCTAATCAACGAAGAACTGAATCCCTGGTGTTCCATTTCATTAAGTCCAACAATCGTACAGCCTTTTGGCGTGGTCACTTTATCAATCTCTTCTTCAGGATGGCGATTAAGTTTTAACAATAGTTCGGCAGCACCTTTCACGGTTTGGGCAGAAATAAGACTTGCTGTTTTTGCATCAAATCCAATTTCAATTCCTCCTTGGGTAGCTGCTCGTATGAACCTAAGCGCGTAAGCAATTCCACAGGCGCCAAGAACGGTTGCGGCATCCATCAACTTTTCATCAATGGGAATAGTGATACCTAATTGGTCGAACAAATCAGTAACGTATTTCACTTGTGATTCCGTTGCTGATTGCTGACACATGCACGTGACTGACTCTTGTATTGCGATAGCTGTGTTTGGCATGGCCCGAAACAGTGGAGTTCCATTGTCGATGATTGCAGCAAGGTCTTTTAAAAAGACTCCTGTAACAACACTGATTACTATATGCTTTTTCGGATCAAAGGATTTCTTCAATCCTTCCACTATCTCTTTTACATTAAAAGGCTTTAATGCTATAATAATAACATCGCTTGCTTCAATCGCGGCTTTATTGTTATCTGTAACTGCTACACCCTGATCTTTCAAGGTTTGAAGGCGGGATAGATTTCTCCTTGTAATAGTAATGTCTGCTGGCTTCGCAAAGGCGCTTTTGATCAAACCTTCTGCAATGGCAGAGCCTAAGTTCCCTCCGCCAATGATGGCAATTTTTTTTGAATTCATATGCTTGCTATTAAGATCAAGCATTCAAGTTAAGTAGGTTTTTATTAAGATTTACTTACTCAAGAGATTGGTCTTAATTAAGCATGTCTAAATCGGTTGCGTTGTGTCTATTGGCAGAGTTAGAGAATCTGATTTAAAAAAAAATGCCTGTCTAAGGCAGGCATTTTTTTGACTCGTCTTAAACAAGACTCTAATATTTCGCTGGTTTCCCTTGAGCCGGTGTTGTGTCTTTTATGAATTCACGAATATGCTCGTTAGATGTAGCCAAATCTTCTGCACGCAAGTACATCATATGACCACTGCGGTAACCTTTAAATCTTAATCGATCTTTCATTCTTCCGCTAGGATCTAATTGCCACATCGAATACTTGGCATCAAAATAAGTGGTTGCTCCATCAAAATAGCCCGATTGAAACATGACTTGCATGTAAGGATTTTCGGCCATTGCCTGACGAAGATTTTCTCCGGTTTTATCGTTTGTCCTATCCCAGGGATTAACAGGCCCAAACATGTTGTATTTAATGTCCGTTTTAAATTTCAGCGTTTCGCGCAAATAAAAATTGATGGCTGGAGTAAATGAATGTAACCAGGAGGTAAGCTCGGAATTATAATCAGGTCGTTCGCCAGCCTGCATTTTGTCGATCCCTAAATAGCGAGAATCCAAACGGCCAACAGTAAATCCTTTTTCACGTAACAGTTCTTTCCAGAAAAATTGGGTAGGTATTGCAAGATTGTGTTGCAGGATTGTCTTTTCTGAAAGGCCAGAATAGCGAGATATTTTCGAAGCAATCTGCTTTCTTTTTTGCTCTTCAATAAATCCTCCTTTTGAAAGTGCAGGGATTAACTCATCAATGGTAAACGCCTCCACTTCTGGTAGAATATCGTTCAAATCCTTTTGCTGCAAATCGGATGGCAATGCTTTTTGATACCATGCCGCAGCTGCGAAATAGGGCAACGACAAGGCATCGTTAACTGGCCCATCGCGTGTAATTCCTAAGTCTGTGGGCGACACTAATATTACTCCATTGAGATACATCCAGTGAGAATTCTGTAACTCCAATGCAAGACCCGAAACACGTGTGGTGCCATAGCTTTCACCAATCAAATACTTTGGAGAGTTCCATCTGTTGTTTCTTGAAACAAAGGTATTTAACCACTCTGCGAGATAGGTAATGTCAGAGTTGACACCAAAGAAAACTGAACGCTCTGCTTTAGGATCTAGAATCCTGGAATAACCTGTATTCACTGGGTCGATGTAAAGTATATCGGCCACATCGAGAATAGAATGAGGGTTATCCCGAATTCCGTAAGGTTGTACCGGAAAACCTTCATCGTCAATATTCAAAAGCTTAGGGCCTGTATAGGCAATGTGCATCCATACGGATGCTGAACCAGGGCCACCGTTAAAAGATAATACCAACGGGCGCTTGCTTCTATCTGTTACATCTGTGCGCTCGTAATACGTATAAAAAAGCGAAGCAATGGTCTTGCCCTCTTTGTCCCAAACAGGTTGCGTACCGGCTGTTGCCTTATACGGAACGGCTTTTCCTTTGATGTTTACTTGGGCGTTGGTAACTACTGCCGACTCTGCCTGCAGAGCTCGATCTTGTGCTAAGGAAGTTGAGCATGCAAGAAGTGAAACGGCAATACAATAAATAAAATTTTTCATGTCTATCTAGGGGAATTAAATCTTGTGTGGCAAAGTATAAAATCTTAAGGATCAAATGAAAGAACGTTTTTCCAAACTGCTTGCAGATTATTTGAACGGCTAACTTGGCAAGTATTGCTACTAATTAAAATCTTGACTAATCAATCAGCTTATTTCAACTAGTTTTGCAGCCTGCATAAACTCCAGATGGAATTACGTTTAGATACAGGCTATAGACAAATCTTAAAAATGGCATTGCCCATTTCGCTGGCCATGCTTGTGCCGCAGATCAATTTTATCACCAACAACATTTTTTTAGGCGGACTCGGTGAAAGGGAATTGGCAGCAGCTGGAATTACAGGTGTGTTCTATCTCATCTTCGCAGTCGTTGGCAATGGCCTCAATAATGGATTGCAGTCTTTAATTGCCAGAAGAGCCGGACAAAATCTTCCTAAAGAAATTGGCCGACTGTTTTATAATGGCGTATGGGTAGCCCTGGGGATTGCGGCACTGGGCATACTGATCACCTATATTTTTGCTCCGATGGTGCTGCGCGCCACTATTCACGATACAAAAACTGCCGACCAAGTTGTTAATTTTTTATTGATCCGAATTTGGGGTTTGCCATTCCTGTATCTGTATGTGATGCGCAACGCCTTACTTGTGGGTACCAATCAGACGAAGTTTTTAGTTTGGGGGACGTTATCAGAAGCGGTTGTAAATATTGTTTTGGATTATGGGCTCATCTACGGACATCTCGGCTTGCCCGAGATAGGATTCAATGGAGCTGCTTATGCTTCTATCATAGCAGAAGCAACTGGCTTGATGGTAATCTATGCGGTCATCCGTTTCAAGGGCATTCATAAAACGTTTTCGTTTTTTGAACAAACAAAAATCGATTTATCCATCACCAAATTGATCTTAATTCAATCTGCTCCTCTGATTGTACAGTATGGAATCAGCATCATGAGTTGGGAATATTTCTATATACTCATTGAGCATCATGGCGCTCGTGCACTTGCTATCTCAAATACGATGAGAAATATTTTTGGCTTGTTTGGTATTTTTTGTTGGGCGTTTGCCTCTACTACCAATACAATGGTGAGTAACATCATCGGCCAAGGAAGAACTGAAGAAGTAATACCCTTGGTCAACCGGATTGTAAAACTGAGCCTTGGTGTGTCGGCAATTACCTTTGTTGTACTGAACATTGCACCCGAAATTTTTCTTTCCTTCTATGGGCAGGGTGACGAATTCATTAATGAGGCAATACCCGTGGTCCGGATAGTTTCGCTTGCTCTTATGATGATGTCCATCGGTACCATCTGGCTTAATGCCGTAACAGGAACTGGAAATTCACAGGTAAACTTATTGATTGAGCTCGTTACCATTATTATCTATTGTGTTTATGTGTACGTTGTTTTGGAGTATTGGAATCTTCCTATTACCTGGGGCTGGGGAAGTGAGTGGGTCTATTGGATCAGTATGTTTTCCATGGCATTCGTCTATATGAAATCTGGAAAATGGAAAGGAAAACAGATATAGGTAATGTACCGCTGAATAAACTTGAGTATACAAAACTATTTTGGCCTCTCCATCATCTCAAGTGAAATTGCATCTTGAAATCCCTGATTCTATTTTCCGCTTTTCTTTTCTCTTTTCCAGCCTTTTCGCAAATCACCTTTAGAGGAATTGTAATAGACTCCGCTTCCTTCGAAGAATTACCAGGTGTAATCATACATGTCAAAAGTTCTGAAAGGCGAACCATTTCTTCAGCGATTGGCCAATTCACCATTTTAGCTAATCATTCCGACACGTTGATTATTTCCCTGCTGGGTTATCAGCCGATTGAGTTGCCCTTGTTGTATGAAGAAGATGTTATGCTTATTCGCCTGAGTGAACAAATCCGGCTACTAGACGAGATAACCATCCGCGCAACACGATTGTATCCCAACGAAATTGTGAACCGAACGAAAACAGCACCTAAGCGAATGAGTGCCATTGAAGGGGTTTTTTCTCCGTTTGATTACTTCTGGAAACTGGAGCGTGAGAAACGAAAACTTGCCCGCATTGTGGAAGAAAATAACAAGGCACAAACGTATGTGCAGGTTATAACTGATCCTGTGGTAAAGGACATTATGATGAAAGCCTACGATCTAACAGAATTAACATATTACGAACGATTGGCGGTATTTAATCAGCAGAATACTTCCATCTCATACTCAACCGATCCAGAAGAAATCATGGAGGCACTACATGATTTCTTCCTTGCTTCCCCAAAAGGAAAGTAAAGCACCGCCTGTTTTTCTTCGTGTTTGATTAGAATCCATTCGACAAGAAAATCTTTGCCTATAACAGGCAGAATCTTTTAATCTATTAAAGTATCTTTGACTCCTCCCAAATAAAGGGGAAGATTTAAATCCAGAACTATGTCTATTCAGAAAAGATTTACCAATCAAGAGCTTGATCGAATCAAAGCTGCGGTGCGAGAAGCCGAGAGCAAAATCTCTGGTGAAATTGTGCCTGTATTTGTTGAGAAGAGTGGCCTCTACACGTTGGCCACCTATCGAGCAGCCCTCTTTGGTGCCATGATTGTGTTTATGTTGATTGTCATCTTTGACCGATACGTACCATCGGTTGCCATTTATGATCGTGACCCACTTTTGATTTTTGTTTTCGTTGGACTGGGCGGATTAGTTGGAGCTTTAATGGCCCATTTTATCAGTCCTGTTAAACGGTTAATGGTTAGTCCTTTTCATATGGATCAGGCGACAAAGCAGCGGGCTGAGAATGCTTTCCTTGAAGAAGAGGTATTCAACACCAGACAACGCACAGGCATCATGATTTTCATTTCGTTCTTTGAGCATGAAGTAATCGTGATGGCCGATAAAGGGATCAGCAAAGTAGTTGATCAGAAGGTATGGGACAGTCTTGTTCGTGGCATCATTGAGCACGTGAAGAATGGAAAAGTAATAGATGGCATGGAAGCCGCAATAAAGAAATGTGGTGAAATCTTATTGGAGAAAGGCTTCATTATAGATCCGGATGATGTGAATGAGTTGGGTGATGACTTGCGTATTGAATAGTCAGTTGAATTTTCTAATGAGCCTATTTACAACTAAGCCAATTTCTCAGATGCCTCCGTCCTTCCCCTTATCAAAATTCTTTTTCACTTGCTTGTTGTTTTTTATAGTCATTGCGGGTAACACGTACGCCCAGCGAGCCATTCCTCCACA
Organism: Bacteroidia bacterium; assembly: GCA_031384515.1. Classification (GTDB taxonomy): domain Bacteria; phylum Bacteroidota; class Bacteroidia; order Cytophagales; family Cyclobacteriaceae; genus ELB16-189. The sequence goes on from JANNAQ010000087.1 coordinate 7,118, forward strand.
TGGTGGTGTATGGGTAAGAGATGAAGCTAACCTGCTTTCACCTGCTGCAGTAGGCCAATTGGAAGCCATCCTAAAAGGGTATCGTGATTCAACTTCAAATCAAATTGCTCTATACATTATACCAACACTGGATGGCGATGATATCGATGATTATGCCAATCGTGTTTTTACCGAATGGAAATTGGGCGATGAGAAAAAAGATAATGGTGTACTATGGTTAATCGCTGTTAATGATCGCAAGCAGCGTATTGAAGTTGGTTTGGGATTGGAAGGAAACCTAACAGATGCCTTATCGAGTAGAATCAATCGCAATGAAGTAGCTCCCTTTTTTAGAGAAGGCAATTACGATGCCGGTATACAAGCTGGCCTTACGGGAATCATGAAAGCCATTGAAGGCACGTATGTTAATGAAGATCCTCCACGAAGGAAAAAAGGCAAACGCTCTCCTATTGCATCGATCTTAATCATCATTGCAATTCTTGTATTGATGTCCCGAAGAAAGGGTGGCGGTGGAGGTGGTGGTGGATACTGGTCTGCTGCCATGCTGGGAACAATGTTAGGAAGTAGCATGGGTAGAAGTTCTGGCTCATGGGATTCGGGTAGTGATTTTGGTGGAGGTGGTTTCTCTGGTGGCGGTGGAAGTAGCGATTCGTGGTAACTTTTATTTTATGAATGTCGAATTTAAAAATATAGCAGCAAGTCGGCAGATGAAGATTGATCACAGCCCAAGCGCTCTACTTTTTTTTATCCACTTACTATTCTATGCTTTCTTATTTCTATTAGCACCTTATATAGCCAACGCACAAAAAGCAATACCAGAACTCTGGGGTCATCATGTACACGATGATGCGCATGTGTTGACACCGGAAACCATAGACGCGTTAGAGCAGCGCTTAAGAGTATATGAAGACTCTACCTCCAACCAGATTGCTATTCTTATAGTAGAATCATTAGATGGTGAAGTACTGGAAGAATATTCCTTGATGGTAGCTGAAGCCTGGAAGCTTGGGCAAAAAGATAAAGACAATGGTGTCTTGTTACTCATTGCAGTGAATGATCGAAAAATGAGAATTGAGGTGGGTCACGGATTGGAAGGCGTACTTACTGATGCCCATAGCAATCGTATCATCAGAAATGAAATGACACCCAACTTTCGCAAAAGTGATTATGATACTGGCGTTACAGCAGCCGTTGCGGCAATTATTAAATCAATTGGTGGTGAGTATTCCGCTGCGGATAGTGATGACGTTAATGATCTGACAATTGGGCAACGAATTGGAATAGGGCTTGGCCTGTTTGTCTTCCTCGGAATTTTTGCTTTTTTTGGATTGATCGCGCCCGGAGGTACAGGATGGATCATCTACGTATTTCTAATTCCCTTCTACGCCCTTTTCCCAATTATTGCTGTAGGCACAACATATTGGTACGTCCCGTTGTCAATCTACCTTATTTCATTCCCTCTTTTAAGAATCTGGATGGGAAAATCCAGTTGGGGAAAAAGTGTTTCAAGCAAAATGGGTGGAGGATCTGGTTCCAACTGGTCTTCTGGTGGTTGGAGCAGTGGCGGCTCATCTGGAGGCAGTAGCTTCTCAGGAGGAGGTGGAAGTTTTGGAGGAGGAGGAAGTAGTGGAAGTTGGTAAATGAGATCAACGTCTATTCCTTGTGACCATAATGGCATGAATGCAATTCCTAACAAGGTTATTCTCATTCTTTTTTTTTAGTTTTTGCCAATTGGGCCACCGCTCAAAAATCTATTCCCGAACTCTGGGGTCAGCGTGTTCATGATGATGCTCATGTGCTGAAGCAAGAAACAATCGATGCCTTAGAATTGAAATTGCAAGCTTTTGAGGATTCTACCTCCAATCAAATTGCCATACTCACTACATCATCATTGGATGGGGAGGTATTAGAGGAATACTCGTTGAAAGTTGCAGAGAACTGGAAACTGGGTAAAAAAGAAAATGACAACGGTGTACTATTACTTATTGTAGTTGATGATCGCAAAATGAGAATAGAAGTAGGCCACGGTCTTGAAGGCGTACTAACCGATGCCCACTGCAGCAGAATCATTCGCAATGAGCTAACGCCAAACTTCCGCAAGGGTGATTACGATGCAGGTATTAAAGCGGCAGTAGATGCGATGATCAAATCTATTGGCGGAGAATATTCTGCAGAAGACAATAGTGAAGGAATTAGCACAACCAATATCTTGTTGATGGTGGCTATTGCTTTGATTTGCCTTTTCGCAATTGGCCATGCTTTCTATAAAGAATTTACAGGGAAATCAATAAGAAGTTCTTCAGGAGGATCTAAGTCATCTCCATCACGTCACAGCTTTTCATTATCTGATAGCTCCAATTCTAGTCGCAGCAGCTTCTCCGGTGGAGGTGGGAGTTTTGGGGGTGGAGGCAGTAGCGGGAGGTGGTAAAAAATTGATTTCAACTAATCAACAATACTTACCTTTTTTCAAATTTTACCAATTTGATTGATCCGCTGGAAATTATTTTAGCTATATAAATACCCTTTGAAAAAGACGAAACATTAAGGCTAATTTCACCAGCCAGCACATCTTGAGAAGTTAGTAGTTGCCCTGATAACTGATAAAGAGATACTACTTTTTTCCTTCCTGCATCACCAAAGGAAATAGTAAGCCAATCTGTAGCCGGGTTGGGGTGCAATACAATTGTAGTATTCAGACTTTGAATATCTCCGGTTATTATCAACGCTTGACCATCTGAGAATTCACTTATACAATCATCAACTTTAACCTGTACCTTATATGTTCCGGATTCGGTTGGTGTAAATGTTTGACTCGTTGCTCCAGATACAGTTGCTCCATTCAAAAACCATTGATTTCCCGTTATAGTATTAGAGGTTAATATTGGCGATTGAGTAGTAATGTCCGTTGCTGTTACAACTGGCTTGGTTGGTCTTATGCAAAAGCTTTGCTCAGATGCTGCGGCTGTATAATTTGAATTGCCTGCTTGCGAAGCTGTAATAGTGGCTCTTCCTGCTTTTAACAGTGTCACCTGGCTACTATTGATTGTGATTTTATCTGACGATGTGGCGAAACTTACAGGCAAGGATGAATTGGCTGTGGCAGATAAACCAAATGCAGCATCTCCAATAGTCTTATCAGATAATACCCCAAAGGTAATTACTTGTGGTGCCTTGTTGATAGTAAGGGTTTGTTGAACTGCTACCGCTGGGTTGTAAATATCATCTCCACCTTGACTTGCCGTGATGGTGACCGAACCGGCTTTTAAAATGGTTACCGAACTACCATTAATAGATGCAACAGTTGGATCAGAGCTTACAAAAGAAACAGGAAGGTTAGAGGACGCTGATGCTGATAAATTAAATGATGACCCTCCGAATGTTTTAGAAGCGAGAGAACCAAAAGTAATAGTTTGAGGCGACTTGATTTCACTTAATGGCCTTAACCAAACACCAGCGGCAGCTGTCCCGATGAAAATATTATCAGCACTGACTACTAAAGTCTTTATACTGGTAATTTTAGGCAAACCAGTATTAATGGAAGCCCAACTTACACCGTTATTGTTTGAATGGAATAAGCCGACTGTTCCGGCAAAGATATTCCTATCACTTGCCGACATTAATTCAACTCCCAATGGACTCAATCCCGTATTAACCGCAGTCCATGTATCTCCATTATTGGTCGATAGAAATACTCCATCATAAGTTCCCGCAAAAATCGAATTCCTGCTTATGGCCAAATCGTTGATGTACACATTAGTCAAGCCAGAATTAACTGAAGCCCAGGTTGAACCATTATCTGTTGAACGAAATAAACCTCCGCCAGATGTTCCCGCAAAGATGCTGTTCCCGCTTATCGCCAAAGAATAGATATAGGTATTGGTCAACCCAGAGTTGACTACCGTCCAACTTGATCCATCATTGTTTGATCGGAAAATGCCTCCCCCATATGTTCCTGCAAAAATAGAACTACCGCTTGCAGCTAAACAAAGAATATTAGTTTCCGTCAATCCATTATTGACGGGAGACCAACCAATTCCATTATTCGAGGAAAGAAATACCCCTCCCCCATAAGTCCCGGCATAAACATTACTTCCACTGATGGCCAACGCTTTTACATTATGGTTTGTCAAACCGGTGTTAGTTGAAGCCCAGGTGTTACCATTATCTGAAGAGAGAAGTATTCCTCCTGTTGCTGAAGAAGCAAAAATAGTAGAACCGCTCACGGCCAAATCACTAACTGAAGCCACAGTCAGGCCCTTGTTTGATACTGACCAATTGGTGCCATTATTGTCAGTTCGAAATATCCCAACTCCATCTGTTCCAGCAAAAATACTAGTACCCATAACAGCTAAGGAAAAAACATGCGTGTCGGTTAAACCAGTGTTAACAGCGTTCCAATTAGAGCCATTATTGGATGACAGAAAGACTTTGCCTTCAAATGTCCCTGCGAAAATATTACTGCCACTAACAGCTAGGGTATAAACATAAGTGCTGGTTAAACCCGTGTTTACTACTGTCCAATTTGCTCCATTATCCGAAGAGAAAAAAACGCCTCCTCCATTTGTTCCAGCAAAAATGTTACCACCTGTAACAGCTAAAGAACGGATATTCGTATCTGTCAAACCCGTATTGACAGCATTCCAACTGGCACCATTGTTGGACGACACAAATACTCCATCACTATTTGTTCCTGCAAAAATGCGAGTGCCACTAACCGAGAGTGCAGTTATACTAAAGCTTGTAGTGAGCCCTGTGTTCACTGCCGTCCAACTCGCGCCATTATTAGTGGAAAGAAATACACCTTTGCTATAGGTTCCAGCAAAAATATTACTACCGCTGACTGCCAATGAAATTATATCTATCTCGGTTAAACCTGAATTAACCTGACTCCAACTATCTCCGTTATTAATAGAAATAAACACTCCGGCTCCTGTCCCTGCAAAAATAGAATTACCGCTAACGGCTAGGCAAGATATGAAGGAGCTGTAATTGCTTATGGTTAGACCGTTATTAACAGCTGACCATGTAGTTCCGTTGTCTATTGAGCGAAAAACCCCGCCACTACTTGTGCCCGCAAATAAATTTGTGCCGCTCACAGCAAAAGATCGCACATCACCACCGTATAATCCATTGTTCTTTTCGATCCATTGTGCACTTAAATTGAAATAGCTAATGAGTAAAATAGTAACTGCTACAAGTTTTAAAGGCGTTGCTTTTAACTGAATCATAAGGAAAAGTAAATAGTTAGGCTACCATTTAAAAATAGTTAATAAAAGTGTGTTACACAATTCTTCGTCAGAAGCACCTTCCATGGCTCTTGAAAATTGCAACTATCAGCGGTTAAGTGGTTCTGTCATTTTGTGCAACATCCTTTCTTCCACATATCCTTTGGCGGTTTGGCGGTGTGTAGTGCCATCAACTTGGTATTTATTTCCAAAAACCTTTTTATACCCCAATCACTAACCCTATTTTTGAGCCACCAAACAAAGTCCTGAAAATCATTAAATCCTGATCATGAAGCGCGATAAAATCATCTTTGACCTGATTGAAAAAGAAAAGCAACGCCAGCAACATGGCATTGAGTTGATTGCCTCCGAGAATTTTGTTTCTCAACAGGTTATGAAAGCCCAAGGCACTGTACTGACCAACAAATATGCAGAAGGCCTTCCCGGCAAGCGCTATTATGGTGGATGCGAAGTGGTGGATGAAATAGAGCAACTGGCCATTGACCGCATTAAAGAATTGTTTGGCGCTTCATGGGCTAATGTACAGCCTCATTCTGGCGCGCAGGCAAACGCAGCCGTGATGCTTGCTTGTTTGAAACCAGGTGACAAAATATTAGGATTCGATCTTTCGCACGGTGGGCATTTAACTCACGGGTCTCCCGTTAATTTTTCGGGAAAATTATATCAGCCCAGCTTCTATGGCGTAGAAAGGGAAACCGGTTTGATTGATTTTGATAAAGTGATTGAGATTGCTCAACGCGAAAAGCCAAAGATGATCATTTGTGGTGCTTCTGCCTACAGCCGTGATTGGGATTATAAAAAATTGCGCGAAGCCGCTGATAGTGTTGGCGCCTTGTTGCTTGCAGATATTTCTCACCCTTCAGGGCTTATTGCACGAGGTTTATTGAACGATCCGATGGAACACTGCCACATCGTTACTACCACTACCCATAAAACACTTCGTGGTCCACGTGGAGGTTTAATCATGGTAGGTAAAAACTTTGATAACCCATGGGGTTTGAAGACTCCTAAAGGTGAACTTAGAAAAATATCTTCTATCCTCGATTCAGGTGTTTTCCCTGGCACCCAAGGCGGACCATTAGAACATGTGATAGCCGCCAAAGCTGTTGCGTTTCAGGAAGCATTGAGCGAAGAATATCTTCAATACGTTGTTCAGGTGGCTAAGAACGCAAAAGCGATGGCAAAAGCATTTCTTGACAAAGGATATAAAATCATTTCTGACGGAACGGATAATCATCTCATGCTGATTGACCTGCGTTCTAAAAATCTCACAGGTAAAATTGCTGAGGAATCTTTGATAAAAGCTGACATCACCATCAACAAAAACATGGTGCCGTTTGATACACAATCACCGTTTGTAACGTCAGGCATGCGTATTGGGACACCAGCAGTCACCACTCGTGGGATGATGGAAAAAGATGTGGTGAAAGTGGTTGATCTTATTGATGAGGTTTTGAAAAAACCAGAAGACGAAAAACATCTTATGGCGGTGAAACGTAAAGTCAATGGCTTTATGAAGAAGTTTCCGTTGTATGAATAATTGATTGACTTCCTAAAGTATTTGCACAGCACTATTATTTCCCGCAGATTGCAATCTGAAATAGATTGATTCTGCGGGATTTTTTTGAACTATGAGTGAAGAAAAAGAAATGGCATTCCTCGACCATCTGGAGGAACTGCGTTGGCATGTAGTAAGGGCCGTTGGGGCTATTTTTATCTGCATGATAGTGGCTTTCATTTTTGTCCCTTGGATTTTCGAGAATATCGTCTTCGCACCAGCGAAGTTAGATTTCCCCGCTTTTAAGTATATGTGCGAACTCGGCAAATTGAGTGGCCTTGACGAACTCTGCGTTAAGGAATTACCGTTCAAAATTCAAAGTCGGAACATGACTGGCCAATTTATGATGTCATTGACAGCCGCGTTTGTGATTGGCCTAATTGTGTCGTTTCCCTATGTGGTATGGGAACTTTGGAGTTTTGTGAAGCCCGGACTACAAACTAAAGAGAGAAAGTTTTCTAAAGGAGCCGTACTTGCCATCTCCTTTCTATTTCTGTTAGGAGTAGGCTTTGGTTATTTTATTCTAAGCCCAATGACGATCTGGTTTTTATCAACCTATTCGATCAGCCCATTGATATCTAACGAGTTTGACATCACCTCCTATGTATCCACCTTAGCCAGTTTGATCTTAGGCTGCGGTCTTCTTTTCCAATTTCCGATGGTTATCTATTTCTTATCCAAAGTTGGAATTGTTACACCTGAAATAATGCGAAAATATCGCAAACACTCAATTGTGGTAATTTTAATTTTGGGCGCTATCATAACGCCTTCCGGTGATCCTTTTAGTTTAACCGTTATCTCTTTACCTTTATATGTGCTGTTTGAAGTCAGTATTTATATCTCATCTGTGGTGGTGAAACGTAAACAAAAAAGAGAAGAGGCTGAACTTCGTGCTGATCAACAAAGCTCATGATGGGTAAAATTGCAGTTGGGGCAGACCATGCCGGATTTGAATACAAAGAGCTATTGAGAAAGTGGCTTGAGAATAATGGCTATTCCTTTAAAGATTTTGGAACGTACACAACTGACTCTGCCGACTATCCTGATTTTGCACATCCTGTTGCGACTGCTGTGGAAAAAAATGAATTTGAATTTGGTCTCCTTGTTTGTGGAAGTGCCAATGGGGTAGCTATCACTGCCAACAAACATCAGGGGATACGGGCCGCCATCTGCTGGAATGAAGAGCTAGCCTCACTTGCCAGGCAACATAACAACGCCAACATACTCTGCTTACCCGCACGTTACATCACTATTGAGCTTGCTGAAAAAATCCTGGATCGATTCCTTCATTCAAATTTTGAAGGAGGAAGACATGATCGAAGAGTGGGCAAGATCAGTTGCTGATTCGTTTATACAATTCCCCCTCTCTCTTATACAGAGGTTTTATTCTAGGAATGCGGTCGAATACCTTTTTCATTAGATCCTTCGGGTCAATTATTATTTCAGGTGGATCTTTTTTGAAGACTTCATCAATTAGCAATATGTTTTCATAATAATCGGGTTGTTCAAAAATGTTTCTAGATAACGCCCAGTCTGGAAAATAGCCAGCCAACTTGTTTTGGCTATAAATTCCAATGTCATCGTACAGCACCATCAGTTTTTTGTCCTTCACTTGTTTTTCATATGGAGATGGCTTTGGAAACAACCCATCAAAATTGACATCAGCTAATCGGTCATACCGTGTGAGCAGATTAATGCTAACCAAACCAATAATTAAAAGCCAAAGCATTGTTTCGGCAAGTCGCTTTCTGCGAATGAGTAGCAAATAATGACTTACCAGATAAGCTAGCGAAGGAATAAAAATAATCAGACTTTGAGGTGAAAGCTCTCGGGCAATAAAAACATGAACTAAGCACACCAAAAGCCAAATAAACATGACCTGAAAAAGTTGTGATTGATATTTTGTAAAATGGGCTTCCCGATTAAGCATGAACATTGAAAAAATAAAATAGATAATTGGAACAATGCATAATATCATAAAGCTTCTTGCTGAAATCAAAAGCGTTCCACTAAGGCTGAGGTTTGGTAAATAATAATTTTGCCACAAATCAGATGTGTTTCCCCAATAGAAATAAAGCGTAAACAATATGACATGAGGCAAGGCTATTCCAAACAAAAACAATAGAGCCTTTCGCAGACTAATTCGTGTAAACACAATCAAAATAAAAAGCGTGGCAACTATGAAAATAACATGTGAAAAAATGAGCAATGTCGCTATGCCCAAGGAAATACCAAGATTCAACAAGGTTTCATCTTTTGGATTTCTAAACTCAATTTCCTTGAAAAGATTATTAAGCGCTAACAACAGAAAAGTGGAAGCTAGAAGTTCTGGCGAAAACGAAAGAAAGTCAAATGAAAGAAAACAAAATAGTCCATAAATGAGGGCAGGCAGGTAAGTGCTATCGTTATAGGCTTTCTTTTGTATCAGAACAATTGCAAAATAAGAAGCCTGAAAAAAAATAATCAAAAGAGAAAGAGTGTGTCGTGCAGACAATGACCTTCCAAACATCCAATCTGTCAAACCAAAAACTGCCGCAGACATTGGCGCTGTTGAGTCATAAATCTGAATGTACATCAGTTTCCCTGCATGAATGGCTTCTCCTATAACAAAATTCCTCAGCTCTAATTGTGTGGCTGCCACAGGATCGATAAAAAAAGGAAGGGCAAGAAGGCTAAGAATTACCAGTAGGCCAATTAGACGATAAGGATCATTAAGACGGAAGAAGCGGAGCAACTTGAAAGTTTATTAAAGCTGCAAATAAATCAAAAATGTGTTTAAACCGCAGACTTCTGAAAAGGAATTGCTGCAGGGCTCTGAGGGTTCGGGACTAAATTTTTCCACCTATGAAGTAGAGAGGTCTTTGGTCTGCCCTCAGTTCTGTTTTTCTTTACCCAAAATACTATTATTCTCTTTCCCTATCTTTGTCACATGAGCGGAACGGTGAGGCAACAAAAGTATTCAAAGCTGATTCAAAAAGAATTGAGCGAAATCTTCGTAAGGGATAAGCGCGGTATCTTAGGAAATTCCTTTATCACCATTATGGAAGTGCGGATGAGCCCCGACCTAAGTGTGGCAAAGGTCTACGTAAGTATGACATTAGCAAAAGATAAGGCCATTGTGCTTGAAAAGTTGAATACCCGTAAACCAGAAATAAGAAAGGCCCTGGGTGAAAAGATCCGTAATCAGGCTCGTATAGTACCCCAACTTGTTTTCTTTATTGACGAAGTGGAACAAAGTGCAGAACGAATTGAAGACTTGATAAAGAATTTAAACATACCTAAGGAATAACTGGCAGTTGTCAATAGGTCAGGTAAGCCGACCAATAAAGAATATAGTTTTTGAATCTTTCCCTGTTCATAGCCAAACGTTACTTGCTTTCTAAGCGAAAGAAGAATTTCATCAATATTATTTCCGTACTATCAGTTGTTGGCGTTGCCTTTTCAACCGCTGCGCTTATTATCGTTCTTTCTGTTTTCAATGGCTTAGGCGATCTGCTTGGGTCAATTAATAATTCCTTCGATCCTCAACTTAAAATTGAATCTGCACTTGGTAAATCATTCGCCTCTGATGAGATTCTTCTTAACAAAATCAAAGGTGTCAACGGTGTTGAAATTGTTACAGAAGCCATTGAAGACTTTGCTTATGTCCGATACCGAGATGCCGATATGGTTGCCACCATTCGCGGTGTGAGTGACAATTTCATAGATCAAAAACGCTTAGATGGACATATTGTGGCTGGCGATCTAAAGTTGAATGAAAAAGGTATTCCTCTCGCTATTGTAGGAAGTGGGGTGCGGTATACGTTATCCATTGCTCTGGAGGATGATATGTATGCCCTTCAGATCTATTACATAAAAAATACAAAAGCCAACGCTTCACTTGATCCCTCTAAACTGTATGCCCGACAGAGCATAAGGGCTGGCGGGGTATTTTCCATTGAGAAAAATTTCGATGAGAATTATATTTTTCTGCCGCTGCGTTTTGTGGAGGAGCTTTTGAACTATGAAAACAAACGTACCTCATTAGAAGTAAAAACTTCTACGGGATCCTCTATCGAAAAGGTTCAACAAGAATTAAAGAAGGTATTAGGAGAAGACTTCAGGGTGCTAACAAATGAAGAACAGCACAAAGATTTATATCGATTATTCAAGTTGGAAAAACTCTTTACTTTTTTGGCACTTTCTGTTCTTTTATTGGTTGGCTCAATCAATATCTTCTTCTCTCTTATGATGTTGGCCATCGACAAAAAGAAAGATATCACCATTCTTTCAGCCGTTGGTGCCGACCAAAACCTGATTCGGAAAATTTTCCTCACGGAAGGAGCTTTAATTTCAGGCATTGGTGCTGCTATCGGACTCCTTCTGGGAGGGACGATCTGTTGGCTTCAAGATCAATATGGCCTTGTTTCGATGGGTATGGAAAATGCGGTCATTCCAAATTACCCTGTTAAGTTGGAATTAAATGACTTTTTTTATGTTGGCCTAGTTACTGTCGTCATCACTATGATTGTTTCCATCTACCCCGCCTCTCTGGCGTCCAAGACCTATTCAACCAAACATTTAGGTTAGAGAATAATCAGGAGATGTATGTTCTGATCCTAAATAGCACTATTTAGATTGCCTAAAATTTACTAGTTTTCAATTCTGCTTAGTCCAAAAAAAGGCAAATTCTTAGGGAATTGGCTTCTTTTGATCGAAGTGGTTGTCTAAATCCTGCTAAGACCAGGCCATATCCTATGAAAGTTTCGGCAGCACAGCCGTTTCAAATTATTTATTCTCTGTACCAGCACGAGTACTTGGGCTACATTTTTGAGTCCTATATTGTACACCTGGATGACAAAGGCCGACTTACCTATCAACATCAAAACATTTCATCAAAAAATGCACGTGAATTTTCCAAGGGCTTAGATACTCGGGATTACGAGCTAATTGACTTGATGGATGGAATGAACCAGGACGTCATTCTCAAGAAATTCTCATCCAAGGTCATGAAGCCAGGGGAGTTTTTTGCGAAAATCTATGACAAACAGAAAGGGAATGAATTAGTGCAAGAACAAATTGAAAGCTACCTGGAAAAGCTAAGAGCCGAGACCCTTGAAAAAATGAAGGGTAAGATGCTCTATGAAATGGGCAATGATGGCGAGCCTACGTGGAAAAAGTTAGAGGTTGTTGAAAAACGCGCAAGCATTCAATTTCATTTTCTCAGAAGCGAGGAAAACACCAACTACTATCCTACCATTTCTTTTGAAGGAAAAAAATTAGACATTCCAAATACAACCGCTTACCTCGTTTGTAAAAATCCAGCATGGATGGTTTTGAATGGCAAGCTTCATGGCTTTGACAAACCGGTTGATGGCAGAAAATTGCTCCCCTTCCTTACCAAAAAATTTGTGGTCATTCCAAAAAATCTAGAGGAGACCTACTACAATCGGTTTGTTGCGCCATTAATTGCCTCATTCGATGATATCGAAGTGCAGGGTTTCGAAATCAATAAGAGCAACTTTGAACCACATCCTCATTTGACGATAAGCGAATTAGCGCAAGGTGCAAGTCGCGAAGTACCAACCCTTTTTGAATCATCAGAAGAACCAACAGCAACAGACGAAGCGGGAAAAATAGTTTTTGACCTTTCATTTAAATACGGCAAACACCATTTCCGGGGAGATGCGTTTGGTGCCGTAAACGTAACCATAGAAAAAAAGGGGGACGACTACACATTCCATCGGGTAAAGCGAAATATTGAGGCTGAGAAAAAATTTGCTCAGACGTTAATCAAACTTGGCCTTCCATTAAAGGGATTTCGTACAGCCGTTGCCAAAGCCCATGCGTTTTCCTGGTTAAATGAAAATCGAGTCAACCTTCTAAACCTAGGTTTTGAAGTAAGTCAGCCTGAGAACCGCGATAAAAAGTATTTTGTCGGAAAGGCAGTAATTGAACTTGATGTTAAAGAAAACATAGATTGGTTTGACATACATGCAAAGATCCGGTTTGGTGAATATGAAATCTCATTCAAGGAGCTTCGAAAACTCATTCTTAAAAAGAAAGTAGAGTTTAAGTTGCCAAATGGAGAGATTGCTATCATCCCGGAATCATGGCTAATAAAATACGGAGATCTCTTTGCGATGAGCGAAACTCATGGTGATCACGAAAAACCCGTGTTAAAAAAATATCACCTCAACCTATTGAAAGAATTACAAGAAGGTAATTTGGCAAAGGTGCACATGAGTGATAAGCTTCGACACCTGGACTCCTTCACCGGCATTAAAGACTACCATATTCCAGCTGGGTTTTCTGGCAAGTTGAGGCCGTATCAAAAATCAGGATATAATTGGCTTAGGTTCCTTAATGAGTTTCACCTGGGTGGTTGTTTGGCCGATGACATGGGTCTTGGAAAGACAGTTCAAACATTGACCCTGTTACTTTCGGAAAAAGAAAAAGGAAATTCTGGAACATCACTTCTGGTAATGCCTACTTCGCTCACCTACAATTGGGAAATGGAAGCCGCCAAGTTTACACCCCAACTTAAAATCTTAAACTACACGGGTACTCTTCGTAACAAAGATATATCTCGTTTTGAAAAATATGATATTGTGATCACGTCTTATGGGATTACCCGCTTGGATGTTGAATCTCTTCAGAAATTCTTTTTCAACTATATCATCCTGGATGAGTCGCAAGTGATCAAGAACCCTACGTCAAATATTGCGAAAGCCGTGTTGCAGTTGAAATCGCGTCATAAGCTCACTCTTACCGGAACGCCACTTGAAAATACAACGCTTGATTTATGGTCTCAAATGACTTTTATAAATCCAGGATTACTTGGTGGTCAGACTTTTTTCAAAAATGAATATCAGATTCCTATTGAGAAAAGAGGAGATGAAGCAAAAAGCAAAAAACTTAACTCCGTAATAAAACCATTCGTGCTCAGAAGATTGAAATCCCAAGTGGCAACTGACCTTCCAGAGAAAGTGGAGAACATACACTATACAAATATGACGGTTGAGCAAGAAGAGAAATACGAAGAGGCTAAGTCTTTCTTTCGACACAAAATATTAGATCAGATAGACAAAGACGGAATAAACAATACCCGATTCATGATTCTAGAAGGTCTCACCAAATTGCGACAATTATCGAATCACCCAAGAATGGTAGATACTACCTACACGGGGAGCTCAGGAAAAATGGAAGACCTTTCACATATGCTGCAAAATGCATTACTGGAAGGGCACAAACTTCTGGTATTTAGTCAATTTGTTAAGCACCTTGAGATTGTAAAAGAGTTTTTGGTGGAGAAAAAAATCCCCTTTGCTTATTTAGATGGTTCGAGTAGCGATCGTAAGGACCAGGTGGAGAAATTTAATAGAGAACCAGATTTAAAAGTATTTCTTATTTCGATAAAAGCAGGTGGGCTTGGACTCAACCTAACTGAAGCAGATTATGTTTTCATATTAGATCCGTGGTGGAATCCTGCTGTTGAAGCTCAGGCCGTTGATCGTGCACATCGCATCGGGCAAAAGAAAAAAGTATTCACCTATAAATTCATCACACGCAATACGGTGGAAGAAAAAATCTTGCAACTTCAACAACGCAAACTAAAACTTACTTCAGATCTAATCACCACCGAAGAAAGCATTATGAAGCAATTAACACGCGAAGACATCGTGCAAATGTTAGCTTAAACTCAAGTTATTTTTTATTGTGCTTACCATCTTATCCCGCCATTTTGGTGATAAAAAAGGAACTGGATTATTTTTATTGATTCTGCTTTTAACCCCAACATCTCCTACATTTCATTACTTTTGCCTTGCTTCTTTAGAATATGAAAGATAAGGTAGTCATTATAACAGGCGGCTCATCAGGAATTGGTAAAGCATTGGCGGAAGTCTTTGGGTCAAATGGTGCGCAAGTCCTTATTACAGGAAGAAACCTTGGCGAACTAAATGAAGCCGTTAGTGACCTATCCAAAAAAGGAATTGCTGTTCACAGCCTTCAAGCAGACGTAAGCGTTGAAGCTGACAACAAGATGATGGCCGAAGAAGCGATCAGACTTTTTGGAAAAATTGATGTTCTCGTGAATAATGCGGGCATAGGAATGCGTGCTCTTTTCGAAGAATTGGACTTGGCTGTGATTCGCCAAATAATGGACATTAATTTTTTTGGAATGGTCTATGCCACTAAGTATTGCCTTCCGGAAATAATCAAAAGCAAAGGTTCAGTTGTAGGCATTTCTTCAATAGCGGGATACAGGGGCCTTCCTGCAAGAACAGGATACTCCGCTTCGAAATTTGCGTTGAACGGGTTTTTAGAAGCCTTGCGTGCAGAAGTTTTAAATGAAGGAGTTCATGTCCTGACGGCTTGCCCTGGATTTACGGCTACTAATATTCGCAAACGTGCTTTAACGAAAGATGGTAGTGTACAAGGTGAGTCTCCACGAGAAGAACAAGCCATGATGTCAGCTGAAGAATGTGCTGCTCATATTTATAAAGCAACTGTTAATCGTAAGAAAATTCTTGTTCTCACAGGTCAGGGGAAACTCACTGTATTTCTTAACAAAAGATTTCCGGGTTGGATGGATTGGCTTGTTTATCATGAGTTGGCCAAGGAAGCACATGCGCCATTAAAATAGGTAATCAGTTGAAATGGTAATCGGTGATCAGTATCATACCGATTACCGCACACCGATTACCTGATTACCATCAAGCTAAGTTTTCGTTAAAAAGACAATCTTGGCATTATCTGCCTTGTTCAGACTTTTGTAGAAGTCAATCAACTCACCGTACGACTCTGCAGGAAACTCACCCTTATTCATTTTTACTCTTCTGATGTATACCAACTTACCCTGATCTAATTTATACGAGGCTTCATACTCGCCAAAACGCGATTTTATTTTTACAGGCTCAGGAAGATATTCCGGATAAATTTCTTCGGGCACCGAATAACTAATTGTATCTAAATCGATGTAGGCCAATTTTCGCACTACTTGCGTTTTTCTGTTCTCTACTTTCTCAGGAATAAAGGTGGATCGGTTCATGAGATTAGGTGTGAGGAACATTCTCTTACCGCTAACAATCGCTAACCGATTTAAGGTTAAATCCAAATTGACAATGGCCGATGGAATCTTATTTTTTATGTTGGTCATCGAAAAAGTATTGATGTCAAAACTAGGGATGTCCGTGTTGCTTTGTATCCATTTCTTTTGATCGTCATATTGATTGCCCAATACAAAACTCAGGTATCCTTCTTCGTATTGTAACCCTGAATAGGTAGTCTTCACACTAGCTTTTGCATTGCCATTTGCCAGCACAGAAACATGGGCTGTTCTGGATTGAATATTTCGTTCTGCTGGATAGGCCGTTGTATTTACAATTTTTGCACCGTTGTCGGTAATGGCCAATGCTTTTCTATCTCCTGTATGCCAACCGGAATATCCGAAAGGATTCGTCTGGCTCGTACACTCCAGCCAAAGTGTATCGGCACCATTCGGGACAAAAGCAATGGCGTGATTAAACTGGGAGGATGGAAAATCTGTAATCATCTTGGAAGCATTTTTTCCGGCCATGATCAACGCATAATTTGCCTTGATCCCAGCTACATCCAATAGTGCAATTGTATAATTAGAAAGTGCCTTACAATCTCCATAACCTGTTTGATCAACTACGTTTGCCTCAAAAGGCTGAAACCCTCCTATGCCTAATTGAATACTAACATACCGCGTCTTATTTTGCATGTATTCATAGATCGCTTTTGTCTTTTCTTCCTTCGTTTTCATGCTTGCCGTCAGCTGTCTTATTTTTTGCTTGGTCTCTTCCGGCAATACGTTTCTTCCTTTATTAAGTGCGTTAATCCATTGTCCAAATTCATCCCAGGTAGTCATGGTGCCTATGTAACCATCAAACTCGAACTTAGACGGAGCAGCCATTATTTGGGGCACAACGTCAATCCGTGAACTAAGTGGCTCAAACTTAATAGGCATAACGTTTTTAAACTCCCAGGTCAACGACTCCATTCCATCACTGGTGCGTTCCTGCTTAGGTTCAATATAAATATTAATAGCATTGTAGCGAGGGGCGATTGCCGGAGGATAAATAAGCTGATAAGAGGAATGCTGTACCGATACTTTTTCATCGGGCACAATTACAGTTCCGTCAATCATGTATAAAAACTTATACTCCTTTTCATATTCAAATACAATAGTATATGGGTAAGTCCCCTGGGTGAGGTCGGCTGACTTTATTCTATTGTCATTATACAAACCGCCATCATATGCGCTATGATCTATTATTTCGCTGTTCTTTAATTTCTTAATTAGCTTGCCCATGGCATCATAAACGCTGCCATTAAAGTCTGTCACCTTTGAAAGTTTGTCATATGCTACCTGCTTAATAGCATAATCTTTGGCTCTTTCATTGAAAATAGTGACAGCATAATAGGCATAAATACTTGCTCTGCTTTGCGAGAATATTGTATACTCCATCTTGTCTTCGCGTATTACAGCATTGACATCTTTCTTTAGTTCTTCCGGAATTTCACTCACTGGGTATTTTACCTCTGATGAAAAAGCATAATTAGAAATAATGATAAGGAAAAGAATGAGTATATTTTTCATGTTATTTCTTCTTCAGTACAATTTGTTCGGCTTGTTTGGCAACCATTTGATTATAAAATTCCCGAAGATTTGGATACTCATCTTGTGTGAAGAGACTCTGGTTAATGGTTAAATTGCTAGAAATGGAAATAGAGTTTCCTGTTTGCACTACGTTATACAGATTTAGCAGCACTGCCCGGCAATGACATGACTTTACTTTTTGGCGCTTCTTCCATCGTATAATATCACTCTGACTAAATAAATATTTTCAAATGGACTTCCGTAAAGTAGAATTCACATTAGGTCAAGATAAAGATTTACATAAAATCACGAATTATCAAGGTAACGTATGTTTATCTTAACTTTCGAAAAATTTAACTCCATTGGCTAAATCTAAAACCCTATTCTTCTGTCAAAGCTGTGGCTATGAATCTCCCAAATGGATTGGCAAATGTCCTTCTTGCAATTCATGGAATTCATTTGTGGAGGAAGTCGTCACCAAAAATGAAGCTGACAAAAATGAGTGGAGGCAAGATTCTGGCAAAAGCAAAATCAGCAAACCCAAAACGCTGAATGAGATTGAATCGTCTGGTGAAATACGAATAGCAACACCTGACCAGGAGCTAAATCGTGTACTCGGTGGAGGCATCGTTCCTGGTTCTTTGGTCTTAATTGGCGGTGAACCCGGTATTGGCAAATCAACCTTAATGCTTCAAATCGGTCTGGCTCTTCAGAAAGCAAAAGTGCTTTATGTGTCCGGTGAAGAAAGCGAGCAACAAATTAAAATGAGGTCGGAGCGTATCTCAATCTCACCCAAAGAAAAAGGGCAAACAGCAAATCATGAAAATTTTTATATGTTGGCAGAGACCAACACAAAAAATATTTTTCAAGCCATTGAGACATTAGAGCCCAATCTGATCATCATTGATTCTATTCAAACGCTGCATTCGCACATGCTGGATTCTGTTGCAGGAAGCATTGGACAGGTGCGGCAGTGTGCAGGCGAGCTGATGAAATTTGCGAAAGAAACTAACACTCCGGTATTTCTGGTAGGCCACATTACCAAAGATGGAATGTTGGCAGGCCCAAAAGTATTGGAGCACATGGTAGATACTGTTCTGCAATTTGAAGGGGACAGGCATCTTGCATATCGAATACTTCGAACTACGAAAAACAGATTTGGTTCAACCTCCGAAATTGGTATTTATGAAATGCTCGGCACTGGTCTTCGCGAAGTCTCCAATCCATCTGAAATTTTAATCTCACAAAAAGACGGACTGCTTAGCGGAGTTACCATCGGGGCAACCATTGAAGGAAATCGTCCTTTGTTGATTGAAATACAATCGTTGGTAAGTGCGGCTTCTTATGGAACAGCACAACGCACGCCAACAGGTTTTGATCAAAAACGATTGAACATGCTACTTGCCGTATTGGAAAAACGCTGTGGCTTTCGGGTAGGCACACAGGATGTTTTTGTGAACATGGCCGGAGGAATTTATGTTGAAGACCCTGCCATTGATCTTGCGTTATGCATCTCCATCATTTCATCCATGCAAGAAATTCCAGTGAGCGATAAGATTTGTTTTGCTGCTGAAATCGGTTTGGGTGGAGAACTGCGCGCGGTCAATAGGATCGACCAACGAATTTCAGAAGCTGAGAAACTAGGCTTCAAAGAAATCTACATTTCTAAGTTCAGCCAAAAGTCAATTGATCTAAGTAAAACCAAAATTGCGGTGAAGTCATTTGGGAAATTGACTGAGGTTTTTGCAGACCTCTTTGGTTGATCCGCATTATTAAAACAACTCATGGAACAATTCTTTATTGAAACGCTAGGCTTCTCTGAAAACGCATTTGCCTATATTTTGCTGCCATTACTTATTTTTCTAGCGCGCATATGCGATGTCTCCATTAGCACCATACGCATTATTTATATGCTTGGCGGAAGGCGGTACACCTCTACTATACTTGGTTTTTTCGAAGCTTTTATTTGGTTGATGGCCATTCGCCAAATTTTTCAACACCTTGACAATTGGGTGTGTTACATCGCATATCCTGCTGGATTTGCCTCTGGCATTTTTGTTGGAATGTTAATTGAAGAGCGCATCGCCTATGGCAAAGTAATTGTGCGCATCATCACGAGAAAAGATGTTGTACCTCTTATTCAATTTCTGAACACAGAAAACTTTCGCTACACAAAAGTAGTTGCCGAAGGTCCTGATGGAAATGAGAACCTCGTATTTACAGTACTTCAGCGCGAACGGCTGGACGATTTGTTAAAGAAACTGAAAGAAATTCTCCC
The DNA here is from genome assembly GCA_031384515.1 of Bacteroidia bacterium. Taxonomy (GTDB): domain Bacteria; phylum Bacteroidota; class Bacteroidia; order Cytophagales; family Cyclobacteriaceae; genus ELB16-189. Next base: position 26,806 of record JANNAQ010000087.1, read on the forward strand.
AACTGCTTTTTATACAATCGAGAAAGTAAAAGCTGCTGGAGAAAGTGGTGCGTTACCTGAAGAACAAGGAGGCTGGAGATTGTTTACCTGGCTTCGTGGGGTAATCCGAAATTGAGTGAATCCAAATTTCTTCCTTGCAATCCACCTGTATGAATAGCAAGAACAGTTGACCCTCTCTTGAAAAAACCTTTTTGAATCAAATCAAAAATTCCAAACATCATTTTTGCAGTATATACCTGATCCAGAAGAAGCTGAAGTTGCGTTTCCATCTCTTTCATAAAATTGATGAGCTCACTTGTAGTTTTCGCATAGCCGCCAAAATGATAATCTTCTATAATGTTCCAGTTATTGAAGGTATCACTCGTCCACTTTCTAACATCATCAACCAAAAAGCCACCACCTTTCAGAACTGAGAAGCCTACCACTTTTTTTCTTCCATCCATACCACGAACAATCCCCGCCAATGTTCCTCCTGTTCCAATTGGCAAACAGAGATAATCAAAGTTAACTTCATTTATCAATGACTCTCCAAATTCCGTCATCCCTTTTATCGCTAGTTCATTTGTTCCGCCTTCTGGGATAAGGTAAAAATCTCCAAACTGATCATGAAGAGTTTGTATAAATGATTCTTCTGCTTTGTCCCGATATTCTTCGCGCGATACATACTTCAATTTCATCCCACAGCTTCCCGCAAAGGCAAGTGTTTTGTTCGGGGGTAGTGTTTCCTCTCCACGAATAATGCCGATGCTCTTAAATCCTAATTCCTTTGCTGCCGCTGCTGTTGCATAAATATGATTTGAGTAAGCTCCGCCAAAAGTGAGTAAGGTGTGATGTTTAAGTTGAGCTGCCTCCTCCAGATTGTACTTTAGCTTCCACCACTTGTTTCCAGATACAAATGAATGATTAAGATACTCACACTTGATAAGCAATCGCAATCCGAATTGCGCCAATTTCGGATCCTTCAATTCTATGGTGGGTGTCGGATTATAAGGAATGCCCGGCAAATGCAACTGTGTTTTTATTAATTGAAAATCATATTATCCATACACAGGCCAATTTTCCTTAAAAAGATCAGATAGCCTCAAATTGAATAGAAAACTACTGCTTTGAAATCCATCACAAAGTAATTTAACCATAAATCCAAGAGGTTTCTCTTTAGTCATAAAAATAATTTATTGTTAGCATAAAGTGAATAAATAAAAATACTAAGTGTATAGTTAAGACTTTTATGCGATTTATTAAACCCTTAAAACAATGATGCAAAAAAAAGTGCCTATTACAGTTGCTTACGGTGATGGTATCGGTCCTGAAATTATGGAAGCTACCCTGGATATTATCAAAGCGGCTGGAGCTCAATTAGAAATTGATACGATTGAAATTGGTGAAAAAGGATTTAATGGACAAAAATGGTTGGTGATGCTTTGTCTAACTGATTGATTTGATAAGAGTTAACCTCTTAAAATAGGAGGAAATTGAAAATGGTTTCAATTTCCTCTTTTCATTTTATGAATACACGTAAAAAAGT
>JANNAQ010000088.1:0-1526 GCA_031384515.1 Bacteroidia bacterium
TGGAAGTAGTTAAAGTCGTTTATTAATACTTCAACTACTTCCTTTGTCATTGTAAGGGTTTATTATTGCCCCTGGCCTGCTGAGAAACCAGCGACTCCATCAAATGTGTAAAGATTTTCTGTTTTAATAATTTCAAAGCCCGCATCCATAACTTGCTGATAGATGCTCATGATATCTTTATGGGCAGACGGCTCTAATTGCTCATTTTTGAAACGGCAACGCCAATGGTCAGTGCAGAATGTTTCAGGCATTCCATCTGGATATACCTTCACACCTCTGTTGGTAATCATAGTTAAATGCATTTTTCCGGTTCGTATTGTCTTTATAGCATTACCTAGCTTATTTGGATCACGATCTTTAACATGAAGGAATACATCGACCCCTACCAATTCTTTTTTTGCAATCTTAGTAGGGCTGGCCTTAACACGTATCGTTTTACCAATTGCATTTGAATAGTCAATGGCTTTTAGCGAATGAGGCTTTTTACCTAATCGTGAAATAATTGCTTGTGCAAACTCTTTCGTACCTACTTTTAGTTTGCTATTACCTTCTTTAAAAATGTCATAGGTATGGATGCCGTCTTCAAGAGTACTTAACCAGGCATTATGAACTTTCTCGGCAACATCTGACTGATTGATGTGCACAAGCATCTGTACAGCACCTAGCAAAAGACCAGAAGGGTTAGCTAAATTTTGCCCTGCTCTTCTTGGGGCTGATCCATGAATAGCTTCAAACATGGCAAAACCATCTCCTATGTTTGCAGATCCAGCCAATCCAACAGATCCAGCTATCTGTGCAGCTACATCCGAAAGAATATCACCATACAAATTGGGCATAACAATAACATCAAAAGCCTCTGGAGTATCTGCTAGTTTTGCTGCACCAATGTCTACTATCCAATGTTCTTTTTCCAAATCAGGGTACTCGGTGCCAATCTGATCAAACATTTTATGAAAGAGACCATCAGTAATTTTCATGATGTTATCCTTTGTGAAGCACGTCACTTTTTTGCGGCCATATTGGCGAGCATATTCAAACGCATAACGGATAATTTTTTCTGTTCCTGGTTTTGAAATAACTTTTAAGCATTGGGTTACTTCATCAGTTTGCTGATGCTCAATACCTGCATACAAATCCTCTTCATTTTCGCGCACGATGATCAGATCCATTTTAGGATGTTTGGTTTGCACGAAAGGGTGAAGAGAATTGCAAGGGCGAATATTCGCAAATAGGCCAATCACTTTTCTAATTGTAACATTTAAACTCTTAAAGCCTCCCCCTTGAGGCGTGGTGATTGGAGCCTTCAAGAAGACGCGGGTTTTTCTCAAAGAATCCCACGCAGAGGGTTCAATGCCTGAGGCATGGCCGCGTGTGTATACTTTTTCAGGTAATGGTGCCAAAAATGGTTGGTGTTTTTTGATTTGAAATTTCCTTTCTTTCCACGGTAAGTCTGAAGAGGACGCAAGCTCTGCTGGAGAGCAACTTGTTAGCAATAGGATTTATCGACTGGAATGGTCAGGAGGCTC
>JANNAQ010000097.1:0-92078 GCA_031384515.1 Bacteroidia bacterium
TACTGAATCCTGATTCTCTCAAAAGCAAAACCTCCGTCTCACTCCTTCCTTAATCTATCCTCAATTCGTGGGCCTTCTAACACCCCCAACTCATCTGTCTCCTTCTAAAACAAACCCCATCCATCATTTTGGGAGTGCAAAGGTACACGTTAAGGTTGTTTGTGCAATAGCTAGAATAAAGATTTTTGGGAAATTAGGCTGATTTTGAAGAATAGGAACCTAACTGCTTGACTTTCAGAAGCTGAATTAGCTGATCTTTTTCTTAAAAAGTGGCACTGTACTGCATGGTTCTCCAAACATGATGCTTGAAGCGACTAATTTAAGTCTATTTGTGGCCTCTACATAGGCTGATAAAGGCACCTCTACTTTACTACATCCCTTAATCACCATTTTTTTATTACTGAATTTCTCCCAAGCTACTTTAGACAAAGAATCATAGTACAGTTGAGATTCCAATTCAGATAAATTGCCAAAAACAATGCGCTTTGCATAGGGCTGAAGCGCAATTGACAAAAGCATATATGCCCATGTGGGAATAATAGCATCAGCAGAACAAATAATTGCTATATGTTTTCCTTCGTATTGAGACCAATCATAATTTTTTATTGCATCACGAAATTCCTTCTCTTTCAAAATCAAACCTTGAAAAAGAAAATCTTTTACGTCAAATAAAACACGCTCACCTGGTGTATACAATTCTTCCAGATCGAATGAGATCAACTGACTATTGCTAACTCTATTTATTATTTCTTCCATGACCTTATCCTCTTTAAAAGGAATTCCTAATTTACACTTAGAACACGATTAAATTGTTTTTGGTTTTTTAACCATGAATTCTTTTAAATAATGGGGTTCGAATAATGATAGGTTCTCAAACTCATTCTTAGTAAAATTTTTATATGCCATCTCGCCCAATTGTGAGGCGGATGGGGTAACTTCTTCTATAAATTTAGCATTAGGATTTTTTATCATCTCTCTGCACTTATCAGCACCATTGCCAAAGAAGTAAATCGTTTTCTGATCTAACCAATAACTAAAGCTCTCCGTGTCTATAATTTTTGCTTGGGTTGGCTCCACCATGTTTAAATCAAAGTCGGCAAGCAAACAATAGACCTCCATCCTTCGGGCGTCAAGCATTGGGCATAGAAGCGCTTCTTCCAGCACTTTTGACTGATCCTTCTGCAGAATTGACTGAGAAGTAAAAGAATGAATTACCTGATAACTCATTAGCTCTAATGTATTGATGGCGATTAGTGGAATCTGTAAAGCATAGCAAATTCCTTTGGCTGTAGCGACTCCTATTCGTAAGCCCGTATACGAGCCTGGTCCTGATGAAACTGCGACCGCTTTGATTTGCTTGGAAGAAATTTTTGAATCTTTTAAGAGTTTATCAATTATAGGTGCAAGTTGCGATGAAGCAGAAAGTGGTGTAAGCACATCTTTGTATGCCAATAACACGCCATCTTCGTGCAATGCCGCAGAACAAATTGTTGTAGAGGTCTCAAGGCTTAGGATTAAAGCCATTAGTTCGGAGACAATATTTTCCGGTAGACTAGGTTATCAGAAAGCATTTTCCGTGCTTGTATAATTTCAGGCTCTTTATCTATTGAAATTTCAGTTTGACCCGCAACAAGGCGATAGTGAAAAGCGATCTCATTTTCAAGAATTCTGGAAATTTCATCTTTGAATCGAGTGAAATCAGTTGAATGGTTCTGATCTATTTTTGATTTTAATGCAAGAAGCTGATTTTGCAATTCATCATAGTTTCGCTCAGCCTTTGCCGTTTCAATTAGCTTATCTGTCTGTTTTTCTAATTCAGTTGAATATTTAAAGTTCTTCTCCTTTAGCCAACTGGTGAATTTAGAATATTCTGCATCCGATAATTTAAAGTCCTTCATAGAAGAAGGAGCCTCAGAATGCTCACCACAATATTTATTGGCATACTCAAAAATAAATCCGGTCGTGATTAATTCTTCAGATACCGATCCCAAAGATTCACTTGACACAGCAACATCAGGATCAAGACCGCCTCCATCAAATACTTTACGTCCACCTTTTGTTTTAAACTCGGCTTTCAGTGAATCTGCAAATTTCTCTACACTTCCATCATTTTTACGATGAGCGTAATCCAATGCCTGAATACATCGGCCGCTTGGGATATAATACTTTGCGGTGGTGACTTTAAGCTGAGCATTGTATGCCAATTGACGCGTAGTTTGAACCAATCCCTTGCCGAAAGTCTTTTGTCCTACAAGAATTGCCCTATCATAATCTTGTAATGCTCCTGCAACTATTTCAGCTGCCGAAGCACTGCCATTGCTTGTTAGCACCGCTAGGGGAATCTCACTATCAACCGGGTTATTGAGCGTGACGTATGATTTGTTCCACTCCTGAACTTTCCCTTTAGTAGCAACTACCTCCAACCCTTTTGGTATAAAAACATTAACAATGTTCACTGCCTCATAGAGCAAGCCTCCTGGATTGTCGCGAAGGTCTAAAATTATTTTTTTTGCCCCTTTTTCTTTTAAGTTAATCACTGCATTCTCTACTTCTTTCCCAGCACTCGGAGTAAAATCATCTAATTTTATGTAGCCAATATCTTCATTGATGATTCCCTGATATACCACATTTGTTACTTTGATTTTATCTCTCATTATTTTCAGGGCTAAATCTTCTTTTCTGCCCTCTCGTCTGACTACCAATTCAACCTCAGTTTTTGGTTTGCCCTTTAGTAAGGCACTAGTTTCTGATGTCGACTTACCTTGTACGTTTTTCCCATCAATAGAAATTATTTCATCACCTACTCTTACCCCAGCCTTTTGGGCGGGGAATCCCTCATATGGGTTTGTCACTACAATTTTTTTATTCACTGTACCTATCAACGCACCAATACCAGCATACTGACCTGTTGTTAAGATGCTAAATGATTCTAGGTCCTCTTCGGGAATGTAATCTGTATAGGGGTCAAGTGATTCCAACATTCCTGTGATACCAACACCAATCAATTTTCTTGGATCAACATCATCTACATAGTAGGCATTGACCTCTTTGAAAAGGGTAGCGAAAATGTCTAAGCTTTTGGCAATATCGAAATACCTTTCTCCAGGAACAGAGAACGCTAAAACCACTACTGTTGCCAAAGAAATACTCAAAAGCTTTACCCTTCTCTTCATGGTCGCACCTTTGTTAAAATATTATCCAACTTATTAATTACTAGAAACATCTAATTTCTTAATTTTTTCCAGCACGAGAAAGAGTTTCTCTTTAATCACTAAAAATGGCTCTATTTCTTTAGAAGTATAGACAAAAGCAACTAATAGAGAAAGTCCATTAATTTGCTCTTTCTGAAGTCGATAAGCCTCCCGGATTCTGCGTTTAATAAGATTTCGATCAACCGCTCTTTTAAAATTTCTTTTAGAAACGGATATTAATACCCGATTGAGCTTGTGTTCAGATTCTGGATTTGCCAAACTTAGAACTCGAAATGGGTATAAATGAAAAGAGGAACCCTTTTCAAAGAGTTCCTGTATATGCTTTTCGCCAGTAAGCCTTTCTTCTTTCTTAAAAGAAAATTTCCCCATTGAGATTAAAATTAATCCCTTTCAGGGAAGCGGGAAAGATTACTTATGTTTTAAGGTCTTTTCGTCAGAAACAGTGAGTTTCTTTCTGCCTTTTCTCCTGCGCGAAGCCAATACCCTGCGTCCGTTTGCAGTTGCCATTCTTTCGCGAAAACCGTGCTTGTTCTTTCTTTTCTTGCGGGAAGGTTGGAAGGTGCGTTTCATCGTATTATCTGTTAATCCTTATTTTTTAAGGGCTGCAAAGATGATCAGGATTTTTGGATTTCCAATCTGAATTTCTGGATTTGTCTTATTAAATACACTGATTTTAACGGAATTTGAATGGTTTAAGCTAAACAAGCTCTTTCAGAATCTTTTGCACTTGTTGAGTTTGCAACCTTGGACCAAACTGCGAAACCACCTTAGAAGCGGCCAAAGAAGCCAATTTTCCTGCTTCCGCAAAGCTATGTCCGTGGGTGATGCCAAACATAAAAGAGCCGGCAAACATATCACCAGCTCCATTTGAGTCAATAGCCTGAACTTTGTAAGGTTCTATTTGAATGAAGGTATCTCCATCAAAGATTAATGCCCCATTGGAGCCCAACGTCATCACGAAACGCTTGGCTATCTTCTTTAATTCTTCGCGGGCTTCCTTCACATTACTCGCACCAGTGAAAATCAAAGCTTCTTCTTCGTTGCAGAAAAGCAGATCTACACTTGCACCTACAATCTCTTCCATTTGGGTGGGGAAGTATTTGACCATGCTTGGATCTGAGAAGGTGAGCGCGACTGAGACTTTATTTTGCTCTGCCACTTTCTTTGCGACCTTCATTGCTTCCAATCCTTTGGGGCTGGCAACGAGATAGCCTTCCAGATAAATGTATTGTGAGTTCTTGATAGCCTCTTCATCAATATGTTCTGGCGAAAGGAAAGAACTAACACCTAAAAAGGTATTCATGGTCCGTTCTGCATCTGGACTTGTCATTACCAAACAACGGCCGCTTTCTCCTTCCGGGCAATTTTCGTGTTTAAGATTTGTGTCAACTCCGTTGAGTGCTAAATCATCCAGAAAAAATTTCCCTAATTCATCCTTAGCTACCAAACAGGAGTAAAAACTTTTCCCGCCAAATTGATTGATTGCTGTTACGGTGTTACCGGCAGATCCGCCACCAGACATTTTACTTTTATTCATGTCAATGGCGTTCATCAAATGCTGCTGACGTTTCTCATCCACAAGAGTCATCACACCTTTTTCTACTTCATTCTTTGAAAAGAAGTCGTACTCAACTTCTGTGATGATGTCAACTATGGCATTACCGATGCCATACACATTATATTTTTTTTCTTGGGCCATAGTCGATTTTTATTTTGCGGTGCAATATTAAGCAATAGACTTCAAGCCGCAAGAAGAAGCAATACGTATTGCCCTCAAATTTACTTCTTGTTGCTAGGCTTAATATTCAACGTTAATTTGAACTTAGCTGCGCGATCAGGATAATCAGTTATGAATCCGTCCACACCCATTCCTTTCAACACAAGCATATCATCAATTTCATTGACTGTCCATGGAATAACTCTAAGTTTTTGGATGGGTGCTGAAGTGTTTTGTGCTACAGAATCCGGTTGAGAGATAACCTTAGTATGAAGGTAATCCACGCTTTCATTTGTGAGCAGTTTATAATCCGGGCTATATACAGAAGGGATAAATCCAAGAGCTGTTAAATTCTGATCAACTGACTTTTTGTTTTCCACTAATGCAGCAAGCCGAACTTCAGGGTGATTTTTGTGCCAATACTTCAAGACTCTAAAATCGAATGACTGAATCACCAGGCGTTCCAGCGGAATGTACTGATCAACAAGATTAAAAACCAGTTCAGAATATTCCTCAGGCTTTGGATGAAATTTATTGTCACCTCCGGGCATACTCTTTATTTCTATATTATAATCTACCTCATAGGTCGAGAAATTCTTAATATGTGTTTCAATCGCAATAATGACATCTGACAAAAGCGGTTTTGAGATTTTCATTTTCTCTTGTTGTGGGAACCGCAAATTCCCCTTTGATCCACAATCGTATTTTTTAACCTCCGCGTAGTTCAGTTGATATATGTTGTGCTTCATCTCTTCCTTCTTAAGGATTTCGTTGCCCGTTGGATCCATGCAAATCTCAGCCGACATCCAGGGTTCGTGCGAAACGATGACTTGTCTGTCTTTTGTGATAGCAACGTCCAGTTCAACAGTTGTAACACCAGAATCCAATGCCATTAAAAAAGCAGGAATGGTGTTCTCAGGTCGCAAGCCTCTTGCTCCACGGTGTCCTTGAATGTCGAACTTAGGTATGTATACCTGTGCTAACAAAGACTGAGACATTAATAAAACGAAAGATAATATAGTGATACGCATACGCAAAGATAATGATTGATCATTCACAATGCCGGGAGTGTTGCTCAATACCCTCACCGGTTAAGTTACTGCATCACAAACACACGCGCATCTGGCACATGAAGATTAAAATAACCTAAGCCTCCTTTTACGTTACTCCTATAATTCAAAGGCTCACTTGCAAAATCCGCAAAACCATATCGATTGTCATTTCTCAGTTTTAAAAATTGATAATAATCCTTTTGGACGTTGGACAGAAAAACTGAAACCGTATCTCCTTTCGAAAAATCGCGAAAGAAAACACGAAACTGCTCCTGATAAAGTTGTCCATCAAACGAAGCATCATCTTTTAAGTGTGTGAACACATCAGGATTAAGCAATGAACCCAATTGTTGAGTTGTAGAAAATTTCTGAACATTAACCATATAAAAATTTTCCCCTAAAGGATCTTCTAAACTATAGCTGATCTCTGCCAGTGAATCAAATTCTGTAATGTATAACCGAGCTGCGGCTGTCTTAAACGGTACCGCCTCAGGCACTTTCGTCATCGCACTTACCTCTCCCAGTTCAGCAGACTTCACTCGTAGCTCATAGATGATCCCGCTTAGCCACTGCACTGCAATGCCCCCATAAAGCCCATTGCTTAATTGCGTCAACGTGTCAATCTTATCTGCGTAGTGTAACGTAACCTGTGCATCATTAATTAGAATTTGTTCCAACAAATTCTGTGGATTACTCTGGTCACCAGCATCCAAAGCTCCAATACTTCGAGTGAGTAAAACAACTAAACCCTGATCCGGAATGATTTGTGAAGCAATTACAATTTTTGGTTTGAGCTGAGGCAAATTGTTTACCGGCAGTGGATCTGGCACACAACTAAAAAATAGCAATGCTATGCTTACTATACTGAAAGCGCTTAGTCCGAATTGGTCTAATGAGTTTCTCGATCTCATATCCATAGCCTCAAAATTTAAATCCATAACTCACGAACGGTAAAAACCCAAACAATCCCGGTTGCTCATACCGCAACGACCCATCCGGATTTGCTGAAATTGAAATTCCTATAGGTGTTGCTCTGTTGTATACATTGTAAACTCCCACAAACCATTCACTTTGAATTTTACGATTTGGTAGTGACCTAAACTTCACCCCTAGATCAAGGCGATGGGTATTTGCCAACTTCACTGAATTTAATGGCGCATAAACCGGAATCAGGTTAACGCCAACCAACGTGGGCGATGGAACTATGTACTGCCCAATAATGGGTGTAAATCTGGAACCAGAAATATATTCGAAGACCGCAGAAAACGACCACCTCTGCTTCAACTGATAATTCATAACTATCGCAGCATTATGCCTTCGGTCATAGCGTGAAAAAAACCATTGCCCTTGATTGATTTCATCATATTGGCGAAGAGATTTTGATAACGTGTAACTAATCCATCCGGTTAGTTTGCCCGCTTCTTTCTTAATCAACGTCTCCAGACCATATGCACGGCCTCCTCCTTGAATCAATTGAGATTCAAAATCTGTGTTTAGAAAAAGGTTTGTTCCTTCGCGGTAGCCGATGAGTTGATTCATTCCTTTATAATATCCTTCCAGGCTTATAAATAAGTCTCTATCCGGAATCACACGTTGTATTGCCAACGTAACCTGATCAGAAGTTTGCGGCCTTACATTACGCGTAACCGGATACCAAATGTCTGTAGGGAAAGCAATGGCAGCAGAGGATACCCGATGTAGATATTGAGTCATGCGTGAGTAGCTAAGTTTAAGCACGGTGTTGGTGGTCCATTCATACCTTAATGCCAATCGGGGTTCAGGGTTCGCATAGAATTTTCCTTTCACACTGGCAGAAGAAACTCGAAAGCCTGCACTCCAGGCCCAGCGATCGCTGATGGTACCATCCGCCTGGATGAAGGCACTTGACTCCAGGCTGGTTTGTGCTGCTGAAGAACTGCTTTGCAGCAACTCAGCTAATTCTCCTGACGTGTCAATAATATTTGGGCTAACGGAATGATGCGCTGCTTCCACTCCAACAAACAGAGACACACCACGCAAAGAATCCCATTGTAGTTTCCACTTTCCACCCCAATCGCTGATACTTGAACTAACAAATAGTCGGTTATCTTCAAATGTGTTTTGAATAGCATAGTTGAAGCGTGTGCCATACAAAGAGAGTTCATTGTTTAAGTTTTGATTTACTTTTCTACGCCATAAGAATGTCTTTGAGCTATTGGCAATGGTAAAATCAGAAGTGATGTTTCAGTTACGAGAGGAATCACGAGGTGCGCGTTCATAGTTTAATACATCCTTTCCGGAATAGTAAGAGACTTCGAGGTAGTCGCGTAACGAAGGACGAAAACTTACTTTGGCATTCAGATCATAAAAGAAATAAGGTAACGTTTCTCCTACTCCTTTCAGCACCTGATCAATATAGGTTCTTCGGCCGGCCACATAAACATTCAACTTGTCTTTAATAATAGGTTGACTGACCATAAGGCGAGATGCCAGTAAGCCTACATTTCCACTGACATGGGTTCTATCGAGTGTATTCGATTTGGTGGTCACATCTAAAATAGAAGACAAACGGCCTCCATAGTAAGCAGGAAAAGCTCCATTCACCGATTGTATTCCTTGCAATACATCGGGGTTAAAGACAGATAGAAATCCGAAGAGGTGACCCGTGTTATACACCGGAGCGCCATCCAATAAAACCAAATTCTGATCAGCAGCTCCTCCACGGACAAAAAGATCGGAGCTTCCTTCTACCCCTTTGGAAACCCCGGGAAGTAATTGAATAGTTTTTATCAAATCGGCTTCTCCGCCTAATACCGGGATTGATGCCACTTCCTTGCCGGTAAGCGTAAGTGCGGTACGTGTTGATTCAAACTGATCCGATTGTAATGTTCGATCGGCAGAAATTACCACCTCCGTTAGTTCCTCTACTTTGCTTTTCAATTGAAAAATAAGCGTAGTGTCGCTAGATATGACAAAAGATTGTGAGAGCTTTTTAAACCCGGTATAAGAAACATCAACACGCACTTCTCCGGGTGGGATGTTTAATACAAACTCGCCCGATACGTCAGAGGTAATTACTTTCTTTTTCGGTGACCAGATTTGAATATGTGCTGAGGGTAACGATAAGCCACTGGAATCCTGAATGGAGCCCTTCAATTGAAAATTCTGTGCGCTTGCTAAGACAGAAACAAGAAAAAGTAAAATCAACAGCACCGGTCGCATACTCTACTAACATTATCCGAAAAATAAAGTTACGGATTTACTGAAGGAATAGCATGCTCTGTGCTGAACAAGAACGCTGCAAACTCTCGCAGCCGGGATGGATGTTTGGTGAGCGAGGTGGCGAGAGGCTAGAGCCCGTTAAGCATTCAAAATACCGATAGGGTCATCTCAGTCGTGTTTTGGGTGTTACCAAAGTTTTTTAGTTCTGTGTATGCTCCTTCTCCGCCTGCTGTCGGTTAGGGAAGTGACGGGTTAGTCTGGTTCGCCATAATTTTTTAAATTTGTTTATGAATTTGCCTTACCACACTTATATAGAGATTGTACCGGAAAAACGGTTCGGCAAACCATCTATAAAGGGAACCCGGATATCAGTATATGATATTCTTAATTGGCTCGCCAATGGAATGACGAAAGAAGAAATACTGAGGGACTTCCCAGAACTGAACATGGATCAGATAAATGCTTGTTTATCTTTTGCCGCTGACCGGGAACACAAACTTCGGATTGCTTCGTGAAGTTACTTTTAGATCAGAATATTGCGTACCGGCTTGTAAAAAGTATTGAGCAATCATTTCCCGGAACACAACAAATAAGAAAGTTAGGATTAGAGAATAGTTCCGATAAGGCTATTTGGGAGTTTGCAAAAAGTGAAGGCTTCTCTATCGTAACTTTTGATTCTGATTTTTACGATTTGAGTCTACTTCATGGACATCCACCAAAATTGATTTGGATACGGTCCGGTAATTTGACCACGACAAACCTTGAACATATTCTTAAAAGAAAGCAAACTCAAATCGAATTGTTCATTTCAGACAATCAACTAAGCTGTTTAGAAATCAGTGAGTAACGAGTACTCCACGCTATTGTTGGTGTTCTTCATCAACTGGCTTACTGTCAATTTTATCAGTACTATCACTTGAAACTGTTGCTTCGGCAGACAATGAGCGTCAACCGTCTATTTCCCATTCGAATAATCCACCACCAAATTACAAAGTGTATTCACACCTAGCGCCAGGCCGCTGTCGTCAATAATAAACTGCGGAGTGTGATGTGGTCCAGCTTTTTGAGGATCCGTTCCTTTTGGCATTCCGCCTAAAAACAAAAATAGTCCTGGTACTTTTTCAGCAAAGTAGGAAAAGTCTTCGCTTCCGGTTTGAGCCGGAACAAGTTTTACATTGTCCTTTCCCGCAGATTTTTGAACGGAAGGGAGCATTCGGTTGGTTAAGGCAACATCATTAACAGTTACCGGGAAGCGAATACTGTAAGGAAGTTCCACGATGGCAGTAGCACCTGCTGCCTGCGCGGTGAATGTGGCAATTTCATTGATGCGCTGGATTACCATTTTTTCATCTTCGGCACTTAGCGTGCGAACGGTTCCCAGCATTTCCACTTTTTCTGAAATGATATTACTGCGATTTCCACCATGAATGGAACCAATCGTTATCACTGCGGGATTCTCTGTAATGTCCACATTTCTACTCACAATACTTTGAAGGCTAGTGATGATTTGCGCAGCCACAAGAACAGGGTCAACAGATGCCCAAGGTTGCGCACCATGCGAGGGCTTTCCATTCACTGTAATTTTTAGATCGTTCACCGAAGCCATCGTACCTCCCGGGTGATAGTTAATGGTGCCAACTTCATGTTTCGAACTGATGTGAAGCCCGAAGATCACATCTACTTTGGGATTCTCCAGTACACCTTCTTTTACCATGAGTGCAGCTCCACCCTCTTCTCCTTTAGGCGCTCCCTCTTCTGCGGGTTGAAAAATAAATTTAATCGAACCTTTTAAATCCTTTTTCATGGAAGCAAGTATTTCTGCAGCACCCATCAACATCGCTACATGCGTATCATGGCCTCAGGCATGCATCACTCCTACTTGCTGACCGTTATATTCGGTAGTCACTTTAGACGCAAAGGGCAAATCATTTTTTTCATAGACAGGTAATGCATCCATATCAGCACGCAACGCAACCACAGGGCCTGGCAACCCTCCTTTTAATACACCCACCACACCTGTTTTTCCAACACCCGTCTTTACTTCAATACCCAGCGATTGCAAGTGCTTTGCAATTAACTCTGCTGTGCGGAATTCCCGATTGCCCAATTCTGGATGCTCATGGATATCTCTGCGCCACCCAATCACTTTCTTTTCAATTTCTGTTGCTTTCGCTTTAATAGCCAGACGGGCTTTATCAGATTGTGCATACGTAGAAATAGAGCACAAAAATAGAAGTACGAGTAACGTGTTTTTCATTATTGAATTTCTGTTAAGTGAGTTGACTGTTTGATTGGCAATATAGAAGGATTTTGATTCGCCCCCAACTGGCGCAAGCGTCCCCAACTAGCGCAAGCATCCGCTTGTGCTTATACATTTCTAGCGTCCGCTGGAGTGACAGATCTAACATTATAAACCCAAGCGAGATGGATCGAGGTTAAGCGCACAAGGGAGACCCTTGCACGAGATAATTTCATCTCATTTTAAGTGTTGAACATAAAAAAACCTCCGCAGTCTGACCGCAGAGGTTTTCAATTAGCGCGTTGTCGCATTACAAGTTGGGTTTAATGAAGCGAAGTTTTTGTACCTGAAGGTGTTGCTGACTTTGGTAGCCAAACGCGCTGCGCACGTACAACTTCACCGCGGCAGCAGTGTCTATCAGATTTTCAGGAGCAATGTAGTAAACGGTGTTGCGTTTAATACGAGCCTCTTCCAACCTGATCTCCGCATCCATCACTGCCTTGTTTAAACCGAACAATTCGACAAGCGTTTGCTGCAGGCTCGCCAGCGATAGTTCAGTTTCATTCGGGCAGTACCTTGGCTCTGAAGCAACTGTTTGCACGAGTCGGTCAAAGTATTCGGCAATGGAGTTGAAATCCTGACCGAAGGAAGGTCGCGTACCAGGCTTCACTTCTTCCGGTTTTTCTGTTTCCACTACCGGTGGCTTTGAGATTGGTGCTCCCCAGATCCTTCGCTTACTTTTCAAAGCGTCCTCTACCAGCAGCGTGTTGTTCGTGCATGATTTTAGCATGGCATATACGCGTGAGCTGAGCGTGCGTATACTTCGGAACCCCTGTTCGCGTTTGTTGGTAGCATTGTCGTAAGCGATCTGCGCTTCTTTCACTTCTTCCCATACTTGTTGTGCGATGTTCAACTGGGCGGCCATCGCATTCGCCTGGAGGTTTTGTTGTCCGGGGTTATAGGTTCCTCCCAACCCGGTGCAGACGCCCGTGAGCTTCCCAAAGGCTTGCATGTTTTTTAAGTGTGACATAACTGTTTTTATTTAAGTTATAGCGATTGTACGCTGCATGATCCATGTATAGTTGCCAATTATTTAACTATTTTATCAACTATATATTTATCAGCAGATGTAACCGGAAAACCATTGGCACGTTTGTTCTCATTTTTTTCTTTTTGACGTAATAAAATGACTAACTATTTTTTTATGAAGCATGGTTGAGCTTCACTCCTGCCTGACTTTATTGAACAGCTCCCAGCCAGAGGGTCTCCCATAGTTTATCAATGCCTGCCTGCCGGACAGGCAGGCTCTCCCGTGTTCTGCCGGTGTGAACAAGTGATTTGTTAGGTGGTGTATGTGATTTGCCGGTATGAACAAGTGAATATCCGGTGCCCACTTGTGATCTGCCGGAGCTTACCAGTGATTTGCAAATGGTCTTATGCGAACTTCCGGTATCTACCTGCGATTATCCAGTCATAGTCTGCGCTCTGCCGGAGCTTACTTGTGATTTGTTGGTGCTTACTTGTGGTGTGCCGATGCAGATATGTGATTGTCTTATTGACGTCTATGATGTATAATCATTTGCCAACAGACCTAAAAGCCTTTTGAAAATCAGCTAAAGATTTATTTATATCCCTCACAGCTTTATCAGCTGAATTGTTATTGTCAACAAGTTTAATATTTGTCGAACAACTAAGGCATGTTACGGTTTCTTCTGCAACGACTTGTCTTAAACTAACCCGAACCGTTCTTTTACAACTTGGGCAGGGAACGTCAACTTCTCTTTTACTTATGTCAATCATAACTTGAATATTTAAGATTTTAACTACTACTCATACTCCTCCAATCATTTTACCGGCTAATGCTGGCACAACTTCGGTTACAGCCTTCCCAAAAAAATCCATCATTTTATCTTTGAATCCTTTTTTGGAATTATCTACAGGCGGTTCGCTCGGAGCTTTTAATTCAATTGCCTTGTCTGCCATTTTTTCTTCGTGGTTGTGCTTGCTTTTCTGCCATTCGAAGAATGCAGGAATTATCCAGAGAATAATTGTTGATGCTAGCAGCAATACAACCAGAAAAGTCCAAATATTTGCCTTCATACTACGAATTGATTAAAGATTATAGAATTTTACCATTTTCACTTAATAACTTTATAGTGCAAATTTTAGGATTTTTATTAGATTATTCAACTTTAAAGTTGATTATATTTTTAAGACCCTTATCTTTGTGTCATTATGATTGCTAAATGGCCAAGAAAGAAGAGATTGAGGCATTTTTGCGGGAGTTCAAGCAAAAAATGAAGATTTGGGATATCCTTTTCCGTGACGACCGCGGAAAGAATGCCCAAACTCTTGCTGATTTAGAGTTAAGGCCAATTGACAGAAAGGGGATTTTGGAAAATCTTTCTGTGGAAGATTATTGCCAGGGTCCTCTGGGTGAAAAGTTGTATAAGGGTGCTGATTTGTGGGTGTTTGGAAAGGAAATCAAGAAGAATGAATTGTACATTAAAATATCCATTGGATTTGTTGGTGGAAGTGTTCTATGCGTGTCGTTTCACGTTGCAAAAGACAAAATGAAATATCCCTTTAAAAAACGATCAAAATGAAAAGTCCCATTACAGGAAAAGAAATGATCTTAAAAAAGGAGAAAAGATCATTAGTTTTTCGGAAAGAAGAATTTCCGGTTGTGTATCATTATTATCTGTGCAAGGATAGTAAGGAACAGTTTACGTCAACAGAACTTGACGATACGAACATGAAGCAGATTTATAATCAATATCGCGATAAATACAATCTGCCGTTCCCAGATGATATTAATGAGATAAGGGAAAAATACGGAGTTTCGGCTACTAAAATGTCTGAGATTCTAGGTTTCGGTGTTAATAGTTATAGAAACTATGAATCTGGCGAGGTTCCAAGTCTCGCAAATGCACGGTTGATACAATTAGCAAACGATCCAAAAAAATTTAAAGAACTAGTTGAATTGAGTGATGCTTTGGAAGCTGATGCAAAGGAAAAGTTAATAAAGAAAATTGAACATCTGATCGATAAAGAGAAACGAGAAATATTTTCGTTTAAGCTTCAAGGATATTTGCTCGATAATCGTCAAGCTGATGAATACACAGGCTATCGAAAGCCTAACTTAGAACGACTTACAGAAATGGTTGTATTCTTTACGGAAGAACTTCAACCGTGGAAAACAAAAATGAACAAGCTACTTTTCTATGCCGATTTTCTATTGTTTAAGAAAACTTGCGCTTCAATGAGCGGAGCTTGCTATCGAGCAATCAATATGGGACCGGTGCCAAATAATTTCAATAGCATTTTTGATTATATGGCAAATAATGATGAGGTGGATGTTTGGGAGACAGAGTTTGCGGATGGACATGGAGAGCAGTTTAAGCCAAACAAAAAGAGAAAATTTAATTCAAAACTATTTAACCAAATTGAACTTGATATCCTGAATACTGTTGCTAAACAATTCAAGACGATGAGCACAAAATCAATAATTGATTTTAGTCATCAAGAGAAGGGTTGGAAGGAAAACGAGAAGGATAGGAGTCTAATCAGCTATCAGCAATATGCATTTGATTTAACAATTTAAATAGTCATCCTTCCGTGCAGAGTCTATCTTCTCGAGTACTCTGACGCCAGTCAGATCGCCTCTGCGAAGGAGCAATATTTTGCACTAGCTTATGGATTGTTTAGAAAATATTTAAAGAAGAGCATAATGAGTATCATTCACGTTAATCAAATTAAGAACCACGTATCAGGCTTGTTTAAGGATAAGATTGACATGACTGATGCAGGTAAACCAGGTACCGACTATGAAAATCAACTTCTGTCGAGATCATTAGCAGCCTATAGTATTTATTTTTTATCGGGTGCTGATATTTTGAGCGTTGGTAAATCAATAACTGATGGTGGAAATGATAACGGGATAGATGCCGTTTTTTATCATGAGCCAGAGAGAAGACTTTACATAGTTCAATCTAAGTGGATTCATGATGGGGGTGGTGAACCTTCAAATGGCGATATTAAAAAGTTCCTGGGAGGAGTAAAAGATCTCTTTAACATGAGTTTCGAAAGGTTCAATAAGAAAATCAACGACAAAAAATCAACAATAACCCAAGTTCTTAACGATCCGCAATCAACGTACAATATCGTAGTCGTTTACACTGGAATTAATTCTCTTGCGGAGCCTTCGCAGCGAGATCTGGATGATCTTAGTCAAGAGATGAATGATGCTAGTGAGGTTTTATTTATTACCGTCTTGAACCAATCTAAGTTACATGGCTCCTTAACTGCAAGATTAGCTGGAGAGCCAATTAATGTTGATTTGGGACTAAAATCCTGGGGCAAAGTAGAGATACCACATACAGCGTTTTATGGCCAAGTTGCAGCTCCAATTATTGCTGATTGGTGGACCCGGTACGGTGACCGGCTCTTCGCAAAGAATCTGCGCAGCCTTTTGGGCGACACTGATGTAAATACAGAGATCCGTCAAACACTGCATGATGAACCTGAAAACTTTTGGTATTATAACAATGGGATTACAATTATAGCCAGTAAAATAACCAAGACGATGGCTGGTGGGGGTGACACTGACTTTGGAACTTTTCACTGCGAAAATATTAGTGTTGTTAATGGCGCTCAAACAGTTAGCACGGTTGGCAAATACTTCGTAAAAGACAATGCTAAGGTGTTAATTCCTTTACGGATCATTTCCTTAGAGAAAGCGGATGATCGATTGGAAATTTCTATTACTAAGACAAACAATCGCCAGAATCGAATAGACAATCGAGATTTTGTAACCCTAGACACAGAACAATCAAGGCTTCGCGCTGAGCTTGGTGTCGAGGGCATAATGTATCATGTTATACGATCAGAATCATTTTCTAACACGAAAAATTCATTTGACCTTGTTGAAGCAACAACGGCATTGGCCTGCTCGTCCGGCAAGCCAAATCTTTTTGTACAGTTAAAACGGGAAATCGGAAAGCTGTGGGATGACATATCCCGTGCACCGTATAAAGAATTGTTCAATCCAACCGTCAATAGCTTTTTTCTTTGGCGTGCCGTTCAAGTTCAAAGACTTATTGATTTGTCAATTGATCAAATGAGCACTTCTAAGCAGTTATCCAGCCGTGATTTAAGTATTGCAGTCCATGGCAACAGAATGATTTCGGCCCTTGTTTTTCAAAGTCTCCCGCTAAAAAAAATGGGTGATCCAGTATTTGATTTTACCAATTCAATAACTCAATCTTTGGTCAGTCAGAGAGTTAGTGAAGCATATGGAAAGTTAAAAGATGCTCTTGATAATCATTATGTAGGAGCGATAATTCCTACACTGTTTAAAAATCTCACTAAGTGCGCGGAAATATATTTACAATCTAAGCTCTGAAGCATGCCCCTTTTTATTTTATTCCACACATGGGGTGCTTAATTTCTTAGGCATAATACACGGAGAGCGAAATAATCTTACACTTCATTTATGAGCTTAACAAGCGGGATTCAAATTGGCTTTTCAGAAACCTATCCTGATCACCCGTCAGAAAATATTCCATCACTTTTGAACGGCATTCCTCAATCTCTGCTGTTAAAGGCTGTGTCAGGAATTCTAGCTGAACAAGTTAGATCAATAGATAATTTGCGTGATTTTCTTGAGTTTTGGTTTAGGCCAAGCAACACCGAATTCGCCAATGATGCTTACACAAGGATACGCCCGATTGAAAAAGAATTTGGCAACTTGATTGTAGCCGGAGTACCAGCTGCGTTGAAATTGTATAGCTACGCACTTAATCATCTTAGCGAGGAAAGTTCGCTAACCGATGAGCAAATGGAGATCAATATATTCAAAGCATTTTTGATTCAAAATGACATTTTAAATAGTATTGATGCTAAGATCACTGAAACGACCGAGAATCTTCCATTTGAATTACGGTGGTGTGGAAGTCATTTTGCCTCCGCGGTAAGATTTTCAGATGTCGTTAACTTTGACCTAGCAGAACTGTTTGTTAGTGAATTTGTACGAGCAGTCCTCTTCTTTGAATTCTTAGAAGCCCAGCCAGGAGCCAAGCCATTGTTGGAGAAATTTTATCAGATATATCAAGTTCAGAATTGGAGTCAATACTTGAGACAATCATCTGGAATTAGCGCATCAATCCTGTCAAAGACAAAAACAGGTTTTCTCGAGTTGACGATACCTCAAGGCGAGAACTTTGAAAGAGACGTTAATTTTCTTGACACCCTATCAGCCGTTCCTTATGATGAGTTGGGCGATAATGATTTTAAATCTTTACGAGAAAAGCCATTACAGAAAATTGACACAGGTACCTACAGAATTATTTTTGGGCTTTTTTGTGTAGAACGGGTTTTCAAAGGTCTATATTTTAACCTCAAAGCAGTAAATCAAATTTTACCGGCCACCGTAAGAATTAATGATTTCAGAAATCTTTACACATATAGATTTTCGGAACAACATGCTTTATACATCACCCTCAAGAAGGCATTTCCGAAAAAGTATTTATGCATTGGTGGCGAACAAATTTCTTCTCAAGAGTATCAAGGAGGGCCTGATTTTTATGTGAGAAATTGCAATAAGATATTCCTTTTCGAATCCAAAGACTCGTTAATCAATGCATCATTAAAAGAATCAGGCGACTTTGCGCTCTTAACTAATGATTTGAAATCTAAGTTCTATGTTGATGGAACAAAACCGAAGGCAGCAATGCAATTATTAAATGGTATTCTTGATCTTTTTAGTGAAAGATTTTTAGCCATCGACTCAGAGTACAAGAAGAATTTTATAAGAGTTTATCCAATTGTTGTCATTCACGATAGGCAATTGGATGTACCTGGATTTAACAAGATAATAAATAGTTGGTTTATTCCTGAACTCGAAAAAATGGCGACTAAAATTGACATAACAAGAGTCAAACCAATAACTGTAATTGATACAAGCACTCTCATTTTAACAAATGAATTACTTAACTCAAGACAGTTGATGTTGGAAGACATTATAGATGAGTATCACCGTCATGTTAAATTCAAGCAGCATTATGGTTCTTATGAACAATTAATGCAACACGGCCATGATACCACTCTTCCCTTTTCCTTTTATATTAGACAGGTGATCAAGAAAAGGAATCTAAAACGATATCCTAGGAAGTTGCTTATGGAGAAAGCATTTATTGGGTTAAGCGCAGTTGAAGACGAGTAGCCCAACTAAAGTAAGCGTCTCGCTTGTAATTACATGTTTCCAACGTCCTGTTGGAGTGCCAGAGCTGGCATTGTAACTACACCAACTCGCGGAAGCGCCCGCTGTGTCTTTTCTTTGTAGGGTGTGCCGGTTCGATTCCGGCCTTCGGTACGAATAAGAAAATTGAAATCACAAGATCATTAAACACTACTCTCGCGGTAAGTATCCTGACGTTCCGCTTCAGTCAGGACAAGTTCCGCAAGAGACTAAGAGGCTCTATAACAAGTGCGTGAGGTGGCGAGTAGTCCCGAAGTTTCGGGATTAAACCGCCAAAGCCTTCGACAAGCTCAGGCTAACAGGTTCACTAAAAAATAGAAGACTCTGTTTTTGCGGTAAACTTTTCGAGCACACGCACGCCCTTATATGAATTTCCTTTCGCGTTCAGCCGGGGGCTCCAGACGGCAATGGTATATCGATCGGGATTGACAGCGATGATACCTCCGCCTACTCCACTCTTGCCCGGCAGCCCAACTTTGAAAGCAAACTCTCCCGACTCATCATAAAATCCACACGTCTGCATGAGCGCATTTATTCGTTTGGCTTGATGGTTGGTCAACACGGACATACCGCTCAGGGTTTTGCCATCGTTCGCTAAAAATAAAAATGTTTCGGAAAGCTCCTGGCAATTCATTTCAATAGAGCACAGGTCAAAATAAAAATCGAGCACCACCTGGGGATCATTTTCGATGTTGCCAAATGATTTAATGAAATTACAGAGCGCCACATTGCGATACCCCACCGACTTTTCAGATGCCGCCACCGTTTCGGAATAGTTGATGCCGGAATTGTTCGAAAGGCTTCGCACAAAAGCAATAAAATCTTTCTTAGGATTCTTTAAATGAGTGACCAGGATATCGGCAATCACCATGGCGCCCGCATTAATAAATGGATTTCTGGGGATGCCCTTGTCGGCCTCTAATTGAACTAAGGAATTAAATGCAGTTCCGGAAGGCTCGATACCCACGCGCTTCCAGATACTCTGATTCTTTATTTTATACGCCAGCACAAGGGCCAGCACTTTAGAAATACTTTGAATAGAAAATTTCTCGGTATAGTGGCCTACGCCAAACTGATAATTATGAACGGTAGAAAGGTGTATACCAAACCGTTTAGGATTCACCTGCGCAAGCTCAGGAATGTAAGAGGCCAGCTTACCGCGGTCGTCAATATCCTTTACCTGGCGATACACGCCTTCAATTATTTCTTTAAAATTCATGTGGATGTTAAATCAAGGTAAAAGACCTTGAGCGAATATAACACTAATCTGCTGTCCCCCTGCGAAGGGGGACGAGCGAAGCGGAGGGGGTAGAACTTAATCCTGCGAAGGGACGAGCCTGAGAGAAGTTAAAAATATTTTTTACCACCCCACCCTTCGGGCACCCCTCCTTAACAGGAGTTTAAATACACCACCCCGCCCTTCGGGCACCCCTCCTTAACAGGAGGGGAGCAGTTTGGAATAACACTAATCTGTTGTCCCCCAGCTTATACATTTCCAGCGCGTAATGGAGTGACGGATCTAACATTATAAACCCAAGCGAGACGCTTGGAAAAGTGAAGCGCACAACTGACCATCTTCTTTCTCTTGTGGGCTGTACTGGGTTCGAACCAGTGACCCCTACCTTGTCGAGGTAGTGCTCTAAACCAGCTGAGCTAACAGCCCCAACGTGATACCATCACTGATGAGATTCTTTAACAGGAATTTTAGAAGATGAGTTAAACTACTTATCAGAATCCTTTTCGTAGATCACTACCCCGCTGGCAACAAATTCAATTTCTTCCACGGGTGTTGTGATGGCGTCTATTTCTGCCTGGGTTTTGCCTGCATCTTCTGCAAAATGGCGCAAGGTGGCAACGTCTGTGGTTTTGCGTTTAGCCACTCCGGAAAATACTACTTCTTTTCCTTCCGCTCCTTCTGTAGGAACGAAAAAACCATAATCTTTAAAGGTGACACGTGTCGCCACACCATTCTCATCCTGAACGGACATCCAACATCCTTTATTTGCACATGTTTTTTCAATGGTGCCTTTTAACGTGAGTATCACAGAATCTTTACCTGCTACCTCGTTGCTAAGGCTTGCTAACGTGGCGGCCTGATCCGTTACGATGGCTTCTCCATACGTATTTGAAACCTGTTCCTTCTTAGGTTGACATGCTGCTAAGACAACAAGGAGTATAACTACACTAAATTGTTTCATGATCTTTTAATTTTTGCTGACTACAAAAATACCAAAATAATAATGATGAATTCCGTCAAATAAAAAGAAAGTCACGCTCCAGACTTGGGACATAACTTTCTACATCATTTTCTACACTCCTGAAAAAACACAACCTTCACTCGTGTTGATAATCCAAGGTCGTTTATTTCTGTTCCGCCAATTCTTTTAATTTTCTATTCATTTCCTCAAATCCTTTTTTCGTGTTGTAGTCCAGTTGCTTTTTGAAAAGCGGCACGAGTATTCCTCCAAATTTCTCGCTCTGTCTAAAAGTTGTTGTTCCATTGCTGTTGTCTATAAGTTCAAACTTATGCTCTCCGTCAAAAAGTCCAGCAAACAATAAGTGGCCAAGCCAACTCAATTCTTTGTTCGTTTCAAATGTTAGAACTCTTGGTTTAAAGGTCATCCCATTTGCTTCGGGCGGTTCTATTCTTGCTGTGATTTTGTTTCCAACTTTCACCTCTCCCCTTATTGATTTAATAAATGGATTCCAATTTGGATAGTTGCCGAAGTTTGTAAGGATACGCCAAACGTTTTCAGGTGTTGCCTTAATTAAAATTTCTGTTCTGATTTCCTTTGCCATTGCTTATAAATTTAATAATGTGATTAAACTAATTGTCGTTAACTGTTTCAGTTGTCTCGTCATTGTATTGCGATACAAACATCTAACAAAACAATTGTTTAGCTCTTGACAAAAATCAAGAAATTATTAAAGTTGTTTTTTTCTGATTCTGCTGAATGTTTCGGGTGTCATTCCCAGCATTGAAGCAATGTATTGCAGTGGTACCTGGTTAAAAAGTTCTTTGTTGCTTTCGAAGAAACGATGGCACCGTTCTTCTGAGGTCATTGAAAGGTGGCTGAAAATGCGGTCTTCCATCATCGTTAAATAAAGGGCGAGAAAGTTCTTCTCAAACTGATGCCAAAGCGGAATTAAATCGTTAATTCTATTATAGTCGTCTCTTGTTATGGTCAACATCTCGGTATCGGTCAATGCCTGAATTGTAAACCGTGAGGGGTGTAGAAAAATCAGGCTCGAAACATCGGTAATGAAAAAACCTGCTGTCGAAATCCATTGAGTCACCTCTTTATCTCCAGTTTCAACAAAAATTCTTAAAATTCCAGATTGTATAAAGCTCAATTTGTCACATTGTTTTCCGGCTTTTAAAAAATAATCTCCTTTTCTAATCGTAGTCAATTTGAACAAGGACGCTATCGTTTTAAGGTCATCGTCTGCTACTACTCCAAAATAAGATTTTATATATTGTTGAAGGTCAGTCATAGTTCTTAGTGTTTCAATCAATACCGCTAGCGGTTGCAGCTAGCTTTCGTGGTCGATTATGGAAAAGCATTTTCCGCTACCAGGAGTGAAGTTAAGAATAGAAACGAAGAACTTCATACTCCGCTAGAATGTATAGCCGACACTAACGTTTATTATCCAAGGCGTATTGGCCGCTCCAATGTTCGGGGCTTCCAGTATTTCATTTTGATTGGTGCGTGTGTTGAAGTAAGAATGCTGATCGTTCGGTAATGAGCTGTCCACTTTATACCAGTAGCGGAGGCTTGGCGCAATGGTGATGCCTTTTGCAAATCCTTTGTTCTTTTCAAAAGGCATCCATCGATAATAAGCCCCAAACCCTAGTGTAACTGTATTAAAGTTGACAATACTGTTTGTATTGGATTGCTCTTGTCCATCATAGTAAGTTTCATAGATATGAAGCTTGGGCTCAAAGCGAAGATTAAATCCTTTGGTAAATCGATAGCCAATTCCAAGACCAAGTGAATGCGTGATTTTGAAATCTATTTGTTGTCTTTCATATTCGTTTGATAATAATTCTCCGTCTGCATGTAAATTAAAGCCATGCGAATAATCAATCACCCATTTTTTCATCCAATAGTTACCCTCTATGTTAAAGCCCTTTAGCAAAAGAGGTTGGTTCAATCCAAACATTACACTGAATCGATTCTTTTCAGGCACTTCCTGCGCCTGCGCGATCAAAGAGAAAAGTAGAAATGCAATAATGCCGGTGATGATTGTTGTGCTGTTAGTTCTCATAAAGTTGATTGTTTATAGTCTTAAATAATTTTCCCTTCAGGCTTCCTTCTGTTCTGATTGATGGCACAAACATCATGGAAAGAACCATGCTAATCGCCTTAAACGGTAGAATGAGACCTGATTTTGGAAGATGAGACTTGATTCGCGCGGGGTGATTCGTGCAGAATTGGCCTTTGCGCTAGGTTGAAAGCGCTCGCAATTGGTATTCCTTTGGTGAAAGACCGGTTTCTTCTTTAAATATCCGGTTAAGCGAGGCTTTTGAATTAAAACCGCTGTCCATGCCCAGCGCCAGAATGGTAAATTTTTTCTTGGAAGGGTCAGCAAGAAGTTCTTGCAAATGCTTGACCCGATAGCCATTCACAAAATCGTAAAAAGGCTTACCGGTAATGGAGTTGATTGTTTGGGAAAGGTTGTGTGTGGTTACGTTTAGCCCATCGGCCACTTCTTGTAGCTGAAGTTTTGCTTCCAGAAATAACTTTCTGTTCTCAAACATCTGAAGCAGGTTTTGGTGAATCGTTTCCTGCTCCGCTGATGTAAGTGATGATGTCTTATATTTTTCAGGCAATTCAACCAAGGTTTGCCCCGGTTCATCCAATAGAATCTCTTCGTCAGAGCGCTTGCCATAATATTCCGCTACGGTGTATTGACGAATGCCATGAAAGCTGATGTAGAATACAGCAAAGACAACGCCTAAGCTGACAATCGAATAAGCCGCTTGGGTATCGATCGGGAGCAATTGAAAATTTGAAATAGTGAAAATTAAGATAGAGATACTGATAGTCGCAATATAAACCCATGACGTTTGGGTAAGCCAAGTCAATTGGATCGGATCGATAAAGGAAAATTGCTCTTTGATGATGCGAGCGTATTGATGCAATCTTTTAATCAACCAAATAAGGGCAACTAAGAACAGAATCTGATTGCCTTTGTACATAATGTGGTAGGTGATCGGTGGCGCCTCATAAAGTTTCTGAAGTGCAGCCGCATCGTAGGTATGAATGATAAACAGGTCAGTTATCAAAAAGGCAGCGCTGAAAAGTACCGGAATAAATAAAAGTATCCAGCGTCTGCTGATTTGGTTTTCTTGAACTGTGTCAATAGCAAAAAAGATGTAAACCGGGAAGAGCAGGTAGGGCGCAATGGTTTGAAAGAAAAAGAGCAGAGGAGACAAATGCGTACGCACTGCTAGATCCAATGCCAAAAAACTAATCATCAGCAAATTGATCAGTATTAATAGGTAGTCTGCTCGTTTACGGTTCTTTTTTCCAAGAATAAAAAAGATAAAGAAAAGAGAGACGGCAATTCCTGTACTATTCAGCCATTGCATAAAAAGTATTGTAGTGCAAGACTAACACTTTTTGGCCAGTGTTAATTTGGCTTTTTACCCCTGGAATCCAATTTTTTTATGACTGCCATCGCAGAAAGGCTTATTCGATGATCCACCACATCTGCAGAACGCAGTTGCATTATTCTTGCGTGTTAAGTTTCCTTTCGAATCTTTGATCGTAACATTTCCATATACCATCAACGGTCCATTGGGTGCTGTCTCTACAATGGTTTCCGCATCAACTTTCACTGGCTCCTCTCCTTCATCGCGGTTCAAATAGTAACTCAATGCCCCCGATGGACATTTTTTTACCTGATCAATTATGCTGTCAGTGTTGGCTCCTTCAGGAGTAATCCATGGCCGCTTTTGAGGATCAAATACCTGACTCAATCCCTTGAAACAAATAGCAGAGTGAATGCATGTGCCTGGCTTCCATACTACAGTTACCTCTCCGTTGCTGTATTTTTTTGTAATGTCTTTCATAAGCAGATTTAGAAGTTAGAGATCATAATCAAAAATCATGGTGCTAAAACAGTTTCAATTTCAATTGGATTCGTAAGTGTTTTATGTACCGGGCAGGAATTTGCAATCTGCAATAATCTAGCGCGTTGATCGTCATCTAAATCACCTTCAAAAGAAATCTCCCTCTTAAAAATAGTTTTGTATTGAGCTTTTTCAAAGGCCACTTCCACTCTAATCTTTTCCACATTCCATTTTTTACGATCAGCATACATACGGAGTGTGATTGCTGTACATGAAGCTAGGGATATCATCAGGAATTCTCCTGGTGCCGGTCCTAGGTTTGTACCACCCAGCTCCTCGGGCTCGTCCACGATGGTCTGATGACCCGAAGTCATCAGCTCCGTTTTGTAATGATCTCTGCCAATGGTTGCGGTCACCATTATTAAAATGTTTTGTTCATAACGAATGAATCTTTTCTATAACGCTCACGTGGAGAAAGCTCACGTTGTCTCAAGTTTTCCGGCAGGATTTCAGGATCGCCAGAATATCCAATAGCCATCATCACTGCTACCTCATGGGTATCAGGCACATTCAAATTAATGGTTGCTTGTTGGCGGTCAAATCCACCCATTTGGTGAACGTTAAGACCTAGGTGTGTTGCCTGTAAAGAGAGAAATGCATTAGCAGCTCCTAAGTCATACTTGGCAGAACCGTTAGGCTTTTCATTTTTTACAAAATTCTTCCGAATCAAACTCATAATCAGCAGAGGAGCCCGCTCAGCCCAAATTCTGTTACCTTCCATGAGCGTCTCAAAAAGTTTATTCCACAAGTCAGGCTGATCTTTTGTAGCATAGATATATACCCAAGGTTGCTCATTAGAACTTGAAGGTGCCCATCGCGCTGCCTCAAATAACGCCTGAATTTTTTCAGGTTCTATTGATTTATCTTCATATGCCCTGAGACTTCTGCGCTGTTGGATTACCTCCAAGAGTGGGTGTTCAATTTCGGCTGATTTTTCCATTGTAATAAGTTGCTACTTTTCTTATAACTGGTATAACAAGGTTTTGCTATAACAGTTATTTCGACCATTTAGGTAGTCCCCAAATTGCTAAAAAGCCTGAAATAGCATGCATTGGACCAACTAACAACGGGAAGGTACTATCTAATAATGTTCCATTAGGCAATTGAGGCGTATTGAACACAGGAAAGAAACTAACTAGCGTGAATCCTATGGAGACTATCAACCAAATCATTTTTCCTTTAGCCGTATACTTCATCAAAAAGAAATAAATAATAGCGCCAATTAACAACGGAAAGATGGAGGACATAGTCACCGCCAGCGTAAAGCCGGGAGGCACGGTCGCTCCAAGTGCGTTAGCGATTAAAGTCCATATGTTGTTGAGCCCGGCACCAATAAGACCCGCAATAGCTCCGCCCTTTAGCGCCTTTAAAAATGTAATGTTCTGAATTTCCATGGGTATTAAATTTAGGTTTGAATTTTGTATTTATATTAAACTGTTTTCTCTTCTATCAACACTCCCATTTTACCCATTTGATAGTCGCGCATTGCTTCCATGATTTGTGTTTGGGTATTCATAACAAAAGGACCGTGCGAAACTACTTTTTCATTCAAAGGTTCTCCACTCAATAAGAGAAAGCGGGTGTCTTCCAATGCCTCGATTGTTACACCTTCCCCATCTTTATTAAACACTGCTGCATTCAATTCTTCTACAAGGCCAAAGCCTTCCAAAGTAAGTTTGCCATCTAACAGGTAAACAATTGCATTGTGACTTGCCGGCAACTCAACCGATACCCTACCTCCTTTTTCCAGTTCAAAGGTGGCTGCGTTTACAATGGTAGTGGAAGGAATAGGTCCCTTTATACCCATTACTTCTCCCGAAAAGATTCTTGCCTTAACTTTTCCATTTTCACTGGTATAGAAAGGAGTCTCATCTGGTGAGAGCGGAAAATATTGAGGTTGGTCCATCTTGTGGGCAGCCGATGTGTTGATCCACAATTGAATGATTTCCTGCCGACCTCCAATTTCATGAATGTCATGTGGAGGGCGCTCACTGTGTATGATCCCCATGCCGGCATTCATCCACTGTGCACCTCCGGCATAAATCACGCTGTCATTACCTCTGCTGTCGCGATGATGCACACCTCCTTTAAAAATAAAAGTGACTGGTGAAAACCCCCGATGGGGATGAGGGCCAATTCCGGCATGATCAGGTTCAACATACTTAGGTGCTTTTACATCGGCATGATGCAACAGCAGGAATGGATCAATCTGATTTACTTGCTGTGTTGGAAAAGGTTGACGAACAGGGAATCCCCCCATGTCTAGCATTTCGGCATAAAGCATTCGTGATACTGTTCTATTTTTCATAAAGATTCGTTGTTCGTTGATGGGTGGCGTGCTCGCTAAGGTTTTATTACAAAACAGGGCAAAGAGCCCATCAAACAACGATTAATTAATTCATAGGAATATCCATTAACAAAATTTCAGAATCCTTATCGGCAAGGATGGAAAGCTTGTCTGTTTCCCACACCCCTAACCCATCGCGTTTACTTAATTTTTGTCCGTTAATAGTTGCTTCACCATCAATTACAAAAGCATAAACTCCATTGTCCTTTTGCTTGATGGTGTACTCTGTCTTAAATTCTTTTTTTAAGCTTCCCAAGTGAAACCAAGCATCTTGATTAATCCAGACACTTGAATCTGTTTTGGTGGGGCTAACTACCGTCTGAAGCTTGTTGATCCTCTCTTCTGGCTTTAACGTGATTTGGCCATAACTTGGAACAATTCCTTTGAACTTTGGGAACACCCAAATCTGTAAAAAATTAACTTTTTTGTCAGTGTTCTTATTGTATTCCGAATGTGAAATTCCTGTACCCGCGTTCAAAATCTGAATATCATTCTGTTCTATGACGGTTTTGTTCCCCATACTGTCCTTGTGCTCAAGGTCACCTGAAAGCGGTATTGAGATTATTTCCATGTTGTCGTGTGGGTGCGTACCAAAACCTCTTCCGCCATCTACATAGTCATCATTCAAAACTCGAAGCACTCCAAAGTTCATTCGGGTTGGATCATAATAATGAGCAAAGCTGAAGGTATGGCTCGTATCGAGCCAGCCATGATTGGCGTGGCCGCGTGTATTGGCTTGATGCAGTATTGTTTTCATTAAACTCTTTTTTTGCACAATTAAACGACTGAATTAAAATAAAGTTACGACAATTATTGTATGTACAAGTATTTTATTTTAGAAAATTCGAATGTCAGGTTTTAACCCAAGAAATAGAAGTGCCAACAGGATAATGAGGTTATCTTTGTTATTAACTAGATATGAAAAAAACACTACTAATTTTCTTGGTCATTTTACTCGCGTGCAGCGAAGAGGATTTACCTGGTCCGAAAACAGAAATGTACTTTCCACCAAATAGTTCTGCAATCTGGGAGACAGTAACGCCAGCCAGTTTGGGTTGGAATGAAGCAGCGATACCCGATCTCAAAACTTTTTTAGCAACAAGTAATTCTCGTTCGTTAATTGTCCTGAAAGACGGCAAGATTGCGATCGAAGAGTACCTTGGCACACAGTTCACTGGTGGCGCATTCGCTGTCACAAGCAATTGGTATTGGGCTTCTGCAGGGAAAACGCTCACCTCCGCTTTGGTGGGTATTGCTGCATCACAGAGTAAGATTAATCTGGATGCTAAAACTTCAGATTACTTAGGTGCAGGCTGGACAAGCCTGACCGCTGCCCAGGAAAATAAAATCACCGTGCGAAATCAGATAACTATGACCACCGGCCTTGATGATGGTGTTGCCAATCCGGATTGCACGACTAAAACATGTCTTGTCTTTAAAGCCGATGCAGGTACCCGATGGGCGTATCATAACGCACCTTACACACTACTCGATGGCGTTATTGCAAATGCCACTGGCAAAACATTAAACGCTTATTTGAATGAACAGATCATTTCTATAACAGGCATGGATGGACAATACATTAAAACCGGTGACAACAATGTATTTTATAGCACACCCCGATCGATGGCAAGATTTGGGTTGCTCTTGTTGAACCAAGGCACATGGAATCAGACATCGGTTATTCCAGAAAACTATGTCAACCTGATGAAAACAACTTCTCAGAGTTTGAATCTGTCCTATGGATACCTGACGTGGCTAAATGGAAAAATTTCCTACATGGTTCCAACGTTGCAAACAATATTTCCTGGTGCGCTTTCACCAAATGCGCCTGCCGACTTATATGCTGCAATGGGAAAAAATGGTCAACTCATAAATGTAGTGCCAAGTCAGAACATCGTAGTCATTCGCGTGGGCGATGCGCCTGACAATTTACTAGTGCCATTTAAGTTCCAAGACGACCTTTGGACAAAACTAAATGCTGTTATTACAAAGTAGTGTTCCAGAAGATTTTATTGAACGATGTGTTCTTCTTTACACACCATTAAAAAACAGGAGAGAATCCTCGATGTGTTTTTTCCAATACTCCCACTGATGTCCGCCAGGAAACTCTGAGTAGCTATGCGGAATATTATTTTCAATCAGATCCTGATGTAATTTCCGGTTGTATTCAATCAGAAGATCTTCAGTACCACAATCAAACTTAAAATTTGGAAGTCTGCTTTTGTTGGCGATGATACACTCAATAACACTTTCCCTTGAAATGATTCGGCTTGCCAATTCGCGGTCATCTTTGCCCTCTAAAAACAAAGCTATTTGGGAAAAATCAGTGATGGATGAAAGCCCTGAAAATGACTTAAAAATAGTTGGATACTTTGCTCCTAATCGTAACGCCCCGTAACCTCCCATAGAGAGGCCCGTAATAAATACATTTGATTTTTCCGTCACTCCTTCAATTTTCTCTTTCACTACGGCAATAACATCTTCTGCAATCCACTTTTCGTAATCTTCGGTTTTATGTTTTAAATAGCCGCTGCCATCACCAAACAACCCATCGCTTGGCATGACTAACACCATTGGCCGCATCTTTCCTTCTTTAATTAATCGACTTGCTGTTTTGTGCACCCCACCTGTCATTGACCACGCCCAATGAGAACCGTAAACTCCGTGAAGCAGTATCACCATATCCAAAGGAGAACCTTGTGGTTGTGGTGGAACATAAAGTGTAATATCTGCTCGTCTCCCAAGCGCTTTACTTTTTACGGTTATCAATCGTAAACCATCAAATTCAAATTCGGGATCAGATATCTGGGTGGTGAAAAACTTGGTCATTATATAATTTTCAAAAAACGATTACTCCTTTTGCATTTAATCCTTTGTGCATATCTGAAAAGGCCTGCTTAAGATTTTCAATCGGATACGTTCGAGTAATCATTTGGTCTAATTTTAAATCGCCTTTTGCATAAAGCTCCTGCAAAATTCGAAAATCAATTTGTGGCTTTGCCTTACCATACAGGGGATTGACATATATCTTATCCCACTCAAAGAGCCTCATATCAATTTTAACTTCTTGCTCGATACCGCTCACTTGCACTGCCACACCGGCATTTCTTACCATGGCCAACGGTGCTGCACCCAATGCAGGAATAGCAGTACACTCAAAGGCATAGTCTGCCCCTCTTTCAGTAAGACGCTTTACTTCCTTTGCAGCTTCCAACAAACCCTCATCGTCTTTGGAGGCGAGTATGGTATGTGTTGCTCCATATTCCATTGCCATCTCCAACCGGGATGGATTAATATCAATAGCAATAATTTTTGAAGCTCCCGCTATGCGCGCGCCTTGAATCACATTTAGGCCCACACCTCCAGTACCTAGCACCACTACTGAACTTCCTGACTTTACTTTTGCTGCGTTTACGACCGAACCATATCCCGTCATCACACCACAGCTGATGATGGCTGCGGATGGAAATGGAATCTTAACTTCAATTTTTACACAGGCCGCTTCTCTTACTAATGTATATTCTGAAATTGTGCCAAGACTAAATGAGCGCTCAATGGCTTTTCCACTTAATGTACTCGCTTCCAACCTGGCATGTCCCTGGCTTACTTTATTTCCTGCAATGACGGCTGAATTTACTTCGCACAAATGCTGATTGCCATCTTGACACGCAAAGCATTGATAACAAGGGATAGCCCAATTAAGAATAACAGCATCGCCCTCTTTTAAAGACGAAACTTTTGGACCAACTTTCTTTACGATACCAGCTCCTTCGTGCCCCATGATTAATGGCTTGCCCCATGATTGAGAATCCCAATCAGTATGACAAATTCCTGCGGCTTTGATTTGGATTAATACCTCATCTCCTAGTGGTGTGTCATCCACTTGAATAGACTGTATCGTAAAATTTCCTTTGCCGTCAGCAATAGCCGCCTTTGAATCGAGCATTATTATTTAACGTTGATACAAGATTGGATTAAGGGGAGAATCGATGACCTCGCCAATGACAGCACCTGGGCACCATGTATTCCAATCGTCCACCTGATTTTCATTAGCTGGCTCCTTTAGTCGCATGTCCTTATCCATGTAGATAACAGTCATCACCTTTCTCATCTGATCCGTTTTGTTGGGGCCTGCTCTATGGAATACCCAGCCTGTATGAAAGCTCACTTCACCAATATCAAACGGCTCCACTACTTGCTTGAAATCATTTAAGGTCAACTTCTTTTGCAGTTCTTTTTCACTGTCATCGCTGATCTTCAGATTTCTTCCTTCTTGTATTTGCTGGCTCTTGGCACTGAACTCAAGTGGACCCCATTCTAATTTTGTTTCTTGTAGAGGAATCCAAGCTGTCACGGTGTTATCATTACTTAGCGGCCAGTAGTATTGATCAGCATGCCATGGGGTGTGTCCTCCACCTGGTTCTTTGAAAAGCGCCTGGTCGTGATACATTCTCACTCCGCTAACACCCAGCAAATCTGTCGCGATTTTTGCAAGTCTTTTGCTGAAGACTATTTCCTTAACCGCATCGGATTTGGTCCACAAGTTCATGATCTGAAGAAAAGCCTTGCCGTATGTGTCACGCTGTTCAATTGGCACGCTTTGAGTGTTAAAACGCTGCACTTCACTTGAGATCACTTCATTGATATACTGAACTGTCTCGGCTGGCAAAACATTTTTCAGCTTAATAAAACCGTTTTCACGAAAGAAGTTGATTTGCTCTTTGGTGATCTGATAAGGTTCTTCCAGAATCCTAAGCACATTTTTGGTCATCGTAGTAGTCATAGCTGTGTTTATTTGAATCACAAATCACCCCAATATAACACTTCGGTAGAATACTTTTTTTATCCAAAAAATAACCTATTTTGTGTTTAAATTGATCCAATAGTCTATTTCAATCTAACTATCATGGCAAAATAAGGTATTTATGAAAGCCTTTTTTGAAAAGATTTTTCCCTTTGACACGTCCTCTTTTCGTGTCCGTTCCATTGAAATGGAAGAATTTGATGCGCCATGGCATTACCATCCGGAATACGAACTTACCTATATACTCTCCAGTAAGGGGGTACGTTACGTTGGCAACCATTTTGAAAATTTTATGGAAGGTGACTTGGTTTTGTTAGGGCCCAATTTACCGCACTGTTGGAAAAACTCAGGCAAACAATCTACGAGCGCTAGTGCTGTAGTCATTCAATGGAAGGATGATTTGTTTGGTCAGGATTGGTTTCTAAAGAATGAATTTGAATCCGTCCACAAACTTCTTCAAGCATCACGAATGGGTGTAAAGTTTGAAACTAAACTTGCTGAACAACTAAAAGCAAACTTCCTGGAACTTCTAAGCGTGCCTAAGTTTGAAAAAATTATTTGCTTCCTGAGAATTCTGAATGCCCTATCCCAGCATAAAGACTTTTCGAAAGTATGTGCCAGTAACTACTCTGACACGGTTCATCAAGGAGATCAGGAAAGGATCAATACCATTTTTCAATACGTAAAAGATAATTATCATCAGAAAATAACCCTGACGGGTGTTTCCTCGAAAGTGCACATCAGTGAAGAGTCTTTCTCGAGATTTTTTAGCAACTTCCTAGGCAAGCCATTTTTTACATTTCTGAATGAATACAGAATTAATGCCGCCTGCAACTTGCTAATCGAAACTAACTTAACCGTATCCGAGGTGGCTTTGGCATCAGGATTTGAAAGTTTGCCATTTTTCTTTCGCCAGTTTAAGAAGTACAAAGGTTGCTCACCAAGGCATTTCAAATCAGTATATCAAGGGATTTCAATTGCTTAATTGCATTACTCTTAATCATTATCTGATGCAATTGCCTTACGACAAATGATTATCTTTTATTAAGGCCGGTTTCATACCAGTCCTTTTCGATGAAGGATTTTTTGCCTTACTCATATGTTAAAGATATTTCACTGTTCCAAAAGTTCCTTCAAAGTGTTCATGATCATTTTCCAGTTTTTCTCAGAGTGATCACGAGCTTCCTCGGTCTTACTTCCATCTTGACAAACGGTAAATAGCGTTTCTTCATTCCTTTGATCCAATGAGTATGTGATATTTGCATAGTTCTCAGGTTTATCTTCCGTTCCTGAGAACGAGCTCCAATAATTGTACTTCAGAACCTTCTCCCTTTCTATTTGCAAGATCGTGCCTTTGTCCATGTAGGGTTTACCTTCCCACTCTCCTCTGAATATAATGGGACTTCCTACTTTCCAATCAGAAACAGTCTCTGTTCCAAAAAAGTACTTTTTGATTTGCTCAGGATCAGTCAGTGCGCTCCAAACTTTTGATTTTGATGCTTTAATCGAGATCGAAGTCTCTAGGGTTAAGGTCTTTGTCATACATGTTTAATTTTTCATTTTGTATTAATGTCTTGATTTCGATTAATCCGTTAATTCCTGACAATCAAAACCATTTTCTTTCAATACACCAATCGCATGGATTGCCTTCACATGATCGGAAACTATTCTTAATATTTTATCCTGATCGTCTAGTGCAAAATTCCAATGGCCTTTTCCCGCCAGAGAGTTAATCTGGGGAGTCAATATTTTTACTTGATCCTGGGATTGGACTGAGGTTGAGAAAACCAGTACTTCCATAACCTAATTTATACCCATTTGTATTTCAGTAACATTCGCTTCTGGATTCACAAAATCCGCGTTGATATATAGCTCTCGAGTAACCCCATTCGGCTGCAGTTTGTACTGTTGAATGAATTCCATCAATAGCCCGTAACTTCTGGGGATTTCTTGCCAGCCACCTTCATGCAGCAGTGAAACACATTTGAAGATTTCTGTTCGCTTGAAATGAAATTTTCCGTCATAGTCCGCAGGGATTGAGGCCACAGGCAAACATACCTCGAGCGTAAACGGCTTTGATTCATCTCCCATAAAACCAAAGTAATGCCAATGAATGGGGCCCGAAGGGTGCAGATCCAGTCGGACGGATTCTTTAAAAAGTTCCTTTGCAATTGGAATCTGGCCACTAAGATCGCTAATCTTCACCTCTGCGCGATGGAACAAGAAATTGATTGGTTTGATTTTCTTGATTTGAGGAGCTATCGACTCAAGCAGTATTGTTTCGTTTTCCATAGTTGTCTTTTTCTTTCAAATCAACGATGGCCTTATGACAGCCCTATGTCAGCAGTAAAAAAGAATTTCAATTTATTTTCTTAGCCAATGACAACCCTATGGCAGCAGGAAGAAATTTCTGATTGAATAGGGTGTTCTTTCTTAGACCAGGCTTAACTTACTCCCAGTGAGTCGACTGAGCAGGTACAATTTTATGAACGAGATCACCCTCTCAGTTTATCCAATATTCGATTGAGCTCGTGTGCTTCGGCTTTAGTAATGCCTTTCAATATTGCTTGCAAGCTTTCTGCCTCCTTGTCTATCTTAATTAAGAGATCAAGTCCTTTTGGTGTAATCGAAATATCAACCTGTCTTCTGTTGCCCTCACAAATTTCTCGTTTCACAAATCCCTTTAATCTGAGTTTTTCTACCAGCCTCGTAGCATTACTACTTTTGTTAATCATCCGGCAGGTAACATCGGCAAGCATCATCGTATGCGGATGGCTACCTCTCAATATTCTTAACACATTGTATTGCTCGGGTGTTATGCGATGAACTTTTAGTCGCTCGGCATTAATATTATACAACCAACTGCTGGTGAAGAGAATATTCAAAGCTACCTTCTGAAATTCATTTTCAAACTTCTCCTGTTTAATATCTGTTTCCAGTGACATGGTGTAAATGTAATAACTATTGTTGTATCAACACCAATACGTAAAAAGCACCCACTATGTTGAGGGGGTAACTTAATTTTATTAATTTTCTTCTTTAATAGTCGTTTAAAATTATCGCTAGCAGATGAAAGCAAAACTACGCAGTCAGGGATGGTTTGGTAAAACAGGAAAAGACGGATTCATTTACCGTTCGTGGATGAAAAACCAAGGAATTCCAGATTACGAATTTCGCGATAAGCCAGTTATTGGCATTTGCAACACCTGGTCGGAGCTTACTCCTTGCAATGCCCACTTTCGTGAATTAGCAGACTCGGTAAAGCGAGGTATTTCAGAGGCAGGAGGTTTTCCAGTAGAATTTCCAGTGATGTCTTTAGGTGAAACATTGATTAAGCCTACTGCCATGTTGTATCGTAATCTCGCCAGTATGGACGTAGAAGAATCTATCCGAGCAAATCCTATTGACGGTGTAGTTCTTCTTTGTGGATGTGATAAAACTACTCCTTCATTGGTGATGGGGGCCTGCAGTGTAAACATTCCAACCCTCGTAGTTTCAGGTGGGCCAATGCTTACCGGCAAATACAAAGGCAAGGACATTGGCACAAGCGATGTGTGGCGGTACAATGATGCCGTGCGCGCAGGGGAAATGGACAACGAAGAACTCAGAGTTATTGAAGCGTGTATGGGCAGAAGCCGGGGACATTGTGCAGTGATGGGTACAGCCTCTACCATGGCGTGTATGGTTGAATCCCTTGGACTTTCCTTGCCAGGCAATGCCGCAATACCAGCCCCAGATTCGCGCAGAAAAGTTTTAGCTCAAATGTCGGGCATTAGAATTGTTGAGATGGTAAAAGAAAATCTTCTGCTCTCAGATGTTCTTACCCGCAAAGCCTTTGAAAATGCGATTATGGTGAACGCAGCCATTGGTGGGTCGACAAATTTTATAATCCATTTACTGGCCATTGCCGGTAGAATTGGTGTGCCTCTCGACCTCAATGATTTTGATAAATTATCAGCAAACATTCCATTCATAGTCAACCTTCAACCTTCCGGAAAATTTTTCATGGAAGACTTGTATTACGCAGGAGGCTTGCCAGCCGCCCTGAAAGAACTGGATTCTTTTCTTCATAAAGAATGCCTGACTGTGAATGGAAAAACTATGAAAGAAAATTATGATGTTGCTGAATGTTATAATCGAGAGGTCGTAGCTACAGTTGATAAACCCTTCAATCAATTATCTGGTGTGGCTATTTTAAAAGGAAACCTTTGCGAGAATGGAGCCGTCATAAAACCATCTGCTGCCAGTGCCCATTTAATGAAGCATACCGGAAAGGCCATCGTATTCGAAGATATTGATGATTTCAAAAAAAGAATTGATGATCCTGATTTGGATGTAGATGAAAACAGCATTCTGGTTTTAAAAAATGTGGGGCCTATTGGCTATCCAGGGATGCCGGAAGTGGGGAATATGGGAGTACCAAAAAAACTACTTGCAAAGGGCATTCATGACTTGGTTAGAATTTCTGACGGTAGGATGAGTGGAACTGGCTTTGGAACAGTTATTCTTCATGCATCGCCTGAAGCGGCATTAGGTGGAAACTTTGCTGTCGTTCAAAGTGGTGATATCATTAATCTCGATGTTCCAAATCGCACATTGAAACTTGAAGTCTCCGATGAGGAACTTCTAAAACGAAAAAAGAATTGGAAGGCAACTCACAAAAAATACGATCGTGGGTATGTGCGGCTGTATCAAGAGCATGTCGAACAAGCTCACCTTGGAGCCGACATGAATTATTTAAAGGGAGGATCGGGTAGTGAGGTGTCAAGAGACTCTCATTAGTATGCCTATTTTTTTGCATTTTTGTACATGCATGATTTTCTAACGAATAAGCTGCCAGAAGTAAAAAATCTGCTTAAGCGATATCAGGTCAAGAAAGCGTATGCCTTCGGATCGGTATGTACTGATCGCTTTACAGAAAAAAGTGACATTGACTTACTCATCTCGTTCGAAGATGGACTTGATCCACTTGTACAAGGAGAAAACTGGTGGAGCCTATACTACGGTTTACAAAAACTAACAGGCCGCGACATTGACCTGGTAACAGATCATAGTCTTAAAAATCCATACTTTATTAAAGTTGTTAATAAGACAAAGACAACCATCTATGAGTGACGAAGTGAAAAAATATCTCACAGATATTTTGGAGTCAATTATAGCAATTGAAGAATACTTGGGTAAAGATCGAAACTTTCATATTTATAACAACACACGTCAACTCCGGGATGCAATAGAAAGGCGATTGGAAATTATTGGTGAAGCGACTAATCGTATATTGAAGTTGAACTCCAATCTTAAAATTACTCATGCCAGACGGATCGTTGATCTTAGGAATAAAGTAATACACGGTTATGACACCGTGAGCAACGCAACAATCTGGGCTGTGGTCGTTAACGATCTACCTACTCTAAAAGAGGAAATAGAAAGTCTTTTGAAAAAATAACACGGTGAAAAATTTTCAAAATAAAGTAGCTATAGTAACGGGTGCCGGCCAAGGCATTGGACTTGAAATCTGTCGTCAACTAGCTGCACAGGGTGCACAGGTTGTGCTTAATGATATTGAAAAATCATTAGCCGAAGAGGCCGCCCGTTCGATTCAAAAAGAACATGGCAATTGCATTCCGTTTCCAGGAGATTGCAGCGATGTCTCTTTCATTCAACAAATGGTGGATGAAGCGGTGAGGCAATTTGGCAAACTTGACATTGCCATTGCGAACGCGGGCATTACTTTGTTTGGCGATTTCTTCGATTATAAACCTGAAGACTTTAACCAAGTGATGAAGGTAAACCTGAGCGGTAGTTTTTTCTTAGCACAATGCGCTGCACAACAAATAAAGGAACAACAATCCGGAGGAAGTATTCTATTCATGTCATCGGTTACCGGCCACCAGGCACATAAAAATTTGGCTGCGTATGGGATGAGCAAAGCTGCTTTAGAAATGTTGGCCAAAACTCTTGTCCTTGAATTGTCTCCTTATCAGATTACTGTAAACGCCATCGCGCCTGGCGCCACCATGACGGAACGCACCGCTCATGATCCCGATTATGAAAAAACATGGTCGCGAATTACACCGATTGGTAAACCAGCTTCAACTCAAGACATTGCCAATGCAGCCTTGTTTTTAGTATCACCTCAAGCTAGTCACATCACTGGTCAGTCGCTTGTGATTGATGGTGGGTGGACGAGCGTAAGTCCTTCGCCTTACTAGCCAATCTCATTTAGATGACAATCGCCTCCCTACAAGAGATCAAAAAAGAATTACGCACGCTGGATCAGGAGACTGTTGAAGCCCTTTGCAATCGCTTGGCTAAATACAAAAAAGAAAACAAGGAACTCCTTAACTATCTTCTTTTCGAAGCGCATGATGAACGCTCCTATATCGAAAATGTAAAAGAAGAAATCCAGGAATTGTTTAAAACAATTCCTTCCTCGAACGTATACCTGATCAAAAAAACACTTCGAAAAATTCTCAGGTTTGCGAATAAGCAAATAAAGTATTCTGGCCTAAAACAAACAGAACTAGAACTCCGGGTATTTTTTTGTACAAAAGTAAAAGAGGCAAAAATTCCTCGTCTTCCGGGAACGGTGCTCTTTAATCTATATCAGCAGCAGCTTAAAAAGATAGAAGCCTCATTTGCTAAATTGCCGGAAGATATACAAACAGATTACGATCGCGAGATGAAGTTCATACTGTCGTAAAATATTAATGAAAGAACAACAACCCAACAATCCTCTTCACGGCAAAACACTCGAAATGATCCTTGTGTTTTTAATTGATCGCTACGGTTGGGAAGAATTGGGTAATCGCATTGACATTAATTGCTTTCGGTTTGATCCTAGTATTAAGTCAAGCTTGACATTTCTAAGAAAAACTGCGTGGGCCAGGAAGAAGGTAGAAGACCTATATGTAGATTCCTTATAAAAAATAAAACCCCGACAAAGTCAGGGTTTTTTTAAAGTTGATGTAAATACAATTCTTAAGTCACAACAAAGCAGCGATTCATAATCGCCTCATGATTCCCAAAGTTGGCATAACACCAAACTCTGAGTTCCTGCAACTCCTCCACCACCAATGTCTTGATGGCTTTCCGTAGTTCTTTTTCAAAAAGCCGTGCATCAAAGCTTACTTTGGAGAGCACGGTTTTGAAATAGTTGAGCATTTTTTTCACAGTAAAATAATTTTAGTTCGACTACAAGCAACACCCGACTGGCTTTGCGAGTTTGAATATACACAACGAGTGTTAGGTAAAAATGGTTTGAATATTATTTTTTATTTTTCTGCGTTTTTTACTGAATCGCAAGGCTTTTTATGGATTTATAGTAAGGTAAACAACAGAGTTCTATTTTTGGAGTTGTAATCTGTTTTTCCATGTTGAAACGTGTTTTGAGAGTCCGTTTTTTGTTCATTTTCGCATGCTTTATACTTCCTATTGGTTCCTATTCCCAAAACCTTCAGATAATTTTAGGGCCGGATGAGATAGGAGAAAACCAAGCCTGGACAATTTCAGTAATGGCCAACAATGAAAGCCTGAAAAGTTATGACAACTTTCCTGATATAGAAGGCTTTCGTAAGCGGGGAACTTCAACACAATCACAAACCAGTATTGTAAACGGACAGATCAGCTCTTCGCAAAGTGTGATCATGACCTATGTGCCCTCCCAACAAGGTACATTCACTGTACCCGCATTTAAAATGACTATTAATGGACAATCGATTTCTTCGGCAGGCAAAAAAGTTAAAGTAGGCCCGCCAGTGCAGGCTCGATCAACCGATCCGTTCAGAAGTTTTTTTGATCGTGATCCTGCCAATGATTTCAGTAAAGGTGCAACTGAATTTGTCGATGTAAAAGAAGACGCCTTACTAGCACTTAGCACAAGCAAAGACGAAGTCTATGTTGGCGAAGGGTTTACCACCACGCTCTCATTTCTGGTTGCAGATAACAACCGGGCCCCTATGCAATTTTATGAATTGGGTAAACAACTTTCGGAAATTCTCAAAAAACTTAAGCCTTCCAACTGTTGGGAGGAAAATTTTAACATAGAAAATATAGAAGGCGAACCCATTGATATTGATGGCAAAGGGTATACGCAATACAAAATTTATCAGGCTACCTATTACCCACTTAATACAGAGCCTGTAAACTTCCCTAGTGTGGGGTTAGAGATGATCAAATTTAAAGTAGCAAAAAATCCATCCTTTTTTGGACAAAATAGACAAGAGGATTTCAAAACTTTTAATTCCAAAGCAAAGACTGTAAAGATTAAAGAACTCCCGCCACATCCAATGAAAGATGCGGTGGCAGTTGGCGTATATCGGTTAGATGAAAAAATAGGTGCAACTGAATTGCAAACTGGGCAGAGTGTTGGATACGAGTTTAATATTTTTGGAGAAGGCAATATTTCCTCTGTAGAAAAACCGGTCATTAAGAAAGATAATATCTTCGAATTTTACGAGCCCATTATTAAGCAAAGTGTAAACCGAGAGAATGGAAGAGTAACCGGGACAAAGTCTTTTAACTACTTTATGATTCCTAAAGAGCCAGGCACCT
The DNA here is from genome assembly GCA_031384515.1 of Bacteroidia bacterium. GTDB lineage: Bacteria > Bacteroidota > Bacteroidia > Cytophagales > Cyclobacteriaceae > ELB16-189. The sequence continues at coordinate 40,523 of JANNAQ010000097.1, forward strand.
ATAATTTGGGAGATTATTTTCAATGGGTATTCTTCAACCCGACTTCAAAAAAGTACGACACACTTCGTTCCGTTCAAGTGGTTAATGTTATTGGGGAGAGTCAACGCAACCAAGCTATAGAGAGTACCGATACGGGTTCCTTTTACGATCGAATCGGAACGACTGACAATACGCTTCTATCTTCCTTAACAAATGACTGGATAAAAATGGGGCTTAATATTTTCATTTTACTAATGTTAGGAGCCACGGCCTACCTCGTGTTTAAGAAATAATTTAGTTAGATTCAAGATTTAAATTCAAGATGCAAAATCTCAAATCTCAATTCCAACATCTTGAATCTTCTTTATGAGCAATATCTACGGAACACTTTTTAGAATAAGCACTTTTGGGGAATCTCATGGGCCTGCCATTGGCGTTGTCATTGATGGTTGCCCTGCTGGTCTAGAAATTAATGAAGCCTTCATTCAATCTGAGCTGGATAGAAGAAAGCCAGGTCAGTCGAAAATTACTACTCAACGTAAGGAAGATGACACATTTAAAATACTTTCGGGAGTTTTTGAAGGCAAATCAACAGGCACTCCATTGGCTATTGTAATAGAGAATCAAGATCAGCGTAGCAAAGACTATAGTCATATTGCAGATACGTTTCGTCCATCACATGCCGATTACACATACGAAGCTAAGTATGGTAATCGCGATTATCGAGGTGGCGGAAGAAGCTCAGCACGCGAAACTGCTGCCCGCGTAGCAGCAGGTGCTATTGCAAAGTTGTTATTAAAAAAATCAGGAGTTGAAGTAAGCGCATTCGTTTCCCAGGTGGGAGAGTTGAAGGCACCACACTACACTCAACTTGATCTTTCCAAAACAGAAGACAATATCATTAGATGCCCTGATCCAGTAACCGCCCAAAAAATGATTGAGTTGATCGATCAGGTTAGATTGGAACGCGATACCATAGGAGGAATTGTGACCTGTGTTATAAAAAACGCACCTGTAGGGTTGGGTGAACCTGTATTTGATAAACTGCATGCCGAACTTGGCAAAGCCATGCTAAGCATTAATGCTGTAAAAGGATTTGAATATGGAAGCGGCTTTGAAGGGATCAAACTTCGAGGTTCACAACACAACGATGAGTTTTACAATGAGGGTGGTCGCGTTCGCACAAAGACAAACCATTCAGGCGGAGTTCAAGGAGGGATATCGAATGGAGAAGATATTTATTTCAATGTGGCCTTCAAGCCGGTGGCAACCATCATGCAGGACCAGGCTAGCGTTGACAAGCAAGGCAACGAAACAACCGTCAGCGGGAAGGGAAGACATGATCCTTGTGTGGTACCACGGGCCGTGCCAATAGTAGAGGCCATGGCTGCGTTGGTCTTGGTAGATTTTGAATTAAGAGGAAGAGCAGCGAAGATCTAATGTTTTGGCTTGGAAATTCAATTGGAAAGCTGCTCCTATTTGCAAGTAGCATTGAATAAAAGGCTTATTCGCTAATCCTTTTTTCACCTATCTTGCGAGGGCCGACTTCTTAAACCGGCAGCTGATTTATGGATGTATCAGGTGCGCCACCCAAAAAAAGCAAACTTACACTCTACATCATTATTGCCTTGGTGATAGGCATTGGATTGGGATTTGCCTTAAACAAAAGCTATGTAGTTGATGAAAATAAGAAGCTTAGTGAGATTGAAGCAACGCTCTTGCAATTGAGTACCAATCTTCATGCAGCTTCAGATAGTAGCTCCATTGCCATTCTAACAGCACAAAAAAAATCGCTTAGTAAAGAACGGAATGAATTGCTGACTGCTCGTGATAAAAAGGTGGAGCCCTTTTCCATATTAGCAGATATATTTTTACGTCTTATCAAAATGATTGTTGCACCGTTGGTCTTCACTACTCTTGTGGTGGGTGTTGCCAAACTGGGTGACATTAATTCAGTTGGTCGAATTGGCGGAAAAACATTGCTTTGGTTTGTTGGAGCATCCCTTACCAGTCTTTTGCTAGGAGCTATCCTTGTAAATATTTTTGAACCAGGCATTGCAATGAACTTACCCGTTCCAGATGCGGGTGATGATATCGGCATTTCACATGGTGGCTTATCTCTAAAGGAGTTTCTATATCATGTCTTTCCTGCCAGCGTTATTGATGCCATGGCCAAGAATGAAATTTTACAGATTGTAGTATTCTCACTATTCTTTGGTGTAGCCACAGCGGCCATTGGAGAACAAGGAAAGGTGGTGATTAAACTAATGGATGCCATAGCCCATGTCATCTTAAAGGTTACCGGTTATGTAATGAATTTTGCTCCTTTAGCAGTTTTTGGTGCCATGACCGCAATCATTGCCAAACAAGGATTAAGCATTCTAAAAACCTACTCCATATTTATCAGTGAATTTTACCTTGGATTGCTATTGCTCTGGGTTATATTGGGATTAGCCGGCTTTTTTGTGATCGGGAAACGTGTTGGCGATCTGTTTAGAAGAATCAAAGAACCTATCCTACTTGCCTTTAGTACAAGTAGCAGTGAAGCAGCCTTTCCAAAAACCATGGAAGAGTTGCAAAAATTTGGATGCAAAGACAAAATCGTGAGTTTCGTTTTGCCCTTGGGTTATTCATTCAACCTTGATGGCAGTATGATGTATATGACGTTTGCATCGTTGTTTATTGCACAATCATATGGCATTCATCTTCCTGTTTCAACTCAAATCAGCATGCTACTTGTATTGATGCTTACTAGCAAAGGAATTGCAGGAGTGCCTCGTGCATCACTGGTTGTGATTGCCGGTACCCTTGCTACCTTCAATATTCCAGAAGCAGGTTTAGCACTATTACTAGGCATAGATCCCCTATTAGATATGGGACGCAGTGCCACTAATGTTGTTGGCAATAGCGTTGCAACGGCTGTTGTAAGTAAATGGGAGAATGCGTTGGAGAATCCAGAGAAAGATTAAACAAAATCAATATTTATCGTCACTGCGAGCACCTGCTATGGCCATGAGAGGGAGCGAAGCAGTCTCCTAATCCTAAGTCGGGTCAATTGAAGGCTGATGCATAAACTGACTTGCTTGATTCATTAATTTAACTCGAAAGAAAATGAAACATGGCGGCTGTGTTTATATCATGGCCAACAAACATCATACTACTTTATACCTTGGTGTCACATCAGATTTACTAAGCAGGATTTTAGAGCATCGACAAGAAGTTTATCCGAAGAGCTTTACAGCACGATATAATCTGCATAAGCTAGTTTACTATGAAAGTTTCCCGTCTATGGAAGGATCAATAGATAGGAAAAAACAACTGAAAGGTGGTTCAAGACAAAAGAAGATTGATCTGATCAATAGAATGAACCCGAAATGGAATGACTTGTATGAAGATATTAAAGATTGGTAGAAATTAACGTCATTGTGAGCACCTTATTAGAAGCAGGGTTTCAAATTGAGGAGACTGCTTCGCGCCACGCACAACCTCCGGGTGCTCGCAGTGACGTATCATTTTGTATGCAATTGAAAACTCTACTTATTAAAATGCTCAAATTAACTCCCACTCTGAACTTAAAGTCCGTAAATTTGTTCCTTTGAAAAATAACAAGCCATGTTAAAAGCTGCCCCAAAATCGATTCACTTGTATCTGGAATCAAATCCAAACCCAAATTCATTGAAGTTTGTGGTAAATGAAGTCCTTGTGCCCGAAGGAATGAGTTTTGATTTCCCTGATGCAGCAAGTGCAGCTGATGCTCCTTTAGCTTTGGAGCTATTTTCCTATCCGTTTGTGGATCGCGTTTTCTACATGAGCAACTTCGTAACCGTCACTAAGAAGGCAGATACTGAGTGGGTAGAAGTACAAAATACAATTAAAGATCACATCAAAAGTTTTCTGGAATCTGGCAAACTAATCTTGGATCAAAAAGCCCCTGTTGTAGAAGAGGCCGGTGAAGAAACAGAAACAGTAAAAAAGATAAAAAACATCTTGGATGAATACATCCGTCCAGCAGTTGAGCAAGATGGTGGTGCTATTACTTTTCATTCCTTCAAAGACAAACGAGTGACTGTTACGTTGCAGGGTTCTTGCAGCGGCTGTCCTTCATCTACCATTACCTTAAAAGCTGGTATCGAAAATCTTTTCAAGAAGATGATGCCTGAAGAAGTGGAAGAGGTAGAAGCCCTTGGATAAAAAGAGCTGCAGATTTACTGATTTAAATTTTATCAGTGAATCTGTGTTTTAAACTTTTATTGGATTCCCTTCAGGTTTTTATCCAAAAATTTCAACACTTCTTCAGAAGCTTTGATGTTGTTTTCTTTCTTCACAAATCCATGACCTTCATCCGGAAAAAGAATATACTCCACAAATACTCCATTCTTTCTTGCGTTTGCTACAATTTCATCTGACTCAATTTGCAACACCCGCGGATCGTTGCTGCCCTGTAACACAATAAATGGTTTCGTAATTTTATCAGTATGAAAGAGCGGTGACTTATTATACAATGCAACAGAATCTGCAGTAAATGGATCACCTAATTCACTGTAAAGGGCTTTGCGATTTGCTTCCCACCAGGGCGGTATGCTTTTTAACGTTCGTATCCAATTCGTTACACCAAATAAGTTTACACCTACATTGAATTCTTCTGGCGTAAATGCAAGGGCAGCCATTACCATATAGCCGCCATAACTTCCTCCATAAATACCAATTTTGGAAGTATCGATATAATCGAGTGTTGCCAGATATTTCTTAGCCTCCACACAATCCCTTAAATCCTCATTGCCATGCTTGCGATCATCAGCACTAAAAAATGTTTTGCCATACCCAGAACTTCCCCTGTTATTCACCGCAAGGATTGCATACCCATGATTTACCAAATGTTGCAAGGCAGCAGAATAATTCAAACGAGTCTGTCCGCCTGGACCACCATGTATCCAAAGCAGCCCTGGCACCTTCTCTCCTTCCTTAATACCTTTTGGCTTATACAACAAGGCAGGAATTTCCATTCCATCAAACGAGTTGTATCGTATCACCTCACCAGCCACCAGATCCGTTGGGTCAATCTCTTTGGTCATGGTATTGGTAAGTTGCTTCACTTCCTTCGTTTCGAAATTATAAACAAAGAGGTTGCTTGGTGATTTGGAACTGCTTACATAAAACGACATGATTTTTTCGCTATCCGAAATATTGACACCTGTAATGTCGCCTTCTGGCAAGCCGGCAATCTCAAGCTGCTTGCCTCCGTTTGTTTCATCGTAAATCTTAATTTCCGTGTGTGCATCGTTATTCACAGCAACTACACGATATTTTCCATTGTGCGAGAGATAGGCGTACATGATGTCCCAGGATGCCTCTTCAACTTTCTTCTTCTCATTGGTAGTCACATCATAGCTTGCCAGGTAGGTGTACTCTGAACCTTCATCCGTCAGGAAATAAAGCAACTTACCATCAAGACTAAAGTATTGTGGATTAAATTGAACTTCTCCCTTATGTTTAGAAAGCAATTTCAAATTTTTGGTTTGTGTATCTAGCAAATACATATCCGAATTATGCCCGGTTATAGTTTTCACCAACGCAATGTATCTGTCATCATTTGAAATAGTAGAAGGATTAAGTCCCTCATTATTTTGATAAACAATTGTTGTTGGGTAAATATCCCCTTCCTTTTGAGCGCCACCTACCTGTGTTTTATACAAATCAAAAAATCGTTTGTCGCGACTGTTTGAGGTAACATACATTAACTTCTTGTCGTAACTCCAACCATTAAACTGAGCCTTAGCTGTCGAGTCTTGAATAAGGTCTTTAAAGGTTCCGTTCTGGTTCCTGACATATAGGTGATTGATTTCATTTCCTCCTTTATCGCTCGTGTATAGAATGCGATCATCGGTTGGGAAATACGATTGACTGAAGATTGCGTTATCTGCAGAAGTTGTCAATTGCTTCTGCTCACCTGTTTTCAGATCGATTTCATACGCATTAAAGATTCCAGTGGCTTTGCTGTTGTACACTATCTTGCTTTCATCGGGAGAAAAAGCACTACCGTTTATCTGGACAATATCCATGAATTGATTTACGGTGTAAAACCTAGGTGGCTTCTCCTGCGTTTCTGACGGACCGCAACTCCAAACTAAAAAAATAGAGAGGGGTATGAGGAAAAAAGTGAATGATTTTTGTTTCATACTGAGTTAGGTTTGAATTTCAGAAAGTACCAGTTTACCAGAATTTTTCCTTGAGTGTTTCATTCACTTTTTACTTTCTATTTGCCAGATAAACACCACCCAGTATTGAGGCCATGCCTATAAAATGACCAAGCACTAATCGCTCACCGTCCAACATACCCCACATCACAGCAACAACTGGCATGATGTAGGTGACTGAGCTCGCAAACAAGGGAGTAGATATTCGTAAGAGTTTATTGAAAATCAAATTGGCCACAGCAGTGCTCATAAACGCGAGCAACACAATAAATCCAAATGCCCGCCAGGCATCAGGATGGGTATTCAACGTAGTGGTAAATTCAGTAAAGCCAAAAAGATAAATGGCAGCTAGCGGGCTTATAAAAAGTAACGAAACACTCGTGATCGTCATCGATCCAAGATTGTGAATTTTAAATTTTACCATATTAAGGTTGGTAGCGTAAAGAGCGCAAGCCAGCACAACCAACAAAGCATATACATTTATACCTCCAGATCCTTCAACAGGCAACCCGTCACCTGATCGGGAAATTGCCAAGAGAATAGTGCCTGCAAAACTGACCAGGATACCAATGATGGCAAACCCCTTAAATCGCTGGCCAAAAAACATGGCGCCAATAATCATCGTCCAAACAGGAGACAGCGTATTTAATATTCCTGCCACAGAACTATTTAAATGAGTTTGTGCAATTGCAAAGAGGAAGGCAGGAAAAAAAATTGCCAGCAATCCTGAAATAAATAATTTAAGATGGTCTCCTTTATTCAATTCTTTAAAGTGAACGAAGGCAAATGGCAAGAGAAACAGAGAAGCGGCCAACACACGAAGTGCCCCAACCTCTTCTGGAGCAAAAACTTTTAGACCTTGTTTAATAAGAATGAAGGAGGTGCCCCAAATAAGGGAAAGAGATAACAATAAAACGATCGGAATAAACTTTGGATTATCTTTCATTATGGAATCTGACAGCGAAGGAAGTAGAAACTACAATGAATAAAAATCCGATTCTTGCTATCTAGATTAGACATTAATGTAAGATGGTGAGAAAATTTCAATCACTTCATCCAAAATGGCACATACCTCAGCATAGTCAGGAGCTTCTACCAGACGTGAGCGATACGGTTTAAAATCGGGGGTGCCTTTAAAATAATTGGAGTAATGTCTGCGCATTTCAAAGATTCCAAGCTTGTCACCTTTCCATTTAATCGAGAAGTCAAGATGATTTTTAGCAACACGCACACGCTCGGCCATGTCAGGGGGTGTTAATGATTCACCTGTTTTAAAATAATGTTTGATCTCATTAAATATCCATGGATTGCCAATGGCTCCTCGCCCAATCATAATTCCATCAACGCCATATTTGTTTTTATATTCCAATGCTTTTTCAGGAGAGTCAACATCTCCATTTCCAAAAATTGGAATATTCATACGCGGATTCTCTTTGATCTTCGCAATCAATGTCCAATCCGCTGAACCCTTATACATCTGTACACGCGTACGTCCATGAATAGTTAACGCTTTAATACCAATATCTTGTAATCGTTCAGCAACTTCAACTACATTTTTGGTAGTTTCATCCCAGCCTAACCTTGTCTTTACGGTTACCGGGAGATGGGTACATTTCACGATCTCCTCAGTCATCTTCACCATTTTTGGAATATCCTGAAGCAATGCTGCCCCTGCACCTCGGCATGCCACAGCTTTCACCGGGCAACCATAATTTATGTCAATCAAATCAGGATTTACTTCTGTGGCAATCTGTGCAGACTGTACCATGTTGCCAATGTCCCCTCCAAAAAGTTGTATTCCGATTGGTCGCTCATATTCAAAAATATCAAGCTTTTGGCGGCTTTTGGCAGCATCCCTGATAAGGCCTTCGGAGGAAATGAATTCAGTGTACATCAAATCAGCACCACCTTCTTTGCATACGGCACGAAATGGCGGATCGCTCACATCCTCCATAGGAGCAAGTAATAACGGGAAGTCTCCCAACTGAATATTGCCAATTTTTACCATATTGCGCCCCAAATTTAGTCAGGTTTTTACGATTTAATGGCCTTCATGGACAACAGTATTTCAGACCGCAATCCCTGGACTTCCGTATTACTTATTTTTTTAGCCTCCATGATGGGATTTGTCATCATCGGTCCACTGATTGGATTACTTCTTGTCATGCCATTTGTGGAGGGAAGTTTTATGGATTTTTTGCTAAATGCTTCCGATCCGATTAACCATCCTGAATTAAAAATGCCACTCTATATTGTGCAAGGGTGCGCTACATTTTTTGGACTAGTTGTTACACCTGCTCTATATCTTTTTTCAATAGAGAGGAGGAATCCATTTCAGTTAGTAAGTAAGAAGCCAATCTATGGTCAAATGATCGTGATTACATTGGGCATCACCATTTTTTTCATCGCCACTAATTCTATTTTCATTGAATGGAACGCAAACCTAACATTGCCAGAATCGCTAAAAGAATTTGAAAACTGGGCCCGGGAAAAAGAAGAACTAGCCAAGCTACTTACCAACTTTCTTACCAAGTTCGATTCTATCGGTGAATTTGTGATTGCCTTTGTGGTCATTGCTGTACTTCCGGGAATTGGTGAAGAGCTCGTCTTTAGAGGTTTACTTCAGCCCGAACTAGAACGCGCCACAAAAAATATCCATGTCGCGATTTGGATCTCGGCAATAATGTTTAGCGCCATTCATATGCAGTTCTTTGGGTTTGTGCCACGTATGCTACTCGGTGCTTTGTTTGGGTATATTTTTTATTGGTCGGGCGATTTGCGGTTGTCCATGTTTGCTCACTTTGTGAACAACGGGTTTTCTGTTTTGATAATGTATCTTAATCAACTTGGCGTAGTTGATATTGATTTAGAATCTCCTGAAGTTGCACCTTGGCCAGTGGTTACCGTCTTCACAATTATTACCTTTGGACTATTGGTGTATCTGAAAAAATTCTATGAAGCCCGTAACCCGAATCTTCTGTGAGCGCGCTTAAGAAATACAATAATCTTACGCAGCGTATTATTACAGGCTTACTAGGTGCAGCGTTTATCATGTTTGGCATTGTCTTTAGTGAGTGGACTTACTTTGCCATTTTCTTTTTCATCTGTATAGCTTCTCTTTGGGAGTTCTATGGCCTTGCTGGATTAGATGGTATGATCCCACAAAAAACATTTGGAACCATTTGTGGGATGATCATATTCTGTCTTTCCTTTTTTATCGAGCAACGCAGTATTTCTTATCGTTACTATTTTTTGATTTTCCCCCTATTGGCCTGCGTGTATATGATCAAACTCTACAAGAAATCAGAGCGCAAACCATTTACAAATATTGCATTTACATTTCTCGGAATATTCTATGTGGCTATTCCTTTTTCCTTGCTCAACATTGCTTCGTTCGAAAATGGGTATTACAATTATGAGATCATGGTAGGTTGTCTTTTTATTCTATGGGCTAGTGACACCGGAGCCTATTTTGCCGGCACCCGCTTTGGGAAACGAAAACTTTTTGAGCGCATCTCACCAAAAAAATCATGGGAAGGCGCAGTAGGTGGAGCCATCCTCGCATTCATCTTTGCTTTTGTAATTGCCAATTATTTTGTAACCCTCGCTTTCTGGCAGTGGATGTGTATCGCCATCCTTATTATAGTGGGTGGGGTCTTTGGTGATCTTGTTGAGTCCCTATTAAAACGCAGTATTGAAATCAAAGACAGTGGTGATAGTTTGCCTGGCCATGGAGGCTTTCTTGATCGTTTCGATGGACTGCTTATCTCAGCCCCTTTTATAGTGGCGTTTCTTGAGATTTTCTAAAATCTACAAGAGATCGGGATGCCGTATTTTATTCGCCTAATAAAGCCAGCTATAACTTATTCTTCCGTTGCAATGGCAAAGGGTAAAAAAATATTGTGCCATTTCAATCTATACAGATTTAGTAATCTTCACACATGTTATTCGTCTGTGTATCCCTAATTTATCTATCTTTGCAACCGTTTTCGGTGGGTAATCCCCATGAATTATTTGATCTCATTAATCCTAACTAATAAACTCTTTTATGAGCTATTTAGAACCCGCTCCCCTTCTTAACACAGAAAATCCTTTTGAAGCAATGATGTCACGCTTTCGGACTGCTTCACAAATTCTTGGATTGGAAGAAGAAGTGTACAACGTATTGAAATCGCCCGCCAAACAAGTAATAGTTTCATTGCCAATCACAATGGATGACGGCAGCATCAAAGTCTTTGAAGGCTATCGTGTTATTCATTCCACAATACTTGGTCCTTCCAAAGGTGGTATTCGTTTCGATCCCCATGTGAATCTGGATGAAGTAAAGGCTCTTGCCGCCTGGATGACTTGGAAGTGTGCAGTGGTCGACATTCCATATGGTGGGGCAAAAGGAGGGGTAACTTGTAATCCGCGGCAAATGTCGGCAGGTGAAATAGAGCGTCTTATGCGCTCTTACACGTTGTCTATGATCGATATTTTTGGAGCTGATAAAGATATTCCCGCCCCTGACATGGGCACTGGTCCTCGCGAGATGGCTTGGTTAATGGACGAATATTCTCGCACACAAGGCATGACAGTCAATGCTGTAGTTACTGGGAAACCAATTGTATTAGGTGGATCGCTTGGAAGAACTGAAGCAACAGGTCGTGGGGTAATGGTGTCTGCACTTGCTGCTATGGAGAAATTAAAGATCAATCCATATAAAGCAACTTGTGCTGTTCAAGGTTTTGGTAACGTGGGCTCATGGGCGTCCTTGCTGTTAGCCGAGCGTGGGTTGAAAGTAGTATCCGTAAGTGATATTTCCGGTGCTTACTATAATGAAAATGGAATTGACATTGCAGCGGCAGTGAAATATCGCGATGCTAACAAGGGCTCGCTGGAAGGTTTTACCGGAGCTGGAAAAATTTCTGGTGATGATCTATTAACGCTTCCTGTCGATGTATTAGTGCCTGCTGCAAAAGAAGACGTAATCACTCATTTGAATGCTGCCAAGATACAAGCCAAGTTAATTGTTGAAGGAGCAAATGGTCCAACTTCATCAAAAGCCGATAGCATCATTTATGATAAAGGAATAAGTGTTGTGCCCGATATATTGGCCAACGCTGGCGGAGTAACCGTTTCTTATTTTGAATGGGTACAAAACCGATTGGGATACAAGTGGACTGCCGATCGGGTAAATCGAAGAAGTGATAGGATTATGAAAGATGCATTTACCAATGTATATAATACGTCAGTTGAGTACAAAGTTTCTATGCGTATTGCCGCGTATATGGTAGCGATAGATAAAGTTGCTAAAACGTATAAATTCCGTGGAGGATTTTAATTGAATATCGAATCACCACAAAATCTCAGAACAAATCATTTAAGTATGACTATTCATAAAGAAGGCCACACCTTGCTATTTGTTCTGCTAATAGCATTGTTTATCATCAACTGGGCAATTGGATTTTACTTTCCTAAAGCCCAAGCTGCTCAAACTATTGCGTTAGTGGTTAGTCTATTTTTTTATTTAGTCATTCTGCAATTCTTCCGCTTACCTATTTTTAAAGTAGACAAGAATGAAAAGCAAGTAATAGCACCTGCTGATGGTAAAGTTGTTGTGATTGAAGAAACTGAAGAGACTGAATATTTGAAATCGAAAAGAATTCAAGTCTCGATTTTTATGTCACCTGTTAATGTTCACGTAAACAGAATGCCTGTGAGCGGTGCCATTAGTTTTTTTAAATATCATCCTGGTAAATATTTAGTTGCCTGGCATCCTAAATCCAGCACTGAAAATGAACGAACTACAGTTGTAGCCAAAATGAAAAACGGAACGGAAATACTTTTCCGACAAATCGCAGGTGCATTGGCTCGTAGGATTAAATGTTATGTGAAAGAAGGCCAGCTTCTTGAACAAGGAGATGAGTTTGGCTTCATCAAATTTGGATCTCGCGTTGATATCTTTCTTCCGCTGAGTGCCAAGGTGAATGTAAAAATTGGCGATAAAACAACTGGAGGCAAGACCGTTGTTGCCGAGCTATAGACCCTTTAAGGTCTGTTTTCAGCCATTTAATAAGATTTTATTACCTACCAGACGTTATGTAGAGGGCGTTCCTTATCTTTAGATTAAAGTTTGAACATAACCTTCTTCTGGATTGTTTGAACACGTGAGAGTTTCAACATCATTTTTCTTTGTTCATGAATAATTCAATAAAGTTTGCTAGAACCCAAGCGGAATATTTCTCCACGCTAAGTCAGCGTGTGAACGCCTATTTTACTTCAAACGATATTCAAAAAACAGCCAACGCAGAAATGGTTTTTAAATCCATTTTTATGTTAGCTCTTTACATGACTCCGTACTTTATTATGATAAGTGGTGTTGTTACTGCTGGTTGGGCACTGCTGGGTCTCTGTGTTGTAATGGGCTTGGGGAAAGCTGGAATTGGATTATCCATTATGCACGATGCCAATCATGGCTCATACTCTACAAAACCATGGATTAATAATGTGATGGGGGCGACTTTGAATTTAGTTGGTGCCCATTCTTTTAATTGGAAAGTTCAACACAACGTATTGCACCATACCTACACCAACATACATGAAGCTGATGAAGATATCAGCCCACGTGGTGTCTTGCGTATGTCACCGGAATCGAATTGGAAACCCATGCATCGCTTTCAACATTATTACGCGTGGTTTTTTTACGGACTACTCACATTTGTATGGATTCTTTTTAAAGACTATAATAGGTTAAATAGATACCAAAGAGATGGCTTAGTTAAAAAGCAGAAAGCTTCTATCACTCAGGAATGGCTTGTGTTAATTCTGACCAAAGTGATTTACCTAACCTATATTTTTGTTATTCCACTTTGGCTATTACCTGTTTCATTTGGTCAAGTTTTCCTTGGATTTTTTGTAATGCACTATGTTGCTGGATTTATTCTAGCCATTATCTTCCAACCTGCGCACGTCATTGAGGGTACGGAATATCCTGTGCCCGATATGAATGGCAACCTTGAAAATAACTGGGCTATTCACCAGATGCATACAACCACTAATTTTGGCCATCGCCATAAAGCATTTTCCTGGTATGTAGGTGGTTTGAATTTTCAAGTAGAACATCACTTATTTCCAAACATTTGTCATGTGCACTATCGGCATATTGCGCCCATTGTAGAGAAGACATCAAAAGAATTTGGAGTTCCATATAAATCAAAAGATACTTTCCTTCAGGCAATTGCCGCACACGCGCGCTTGTTAAAAGAGCTTGGCAAGAAACCAATTGCAATGCCTAACGTGGCAAGAGTAGCCGCTTAGAAATATTTAATCTTGCACAAAAAAGCCTGACAGAACTGTCGGGCTTTTTTGTTTGCTAACACGTCTATTAGTCCATCGCATTTAATATGTTTACAAACTGATCGTAGGATTCTAGCTCACTTTCGATGGAACGATGTGCTTTTTCCATTTCCTCTAATAGGAAAGACAATTCTCTCTTGCTGGAAACATCATCAGCATTTCTTAAAAGATTTCTCACCTCAGATAGCTCGTCCAAAATTCTCTGCGGGTTATACAACGAAGATAAGGATAATACTTTTTCGTAATCCATCAAATTCAATGCTCCTGTAGCTTTGGCAGACTCCCACGCAGAGGTTTGCAAAGTGGGAGTTGCAATGTTATGCATACCAATGTGCACAAGTGGCCGTTCTGCTTTTCTCTTCACAGAATCATTCCATTCAATAAATACCACCTGACTAAAATTTAAATTGATAGAATCTGCCTCTGCCCTAACACCAACAAACCGCAATTTATTATCTATTTTACTGAACAATGCAAACTATTTTGGTTGATCTGAACTTCCTTCTTTAAGTTCTCAAAAGCAACTCGGGCGATTTCTATTTGATCTCTTTCTTCGCGCCACTCATCCAACTCAAAGGCAATCAGTATTCCGAACAAGGCACTGAAAAAACCTATGATGTGATTTGGGCCAATCAATTTGATATTTCGAAAAAAATGATTTCATATTTGAACTTCAATTCCAATATCCTGACGCCTTTGAAAAATCAAACACCTACTACTTACTTATACCTACTTGAGGCCCATCTGGTGTAAGATTATTATCTACCATCCGATTATTATATTGCTGAATATAGGCCTTCAATTTATCTTCCATCTCCATTACAATATCTTTTTTCTCATTTATTAAATTTCTTGTCAGCATTAAATCGGCCTTAAATTGATGCAACGCTACGGAGTTTTTCCCATCAAACACTAGCAGGAAATCATCTTCAAAAAAATTATACATGTTATTGAGATAGTTAAAAGCAAATGGTTTTATATCTTCTTTAAAGATATCGCGTCCAAATGCCACATATGGCTTATCATAATGTAAGTAGCCAAGAACTGTAGGCATGATGTCAACTTGCTGGATAATCTCGGGCTGCATGGAGTGCCAGTCTGCTCCTGGCTTAAAGAAAAATATAGGTATTGAGAAATAACCCCAGGTCGTATTGTACTCGGGGTATTCAATTTCTGCTGATGCATGATCTGCCGTTATAACGAATAATGTATTTTCATACCAAGGCATTTTTGAGGCAGAAGCAAAAAATTTCCTTAAGGAGTAATCCGTGTACTCTATAGTTCTATAAATATCCTTGGGGCCACTAAATTTGTGTTCAAACTCTTTAGGTAATTTATAGGGATGATGTGAAGAAACGGTGAACACCGAAGAAAAAAAAGGTTGTTGAAAACTATTCAAGGTGCCAGCCACGTACTGCAAAAATTTATCATCCCATATTCCCCATATACCATCATAATCATCATCATTGTCATACTCATCCTTTCCGTAATACTCACTAAACCCTGCCGTATTGGCGAATGCATCAAAGCCCATACTGCCATTAGGGGCACCGTGAAAAAATGCAGTGTGGTAATTTTTTTTTCTAAGTAAATTACCTAGACCATTAATTTCGTTGCCTGAATAATGTGAAAGAACATAAGGGACTTCGATCGATGGAATACTAGCAAGAACGGAAGGCATCGCATCAATGGATTTACGGCCATTGGCAAAGGAGAATTGATACGCTCGACTTACACCAATTAGCGAATCTAAAAAAGGAGTATATCCTTGGTAATTCTGTATTCCAATTTGTTTATTATAGCTGCCAACAAACTCCTTTGAAAAACTTTCCAGGATAAGGATCACCACATTTTGATTTGCAAAAGGCAATGAGTCGGTGGGTATGACAACAGGATCAAATATACTTTTCAACTCTTCTTCAGATGCAAAGTAGGACGTTTTCTCAATGACACTTGTTGAAGCCGTACGCATCAAAGCAAAGGGTGTATTAAGAACAATGTTTAAGTCTTTTGATTCAGTTGCATAGGCAGCTGCGTTGCTCAATGTTATTGGGCGCGTGCTGTGGGCAAAGCCTCCTCTGGCTCCACCCATAAATAAATACAGAACGATTGGTATTGCGACTACTCCCGAGCTGTAATAGATCCATGGGTTTTGAATAGTTGGCCCACTAAATCTAATTTTCTTTGCCAACCATACTAACAAAACAACTAGCGCAACCCAAAGGACAAGAATGTACCAATAATCCAAACAGAATTGGGCAATGAGAAGTAATATGTTTTTCTCGTTCTTAAATTGTGAAATTAGACTAAGTGTTGTGCGCCTTAATGTGAACCTGTAATAAATACAGTCTGCCAAGTTGGCGAGAATGGCCAATGAATTTATTAGTAAGAAGAGCCAACGCAGAAATTTTACATAAAATTGGTGAAAGCGTATCTTAAACGGAATGATAACCAACAAGATCAATAAGCTATTGAGATAAAGTACAGCGGAGAGATCAAAGCGCAACCCACCCCACATGATTTTTGCTGCTCGGGCAAAAGTCATAGCTGGGAAAAAATCCGCATTGAAAAGATAGAAGGCCACCCGACATACCGAAAATGTTAACATGGCTAACGCCAGATATCTTATCAATGCCCAGTAAATAGAGGATTGAATAAACTTAAGGGCTGATAGATATTTGTTGCTCATTTATTTTGAACGCGCAATAGCTTCGGTTTCTGAAAAGTTATTGTCGCACAAAATAAGCGATTATCATGAAACTTATGGCAAGTACAGACTACCGCTCAAACTTTTTCTTGAAGGAGCTATTTTTGCTGATTACATTTTATCAATTCTGCTAAGGCAACTTGCAGCCTATCTTGAGCTAACATCAATTGTTTCTCTGCATTGATACAAGCCTCCCTTGCAATCTTTTGATTCTCCGTTGCCTGAGCTTCAAATTTATCCGTCTCCTTCTTTTGGTAATAGCCAAAAGCTGTTGACAAAATCAGTAATACAATGAGAAGTGCGATGATTTTGTTCTTAGTCATGCTTCTAGTATAATTAACTTTGGTAGAATTTTCTTTGGGTCTACTTACTAATCAGACACACTATTCCTGGAGGTTACGCTACCACTTCATCAAATGCCTTCACAAAACCTTTCATCTCCTCTTGTGTGCCAATGCTTACACGACACCATTCTTTTTGTTGGTAGTCCCATACGCGGATGAGATAGCCTTTTTCTTCCAATTGAGTTAAGATCGTCTTCCCATCTTTAGGCGCAGGAAAAAGCAATACGTTGGTTACGGGCTTGCCGTAGTTTATTTTCTTTTGATCGAGGTAATCCGTCAGGACTTTGCGAGCTGCAGCATTCTTATCCCGAGTCATCTTCATAAAGTCTTCATCACCTAAACTAGCCTTTGCAGCCGCCAACGCGGTCTGACTTGGTGAAATAGTATCTCCATACTGCCCAATCTTTTTTAGTGTATCAGGGTGGCCTACCACATATCCTATTCGCAAACCTGCCAGTCCATAAATTTTTGAAAAGGTTTTCGATACAATCACATTAGGATTATTCTGAACTAATGAAACCATCGATTTTTGCTGTGATGGTTCAAGGAATTCCAGGTATGCCTCATCAGCATAAACCAATGTCTTCTTAGATACTTCTTCGCAAAATGATCTCACAATAGAATCAGCAACCACCGTGCCCGTTGGATTGTTAGGATTACAAGAGAATACCAACTTTGTATCGCTTTTGATTGCAGATGCCAAGGCTTCATAGTCATACTCTAGCTTTTCATTGAGATCAACCTTATCCCAACTGGCTTTCATTTGGGTGGCATAGGCCATCAGCATTGGAAAAGTAGGGTAAGCTGATAGCACACGACCTCCTTCCAATCCATAGGCAATACCTGTCTGGCATAGCAATTCACCAGATCCTGCACCCATTAATATATACGTAGGATCAACTCCCTCTTTAGCAGCAATTAAAGCTTTGAATTCCTCCAATTCGTTAAAGGCATAACGGTTACTCTGCGAAAGAACTTCAATCACTGCCTTCCTCGCTTTGTCAGAAGGACCGTATGGATTTTCGTTTGAATTAAGTCTCACTTTTTGGCTTGACTTATTACGGCCGCCAAAAAACAGACGCTCAGCTTCGCTCATGGGTGCAGCCATTAATTCTTCGGTAAGGGCTGAAGTCATTGTAATACCAGCCGTTAGAGCAAGCGTGGATTTAAACCAGTCCCTGCGATTGAGTTGTGTTTTCATAGCGTTTCGATTTAGGAATCAAGATACTAAAATTTGAAGGAACAAATAACTGTGAAATTAGGACCATACGAAATTTTAAAAAAATCAACGTCATGGTTGCTTGGGGCATCTACATTCTTAGCATGATTTCTCTTTTCCAACCGTTAAGAACAAAACGAGATCTAAATACTACTCAGGGATAATCCCCATCTGCCGCATCAAAAAAGTAGCATTGGCCTTTTGAGCAATCCCAGGTTTTAATTTATAGTCAAAGGAAAGGCGAGACCCTTCCAACTGACTCTCAAAACATCCATTGATTACCTGACCAGGAAACCGCGTCTGTAGTTCACCCAAAATTACGTCATGTGTAGCGAGCAACACCAGAGCATTAAGCTTTACCAGTTGCTCCACAATCGCAATTGAACCTGCCTGTTTATCAGTTGAGTTTGTCCCCTTTAGAATTTCATCAAGCAATATCAATAATGGCTTTCCAGATCGAAGATCTTCCATGATACTTTGAAGCCGATAAAGCTCTGCATAAAAATAGGATTGATGCTCTTGCAATGAATCAGAAGTGCGCATACCAGAGCGCAAACTTAAAATAGGACACGAAAATGACTTTGCACAGACAGGAGCTCCAGTCAAAGCCAATACGATGTTGACACCCGCAGCTCGTAAAAAAGTGCTTTTGCCAGCCATGTTGGCTCCTGTTACGATCATTATGGACTGAGGATTTCCTTGGGAAAAATCATTGTCAATTCTCTCGCTGGAGGAAATTAAAGGATGCCCCATTGCCTCCGCCTTTATTATCAGCTTTTCATTAATGACAGGAAACGCATACCCAGGATTATTAAAATGAAAAGTACCAAACGAGCAAAGCGCTTCCGCTTCGGCAATGATTTCTAGCCAACGAGGCAGATCTTTGGCATTGATGTGTCGCCAACGTTCCAGTCTTCTGATCGATTGCAGGTCATATAGGAAAAAGGAATTTCCAATTAGATTAGCAATTCCATTCTGACGAGACTCCAGCGCATTGATAAGTCTTGAAAATTCTCTCATTCTTCCGGACGCTTCCCGTGCTTCCTTTTTCATGAATTGAAAAATATCCGATGTAAAAATTTGACTTTCTATTAGATTTAAAAGCACCCAATACCTTTCGATAGCATTTTTTTGTTTGCTTAAAACGTCATGCACCCTTGCTATTTTACGGGAGTGAAATGCAGGTATTGACCATAGAATGCTCATGGCCAGTAGAAGGGCTGGTAGCCAAGAGGTACTTATAATAATAACTGTAGCAAATAAAGAAAGTGAGATAATCGGTCCTACTATTAATAGAATTCTATAGACCAGTTTTCCATCAACAAAATTTTCATCCCTTGCCCATTCCAGTATTTTCCCAACTTCAAAGAACTTTCTTTCTTTCAAAGTTGCTTGTGCCCAAAAGTCTTGACGAAATTGAATTTTGTCTTTAAGATCTTTGATAGCTTCTTGACGATTGTAAATTTCTTGCTTGTCGCTTCTGGGCATTAAAAGCAGTTCCTCTAATTTATTTTCTCCAATTGTAGTACCACACCGATTGAGATATTGAAATAAAGATCCATTGCCGAATATGTCAAGGTCGTAACTATAGGGGTGATGCGGATCTAAAAAACGGTCGCCTGATTGAAAATTTGAATAATCATGATTCAATGCTTTACTTTCAAACTCATTTAGCTTGACTAAATTTTTCAGTAGAAGACTTTTCTGAAATCTAGTATTATAGTATCTAACCAAATAGATAAATACTGCGGCAACAAATGGTAGAGAATAGAAAATTATAGAATAAGAGAATGCGAGATAGCTAAGAAGGATAAATAAAAGCGCTACAGCTATTCTGCCCAATGAGATAAATCGAAGAGATCTACTCACTTCGCTAAGCGAGTTGGAGAATTCATAATATCGCTCTGCATAGAGCTTCAATAAATCATTCATAATGATTTAAAGAAATTTTTCAATCAGGTGCATTACTTGACCAAGGTACAATTCATCAATTCTGTCAAAGTCGTTAACCTTATCGCTATCCACATCGAGAACGAGCGCAACATCAGGTCCTTTAAAAGCAGGTAATACAATTTCAGATTTTGAATCAGAACTACAGGCAATATGCCCAGGAAACTCATCCACATTTGGTACGAGTATTACCTTCTTTTCTTTCCAGGAAGCGCCACACACTCCCTTGCCAAATGCGATCCGTGTACATGCGATGGGCCCTTGAAAAGGACCCAATACCAACTCACCATTTTTTACAATGTAAAATCCTACCCAAAAAAAACCCATAGACTGGCGGAGCGCTGCAGATATGTTTGAAAGATTGGCTACTATATCAGGCTCTCCTTTTATCAAGGCTTCGATTTGAGGAAGCAGTGACTTATAGCGTTCGCTTTTGTTAGTTGATTCAGAGATGTGTAAAACTTCAGCCATTAGTAGAATCTATAAACTAGTTGGTGATTGCCTTTCTTTTGGTGCCTGGTTACTCTCATCCACTTTCTTTTCTTCGATAGTCTCTTCCAGATCTGTCATCTCTTTTGTGAAGTTTTGCTCTTCAATTCCGCTTTCAGAATAAGTAGCAATCACTTCTTCACTTTGGGTAAATGAGGTTTCACCTATTGAAGGTGTGGCCCCGCTTTCCTCCTCATGTTCTTTAAAAAATCTCTTTTGAGAAATAAGAATGGTGACTACTCCAATAAAAATTGATGAATCTGCAATATTGAATACTGGGCTAAAAAACAAAAAATATTCACCACCTAGATAGGGCACCCACTCTGGCCAGTAAAAATCGTAGATTGGAAAGTAAAGCATATCAATCACCTGACCATGGAACCAAGGAGTAAAAGATTCCATTGGTGCATTATTCATCATCACTCCATAAAAAGTGCTATCAATAACATTACCAACAGCACCTCCCAAAATCAATGCCATACAGACCAAGAACCCGGAGTGAGCTCCCTTTCTATTCATGTTTATCATGTACCAGCCAATCCCAAACATCGCTCCTATGCGAAAGAAGGTAAGCGCCATCTTACCAAATTCACTTTCCCACCGAATACCAAATGCCATTCCGGGATTCAACAAGTAGTGAAGTTTGAACCATTCGCCAATCACATTTACTTCCTGATGGATGTACATATAGTGATGGACCAACTGCTTACTAGCCTGATCAAGAATGATGATAAGAAGGGCTATTATAAAATACTTTCTTGAATTCATTATTATAGTTATTGTGGCTCAGTTTGTAGGCCAAAGAGGATTTTCTCTATACCCTACTAACAGTGTCCTTTTGCTTACTTCTTTATTTCTACTCGTACTTTTAATGTGAAGTCATCCATATCGATTTCTGTTGAATCCTCTAGTGCATCTCCAAACTCAAGATGTAATGCTTGAGTTTCACTACTGATATACTGCTTAAAATCATGTATTGCAGAAAGCACAGCGTCACTGTGGCTACCTCTTTCAATTTCAATCGAAATCTTATCCAGCACCTGTAGTCCGATATCTTTACGAAGATTTTGAATTCGATTCACAAAATCTCGAGCTATTCCTTCTTTTTTCAATTCTTCGGTAATTGTAATATCCAGCGCCACTGTGATCCCACCTTCCGCGGCCACTGCCCACCCTGGAATATCTTCGGAACTGATTAAAACATCTTCCATCACTAAATCAAATCCTCCCTTTGCTAATACTCCCTTTTCAATACTTTGAATATCCTCCTTTGTGAATGAATTTATCACGGCCGAAACTTCTTTCATCCTTGGGCCATATTGCTTACCTAGCTTGGCAAAATTTGGCTTTACCTTTTTTACAAGAAGGCCGGAAGCATCATCAATATATTGAATCTCTTTTACATTCACTTCGGCTTTAATGATTTCCTCTACGTTTTTAACACGTTGGGCAAAGTTGCCATCAAGAACCGGAAGCAAAACTTTTTGCAGCGGGGTACGAACCTTTATTTTACTATTCTTACGTATGGAATGAACTAACGAACAAATACGCTGAGCATAATCCATTGATGTTTCCAACTCTTCATCTTTACGATTCGCCTCTGACTTAACGAGCAAGGTATGATGGATAGAAGAAAAGCGAAGAGGCGTTTTAAATTGTTTTGCCTTGCTCCGAATGTTATCTGTAAGGTTCTTATACAACCATTCACTGAAGAATGGCGAAATTGGTGCCATCAACTGAGCTGTCACCATTAAGCACTCATACAGAGTTTCATAGGCAGCTTTCTTATCGAGAGATAACTCACCCCGACTTGATGGTTGCCAAAATCTTTTGCGATTCAATCGTACATACCAATTGGAAACATGATCATTTACAAACTCCTGAATGGCACGTGCCGCTTTCGTTGGTTCGTAATCATTGTATGCTTTGGTAACTTCTTCAATCAACGATTGTTCCTTGGTGATAATCCAGCGGTCAAGAGAAGAAAGTTTGTCATAAGGGACATTATTCATTTCATCTTTGACAAAGCCATCAATGTTTGCATACAAGGCAAAAAAGGAATACGTATTTTGAAGTGTTCCAAAAAACCTTCGCTGCACTTCGGCTATACCTTCCATATCAAACTTGAGGTTATCCCAAGGTGGCGCATTTTCAATCATGTACCAGCGCACGGCATCAGGGCCAAATTTTGAAATCGTTTCAAATGGATTAACCACATTGCCTTTACTTTTCGACATCTTGTTACCGTTCTTGTCAAGAACAAGGCCGTTGGAAATAACATTCTTAAATGCAACTCCTCCATTTCCAACTTTAACATTAACGGCTTTAATCGAATCACTACTTTCACTCAGCATCACTGCTATTGCATGAAGTGTAAAGAACCATCCACGGGTTTGATCAACCCCTTCCGCGATATAATCTGCCGGATATGCTTTTTCAAAAACTTCTTTATTTTCAAATGGATAGTGCCATTGCGCATAAGGCATCGCACCGGAATCGAACCATACATCAATTAGGTCGGGCTCCCGCTGCATGGGCTGACCAGACGAACTGACTAACGTAATTTCGTCAACATAAGGACGATGTAGGTCTTCAAGATTTTTGATCTTCGATTCAGGATTCCTGATTCCTGCCTTTTCAGCTTTTGCAATTTCAGCTCTCAGTTCTTGAATAGATCCTATGCATATTTCTTCCTTGCCATCCTTTGTGCGCCAGATCGGAAGTGGAGTTCCCCAATATCGGGAACGTGATAAATTCCAGTCCACCAAATTCTCCAACCAATTGCCAAAACGTCCTGTACCTGTAGATTCCGGCTTCCAGTTAATTGTCTTGTTCAATTCAACCATGCGGTCTTTTAGCGCAGTCGTCTTGATAAACCAACTATCCAATGGATAATAAAGAACTGGCTTGTCTGTACGCCAGCAATGTGGATAGGTGTGTTCGTACTTTTCTACTTTGAAGGCCTTGTTCTCTTCTTTAAGGATGATGGAGATAATGACGTCTGTATTTTTGTAATCCGTGTGTGTTTCATCTTCATTCGTATAATTCTTTACATAAAAGTCATCTGGCCCAAGATGCTTGTGGGTTTTGATTCCATACTTCTTAACGCCCTCTTCCAGTTTAATGCCAATCTGGTTTACGAATTTTCCCTTACGATCAACAGTAGGCACCTCGTTGTCAAGCTCATCCTTTAACGTAAGCGCAGGAATGCCATTTTGTTTTGCAGCCCGAAAGTCATCCGCACCAAAAGTTGGTGAAATGTGAACTACCCCTGTTCCATCTTCTGTTGTCACGAAATCACCAGCTATGACTTGAAAGGCTTTATCAACGCTAGTCAAAGGTTGAAGATATGGCATCAACTGTTCGTATCTAATTCCAACAAGTTGACTTCCTGTTAACTCTTGAATAATCTCAAATGGAATTGATTTGTCTCCGGGCTTATACTCTTCAATCTTGATATCCTTATTTTTCTCTGAAAAATATTTACTAACAAGATCTTTTGCCAACACCAAACTCACAGCCTTAAATGTGTAAGGATTGAATGTATTTATCTGAACATATTTTATTCTATCTCCAACAGCCAAGGCTGTATTCGATGGAAGTGTCCATGGTGTGGTTGTCCAGGCTACTATAAATACATCGCCAGTTGGGTGTCCAAAAAGTAATTCCGACTTCGAATCCCTCTTCACCTTAAACTGTGCCACAACAGAAGTGTCCTTCACATCTTTATAACAGCCAGGCAAGTTTAACTCATGTGAGCTAAGTCCTGTTCCAGCAGCAGGAGAGTAAGGTTGAATACTGTACCCCTTGTACAAAAGCTTCTTGTCATACAACTGTCGTAATATCCACCACAAAGACTCAATGTATTCTTTTTCGTAGGTGATATATGGCTTTTCCAGATCAACCCAGTAGCCCATCTTTACAGTAAGATCATCCCATTGATCTTTATACATCATCACCGTTTCGCGGCACTTCTTGTTGTAGTCTTCTATCGAAATACTTTTGCCTATGTCATCCTTGGTAATACCGAGTTGCTTCTCCACTTGCAGTTCCACTGGCAGGCCATGGGTATCCCAGCCTCCTTTGCGCTTTACTTGAAATCCTTCTAATGTTTTGTAGCGACAAAAAATATCTTTAACGGTGCGTGCCATCACATGGTGAATGCCAGGTGTGCCATTAGCTGAAGGTGGGCCTTCGTAAAAAGTAAATGATGGGCTGCCTTCTCTCAAGGAAACAGATTGTTCAAAAATCTTTTCCTCCTTCCAAAACTTTAACACGTCATCTGCCAGCTTAGCGTAATTAAGCTCTTTATGTTCTTTATACTTCTCCGACATTTCGCTTGTTTATAATCTATTACTATTCTTTACCTTAATTTGCCAATCACAACTTCGCAGAACCTCCACCTTTTGTCTGTGCCATGATTCCCAAGATTACGACTACACTTATTCAGCAGATCCCGAACGATCGTGAATTTTGATCTTATTCAAATCAATTTCTTCGTCTTCATGCTCACTATAAAAACCTGGGTCAAAGTCATCAATCAGTAAGTGTTCCGCTTTCTTTCCCTTTTTTGGTTTGTCAAACGTCATGATCAATGCGGGCAACAAAATAAGATTAGTAAACATTGAAATGATCAGGGTAGTAGAAGTAAGTAAACCCAGGGCAACAGTTCCTCCAAAATCTGAAAAAGCGAAAATGATAAATCCGGCAAACAAAACGATTGACGTATAGATGATACTCTTACCTGTTTCCAAAATACTCTCGCTTACTGAACGTGGCACAAAAAATCCAGAAGCAAGTAATTCCTGCCTGTATTTTGCAAGAAATCGAATAGAGTTATCTACAGAAATTCCAAATGTAATACTGAAAATCAAAGCTGTACTTGCCTTTAATGGAATATTGAAATAACCCATTAAGCCTGCGGTAATCATCAACGCAATGAGGTTAGGAATAAGCGATATAATAATCATTCTTGCATTGGCGAATAAAAGAGCCATGGAAAGGGTGATGAGAATACAAGCCAGTATTAAACTTTCGGTAAGATTCTCGATAAGGAATTTATTTCCTTTGATAAAAATCTTTGAAGATCCTGTTACGGTAACGCTTACAGAATCACTTTTAGCTTTCAATATTTTTTTAAGGTCGACAACCAGTTCTTGCGCCTTAGGCTCTATTACATTATGAACCAACGAATCCATTTTTATAGAACCAATATCCGCCATCTGTAAAGAGATTCGCATTTTGGTAAAAGATGAATCCACAAATGCCTTGAATAAACCGCTATTGTCTGTTTGGCCCTTCAGGTAATCCAAGACATACTTCGCTTCAATTTCAGAAGTGGGCAAACCATACCAGTCGGGATTATTATTATAATAGCCTTGTCGGGATGCTTTTATAAAACTGAGGATAGAAACCGGGCGAGAGGTAACCGATATGGAATCCAAAGAGGATTCAAAATGATCAATCGCTCGGGCAATTTTTAAATTTTGAAGTGGGCGTTTTCTTTTGGTTTGAAGATCAACTTCTATTTCCAAGGGCATAATCCCTGTAAAATTGTCCTCTACAAATTTCAAATCTTTCTTGACTTGACTTTCTTCCGGAATGTCGTCTACCATAAAAGAAACGGAATACAGCTTAGTCATTCCAAAAATGGCAATTGCTGTAATCACCAACGTTACCAGATAAATGGCAATCCGATGACGATGTACAAGTAAGTCGATGAACTTTACAAACCCTCCAAGAATTTTAAAATTGAGATGACGGAGATGCTTTGGTGTAGGCTCCGGCATCCAGGATAAGATACTGGGAATCATCACAAGGCTTACAACAAACAACCCGATGATATTGATACCCGCAACAATTCCAAATTCCCGTAGAATGGTAATGTCAGTATAGAGTAAGGTGAGAAACCCAATCGCAACTGTCAGGTTTGTAAGGAAGGTAGCCAAGCCCATTTTCTGCACCACTACCCGTATGGCCTCCGTTTTATTTCGAAGCTTTACAAATTCAACATGATACTTGTTAAGTAAGTAAATGGCATTGGTGATTCCGATTGTTACAATAACAGGTGGAATCAATCCGCTTAACAAACTAATTTTAAAACCAAGGAGGGCAATTGTTCCAATAGTCCAGATCACAACGACACCTATCATGATCATTGAAAAAATCACCGCTCTTACCGAACGGAAAAAAATGAGCATAATGATACCCGTTACAATCGCAGACAGATATAAAAAAAAGGAAAGTTCTTTACGAACTTGATAGGCCATCACTGAACGCACAAATGGTAAACCTGCATAGTGGAGTTGTATGCCAGTCTGATCTGTAAATTTTGTTCCGAATTTTACCAGTGAATTGGTGATATCAATTCGTCTCGCTGAATTGGCGTATTCCTTTTCCATTGGAGCGAGAATGAGAGTTGCGCCATTACTAACATTTAGCAACTGACCCATATAAAACTTTTGGTCGAGTGCAACGCCAAGTAGGCTATCTAATTGTTGTTGCGAACTTATGTTCTCAGGGAAGAGATTGGTGAGATAAAACTTAGTAGCAACGGTATCTTTGTTAATAATTTTTAGGAGGGGCAAAGAAAGAATTTCACCTACACCTTCAATATCTCTTAACTCATCGCCAAATGCCCTGAATTTTTGAAAATTTTCCAGCTTAAACAAGGCGCTGTCTTTAACGCCAATGGCCATCATATTGCCATCCTCTCCAAATTGCTTTTTAAAGTTGTTGAAAAAGACCATCTCTGGATCATCGAGCGGAACAGTTCGTGTAAATTCATAGCTCATCTCCACCTTCATGGCAAAGTAGCCCATCACTATAGTGATCAGGCCTATTACCACAATCATGGGTAGCTTGAACTTAATTATAAACTGAGCAACCTTTGACCACATACTTTTTTGTCAAAAAAATCAGACGTCAAAGCTAAGGATTTTTGGGGTTTTTGAAGGGTTTATTCTGCTCCAAAAAGCCTTTTTGAGATGCGCTAAGGGGTTTAGACCTATTAGATCACCGAAATCCCTTTGATCTTTCGAAACAGCGAGAGTGCATGACGATCTGTAAGGCCGGAAACAAAATCTATGATGCTTCTAAGAATGTAGTAAGTATTATTAGGATGCGCCTTTATATCCTGTTGAATTTCATGTGGCAAGAGCAGTTGGAGGTTTTGATACTTTCTAGATTTCGTGTCATTCATCAGGTAAAATCCGGCCTTGGTAAATTCGCTGAGCAAGCCAGGTAATACTTCATGGCCTGCAGCTTCAATCTCTACTACTTGTCGGGCCTGATAAATTTTTGATCTAGAAAGGTTGATAATATTTATAAGTCCACCTTTGGAAGGGCAATGGTCAGCCAGAGCCAGATCAAATTTTCCCGAAAGAATTTCAGTTTCTTTATCCAAAAAGAGAGTGGAGCATTCATCCATAAGATCACCAATCGCAAGTGCCCTTAAGTATCCTATTTTTTCCTGCTGGCTCGAGAGGTAATCAAGTTTACCCAATTTCGACTTACTTCTGGTGATCACTCCTTCGAATAATTCTTTCGCCTCGCCATAACTAACTAATCCCAAACTGCAACCATCCTCCAAATCAATGATGCTATAACAAATATCATCGGCAGCCTCCACTAAAAATGCCAGAGGATGACGAAGCGATACGTTCTCCATCTTTTCTTTAAGACCTAGTTGCAGGGCAATTTCATTGAACAACTCTTTTTCGGTTTGAAAGAAACCAAACTTTTTCTGGCTCCTCTTTGAACTATCTCGACTGGGAAATAGTGCTGGACATGGATACTTGGTAAAGGCTCCCAATGTAGAAAACGTCAACTTTAAGCCATATTGATTTTTAGTCAATAGGCGGAAGCCTTGAGCGTTGCCTTCAAATTTGATTAAGTCATGCCACTCCGTCTCACTTACTTTCTCCTTGAATGATTGACCCTGTGGATGATGAGCAAAAAAATCTGAGATAGCGTCTTCGCCTGCATGACCAAAAGGAGGATTACCGATATCATGTGCCAGGGATGCCGCTGCCACAATTGCTCCAAAATCAAAAAGCGAAAAGCTTTTATTGAGTTCAGAATGCCTTTTAATAATCACTTCACCAACCCGCTTGCCGAGTGACCGGCCAACACTTGATACTTCTAGGCTATGCGTAAGTCGGGTGTGAACAAAATCTAGTTCTGGTAATGGGTGAACCTGGGTTTTATCCTGCAGTTTTCTAAATGGATGAGAGAAAATAATACGATCATAGTCTTGTTCAAACGCACTTCTCGAAAGTTCATGGATTGATTGTTTTTGTCCAGTGCGTTGTGAAGAAAGCAGGTCAGGCCAATTCATTAGCTAAAAAAGAAAAATCTGTAAATCATCCATGATATAAAAGTAGGCAATTGGTAGTAGTCGATTTAGAAATAACCCGTTGATTACTCTTTCAACACCAAATCAATGCACATGACCGCAGCTAAAATCAACTTGCGCAAGGGATGATCGGCTGGAACCTCGGAGTTAATTTGCAAAATATAATTATCTGCCGAAGTAAATAACTCCTTACCCAGGCCATTCCATTTTTTGGTTACCGTTGCAAACTCTTTTCCATCATGAGAAACAAACTTAAAATCCCAACTTGTCCATTTACCCTTTAGCATACATAGTGACCGACCATTCTGATCCAATACTTCAAACTTACCACCGATAGAAAAGAAATGCTGCTTAAATTTTCCTATAATTTTATCCCCTTCATCCAATACATCTACTTCTGAAACAAAGAAAGACACTCCTCTTCGCACCGTTAAGATTCTCTCACCCACTGGCGTCTTGATTTCCATATTAAACGGAGTCATTCGTTTATATTCTGTAAAGCGAAACATCTTCGTAAAGAATCCAAGATTCTCTTCCTGACATAACAACACAATTTGTTTTGTATCCGGATCAAAAACATCAAAACTATTGGCTGCCTTGAAAATTTTTACATGCTCTTTTACAAAGAAGAGATTCTTATTTAGAATACTGTTCATGGCTACGTAGTTTTGGTAATCTGAATAGGGTCTTGATTTAGAATTTTTGCGAGAATGTTATACAAGTGCGGTAACTCTTCAAGAAATTTTTCCGGACGTTCAAAAAAATTCTCAACTGCCACTGCAAAAAATTCTTCGATGCTTTCAAACGCATAGCGCCTAAAAAAATGTTGTTCGTTAGCATGAAGCTCTGCCATCTCTGCGGCTGCGAGTCTTTCAAATTCCTCAACCCAGCTTTCATTTAAAACTTCATATTGGTGATGCATTAATTTATGCTCCAGCCAAAGTGCATGAGCAAACTCATGAAGCATCAAGTTAAGCCCATCATCTGGCCGATCCAATCCCTCAACAACCCCGCGCCAGCTGAACACAATAATCCGGAGTCCAGGATTAACCTCACCTTTGTGACGCTTATGTGTGTATTTTGAATTGTAGTAATCTGGATACACTATAATTTTTTCAAAGTAGGTTAGGCTCTCACGGGGTAAACCGAAAACAAGTTGACTAGCGCCACAGCAAATAATCGCTTTCATGGCTCTTGTCAGGTTCACATCATTTCTGGGAATAAATTCGAAATACTCATAATGATCACGCACCAACCGAAGAAACTTTAATTTTCTAGACCATGGCAATTTGGTATAGTAGGTGTACTTGTGATTCAGAAATCGATGAAAGACCGGACCATGAAAAAGTCTAAACCAGATTTCTTCATAAAGCCCATAGAAAAACCTGAATACCGGGACGGAAGATAATTTCAATAGACCCTATTTTAAAGTTACAGACCCTCAGAAAGTATAACCATCCTGAATCCGATAAATTAACCTTTAGCTCAAATGGAACGAAGTAAATTTTTCATCGAGCATTCTTTTTCCAGCACTGACTTTATCTCGCTGCACTTTACACGATCTTGTTTCATTGTATCCCGATAGCGAATGGTAACGGTGTCATCCTGCAATGTTTGGTGATCGATGGTTACACAAAACGGTGTTCCGATAGCATCTTGTCTGCGATATCTTTTTCCAATCGCATCTTTCTCTTCATAGAAACATCTGAAATCAAATTTGATATCGTTCATGATTTCGGTTGCCTTTTCGGGTAGGCCATCTTTTTTCATCAACGGAAGGATAGCAACTTTATGAGGGGCAAGAGCTGCTGGAATGCGGAGCACAACGCGTTCACTTCCATCCTCTAATTTTTCCTCTACGTAAGCAGTGGCCAGCACAGACAAAAACATGCGATCTAAACCTACAGAAGTTTCCACTACATATGGAATATAGTTCTGATTGTCCTCTGGATCGAAGTATTGAAGTTTTTTTCCCGAAAACTTCTCATGGTTTTTTAAATCAAAGTCAGTACGCGAATGGATACCTTCTAACTCCTTAAAGCCCATTGGGAAATTAAATTGAATATCGCAGGCTGCGTTAGCATAATGGGCCAGGTTCAAGTGATCGTGAAAACGGTAATTTTCTTTTCCAAGGCCAAGCGCCTGATGCCATTTCATTCTCTTCTCTTTCCAGAATTCATACCATTTCATTTCCTCCCCTGGCTTTATAAAAAATTGCATCTCCATTTGTTCAAACTCCCGCATACGGAAGATGAATTGGCGGGCTACAATCTCATTGCGAAAAGCTTTTCCGATTTGTGCAATCCCGAATGGTATCTTCATACGACCAGTTTTCTGCACGTTTAGAAAGTTCACAAAAATTCCTTGTGCTGTCTCAGGCCGCAAATAAATTTTATTGGTGTCTTCTGCCAGTGATCCCATCTCGGTTGAGAACATCAAATTAAATTGGCGCACATCTGTCCAATTGCGGGTACCGGAAATAGGGTCAGTAATTTCTAAATCATCAATTAACTGCTTCATGCCTGCCATGTCTGCGCTGCCCATGGCCTCTTTCATTCTATGGTTTGTTGCATCAATTTTAGCTTGATATTCAACAACACGAGGATTTGTTTTCAAAAACATTTCCTTATCAAAGGTTTCACCGAAACGTTTGGCTGCTTTCTCTACTTCCTTCTCAATCTTCTCTTCCATTTTTGAAATGGCGTCCTCTATTAAAACGTCAGCACGGTAACGCTTTTTAGAATCTCTGTTGTCAAGCATTGGATCGCTAAAAGCATCTACGTGACCTGATGCCTTCCACGTGGTGGGGTGCATAAAAATAGCGGCATCAATACCAACGATATTATCGTGAAGTTGGGTCATAAATCTCCACCAGTATTCCTTGATATTGTTCTTCAGTTCAGCTCCATTCTGTCCGTAGTCGTATACCGCGCTGAGGCCGTCATAAATCTCACTAGATGGAAAAACAAACCCATACTCCTTGGCATGGGCTATCACTTTTTTAAGAAGGTTATCGTCTTGAGTAGCCATAAAGCGCAAAAGTAATTTGAAAATATGAGGATTTGAAAATAAAGATGGTCATGTCAGCTATTCTTAATAAAAAGATCAACTGTTTCCACCCTTTGGAAGAAAGATGGTAAAGGTAGAACCGGTACCTAGTTCGGATGTGGTTTCAATTGAGCCGCCCAACCTTGTTAGCGTCTCCATTACAATATACAGTCCCAGACCAGAGCCCTTTGAATTCTCAGAAGCTCGATAAAACATGTCGAATATCTTATCATGATGTTCTTTTGGTATGCCCTGACCATTATCTGTTACCTGTATACTCGTCTTATCCTCTATTCTAGAAGCTTCAATTCGAATGAATGGGTTGGTCTTGGTAAAGTCTGCATAGCGAATGGAGTTCGAGATCAGGTTTGTTAAAATAACTTTCAATCTATTACCATCAGTAAAAATTTGAAAGTTGGGTGAGATCTGAATATCAACTTTAATGAGTGGGGCCTGTTCTGAGAATCTCAAGCTATCCATTACATCATTGGTTAGGGTTAAAAGATTCACATGCTGAGCTTGTACTGCCAATCTTGAATTTCTCGAATAGTTAATTATTTCTTTTATGAAGCTATCCAAATGACTGATCCTTCCTTCCATCATATCAAGGTTATTCAGTACTTCTTCCGGCTTCACAGCCAACTTAGAAATATTGATAAGACCTAAAAGAGAGCTAAGAGGAGCACGCAAATCGTGTGAAGCGCTGTAAACAAACCGATCAAGCTCAGCATTTGCCTTAGTTAAAAGTTCGTTGTTCTTACTTAACTCCTCTTCTGTCTGATAATTAATGTCAAGCAAAAAGAAAAGTAGAGTAGCAGTGGTGATTAGCGAAACACTGAAATTGGTGATGAACGCAATAGTTACATAAGACTCCGGTACATCACCATGAGGCATGGAAGGAAAGATTTTAAAAACATAGGACAAAGAAAACAGAAGAAGTGATAGTCCACAGAAGAGCAATCCTGTCTTTAGTTGCTCATAGCCACATAAGGTGAGGGCTGTAAGTGAGCAAACAATAAAATAAATGTATACTCCGCTTCGATAAGTGTCGTTTGAAGCAAAAACATAAATGAGCCAATTGAGTAGAAATAGAAAAACGTAGTTGGCTATTTTAAAATGACCGTTTCGGTTTATAACTAAAGTAACAGAGGAAAAAGCTATTAAGAAAAAATAATAAGGCAAATTAAAATAGATATCGTTGGTTACATCAACCACTATGTAGATAATTCCAACGGCCAATGAAAGCACTATTAACTGACCTCTTAAGATGGCTTTTTTGTATATGCTGCGTTTCAATTGCCCGTTATGGCGAAGTAGAAAGTCCCAAAATCGTTTCCCTGAATTCATAGCTAAAGAAAGCAAGATACAACAGTTGAAAATACAAGTTTAACCAATACGCAAAAGGAAGCCAGCCTAGCCATGGTGAGTTGGCAAAATGATTGCAAAAATAGAACCACTGCCATGCTCTGAGGATGCTTCGATAGTCCCACCCATTTTTGTTAGGGTTTCCATAACTATATATAATCCCAATCCTGATCCTTTGGAATTTTCAGAGGCTCGATAAAACATATCAAAAATTTTATCCTGATGTTCTTTTGCAATACCCTGACCGTTGTCGGTCACTAGTATTTTGGTTTTATCTTCGATTTGAATAGCCTCAATTCGAATGAAGGGGCTTATCTTAGTTAAATCGGCATACCGGATTGAATTAGAAATAAGATTGGTGAGAACAACCTTCAGTCTATTCGTATCTGCGCTTACTTGAAGATTAGGGTCAACCAATATATCGATCTTAATCTGTGTAGCCCTATCTGAAAATCGCAAACTATCTATGACTTCAGTAGTCAATTCCAGAAGATTCACGTTGCTGGTTTGCACCTCCAATCTGGAATTACGTGAATAATTAATAATCTCTTTAATAAAACCATCCAAGTGAACCACTCTACCCTCCATCATATCCAAGTTACTCTTCAATTCTTCAGGCGTAACGGCTAACCTGGATATATTAATTAGTCCCAATAACGAGCTAAGTGGAGCGCGCAAATCATGTGATGCACTGTACACAAACCTGTCAAGCTCCGAATTTGCCTTGATCAACTCATTGTTCTTGTTTTGAGTTTTTTGTTCTGTCGTAACTACCATTCGGTCAAAGAAAAGCAAGATTAGTATTCCAATGAGGAAGACAATTAAGAAATTCACGATGAAATAAAAATGTGCATCGTCTACCCTAAATTTATCTGGTTCTAATAAAGCAATTAGGAAGAGTGAAAAACTGATGATGGTAAAACCAACTCCTTTCCACAATTCCTTGTAGCCAAAAACGGCCAATGCGCCCAAACTTGCAGGAACAAAGTAAATATATGTGCCTGTCAAAAGAGTGCTTTCGTCAATCATTGAAAAATAAAAGGCAGTAGCGTTGGCACGGATGAAGTGAATGACAAGCGCAATGTCAGTCCACCCTTTGCGAAGCATAAAAAGACATCCTATCGAGATAATAAATCCTATAAAGAGGCTGGTAGGATCTCCTTCAGGGTTGAACAAATTAACGATAAAGAAAAAAAGACCAATGCCGATATAAATCAAGATCAGGTAGCCGCCCAATAGAATTTTACGCCTATGAGCTTCGGATCTAATTTTTTGATTACCTATTATTAGGTTCTGGATCGACATCAGGACACTTTGTTTGCTAAATATAAGAACTCAAATCTGGCAATTAGTTGGCCAATTCCAGTTTTGACTCTGAATAATTCAATTCCATTGACTATTTTAAAGCATGAATTTTGAAATTCGCAAAATAGGTCTTGCCATTGCCTTTTCTCCCACATCTGAGGCGATGCTTGCAGAAGCGGCTCGCTTGACCTTGATTTACAAAGCAACCCTTGTTTTGATTCATGTTGGCGAACATGGATACAGTGAGGATCTTCTAATGAACGACTTGCTAAAAAAAGTTGGTATTCAAAACTCATCTACTAAAATCTGCTGGGAAAACGGCAAGCCTGCTGACAGCATATTAAAGGTCTGTCAACGTGAAAAAATAGATTTGTTAATAGCTGGAGCATTAAAAAAAGAAAATCTGGTGGGTTATTACATCGGCACCATTGCGCGTCAAATCATGCGCAAAGCTGACTGTTCGTTCTTGATGATTACAAATCCCACCACCGCACCAACTGCATACAAAAATATTGTAGTGAATGCAGAAGATAGCCCATTTGTAACCGAAGCAATTTTTGCAGCGTGTGAATTGGGATTAAAAGAACAATCCAATTGGGTACATATTGTACGCGAGTTAAAAATGTACGGACTGACTATGGCAGCAGCTGATCAATGTACTGAATCAGAGTATGATGATATGCGCCAGCATTTGGTAAAGGATGAAATTAACAAGGTGGAAGAAATTCTTGGTAAAATTCCGCACGACAAACTCAAGGTAAATATTAAAATGGTCTCTGGCAAAGCCGGATTTGAGCTCTCAAAATTTGCCCAACGAAAAAATGCAGACCTATTAATAGTAGGTTCACCACGAAGAAGGTTTTCAATCTTTGATCGAGTCTTCCCTCATGATCTGGAATATATTTTTGGCGATTTGCCGTGCAACTTACTTGTTGTCCATCCTAAAACTGAACTAGAAAGAAAGGAGGCCAACCGTGGGTAAACTCAGTCATGTAGATGTGGTTCACTTACTGGTTCAGCTTAGCATTATGCTACTGATGGGAAGGCTGCTAGCCGAGGCTGCCAGGAAGTTTAAACAACCTGCGGTAGTAGGAGAAATCATCGCTGGTCTTTTACTTGGCCCTACTGTGCTAGGAATGATCAATCCAGATTGGTTTCAATCTTTATTTCCAGTTCCAAGCAGTAGCGCTATTGTACTTACTGGCTTTGTTCAAGTTGCAGTAATTATGTTGCTGTTCATTGCTGGTCTTGAAGTGGACTTACATATTGTATGGCAACAAGGAAGACAAGCTGTGTTCACAAGTTTGTTGGGCCTTGTGATACCTTTTTTCATTGGATTTATTTTTCCGTATAACTTCCCAGAGTTTTTCGGCATAGCAGAAGGACAACAGCGAATCATATTTGCACTTTTTATGGGTACGGCAATGGCCATTACTGCGCTACCTGTTATCGTGCGAATTCTGATGGATCTAAACATTTTCAAGTCACGAATGGGAATGTTAATTGTGGCTTCTGCCATGGTTGACGATGTGGTAGGATGGCTCGTATTCTCTGTCATTCTTGGTATGATCGGCAAGAATGGTGGAAGCATGTCGGTCTATTATACCATTATACTTACCATTGGCTTCGTAATTTTCATGCTCACCATTGGGCGTGGCCTTTTAAACCGTGTACTTCCCTGGGTAAATAAAAAGATGGCTTGGCCAGGAGGTGTGCTTTCGCTTTCACTAGCATTATGTTTTCTAGGCGCAGCTTTTACCGAATACATCGGAATACATGCGGTGTTCGGAGCCTTTATTGTAGGGGTTGCGCTGGGCGATTCAGAACATTTCAGTGAACGCGCAAAAGAAATTGTTCACCAGTTCATTAACAACATTTTTGCACCCTTGTTTTTTGTTTCTATTGGCTTGCGCGTAAACTTCATAACCAATTTTGATCCCTTGCTCACACTCATCATTATTGTAATTGCTTTTGCCGGCAAAATTATTGGAAGTGGAGTAGGTACTAAGCTTGGAGGCTTTACATGGCGTGAATCATTTGCTGCCGGCTTTGGAATGAATGCAAGAGGGGCCATGGAAATTATTTTAGGAATCGTAGCCTTGGAAAATGGGTTGATTAATGAAAAAGTTTTCGTATCGCTAGTGATTATGGCGCTGGTTACCAGTATGAGCAGCGGGCCCTTGATGAAGTGGATGCTGAAGAAGTAGTAAAAATTTAAAGCATCAAGCCACCACAATTAATATGCTTGTAGTTGCCACGTACAAACAGAGCGGAGTGAAATAGCGTGTATCTTTTTGAGCAAACTCTGTATTTCTTATACGCTTAAAAATACCGACATACTTGAAATCCCCTATTGCTCTTGCAAAGAATATAAAGGCAACTACGAAATTACCCCAATGAAAATATTTTAATTCTATCCAGCCTGAGAACGCACTTGTGTTGCCTAACTCAATAAAAGCAAATCCTAGCAATCCGGTGGCTACCATCAATGTTGATAACGCAGACGGCACAAAAACTTTATCACCTGATCGTTCATGTTGGGGTACAACCGAATCAAGACCCCACTTACCACCTTGCAGCCAATAGAAATGCAGCGCGCTTAATCCAAGAAAAATAAATGCATTAAATATTGCCATCAAATTAACTTTCTTAGTTCCCAGAAATCTCTTTAACCTTTTTAAAAAAATCTATCTTTCGTTTGGAATTAATTCCCCAATCAACCGGAACGCTTTGATACCCCTCTTCAAATCCCTCGTCCTTCAATCTGTAATCAAAATATCCCCATGAAGAATATGCGCGAACGGCTGTTACCAAATTACTGGTATCTGATGCAAAGTTGAAGTGATCGTCTTCATTAAAGACAATGGGAGTTGGTTTGTAACCGTCAACTCTTCTGGTGGCTTCAACCAACTTTATGATATCCGAAGAATTCTTTATGCCATTTCCGTGCAACAAAATGTAATCAGCTGTTTTCACAACATTTAACAATGGCACAAATCCGCCTCCATAACTAGTACTCACAAGTAACCTATATCCATTTCCTTCAGAGCTCTTAACACGCTCAATTAACTCATGAATTCTTTGTGTCTGAAGTATTTCATGATCATATAAGATATTGCATTCGTTATTGATCTCAACAAGAATATTCCTATATCCCTTTTTTAAAACCCAATTTGTAACATTATCAACAGCATTTACCACTGCCACTTCAGACTCCAAAAGTTGATCCTGGCCAAAATAAAAATATCCCAGTATAACCACCATTCCCAATTGGTCAGCTCGATCTACGATGCGTTCCAGTCTATCCATATAACTGGGCAAAAGATTCCCATTCTTATCAAACGCTGAATTAATCCATCCCATAGGATTTCCATAACCAATGGGACTTCCACCCTGGAGATTAAGAGTAAATCCAAGCAATCCATTCCTCTTCCACTCCGGCATAGCCGCTATGAATTCAGTGGTGTTCCTATTTGCATCCCACACTTTTGTATCAGGATATGCAAAACGATCTCTTGTCTCTGGATTCAAATCATCAAAGGTTCCTTGCACCATTCGGGAATTGAAGAGCAACCCTTCAATTTTATTTCCCTGCCATGTTCTTCCCTTATAGGTCAATTCTCCATTTATATAAAACTGATCATCAACAATGGAAACTACTGTTTTCCTATTGGAATTCGAGCAGGATACGGATGAAAGAATGAAAATCAAAATCAGTACGTTAGTAAGTAGGGCTAAGATTCTCATTTAGGCATTATTTAGAATAAAATGAAAAGAAAGAGAAAGGCTTGGATTCTTACTTCTCAACAAAATTTACTAGAGAGTTTGGATCTTCAAATATTAAGAATTCAAATTTACCACATTCTACTTACCAAATTGATATATACTATCATGATCTAAGATTCGCTCGGAAGAGATCACTTCTCAATAAGTATTTACTTTTTGAATTATCCAATGGTAATGATATTCAGAGCAAACCATTGAATTTTTCTACCAGGCAACATTGAGGTTGAATCCATTTAGGGGATACCAGTAAAAAAAGATTTGTTTGGAAGTCCGTTTTTTCAATATAACTTCCTATTAAATTCCGTATTATGAAAAAACTATTTGTCTTTACCGTGATGGTTGTTGCTGCCTTTTCCGGTTCTGCACAATCAAAATGGACACCAGCCAACATGATCAAGTTCAATCGGTTGACAGGAGCGATAATTTCTCCCGATGGTAAAAATGTTGCCTCCATGGTTTCAACTCCTCAGATGGAAGGAGATAAATCAGAGTTTCTAACACATATCTGGGTTGCTTCAACGGATGGCAGTTCAAATCATCAATTTACGTTTGGAGATAAGTCGTGCACCAATCCTCAATTCTCACCGGATAGTAAGTGGCTATCCTTCACCTCAGCACGAAAAGAGGATAAAAGCCAACTCTTTCTATTGTCAATGATTGGAGGGGAAGCACAACAAATCACTAAAATAAAAAACAGTGTTGAAGGATATGTTTGGTCACCGGATGGTAAACAAATAGCTTTTATGATGGATGAACCTCTGTCTGTTGAAGAAGAAAAAAACAATAAGGAGAAACGAGACATGGTAGTTGCCGATGAGTATAGAAATGCACATCTCTACAGCGTGAAACTTCAAAAAAATGAAATGGGAATTTATCCAATCAAACGATTGACCTCTGGTGATTTTCATGTAACTGATCTGACATGGTCTCCCGATAGCAAAACAATTGCGTTCACCCACCAAATCAATCCCTCATTGGACCTTTGGACGACATCTGATATCTCAACGGTGCCTGCAGATAGCGGTGCAGTTAAATCGCTTGTTGCTGGTAAAGGCTCCGATGCTAATCCTAAATATTCACACGATGGGATGTGGCTTGCATTTGCTTCCGATGGTGGAACAATAAAATGGGCTGAGCAGGATGATATTTATATCATGCCCGCTACAGGAGGTGC
Organism: Bacteroidia bacterium; assembly: GCA_031384515.1. Taxonomy (GTDB): domain Bacteria; phylum Bacteroidota; class Bacteroidia; order Cytophagales; family Cyclobacteriaceae; genus ELB16-189. Next base: position 79,777 of record JANNAQ010000097.1, read on the forward strand.
TGCAAAAAAACTTGCCACCACATTTGATCAAAGCTTTCAGATTTTAGGTTGGTCGAGCGATAACAAGAATATTCACTTCACAGAAGCCTATAAGACAAATCGGGTTATTTATTCGCTTCCCTTGGATGGGAAACCAAAAATGCTGACCGCGGCAGATGGTGTATATGGAAGTGCATCGTTTACCAAAAATGGTGAGATGATGGCATACATTTATCAAAATGCATCTTCGCCTCCTGATGTGATGGTGATGGATATGAAAGACATGAAGTCTAAGAAACTCTCAAAAGTCAACGAAGAGTTTTTAAGAATGACACCGACAAAAACTGAGATTGTTTCATGGAAGTCAAAAGATGGAAAATATAACATTGAAGGATTGGTAACGTATCCTTCCGATTATGTGAAGGGGAAAAAATATCCGATGATCGTAAACATCCACGGAGGGCCAGCCGGAGTTTTCTCGCAAAATTATACTGGCGCGGGCTCAGTTTATCCTATTCAAGCTTTTGCTGAGCAAGGCTACGCTGTTTTGCGTGCAAACCCACGCGGAAGTTCGGGTTATGGATCTGAGTTCCGACAAGCAAATCTTAATGACTGGGGCTTTGGAGATTATGACGATATCATGGGCGGAGTGGATAAACTAATTGCAGATGGAATTGCACACCCCGATAGTTTGTGCGTGACGGGTTGGAGTTATGGTGGTTACATGACCTCCATGATTATTACTAAAACAAATCGCTTCAAAGCTTCAATGGTAGGGGCTGGTGTTACCAACTTGATTAGCTTCAACGGAACAGCAGATATACCAGGCTTTCTACCTGATTATTTTGGTGGTGAGTTTTGGGATCGAACAGATGTGTATATGAAACACTCTGCCATGTTTGCCGTTAAGAATGTAAAAACGCCAACACTAATCATTCATGGAGAAAAAGATTTGCGTGTTCCAATCTCTCAAGGTCAAGAACTTTATGCGGCTTTGAAGAAACTTGATGTAAAGACACAAATGGTTTCGTATCCGAGAACACCGCATGGACCTCAGGAACCAAAATTTATTGAAGATATTGGCGAGCGCGTGATCAACTGGTTCAATATCTATTGTCGAAAGCAAAATGACATTAAGCCAGTGAAGCTGGATGCGAAGTGAGTAAACGGAGTTGGTTGTTCATTCGGGTTTTTAACCCGAATGACTTACCACCATCAATAGTTTTCTAGCTCGCCCAACCTTATGGTCACTTGAGCAGTTTTTCTAACACGATAAATTCCAATTGCTGTTTAGGTTGACCGAAACGAGGGTCATCAAAGGCAAATGGCTTGCGCTCTCCTGTGTGCTCATAGCCATGGCGCACATACCAATCAATCAATTCCTTTCGAACGGAGATAACTGTCATGAAAATGGATTTACATTTTTTGTTTTTAGCTTCAGATTCCGCGGCTTTCAATAATTCTTTTCCAATGCCTTTGCCTTGTAAATGGGGTCGCACAGTTAGCATTCCCAAATAAAGTTTTCCGTTTTCCAGATGTAGTTCTACACAGCCAAGTATTTCTCCATTGTCAACATAATTCAATATAATATTGCCTGGCTTGTTAATAACATCTTCAATCGCTGCTGCATCTGTTCGGGTGCCGTCTAATAGATCAGCCTCGGTAGTCCAACCCTGCCGTGAGGAATCACCTCGATAAGCAGAGTTAACAAGAATGCCTAATTCGTGAGCATCCTTTAAACTGGCATGTGTAATAACAAAATTCATAAGGTTCAAATATAGTAGGGAACGGTTCAACTGTACAAAACAAGCTATCAAGATTTATTAAACCAACTTACTTTTGTTACTGTTGCTCGTTTCTGTATTTTCAAGGACAAAAAATAGAACTAAATAATAATACGAACAGGAAGACTATGCGTGTGTTCATACTTCTCTTTTCACTAGCATTCAATAGCTTTCTGTTTGCCCAAAGCACTACAGAAAAACCAAACATACTTTGGATATCTGTGGAAGATATTAGTCCGCTGCTTGAGGTCTATGGCGACAAGAGTATCAAGACTCCCAATATTGATCGGCTTGCCAAGGAAGGAATAACTTTTATGAATGCATTTGCAACTGCTGGCGTGTGTGCACCAAGCCGAAGCTCGATTATAACAGGCATGTATCCGGTAAGCTTAGGCACACATAACATGCGCACTGGTCCACATTACGCCTATCGTGAACCAGAAGCAGAAACGTATAATAGTTATAGAAGCCTGAAAGACGTACGGGGAAGAAATGTTCCAGAGTACGCTGCTGTACCTCCACCCTATGTAAAAGTTTTTACAGAATACTTGCGAGCGGCTGGATACTTCACAAGCAATGCAGCAAAGACAGATTACCAATTTAACTCCCCTATTACAGCGTGGGACGAAATTGGAAAAGATGCACATTACAAAAACCGAAATGCTGGACAACCATTTTTCGCGGTCTTCAATCATGAAATAACACATGAGTCGAGAATTTTCATGAAGAAGGAAGATCCTATGCTTTCAGATATTAATAACTTGAGAATACCAAAATATTTTCCCGACCTCCCTGTTGTACGTAAGGATGTAGGCCGTGTCTATTCAAATATTATCGAGCTTGATCAACAGATAGGAGTATTATTAGATGAACTTAAATTAGAAGGTCTACTGGATAAAACTATACTCTTCTTTTGGTCGGATCATGGTGGACCTTTACTTAGACAAAAACGTGCTGTTGGAAATTCTGGATTACGAGTACCACTTATTGTCAGGTTCCCCAATGGAGTTTTGGCAGGAACAAAAGTTGAAGACATTATTTCACTCATGGATCTGGGCCCAACGGTTTTGTCATTAGCCGGAATAAAACCTCCAGATCATATGCAGGGAAAGGCTTTTCTTGGATCCTACAAAACAAAAAAGACACACCACTATGCCTTTGGTTCTGCAGACCGATTTGATGAAGCGGCTGATATGAGTCGTTCAGTAATTGACGGCCGCTATGTATACATTAGAAATTTTCGTCCTGAATTACCATTGTTGTATCGTAATACCTATCGCGAACAAATTGATATGACTCGCACTCTTATTGAAATGGACCAGCAAGGAAAACTTACAGGAGATGCCTCCTATATTTTTATGAAGACGAAGCCGGAGGAAGAACTATATGACTTATCGAATGACCCGGATGAAATTCACAATCTGGCTTTGGCGTCAGAGCATCAAACCAAACTGAAAGAGATGCGAGCGGCCTTGGGCGATTGGCAACTCGAAGTTGGAGATCTAGGATTCATACCCGAAGCAGATCTGGTAAACATGATGTGGCCTGGCATGATACAACCTAACACGGATAATGTTGGGTTCAAAAAAGAAACAGGTAAACTAATTTTGACTTGTGCTACCGAAGGAGCAAGCATCGCCTATCAAATTGATGCTGAGATTGGAAGTAAGCGTTGGAGGTTATATAGTCAAGCACTAGCCGAAGGTTCATTCAAGAAGGTAGTAGCAAGAGCCGTAAGATTAGGATACAAGACCTCCAAAGTATCTGCCTACGATGGGAAATAATTGATTCACAAGATTAAAGATCTCTTATTTCAAAATCAGGACCTTTGCCAAACTTAATCAGGTCTTTTAGATGGTATTTCTCCAGCGTGTGAAGGTCCTTCAACTTAAAGTCACCGTTCCCCAAAATATTCTCAATGATAAATTCATAGCGATCACCAAAGTTGACGAGACTATATTTCTTTCCGTTGCGAAGCACATCCAATGAAAGACCAGCCATACTTTATAAATCCTCCTCCCGTTCCAGCATCAGTATGGAAGCCTGAGGAACAATATAGTATTTCTCACTTTCATACATCACTTCAATGGCGCCTCTTTGTAAGAAAATAGCAAGATCGCCCTCTTGCGCCTGAAGCGGCAAATATTTTATTTGATCATCCTTTCCCTTCCATAAATCATCGTCATCAGCAGGCATTGGCAATGGATAACCTGGGCCAACTTTAATCACAAATCCCTTTTGAATTTTTTCTTTCTCCTGAACATTAGGGGGTAAATAAAGTCCACTCTCGGTCTTGTCAGATTCCTTAACCGGGCGAATCAGCACTCGATCACCCACTACGATAAGATTCTTGAGTTTATTGTTGGCCGTAACTTTCATTGATAGTGTTTAAAACAATTTCCCTTGCTCATCATCCTTTGAGTCCTCTATGCCAGTAGTATATAAAGGCAGTTTGTTTAACCGACTTGATAAAACGGATTCTTCAGTCATGATTCCTCTCGCATCAGCTTCGTTTCTAAGTTTCGTGGTTTCTTGTTCCAACTCTTTAGCGCTGATTTGTTTTGATCTGCGCTCAATAGGCGGATTAAGTTTCTCTGCTTTTTCAAACTCCGCTACTTTCTCTAAGATGTCTTTTGGCAAATCCGCTTCGCTTCGATAGACAAGTTCAAAGAATTGCTTCGTAAAAAATCCATCAATTTGAATCCGTCTTTTTGAAAGATGAATAAACTTTCCCAGCACCCTACAAATATTCTCTCGTTCTTCAGGACTCAGTTGATCCGCAAATTCATATTCTTCTATTTTTTGTAGGCTTAATATAATTGGCTCAAGTGAATCAAGAGATACCACAAACACATTATAATCGGCCAAGCGAAATACCACTTGGTCTAAAATATCAAGAGTATTGGTTGGCACAACCAGAAAGATTTCCTTTTTAACCTCGGGTTCCTTGACGTATTTCTTAACTGACTCTGCCTGATTCTTAATGTATTGTCTGAAGTTAGATAAGTCCTCGCCTCCAGGACTTTTTGCGTCAAACACAATAAATTCGTTGCTGATCTTTAATGTGTTGTCAGGTTCTCCTTTAAAAGGCACCTTCTCCACATATTCAATGGTGTACTTCGCGCAAATAGTTTTGATCGTATTCTTTACAGTATCCTGGTGGTTGGCCCAAGTCTCTCGGAGCTTTTGGATGCGAAGTATTTCAGCATTCTTGCGCTCTTCCAATTCCTTAGTGCGATCCGCTTGAATTTTATTCTGAATGTTACTTAGCGTATTAAGCGATTTGGCATGGTCCTGACTCCTATGCTCATCTTCTTTTAGGAATTCAGTATTTTGCTGTACAGCTTTCTGCAACTCGCGCTCGGTTTGCTCAAGTTTTTGCTTAAGTGTTGCAACCTCATTAGATAGTTCCGTACCTCTTCGTAAATAGTTTTTGTTGGCCTCCTCAAATGTAGTCAGCTTTTGCTGAAATAGATCAAGTTGCTTGTTGGATTCCTTTAGTACCTCATTTTCGGTATGAAGTCTGTTTACTGTATCTGTAAGGTTCTTGGTATTCGATTTCTCAAGGTTAAAAAGATTTTCAAGCTTACTAAATTCCTCTACTCGAGCCAGTAATTTTTGCAAATCGCCATTCGCGTCAATCAATTGGAGCTTTATTCTGTTCCAACTAAAAAGTCGATCAAAAAAACTTAAAGCTTTTAAACTTTCTAAAAGGCGCTTTAGGTTATCAAAATTCATGTTCATCTAAAATCTAGTTACACAAATGTAATTCAAAATAACATTGAATATTCCTCTTCGGATGCATTCGTAACAAGATGCACTTCTTTTTTTATTGAGAGGGCAATCCGTACCTTTACATCTCTTAATAATAGAACTTTATGGTAGCGGAAATCACATCAAGCAGCGAGGCAATTTTATTGGAAGATAAATACGGAGCGCATAATTATCATCCCCTACCTGTTGTCTTATCGAAGGGAGAGGGTGTGTTCTTGTGGGATGTTGAGGGGAAACGTTATTTCGATTTTCTATCTGCCTACAGTGCAGTCAACCAGGGACATTGTCATCCACGGATTATCAATGCACTGATCGAACAAGCAAAAGAACTTACACTGACCTCCCGCGCTTTTTACAATGATAAGCTTGGAGTTGCAGAAAAATATGTTTGCGAAACCTTTGGCTACCAGAAGGCTTTGTTTATGAACAGTGGAGCCGAAGCAAATGAAACTGCAATAAAACTGGCACGTAAGTGGGGATACACCAAAAAAGGAATTCCAGATAACCAAGCCGTGATTGTTGCGTTGAAGAAAAATTTTCATGGTCGCACAACAACTATTATTTCTGCTTCTACCGATCCTTCTTCAACTAAAGGGTTTGGTCCATTAATGCCAGGTTTTGAAATAGTTAATTATGATGATGTAACTGCACTCGAAAAAGCATTGAGTAACCCCAATGTTTGCGGGTTATGGATCGAACCTATCCAGGGAGAAGCAGGAGTGTACGTTCCACAAGATGGCTACTTAAAATCCGCTGAACAATTGTGCCACAAGTACAATGTGTTGTTGATGATGGATGAAATTCAAACGGGCATAGCACGTACTGGTAAAATGCTTGCCTCTGATCATGAAAACGTAAAGGCTGATCTGTTGATTCTCGGTAAAGCATTATCTGGAGGAGTATTCCCCATTTCATTGGTATTGGCCAATGACGAGATCATGCTAGTCATCAAGCCAGGTGAGCATGGCTCAACTTTTGGCGGAAATCCTTTGGCTGCGGCCGTTGTTGTGGAAGCCCTAGAGGTAATTCGTGAAGAGAAACTTGCTGAGAATTCAGAACGACTTGGTCAGGTATTCCGCAATCGCATGACTGCCTTCATGAAGAAAAGCAACATGATTACTCTCGTTCGTGGCAAAGGCTTGTTAAATGCAATTGTAATAAATGATACTCCGGACAGCGAAACAGCTTGGAATATTTGTTTAAAATTTGCTGAGAATGGCTTGTTAGCAAAACCTACACATGGTAACATTATTCGTCTTGCCCCCCCATTGGTTATTACCGAAGAACAAGTTCATGAGTGTTGTGATATTATCGAGAAGGTGATATCACAGTATTAGAAGTAATATTTTCTTTAACGATTAGATTACTTTAAGCTTTTGTAGTTCCGTTCTAAGTTGAGCTGGAGAAACAAAATGAATTCCAGGCAAACCAATAGCGTGACCGCCATCAATATTCCTTAAGTTGTCATCAATAAACAAGGCTTTTGCTGGATTGACATTGTGCCTGTCAAACAGGATTTGAAAAAATTCTGGAAAAGGCTTTCGGGTTTTTTCAACTCCTGAAACCACAATACCATCAAACCAATGTAGGAATTCAAATTTTTCCAGTGCCCAGGGAAACGTTTCTGCTGACCAATTAGTGAGGGCATAAATTTTAAAACGCCCGCTATCTTTTAACTCCCGAAAAATATTCACGCTTTCTTGAATAGGGCCATTCATTGTTTCTTTCCATCGGCCATACCAAGCCCTGATAGCAATTTCATGCTCTGGATGTTTAGAAAGTAATTCTTCCGTGGCTTCTTCAAAGGATCGACCTGCATCTTGCTTCTCATTCCAATCATGCGTACAGATATTTTCAAGAAACCAGTCAATCTCTTCCTCTGTCTTATATATTTTGCGATAGAGATACCTGGGATTCCAATCAATCAGCACAGCGCCTAAATCAAAAATAATGGTGTCTACTTTAGTATTCACTAATCGTTGGGTTTAAAATTTACTCTTTTGGAAAAGCCCACTTCAAAAAATATGGCATTGCTATAGCCCATGTTTCGGTGTTGTGTTTGCCATCCTTCATCTCAAAATACTCGATATCATGAAATGGTCGGTAGCCTTTTTTGGTCAACTCAGCTATTAAATCCAGTGTATCATCAATAGAATCAATCACTCCGTTTTTATTTCGATCACTCTTCTCATCTTCCGTCCCCGTTTGAAACCAGAATTTCATGCCCGGTCTAAATTTTGTCGAGCGAATTAAATGATGCGCAATACGATCCCTGTGATCGGAATAGAATAAACTTTTCGAATCACGCTTCCTCCACCACAGTGAACCGCTGAAAACCCCCACTTTAGTGAATACTTCAGGGTGCGTCCACGCAATATCCAACGCACTGAGTCCTCCCATGGAATACCCAGCAATGGCATGTTGATCTGGCGATGGATCAATCGGATACTTGTATATCAAATAAGGAATCAATTCCGAGATTATGTACTTTGTATATGCCTTGGCTTTAGCCCCGCGCTTTAGATAGTCTGCTCTTGAAGAAACGCCATACTCTTGCATTCGATCACCAGCTTTAACTGCGGCTACTACTATTTCAGAAATAGATCCTTCTCGCGTTAACCGTTCAACTGTTTCCTTAACTCCAACTGCTGTATTGTCTTGCCCATCGTTTAATAATAATAGCGGATACTTTTTTTCGCTCGCAGAAGCATCAGCAGGCAAAAAAAGCTCAACCTCCACCTCTCTGCTCAGAAGCTTGGAGTAAATTCCTGACAATTTCTCAGTTGAATACTTGTCAGAACTAATAAGGAGGCTAGTTGTATGAGTCAATCTTAATAAAATTCAACCTGCGATTTACGATTTTATAAAGTACGATTTTTTATTGCCGATAAAATTTTTTAATAAACGATATATTATCGTAAATCGTGATCGTAACAGCTCCATAACGCCATGGCCTACGAACACCTTCACCGATGGTATTCCCCCAATCTTAGTCGGGATATTAATGTACTTGCGTTTGGCCAGCAAGGCTATCCCATCATTCTGTTCCCAACCTCCATGGGGCACTACTATGAAAACAAAGATTTTAAACTAATCGAAAGTGTCAATTGGTTTTTGGATAACGGACTCGTAAAAATTTATTGCCCTGATGGAATTGATTCAACTAGCTGGTACAATAAAAATATTCATCCGGCAGATAGAGTAAAAAACCACATCTGGTATGATCAGATGCTTTTACACGAACTCGTTCCTCTAGCCCAGCGCGAAACAGGAGTGGGTAGGGTAGCGACTGCTGGTTGTAGCTTTGGCGGATATCATGCTACTAATTTTGCATTCCGTCATCCCGAAGTAGTAAAGTATGTATTCAACATGGGCGCAGCTTTTGACATCAAAGATCAAATGGATGGCTACTATGATGACAATGTTTACTTCAATAATCCTCTTGATTTTATACCGAATTCACAAAATCCATTTTTCAACGACTTGTTTGTGGTTTTAGGAACAGGCACACACGACATGTGCTGGGATGCAAATGTTAAAATGGCTAATGTGTTACAGAATAAAGGAATAAATCATTGGCTTGACGTAAGGCAGAATGCTCAACATGATTGGCCGGTATGGCGCGAGATGTTTCCACATTATTTATCGTTGATCCGATGAACAGTTAATCAGTTTAGGGAATTGGTAATCGATGATTTATGGCCCCCATCATAAATTTGATGATCAAACAACTGTTTTCCAATTACAAGAAACAGATTGCCAAAATGATTCGCCTAATAATTCTCTTTCTCAGTGTAGTTCTATCATCAGCCGCACAATCTATTGGCCCAATCAATTCAAGCGAAGGAATCTTGATTGGTGGAATAAAGCAATGGATCACTCTTAAGGGAACAAACAAAAGTCATCCCATTCTTCTTTTTTTGCATGGTGGGCCTGGCAACTCTGCCATGAATTATGCAGATAAATTTACAAGTGAGTTGCAAAAATCTTTTGTCGTTGTACAATGGGATCAACGCGAAAGTGGAAAGACAGCTGAGTTAAATTCTTCAAGTAAGCCCTTATCTGTTGAGTTGATGGAAAAAGATGCTCTCGAACTGATTTCCTATTTACAAACTCGATTTTCTCAAGAAAAAATCTATTTGATGGGTCACTCATGGGGTGGCTTTTTGGGTTTAACAATTGCCGCTAATCACCCGGAATTATTAAAGGGCTATTTCGCCATAAGCCCGATGATTCACCAAATTGAAAGTGAACGACTTTCACTTGAGTGGATGACGAGCAAGGCAAAAGAGAATAAAAATCAGCCTGCCTTGAAGGAGCTAGCCCTGGTCAATATTCCATTTCAAAATTCCGATCAGTTGTACTATCATCGCAGCTGGCTTGCAAAGTTCATGGGGACAAAACCGCCATTAAAGCACTTTGTAGAAACATGGAGTAAAAAATGGCTAGCGTTGTTCAATGAGGCTTCCAAGGTTAACTTCTTTACTTTTGCTCCGGTAATCAGATGTCCGATCTACTTTTTTGTAGGAAAAAAGGATTATCAAACCCATTTTAAACTAGCAGAAGATTACTACAAAATGGTAAAGGCAGATAAAAAACAGTTATTTTGGTTTGAAGATTCTGGGCACAATTTACATCTTACCGAACCAAAAAAATTACAAGCTATAATTATTGAAATATTGACTAAATCAAATAATTGAAACTCACATCTAAATTCTGACTTATGAAAAAAATTGGAATACTTCATGGCATGGAACGGTCCTTCCCCGAGGCATTTGTTGAACATATTAACAAGTTGGGATTGAAAGATGTCACAGCTGAACCCGTTATGATCGATATGGTTTCACAAGCTGAACCAACCGACTATGCCGTTATTATCGATCGTATCTCTCAAGATGTCCCATTCTATCGGGCCTACTTAAAAAATGCTGCGATTTCCGGTACCGCAGTACTCAACAATCCATTTTGGTGGAGTGCCGATGAAAAGTTTTTCAACAACGCGTTAGCAGTTAAACTTGGAGTGCCCGTTCCTAAAACTGTTATACTTCCTTCTCATGAGCGCCCAACAGATACGAGCGATTCCTCTTTTAGCAATTTAAAATTTCCTTTAAGCTGGGAGAAAATATTTGCGCACATAGGTTGGCCTGCCTACATGAAACCCCACGCTGGCGGGGGTTGGAAGAGTGTCTATAAACTCAATAACCAAGATGGTTTTTTTAAAGCCTACAGCGAAACAGCTCAACTTGTAATGATGTTACAAGAAGAAATTATCTTTGATGATTACTTCCGTTGCTATTGCCTGGGTAGAAAGGATGTTCGCATCATGCAATACGAGCCACGCAATCCGCATCACTTACGTTATCAAAGTAACAATGGCCCAGCCACTGCCAAGTTGTTAAAAACAGTTCACGATTATGTTCTTGATCTGTGCAATGCACTCGGATACGATTTCAATACTGTTGAAATGGCCGTTAGAGATGGAATTCCTTATGCCATTGATTTTTGTAACCCTGCTCCGGATGCAGATGTCAAATCAGTTGGTCAGGAAAATTTTGATTGGGTCGTAGCACATGCTTCTAAGATGGCGGTTGAACGAGCACAAGCCCAAAAGCCAGGCAGAGAAAACTTAACATGGGGAACATTTGTCAAGAATTCTGCTGCTGGTCTTGAAAAACCAAAAGCTGCTGCTAAGGCTAAGGAGGTGAAAGCGCCTGCTAAAGAAAGTAAGTCCAAGAAAAGTTAATACCCGTCAGGATCAAAGCCGTAACATAAAGGATAAAAAATAATCTCATGCTTATTTAGGAATGAGGAACTAAGGTGATGGAAAAATTTACACTAGGAGTAGAAGAAGAGTACATGGTAGTTGACCCGCAAAACCGGGAATTAAAATCACACGACCAAAAAATTGTTGAAATCGCCTCGCTTACACTCGGTGAGCATGTCAAAGCTGAAATGCATCAAGCCGTAGTTGAAGTTGGAACCGGCATTTGCGTGAACATTGATCAAGCCCATGAAGAAATCAAAAACTTAAGAAAGACTGTGTCCGAAATTGCGGGCAGTCTGGGTTTAAAAATTGGAGCGGCAGGCACCCACCCTTTTTCACATTGGAGCACTCAAATGATTACTCCAAATCCTCGTTACGATGAAATTGTTAACGAGATGCAAGAAGCAGCTCGTTCAAACTTGATTTTTGGTTTGCATGTACACGTGGGAATAAAAGATAAAGACATGGCTATTCACATCATGAATACAGTCCGTTATTTTTTACCACACGTCTATGCACTGTCAACAAACTCACCTTTTTGGGAAGGAAGAAATACAGGATTCAAATCTTTCCGCACGAAAGTATTCGATAAGTTTCCTCGGACTGGCATACCAGATCATTTTAGCAGTTGGGATGATTATAAGAATTACATTAATCTATTAATCAAAACGAATTGCATTGACAACGCCAAGAAAATCTGGTGGGATGTTCGGGTTCATCCATTTTTTGACACTATTGAATTCCGGATTTGTGATGTGCCTATGCGAATTGAAGAGACGATTGCCATTGCAGCTGTCTTTCAGGCGTTGGTAGTAAAGTTGTACAAACTCCGTCTTCAAAACATGAGCTTTATTATGTATAACCGTTCGCTTGTTAATGAAAACAAGTGGCGTGCATCTCGTTATGGATTGGATGGCAAACTCATCGACTTCGGAAAGCAGGCAGAATTAGATACACGGGTATTAATTGAAGAACTGCTCGATTTTATTGACGATGTTGTG
>JANNAQ010000003.1:0-21378 GCA_031384515.1 Bacteroidia bacterium
ACACCAACGAGCAAGATCGGTTTGGTGAAGCGGGCAAACTTTGGAAGCAGGCTGCAGGCCAGGGATCGGAAAAGTGGAATGAAGTCATGAAAACTCTCCTTGATCTTGATTTTACTTTAGACCCAACCTTTAATATCTATGAAGCCAGTCGTGATCTGCATAGGGCCCGAAGAGCGGAGTGGCATGAAACCTACACTTTACCTTCGCTGTGGGAATTTTATCAGCCTAGTCTTGTGTCACACGGATCGTACTGGCATTCGTGGGGCACTGAGCAAGAAGTGGCCTGGAGGGAAAACTACGTTCTGTGGATGAAGTTCATCAACGAATATAAAAACAAAGGAGGCCGTGTAACAACAGGTTCGGACTCCGGCTTTATTTTTCAGCTATACGGCTTTGCTTACATACGCGAACTGGAATTACTTCGTGAAGCAGGCTTCCATCCGCTCGAAGTAATTCGGGCGGCCACACTCAATGGAGCGCAAGCCCTTGGTATGGATAAAGAAATAGGATCCGTTGAGATAGGCAAGCTGGCCGATTTCGTCATTATGGATGAAAACCCCTTGGAGAACTTACAAATGCTATACGGCACCGGTGCCATCAAGCTAATGGACGACAATACCGTGAAGCGTGTCGGTGGAATCAAATACACCATCAAAGACGGTATCATTTACGATTCCAAAAAATTGCTCGCGGATGTGAAGAAAATGGTTGATCAAGAAAAAGCAAAATCAGGATTTGTTTTGAAGCAGCCTGGGGTGGATTGAAAATGGACGCCATACCGGTTACCAGTTGTCTTTTACCAATGATAAGTTACCCAATACAAACATGACTCCCGATCAGAATTTCGACCAATTAAAATTAAACCTCCCTCCTGCCCCCAAGCCACTCGGTGTTTACAAACCGTTTCTTACGGTTGGCAATTTAGTTTATGTATCCGGTCACGGCACCGTGAAAGATGATGGCGGGCTCATCATTGGTAAAGTCGGGATCGATCTAAATACCGATGAAGCCAAACTCGCAGCACAACAAGTTGGCCTTGCGATTTTGGCTACGCTGAAAAAAAACCTTGGCAGTTTCAATAAAATAAAACGGGTAATCAAAGTGCTGGGCATGGTGAATGCCACACCCGATTTCGCACGCCATCCATTCGTGATCAACGGCTGCAGCGAACTCTTTGCTAAGGTATGGGGCGATGATAATGGCGTTGGAGTGCGGAGTGCTGTTGGCATGGGGTCATTGCCCGATAATATTCCGGTGGAAATAGAAGCGGTGTTTGAACTGGCGTAAATGTTATATTAGGTGATGTACTTGGTGAAAGTATTTTTAGAAAATGAATCCATTAAGAAAAAATCATCAACGGTGACATTTACTAAGCCCTTAATAACTTTTCTATTGTTTTATTGCCTTTTCGCTTTAAGCGGATGTAACTGCGATTCGATACCTCAACATCTGTCTGAGCATGAGAAAGGTTGGACAAATAAATTAGCAGAATCAAAGTTTATATTTCAATCCGTTTTAGGTGAGTCCTATACTATCACGCAAACTTTATCGGATTTAGTAATCGAATGTGGCGGAGACGAGTGCATAACACAATGTGATATTCAATATTTTAATTTTTATAAAGCTGATGTTCCCTTTTTTCTAGTCACGCTTAGAAATTATTTTATGGAATTTGAATTGGACTCTTTGGCACAACAAGATTTGAATGGCTCTACTTATCTTGGATCATATGGTTACGATTCTGATAGAGTACAATCCAATCAAGACTGGGATATTTCATTAAAAGATTCATTAGGCAATAGCTTACTGACATTCTCTAAGAAAAGCTTACCAGAACCCAATCATCATTTCATCAAATTGAAATTCTTAAGCGCTACTGGGATAATATCATATACGGATAGGGATAAAAAGGAATGGACATTAAAACCGTAATTGGATATTACCTTATAAACCACCAAAATCCTGAAACAACCAAAAGCAAAACAAACCATGAAAAACAAAGTTATAACCTTCGGAGAGATCATGCTCAGGCTTGCCACACCGGGTTATTTTCGCATTGCTCAGTGCACCGAATTTGAAGTCACGTTTGGTGGGGGTGAAGCCAACGTGGCAGTCTCGCTCGCCAACTACGGCATACCCGCAAGTTTTGTATCGAGCCTCCCCAAAAACGATCTGGGTGATTTTGCCATTACCACGTTGCGGACTCATAACGTGGATACATCGCTCATCCACCGCGGTGGCGATCGCATTGGCATATACTATCTCGAATCGGGTGCGGTGAGCCGCGGCAGCAAAGTAATATACGACCGGGCCAACAGTTCATTTGCCAATTTGAAAAAAGGCTCGATAGATTGGGAAAAAGTTTTTGAAGGTGTCACGTGGTTTCATTGGACAGGCATAACACCGGCCGTATCCGAAGGTGCCGCGGATGCATGCCTGGAAGCCTGCGAAGCCGCCTCCAAAAAAGGGATTACCATTTCCACCGATTTGAATTACCGGAACAAATTATGGAAGTGGGGAAAGCCTGCCGGACAGGTCATGGAAAAGTTGGTGGCCCATTGCGATATTATTTTAGGCAATGAAGAAGATGCCGAAATGGTTTTTGGTATCAAGCCGGAAGGAGTTGATGTTAAATCAGGGCACGTAGAAGGCGCAGCTTATGAATCAGTTGGTAAACAATTGATGACTAAGTTTCCAAAATCAAAAAAAGTGATCATTACTTTGCGTGGATCAGTGAGCGCAAGTCATAACACGTGGTCAGGTGTATTATGGGATGGTAAAAAATTGACTGAAGCACCAACTTATCAGATTACACATATTGTAGACCGTGTAGGTGGAGGAGATTCATTTATGGGAGGTTTGATTTATGGGTTGATTACTTATCCTAAGGATGATCAGAAAGCATTGAACTTTGCAGTTGCTGCGTCTTGTCTCAAGCATACAATTAAAGGCGACTTCAACAGAGTGACGGTAGATGAAGTTGAGAAACTAATGGAAGGAGATGCTTCCGGTCGGGTTTCGCGATAGACCGCCAATGCTTATGATGAATGAATGTTAATTACTAACGAAACAAGATGACAACGTTTTCAATTGATTCCATACAACAGGCCATGCGCACATCGGGCATGATTCCTGTGTTCTATAATGCAGACATCGAAGTAGCCAAAGGCGTATTAGATGCATCTTATAAAGGTGGCGTGCGTGTGTTTGAATTTACAAATAGAGGCGGAAATGCATTTGATGTATTTACTCAATTATTGAAACATGCTCAACAGTACCCGGACTTGATGATGGGCATTGGAACCATCATGAATGCTGCAGATACTCAGAAGTTTTGTGATGCAGGTGCGCACTTTATTGTATCGCCTATTCTAAAAGCAGAAATGGCAACGGTTTGTCATCAAAATAATAAGTTATGGATACCTGGTTGCGCTACTCTCACTGAAATTGTGACAGCCAAAGATTTAGGCGCTAAGGTTATAAAAATTTTTCCTGGATCGGTATTAGGCCCAGGCTTTGTATCATCGATCATACCGGTAGTACCCGGATTACAATTGATGCCAACCGGTGGTGTTGAACCTACAGAGGCGAATCTGTCTGCGTGGTTTAAAGCCGGAGTAGTTTGCGTAGGTATGGGTTCTCAATTGATTTCAAAAGAGATAATAGAAACGAAAAATTGGATAAAGCTTCAACAAGGAGTTGCCGATGCTTTTGCGATTATCAAAAAAATTAGAGGTTAATTGCCCTGCCTTTAAGTCTTGGTAATTTTCTGAGAAACTATTTATTAACTGACCTTAATCAAAACATGAAACGTCTTTGCGAGCACAGCGAGGCTTTGTGTAATGGGGCGAAGCCCGTCCGACCGGACCATCCGGGCGGGCAATCTCCCTATTTTGGGATTGCTTCGTTCCTCCCGCACTCCATCGCAGGCACTTGCAATGAAATCAAATTGATAGTTTAGCGTAACATCACTTATCAATCTAATGAGATTTAGTAAGCAGCAAATTATTGAGGGGATGAAAGGAGCGGGCATCGTTCCATTGTTTACCCACGATAATCCTGAAGACGCGCAACAAGTTTTAGAAACTGCTTACAAAGGAGGAATACGCGTTTTTGAATTTACGAACAGAAGGAATAATTCTTTCGAAGTATTCTCCCACCTGCTTAGCGTTGCTAAAAAATATCCCGATCTGATGTTAGGTATTGGTACCATCATGGATGGTCCTACAACCCTAAAATTTATTGAAGCAGGTGCAGATTTTATTATCTCACCAATTATGAAATTGGAGATGGCAAAGGTGTGTCACGAATATGATACTCCATGGATTCCTGGCTGTGCAACATTGACGGAGATTGTAACTGCGAAAGATAACGGAGCGGATATCATTAAACTATTCCCTGCTTCCGTTTTGGGACCTGTATTTGTTTCATCAATATTGCCCGTTGTACCAGGTTTGCAGCTGATGATAACAGGAGGTGTAGAGCCTACTGAAAAAAGTTTATCATCATGGTTTAAAGCTGGAGCAACCTGTGTGGGTATGGGATCACAATTGTTCACCAAAGAGATTTTAGCAAACAAAGATTGGCTCTTGCTGCAACAGCGAGTGACCGAGTGTTTAAGCATTGTCAACGTCCTTAGAAAATAAACTTATCTATTTTGCTTATCCTCTAACCAACTGCTCTTGGAAAATATAAAGAATGTAAATCAGGCCATTGGGAGATACAGATGGACCATTTGCGCGTTGGTATTTTTTGCCACAACGATCAATTACCTTGATAGGGCTGTAATTAGTTTATTGAAGTCAGACCTAACCAAAGAGTTTAATTGGAATGATGGTGATTACGCTAACATTGAGATAGCCTTTAAACTTTGCTATGCTTTCGGAATGTTGGTAGCTGGGCGATTAATCGATTGGCTCGGCACAAAAATGGGTTATTTCTATGCAACACTTACCTGGAGTTTAGCAGCAACTGGGCATGCGTTTGTAAGTAGCACATTGGGATTTATTGTTGCTCGCTCATTTCTTGGATTAACGGAATCCGGTAATTTTCCTTCCGCTATCAAAACTGTTGCAGAATGGTTTCCAAAGAAGGAACGAGCATTTGCCACTGGAATTTTTAATTCGGGCACCAATATCGGGGCAATTATTGCTCCATTGTCAGTTCCATTTATTGTTGAAGCTTGGGGGTGGAAGTGGGCTTTCATCATAACGAGTTCATTTGGTTTCATATGGCTGATCTTCTGGTTGGTGATGTATGATATTCCCTCTCGTCATAAAAAAGTGTCTTCATCTGAGTTGGACTATATCAACAGTGATACAGATGAGCCATTAGCTAAGACGGATGGTACGGAACCAAAAGTTTCGTGGTTGAGGTTGCTGGCCTTCAAACAGACATGGGCATTTGTGATTGGTAAATTTCTTACCGATCCTATTTGGTGGTTCTACCTTTTCTGGTTACCTGATTTTTTGCAAAGTCAATATTCTATACAAGGCACAGCCATGGCGCTTCCGGTAGCAGCGGTTTATATGATTTCAACCTTTGGAAGTGTTGCTGGTGGCTGGTTGCCGTTAGTATTTATTAAAAGAGGTTGGCCAGTATTTATGGCTAGAAAGACCTCTATGTTGATTTATGCATTCTGTGTGATTCCTATTGTCTTTGCTCAGATCATGGGTTCTATAAATATGTGGTATGCGGTGATCGTCATAGGTATTGCCACATCAGCACATCAGGCATGGAGTGCGAATATTTTCACAACTGTTTCTGACATGTTTCCTAAGAAGGCGGTGGGATCAGTAGTAGGGATTGGAGGGATGTTCGGTGGACTTGGAGGAATTTTTCTCTCGCTGTTCGTTCAGAAAAACATGTTCGTTTATTACCGAAGCATTGGGCAAATAGAAACAGCTTACTACATCATGTTTATTATTTGTGGTTCAGCGTATCTCATTGCCTGGTCGATTATGCACTTCCTTGTTCCTAAAATGCAACGGGTCAATATTTAGATCCTATTATTAATACTTGCAAATAAGCAAAAGGGCAACAGTTCGTTGCCCTTCTTTTATTCATTGTGTTACGAAAATTATAAGGTCCAGCCGGATCTGTATTCTCTCTTTACAAATTGATTGGCTTCATCAAAGTTTGTGATCTTCATATTCTTGGCATCCCACAGAAGTTTCTTGCGGCCAGGATATCTTGCGCCTTGCACTCCCTTCATGGCATAACTTCGAATGGCAAGATTGCCCATTAGTACTGCTTCTGTGAATGGTCCAGCATATTCAAAGGGAGAACTTAATTCTTTCTTACCATAACCTGCAATGCAAGCGTCAACCCATTCTGTATAGTGTCCAGCTTCGCCTCCCGGTATGCGTGGGATTGTTTGACTTGGCAAAGTAACTTCTTTCATCCATAAGGTGGGCAACAAGACAGGAGCTTTTTGGTAGTTGGCCATTAGCTTTCCTTTTGTTCCTTCAAAGATGTAGCCATTGCCACCATCGGCCATTACTTCATCCGGTAATAATTCATCTGGGCGCTTTGGAAGGAGACCACCATCCATCCAGGTGAACTTGATATTTCCTTTTCCATCCTTTCTCGGAAATGTTAAGTGGATAATTGACGATGCAGGACAACTTTCTTTGTAGTCGGCTTCTTTAAAGAAATCCGACCAGGCAGTAGTAGAACTGCATTCAACTTCCGTTGGATAATCAATAGGTAATATTCTAAATGCAGCATCCATAATGTGACAGGCCATGTCACCCAGCGCACCCGTTCCAAAATTCCACCATCCTCTCCAGTTGAAAGGAAGATAAGCAGGATTAAAATCCATTTCTTTCACAGGACCAAGCCATAAATCCCAATCAAGTTCTTTTGGGATCTCATGCTTACCCGTAGGAGTGGGTATACCTTGTGGCCATACAGGGCGATTTGTCCAAGCAAGAACATTTGTAACATCACCGATCAATCCTGCGTCTACCCATTCTTTCGTAGTTCGGACATAATCGGCAGATGCATACTGGTTACCCATCTGTGTAACTACTTTGTATTTTTTTGCAGCTTCTGTAAGCATACGTGCTTCGTAAATGTCGTGCGTCAATGGTTTTTGAACATATACGTGCTTGCCTCTTTGCATAGCGGCCATGGCGGCAACAGCATGTGTGTGATCTGCCGTGGACACTGAAACGGCATCTATGTTTTTAGCTTCTTTATCCAACATCACGCGAAAGTCCTTGTAATACTTTGCTGCTGGAAAGTTCTTTTTCGAGGCAACTGCCATACGGTCATCTACATCACAGAGAAAAGTAATTTTAGCTTTAGGATTTCCTTTGACTTTTCCATCTGGGCTTCCTGCGAAACCAGTAAGGTCACTTTCTCCTTTCCCGCCTACACCTATACCAGCAATGTACAGAGTATCGCTTGGTGCAATGAATCCATTACCTCCCAGGACAAATCGAGGCACAATAGTAAATGCAGCCGCTGTTAAACCAGCAGTTTTTAGAAAATCTCTTCTTGATACTGCCTCTACGCTTGGAATATTCTTTTTCTTAAATGGCATACGATTTTAAGTTATGAGTTAACGAAATTACTAGCTGAATAGTAATCGGGTATTCGGTAATCAAACTGATCACCGGAAACCGATTACTGGTTACCAATTTAAACTCCCAGCGACCATCCACTTCTATATTGTCTCTTCACAAACTGATTGGCATCATCAAAGTTGGTAATTTTCATGTTGGGCCCGTCCCACAATAATTTTATAAAGCGACCAGGGTAATCAAATTGGTCGGGTCTTCCGCCTGCGCGAGGCTTGCGTATATCATAACTGCGAATGGCAAGGTTTCCCATGAGCAATCCTTCTGTTAGTGGACCTGCTAAATCAAATGAGGACGATAATTCAGTTTTGCCATAACCTGCAAGGCATGCTTCTACCCATTGGGCATAATGTCCATCTGCGCCTCCAATCACTCGTTTATAGGTTTGAGCTACTGTTACCTCTTTTGTTCTGGAGGTAGGAAGCAATTGAGGATTCATACCATAGGTTCCGCACATCATCTTACCCTTTGTGCCAATCATAATTACACCGTTTCCACCATCACCCATTACTTCGTTTGGTCCTAATTCTTCCGGACGCTCCGGTTGTATGCCGCCATCCATCCAATGGAACTTAACATTCGGCTTTCCTGCTTTTCCAGCATATGTCATGATGATATGAGAGGAGGGAGGACAACTTTCAGGAAAATACCCACGCTTGAATTCATCGATATAAACACTTCCAACACTGCATTCCACTTCAGTTGGATATCCCAGGCCCAGCACACGGAAAGGTGGCTCAATGATGTGACAAGCCATATCCCCTAATGCACCAGTTCCATAATCCCACCAGCCGCGCCAATTGAATGGAACGATCTTCTCTACATAATCTTTAACCGGAGCTGTACCCAGCCATAAATCCCAATCAAGCTCTTTTGGTATTTCTGCTTTTTTATCAGACCAAGGAATACCTTGCGGCCATACTGGACGATTCGTCCAGCAATAAACGGTATGAACATCTCCAATTGTCCCGGCCTCATACCACTCGCGCATTTGTCGTACACCATCTCCAGAAGCACCCTGGTTGCCCATCTGAGTAACCAACTTATTTTTCTTTGCCACCTCGGTAAGCATACGAGCCTCGTAGATGTCATGCGTTAAAGGCTTTTGAACATACACATGCTTGCCCAGTTGCATAGCAGCCATCGCTTGAACGGCATGCATGTGATCAGGAGTGGAGACAGAAACGGCATCAATGCTTTTGTGATTTTCATCTAGCATCTTGCGGTAGTCTTTATAATATTTTGCTTTTGGAAAAGCAGCAATTGTCTTGGCGGCTCTTCGGTCGTCCACATCACAGAGGAATGAGATATTCGCCTTACCACTCTTGGCAAAATTTGCGATATCACTTTCTCCTTTTCCACCTGCACCAATACCAGCAACATTAAGAGTGTCGCTTGGTGCGAGAAATCCTTTTCCGCCTAACACGTGACGCGGAACGATGGTAACTGCAGCTGCGGCAAGTCCAACGGTATTAATAAAATTTCTCCTGCTTACTTTTTCAGCTGAAGGAGGAGTTGATTTTTTTAGCGGCATATAGATTTTGTTGTTCGTTATTCGTTGTTTGTTGATCGTTTTTTGAAACCATTTTTATGTTGACAGTTTAATAGCGTTCTTGGCGAAGAACTAATAACCAGCACCCAACAACTTGGTATTAGGCATCAAACTTCACACTCTCATCAAGTTCCCGCTGACTATACTTCACACCATATTGATCAAGCACATCTTGGGGTACTCCATCCCATTGATTGGGTTTGTTGCCAGCATAACCTAAATCCTTGATACCAATTTCGCTTGTAAAAAAACCACATGCGGTAAGGTCACGCATCTTGTTGAAGAAGGCAACACCTTGTTGCATCTCAGGCTTTGCCTTTTCGGGGTAAGCAATTTCCTCCACCATCTCAATTTGCTGTTGAGCAGAACAAGAAGCAAAGTCTGCATTGAATCGTTTCAGGCATTGAAGGTCCAGCCATCTCAAACCACCTCTCATGGGCGTTTGATGATGAGGCATATCTTTTACAATGAACTCGATGAAAGCCGGCACACCTGCATCAGTAGCAGAACCAGATGTTCCATCTTTTGGAATAATGATATCAGATAAAATGCTGATTGTTTTCATCTCATGCGGATCGAAGAATGTTTCGCTTAGTAATTTTTCCTCACGGGCCAGTTCTTCTTTGGTTCGATCATATGTAAAGGACTTTGGTGCCTTAACATCTTCTTTTGTTCCGGGTTCACAGGCAATTAAAGCACCTGCTCCGATTGAGCCGACTGCTAGAGTTTTTAAGTATTTTCTTCTATCCATAGTAGTAATAGGTAGCAAGTAGTAAGTAGTAAGACATCTTGTGTCTTGCTACTTATTACTTATGTCTAAATGTTCTGTTTCTTTAATTCTTCGATAATATATTCACTTGCTCTCATGGAGAGTGCGAGTATTGTCCAAGTTGGATTTTTATCAGCTTGTGAGACGAAAGGACCACCATCAACCACAAATAGATTCTTGACGTCATGCGCCTGATTGAATTTATTCACCACTGATTTCTTAGGGTCATTTCCCATTCTGGTCGTACCTACTTCGTGGATGATTCTGCCTGGGGCAGCTAGACCATAGTCATTTTCAGGACCGTCTTTATTTCCTGATGTAACAACGCCACCCATTTTATCAATGATCTCAGCGAATGTTTCTTTCATGTGCTTGGCTTGCTTCACTTCATAATCGCTCCATTTGTAATGGAATCTTAAAACTGGGATTCCAAACTTATCAACAGTGGTTGGATCAATCTCACAATAGTTATCCTCGCGCGCAACTGCTTCTCCTCGGCCAGACATGCCAAAGTGAGCACCATAGAAGTAACGATAATCATCTTTCAATGAGGCACCATATCCTCCCGCATCTTTTTGTTTTCCGTCACGGCCAGGATATTTTCCATTGGTATTTTGTATACCTGACCCAAATCCATAACCAGGCATTCCCATTCCACCACCGTATTCAATATGATACCCACGAGGGAAATCAAGTTTCTTATTGTCAAGCCACCACGGGGTATATACATGCATGCCACCAACGCCATCTTCATTGTATCGCTTGCGACCAACAAGTTTTGGAAGGATGCCACCCATGGATGCTCCTGTAGAGTCGTGAAGGTATTTTCCAACGATGCCACTTGAATTGGCAAGTCCGTTAGAATTCTGAGCTGATTTCGAATTAAGTAAAAGCCTCGCTGACTCACATGCACTTGCAGCCAGCATAACCACCTTAGCATTCACTTGATATTCCTGCATGTCATCTTTATTGACGAACGAAACACCAGTTGCCTTGCCTTGAGCATCGGTTAACACTTCGCGTGCCATTGCATTCGGAATAACATCCACATTGCCTGTTTTCAATGCTGGCTTTACCAAAACGGAAGAAGAGGAAAAATCGCCATATACTGTGCAGCCTCTATTGCATTGCGAACAGAAGAAACAAGCTCCTCTGTCTTTGTTAATCGGTTTTGTAAGAATGGATAGTCGAGAAGGGATTACAGGAATATTTAACTTACCACCCGCATCTTTAATAAACAGTTCATGTAAGCGTGGCTTAGGAGGTGGGAGAAAAATACTGTCGGGATCATTTGGAAGATTTTCTGTTGAACCGAACACGCCAATCAATTGGTCTACCTTATCATAGTAAGGTGCTACATCATCATAGGTGATTGGCCAATCTTCACCCAATCCGTCATGGCTTTTGTGTTTAAAGTCACGCGGGCCAAACCGAAGGGAAATTCTCCCCCAATGATTAGTGCGTCCGCCAAGCATTCTTGAGCGAAACCAATCGAATTTTGTTCCGTCCTTACGAGTATAAGGTTCACCATCAATTTCCCAACCTCCATAAGCGGCATCGAAATCACCAAAATTTCGAAGGGGAGTACTTGCGCCTCTACGCGGAGATTCCCATGGCCATTTTAATTGTGTGACGTTTTTCGCAGGATCATAAAGTGGACCTGCTTCAAGCAATACAACTTTTATACCTGCATTTGCTAATACATAGGCAGCCATGCCACCACCGGCACCTGAACCAACAATACATACATCGTAATCCTTCGGAGTTTTTTTGATTTGAAAATCAGGCATAGAAAAATTAATTAACTTTTCTAAATGTAGATTTTATTTTTAACAATTAGAACTCAGATTATATTGATAAATAAGTTAATTGACGAACGGTAATTATTTCCGTTTTGGAATTGGATCGTGCCCACTCGTACCCCAGGGATGACATCTGCCAATCCGTTTTGCGCCAAGCCAAGTGCCTTTTAAGATTCCCCATTCCATTATCGCTTCGATTGTATATTGGGAGCAAGAAGGTGTATGCCTGCAATGTGCCCCAAGTAGTGGAGAGATGGTTGCCTGGTAAATTCGAATCGGGAGAATATAAATTTTCTTAAAGATCATAACTTGGGTCAGCCTATCAACTTATCGAACAGTAGGAAAGTTCATATGTAATAATTCGTTTCACAAAATTATAATTTTAACCGTCATCGCGAGTGTCAGCGAAGGCATGTGTGAAGGACGAAGCGATCCCCAAATCAATTAGGAGATTGCTTCGCCCAATCCCTAAAATCCACGCTGGTGCTCTCAAAGACGTCCATTTTTCTAAGTATATCTAAATTAATAAAACAGGCTCACCAGAAAATAGAGAATGGAAGGACACAATAAACAACCTAACCCTGTATAAAATGTGGCAGTGATTGCACCATATGGAACTAGTTTGGGATCTGTAGCAGCAAGCCCTGCTGCCACGCCACTGGTTGTTCCGATCAGGCCACCATATACCATAGCTGATTGTGGATTATTGAGGCCAATTGATTTTGCAACAAGGGGAGTAGCAATGGTAACCAAAACCGACTTTATAACTCCAGTGGCAATGCTGATGGTTATAACTTCCGAGCTGGCACCAATTGCTCCACCTGTTATTGGGCCAACAATGAATGTACAGGCTCCAGCGCCAATTGTTGTAATACTAGTAGCATCTGTGTAGCCCATCGCAATAGCAATAGCTGCTCCCGCAAAAAATGTTAGAACGATTCCAATAAAAAGTGACAAAATTCCTGCAAGCCCCGATTTCTTAATTTCTGAGAAACTTGCCCCCATGGCAGTTGAAACAATGGTAAAATCTCTAAACATTGATCCACCAAGAATGGTAAAGCCTGATAGTCCTACAACATCTGCTACACCGTTATTACCTCCTGTGAAAAGTCCACTCAGGTAAGCGAGTACCAGCCCTGCAAAAATGGCTATGGCAGTACCTGGAATTTTTTTTCTGGTGAGTTTATCAGATACCTGTGAACTTACATACATGATAATACCAGTCACCAATAGGGCCACCACGAATCCATTTTTTACGAATGT
Source organism: Bacteroidia bacterium (assembly GCA_031384515.1). Classification (GTDB taxonomy): domain Bacteria; phylum Bacteroidota; class Bacteroidia; order Cytophagales; family Cyclobacteriaceae; genus ELB16-189. Next base: position 12,973 of record JANNAQ010000003.1, read on the forward strand.
ATCGAGGAGGTATTCCATTACGAGGCGATTTTTGATTTACTCATTTTGGAAATCAAGGGAATCATCAAAAAGCAAATCGCGGTTGGAATTATACCAGCAAGTACGGCAATCATGCCGCTGGAGATAGCACCTTTCACATTCTGAATAGCAGACATGGCAACGATAACGGGAAGGTACATCTTGCTCCAGAATTCAATACCACCTTCCATTTCTTTGGTAATCCATTTTTTGTGATGCATCCATTGATTGACCAAAATCAACAGCAACATCGCGAAACCCACTCCACCAACATTCGCATTGATGTGAAGTACGCGCCCGAGTAATTGACCGATGATTTGCCCTAACATAAAACAACCAGCCAACACTGCAACTCCGTATACAAGCATGTTAAAATAATTTTTTAATGTCGTTCTTAGTTACCTTGCCCATCGCATTTCTAGGAAGTTCTCTCAATATTACATATTTACGAGGCACTCTATAGGCAGGCATTCTTTCTCTAATCCATGAATTAATTACACTCGTATCAATAGGTTCATTAGTTGTGATTGCAGCGGCAACCAGTTCGCCCCACTCTTCATTATCTAGTCCTACCACCGCACAATCTTTAATGCTTGGATGACTTCTTAATACCTCTTCGATTTCTAATGCTGAAATTTTATATCCACCTGATTTAATGATGTCAACAGAATTTCTTCCCATGATTCTGTAATAACCATCTTCAATAACGGCAACGTCACCCGTCTTAAACCAGCCATCTGGTGTGAATGAAGAACGGGTGGCTTCTGGTTTGTTCCAATATTCTTGAAAAACATTCTCACCTTTGATGATGATTTCACCACACTCATCTGTTGTTACATCTTTATAATTCTCGTCAACGAGCCGAACACTAACACCTGGTAGAGGCATTCCAACATAACCTGCTTTCCTTTCGCCCTCGTATGGATTACTTAGTCCCATGCCAATCTCGGTCATTCCGTAACGCTCAAGCAACGAATGGCCGCTTATTTTTTTCCACTTTTCCATCACCGTAACGGGAAGAGCAGCTGATCCGGAAACCATTAGTCTGAATTTTTTCATGACTTCAGTTACTGCTATTTGTTCGGTTGATGGAAGTGATTCATAATAAGTGATGAGTTTAAAATAAATGGTGGGCACAGCCATGAAAAGATTTATTTGGCCACTCTTGAATACATTGAAAACAGCGGCAGCGTCAAACTCTGGTAAAAACACGCAACGGGCTCCACTGTACAATGCACAACCAATCACATTCACTATGCCATGCACATGATGCAAGGGAAGAATACAAAGTATAGAGTCGTCTTCATTCCATTTCCAGGCGTTTACCAATGCCGATACTTGAGCCAACAAATTGCCATGTGTACTCACAACACCTTTTGGTAGGTTAGTTGTGCCACTCGTATACAGTATCATTGCTTTTCGATCGGCTACGATGGAAGGCAGATTTCTTTCAGAAGCTGTTACCAGATTTTTTAATAAAATGAACCTGATTTGCTTTAGTTCCGCAGTATTTTTTAAGATGGATTCATATTCTGGTGAAACAATTATAACACTGGCTCCAGTATCTTCAATAACATATTGCAAGGAGGGGAGTGGATGTGATAAACAAAGGGGCACAGCAATTCCACCCGCTCGCCAAATGGCCCACTGTGTTTTTACATAATCGAATCCGGGTTGTACCATGAAGCAAACCCGTTCTTCATTCAAATCTTTTTGATCATTTAATAAAAATGAGGCAAGTACGGATGAGTGGTTAAGTAAATCAGCATACGTGTAGGAATGTGCACTCGAAATGATCGCGACATTACCTGAATGTTTGGTGGCTTGATTGATAAATTCAAACATGCAATGTGTTTTGACTACTGTTGATTGCCCCCACTTACTGATAACTGATAACCGCTTACTGATAACTATTCAAATGAGTAACTCATCTCCCCATCCTTACCATCTTTTAATTGGATGCCCATTGCCTTCAGGTCATCACGGATTTTATCAGACAAGGCAAAGTTTTTATCTGTTCTTGCTTTTTTGCGGAGTTCAATCAAAACCTGTATAGTGCCAATTAACAATTCATCATCTTGCTCTTTCTCTTCTTTTAAGCCCAACACATTCTCCATAAATCCGATGTAGGTATTCTTGAAAGATGTAAAGGCTTCTAAACTGAAATTAGTAAACGGTAAATTGCCCGACTTCATGTCATTAACACGCGCAGACATTTCGAACAGTACGGCAAGTGTCTTGGCTGTATTAAAGTCATCACTCATGTTTAGGTAGCATTCATCGATTAAGCGCCTAAGCTCACTATCTAATGTTGAATTACTTTTCTGACCCTCTGGATAATTCAGGTTCTTTAGTGTGCTCAATGCATTCACTAATTTCCTAAATCCCTTTTCGGCTGACCCAAGTGCCTCGTTTGAAAAATCCAGTGTGCTGGAGTAATGAGATTGAAGCATAAAGAACCGCACTGTCATAGGGCCAAATCCTTTTTCAAGTAAGGGATGATTTCCTGAAAACAATTCGCGTGGTAAAAACGAATTACCTAGCGACTTGCTCATTTTTTGCCCATTGACGGTGAGCATATTGGTATGTATCCAATATTTGACAGGATCTTTTCCATTCGCTCCAACCGCTTGTGCTATTTCACATTCGTGATGAGGAAACTTTAAATCCATTCCTCCACCATGAATGTCAAATGCCTCGCCAAGATATTTAGTACTCATTACCGTGCATTCAATATGCCATCCAGGAAATCCATCACCCCATGGGGAAGGCCATCGCATGATATGATACGGTGATGCTTTCTTCCACAGCGCAAAATCAATTTTGTTTCGCTTCTCCTCCTGGCTATCTAAAGCTCGACCACTTTCCATTAACTCTTCAATCACCCTACCAGAAAGTATTCCGTAGTTATGTTTTTCGTTATACTTGGTTACATCAAAATAGACAGAGCCATTGGCTTCGTATGCAAATCCGTTAGCGATTAATTTTTTAGTGATTTCAATTTGTTCAACAATGTGACCTGTAGCGGATGGCTCAATACTAGGAGGAAGGATATTGAATTGACGCATCACTTCATGGAAACCTTCTGTGTAGTTCTTAACAATTTCCATCGGTTCCAATTGTTCCAACCTAGCCTTCTTCGCAATCTTATCTTCACCCTCATCAGCATCATTTTCAAGATGTCCAACATCTGTAATGTTGCGTACGTATCTTACTTTATAACCTAAAAACCGGAAGTATCTGGTGATGATATCGAACGAAAGAAATGTTCTTACGTTTCCCAGATGAACATCCGAATAAACCGTTGGCCCGCATACGTACATGCCCACATGACCAGGGTTCACAGGCTCGAATAATTCTTTGTTTCCGCTAAGGGAATTGGTGAAGTGAAGTGGGAATTTTTTGATCACAGTGAATTAAAATTTGAATCGCGAAAATACAACTTATTAGAATACCTTAGTGGGAAGGTGGATTGGATCACGTTTGATTTTTTCAGAAAGAACTACCTGAATTGATGGCTGATCTATACAGTATCCGCAGCTAAATAAGAGCTTAAGTTCTTTCTGGTAATTATTTCAAGTGGAAGTAACGTCATTTTAGCTGTAACTGTTTTGTTAAGCAGATAATTGGCTATGGCATTTAAGCCAAGGCTCGCCTGTCTCTTCTGATTTTCATTAATCAATGCATTGATATATCCGGATCGTAAATACTTAAGATTCTCGTCCATTAAATCATAACCTACTAATCGAATATTAGTTTGACCCATCATTTCCAGCATCTGGGCTATGCAATAGGACTTTGAATTGCTTACAAATATTCCTTTCAATTGAGGGGTTGAAAGCAGCTGACGTAACTGCTCGGTAAATTGACTCGTCTCCGGGTCATTGAAGTTAGCAGTGATGACGTTGTAGGTTTTGTCTTTGAGATTGTCAAAGAATGATTTGAATCCTTTTTCTTTTTCAATCAGATTAATTGAGTTCTCCATGTCGCCTTGAATGTGTATAATGGCATAGGTGCATGGGCTTCGATGGCCGTAAAATAATAGTTCAGCCCCCAATTCACCGCTTTGAAACGCATCCTGACCAACAAAACTTAACGGTTCAGTTTCTGGTATATAAGTTTTGATTAGAACAAATGGTATGTTGTTTTCTTTGAGTACCTTAAAAAAAGGAATTGACGCATAATAAAATAGGGGAGCCGCCAAAACTCCATCTGGTCTGGAATGAAATGCTTCAAGAGAAGCCTCCAAAAACGAATCCTTACTTAGTCTATTGAAATAATAGCGCTTTGTCACAATCCCATATTGTTCCCATTCGGAACTCGATTGGCTGAGGCCTTTAATTGATTCATTCCAGTAAGAATCTGTTGTTGGGTCAGGAACCAAAACTGCTATCGTGAAGATTTTTTTTGATCCTAGTGTGCGGGCGAATAGGTTCGGCTTATATCCGATTGTACTTAGAACCTTATTAACCCGTTCTGATGCCTCGATTGACACTTTACCACGGCTGTGCAAAACCCTATCCACAGTACCTTCTGAAACGCCTGCCATTTCTGCAATATCTTTTATTCTGACATTTGCTTTACTCATAGCCAACTCTCTTTTATGCACAGAACAAGTCCATTTTTTTCAATCTATTGATTTAATTAGAATGTAGTGTGGCCGCCCACAAAGTAAGTGTGGGCGGGCACAAGGCTTTTTCCTTCTACTAATGATTGTTAGGTTAATTTCCTCGCTTAGAAACTCATTGTCATCGGATTCGGCAACGTTTGCGGTAACGTTTGCGTAATAATTTTTATGCTATATTTGCATATAGGTCTCAAAAAATATTATGTTGTGAATTGATTTATAGTCAGAATGATGTTTTTCTTTTTGATTGTGATCAAGTACAAAAATTAATTATCAACCAAAACAAACTATTAACTAAACTCAATGAACATGAAAAAAGTGTACAACAATTTGAAGCGAAGTATGCTTCTCTTGGTGTGGCTGGCCAGTTCTCACGCGCTGTTCGCACAGGAAAGAGTAGTATCGGGATCCGTGAAGGATGAAAACGGCTCAGGAATGCCTGGTGTGAACGTTCTTATAAAAGGAACAAACACAGGTACAGCAAGTGATGCCTCAGGGCAATATCGCCTGAACGTGTCCGGTGACGGTGGTGTATTGGTGGTTTCCTTTATTGGTTACGTGACCAAAGAGGTCAACATTGGCTCTCAGTCTACTGTTGATATCTCAATGGATCTTGATGTTCAAACGCTTACCGAACTTGTCGTAACTGGTTACGGTGTTGACAAGCGGAGAGAGTTAACAGGTGCTGTTTCTACAGTTAAGTCGAAAGATTTGACATTCGCACCATCTGGTAACGTTGAGCAAATGTTACAAGGTCGTGTGGCAGGTGTTACAGTTATTACTAATGGTCAGCCTGGAACAACCAGTCAGATCAGGGTGCGTGGATTTGGAGCTTTTGGTGGTAATCAGCCTCTCTACATTGTAGACGGTGTTCCAACTGAAGATATCCGTTTCCTTAACCCGGATGATATTGAAACTACTACAGTATTGAAAGATGCTGCATCTGCTTCTATATATGGAGCAAGAGCTGCTGGTGGTGTAATTGTGTACACTACTAAAAAGGCTAAAAGAGGCCAGAAACTTGTGGTAACGTATGATAACATGTTTGGAGTTACCACGCCAGGCGAAGGTCAGAAGATGATGAACCCTACAGATTTTGCAGATTATACCTGGAAGGCTATTACTAATACAGCTGTTCAAAATGGTGTGGCTCCTGCTACAGCATTGGCAACGTTCAACCACCCTCAATTTGGTGGTGGCACTTCTCCCAAAATACCAGATTACCTTACCGTAGGTGCTGTTCAAGGTTTCTCCGGTAGTGTGGATCTTGCAGCAGAGAAACTTAAATACAACATTGATCCAAGATTGGGTGGTGTGTATCAAGTGACTGCCGCAAATAAAGAAGGCACTGATTGGTATAAAGAAGTTACAAGGAACGCGCCTATTCTTCGCCAAACACTTGGTTTTAGTGGAGGTGGCGAAAGCAATCGTTTTTATGTTGGCTTAAGTGCACAAAATCAGGATGGAATTTTGTTAAACAACAGCTTTGATCGTTATGCCGCTCGTGTTAACTCTGAATTTGATGTGTTGAAGAATTTGAGAATAGGAGAGAATATGCAATTCACCTTACAAAAAGTATTGGGTATTGGCGGTGCGAATGGTGGACAAGGTGTTGCAGCTGATGAAAATGATATTCTGGCTGCCTTCCGTATGCCATCTATTATACCTGTATATGATGTTTTCGGAGGTTACGCAGGTACTGCATCTAAAGGTTTCAACAACCCAAGAAACCCTGTTGCAAACAGAAGAGGATTAGACAACAACCAGGCTCACCAGGTAGGTGGCTTCGGAAACGTGTACATTGAGTTTGATCCTATTCCGGGTTTGACGTTGCGAAGCAGCATAGGTGGTAACTACAACAACACTAATGCTCGTGGATACTCACGTTGGCAATATGAAAACTCTGAGAATAACTCCGCATTCGGATTTAACCAATTTCAAAGCTACTCATTCGGTTGGACGTTTACCAACACTGCCAACTATAAGAAGACCTTCGGGGATCACTCAATTGATGTGATCGCAGGTCAGGAAGCACTTAACACCGGTGCCGGTTGGAATAGCAATCAGTCAGGTCTAAACCCATTCTCTTGGGATCCTAACTTTGTGTCCATGAATACGGTTTCATCTGGTATACAGGCTGGTAGCAACCAGTTTAAAGGGGTTAACTTTAGCTCTGTTTTTGGATCAGCGAAATACACATTCAAAGACAGATATATCTTGTCTGCTGTTGTTCGGAGAGATGGTTCTTCCAGATTTGGAGAAAAAAATCGCTTCGGTGTTTTCCCAGCATTTTCTGCTGCATGGAGAGTTTCATCTGAGAGCTTTATGCAAGGCATTTCAGCTATCAGCGACTTGAAAATTCGTGGAGGTTACGGAACGATGGGTAATTCAAACAACGTGGATCCTAACAACCAGTACTCATTATACGGTGGAAGTATAGGTGCTTCTTCGTATGATATTGGTGGTGTAAACAGTGGAACAGTTCCTCTTGGATTTTACCGCACTCGCATAGGTAACGCCAGTGCAAAATGGGAAACTGCTGTTACGGCTAACATAGGTATTGATGGTAACTTTTTTGATGGAAAGCTTGATGTAGTCATTGATTTCTGGAAGAAGGACACAAAGGACTTATTACTTGCTGTTCCTGTAACCTTAACTGCTGGAAGTAATGCAGCTGTGCCATCTGTAAATATTGCAGAAATGTCGAACAAGGGCATTGACTTAATGATTGGAACAAAGGGAAATATAACTGAAGGGGTTAGCTTTGAATTAACTGCTAATGGAAGTTTCTTAAAGAATGAGATTACATCCTTGGCTCCAGGGTTAACCTATATTACAACTATTAACCCGGGCTTTAGAGGTATTACCCCTATCCGTAACGGGGTAGGTCAATCAATTTCTTCTTTCTTTGGTTATAAGGTAGCAGGTCTTTTCCAGAATGCCGGAGAAGTATCAGGTGCTCCAACTCAATCTGGTGCAGCCCCTGGCCGCTTTAGATATGAAGATATCAACGGTGATGGAAAAATTGATGCAGCTGACAGAACGTACATCGGAAGTCCTGTACCTAAGTTCACTGGTGGTTTGAACTTTACCGTTCGCTACAGTGGCTTTGACTTATCAGCCTACCTGTATACTTCATTGGGTGGTGATATCTGGAACCAATCTAAATGGTTTACAGACTTCTATCCTTCCTTCCAGGGTGCGGCTATTAGCGAGCGCGTAAAGGATTCCTGGACTCCTTCTAACACAGGTGCTACTATTCCAATTTTTGAAAGTGCGTCAAACTTTAGTACCAACTCACAAGCCAGCTCTTTCTATATTGAAAGTGGTGACTACCTGAGATTGCAAAACGTAACACTAGGTTATACGCTACCTGCTGGTATGTTAGATCGTTTAAAGATGACTAAGCTTCGTGGCTTTGTTTCTCTTAACAACTTGTTTACTATTACAGGCTATAGTGGCCTTGATCCTGCAGTTGGTGGTAACGCAGATACCAACTTCGGTATTGACGTTGGTAACTACCCTGTAACAAAAGGCTTCACGGCTGGTATTAACCTTGGTTTTTAAACAATTAGTACAGTATATCTGTTAATCGTAAATAATACATTAATCAAAATAACATGAAAAATAAACTTAAAATCGGGGTAATAGGGTCGGTTATGGCGGCCATACTCCTGTTGTATTCTTGTGCTGATGATTTTCTGGTGGTTGCTCCAACTGGGCAACTTAGCGTTTCCTTACTAGCTGGTAAGCAAGGTATT
>JANNAQ010000008.1:0-24093 GCA_031384515.1 Bacteroidia bacterium
GTTTGGATAGAAGGAACCTTCTATGTGCTCTATGTTTCTATGTGGTTTATGAACTTGACAAAAGTGGATCCTCGCCTTTGTTGGTGTTGCGCGCAGGAATGAGCAAGGATTCACCAACAAACGTGATGAATAAGGAGCTAGATAGAACACTCAGTTTGGATAGAAGGAACCTTCTATGTGCTCTATGTTTCTATGTGGTTTATGAACTTGACAAAGTGGATCAATCTTCTGTAGATAGTTAGTTATGAAGTTTTCTGTTTTTAATAGTGTAATTGGCTGGAGCTTATTTGCTCTTAGCTGTGGTTCACCGAAGGAGAATCGCGAGATACTTTTTGATACTATTGCGTACAAGTTGGAAGTAGAAAACTGGCACACAAAAAGAATTGAAGAACTGACGTCAGAGAATGGTTGGCTAAACCTTGCGGGATTGTTTTGGCTAAAAGAAGGTATAAATACGTTTGGAAGCAGTGAGAATAACGATGTTATTTTCCCCAAAGGAAAAATAGTGGAGCGTGCCGGATATTTTAAGGTAAACCAGGGCATTGTTAAAATGGAGGTTGCGCATGATGTACAGATTACTCAAAATGGAAACCAGGTTCTAAATGAATTAATTTTTTCTCCTGACTCCACCACTAACCCCACGCTCGGGTATGGCTCACTTCGCTGGTTTGTTATTCAACGCGATAAAATAGTGGGTATTCGACTGCGTGACATTGAAAGTGCGGGGGTTAAAAATTTTAAAGGGATTAACAGGTATCCAACAAACACCGACTTTAGATGTGAAGCAAGAGTTGAAAAATCTACCGAACCTAAGATGATTGATATTACGAATGTGTTAGGACAGACCACATCGCAAGCCTCACATGGAACCCTGGTCTTTGAAATTAAAGGCGAGGAATATCGGTTAGATGCCATTGATGGAGGTAAGGATGAACTCTTTATAATTTTTGGCGATCCAACCAATAGTCACGATACCTATCCCTCCGGTAGATACGTCTATGTAAAGCGACCCGATGAATTGGGAAAGACCATTCTCGATTTTAACAAGTCCTATAACCCGCCATGTGCCTTCACACCTTTTGCAACTTGTCCTCTTCCACCAAAGCAGAATGTATTGAGTGTGGCAATAACCGCTGGTGAGAAAAATTATTCAGCCTACGAACATTAATAAAACTGAACGTCATTGAAATGAATCGCATCCAAAAGTTATTCGCTGAAAAAAAGACCAATATTCTCAATGTTTTTTATACAGCTGGATTTCCTAATCTGACTGACACGGTTAGTGTTGCTGAATTTCTCGAGCAAGCGGGTGTTGATATAATTGAAATCGGTATTCCTTTTTCTGATCCCATCGCGGATGGTCCTGTTATTCAGGAAAGCAATAAAATAGCCCTTGATAACGGGATGACGCTTAAGTTGCTTTTGCAGCAAGTAAAAGAAGCGAGAACGAAAGTAAATCTTCCGATTATCTTAATGGGGTATATCAATCCAATCATGCAATATGGTATTGAAAAATTTTGTAACGATGCTGCCTCCGCAGGAATAGACGGTGTTATTCTTCCGGATATGCCGATGGATATATACCAAACTGAGTACAAGTCGATTTTTGAATCGTATAAGTTGAGTAATACTTTCTTGATTTCACCTACTACCTCAGAGAAACGAATTCGTCAGATTGACGAAGCGACAAATGGTTTTATTTATGCTGTTTCGTCATCAAGCACTACGGGCGCACGACAAGGTTTTGACGAGGAGCAAGAGAACTATTTTAAGAAATTGCAATCAATGAAATTGAAAAATCCTTTTTTGATCGGATTTGGCATTTCTAATCATCAAACATTTTCAAGAGCGTGTGAATATGCATCTGGTGCGATTGTTGGTAGTGCATTTATTACCTTATTGAAGGATAGCAATAATATCAAGGTCGATATACAAAAGTTTGTAGATGAGTTGAGGAACCAATGATTATTGTTATGTCGACCTAGCGCAAGCGTCTCGCTTGTGCTTCTGCTGTGGAGAACCATCAGATCCCCCTACCTGGTGCAAGCGTCTCGCTTGTGCTGTGGATAGGAGAAGATTAATGTTATGAAGAGAGTTGGAAGGATAAGAAATGTAATGCGCGTATTAAAGCTGATGTGGCTCTTGGTTTTGTGATAATGCGCAATCATATCCCTACCTGGCTCTCCCCACCCTACCTAGCGCAAGCGTCTCGCTTGTGCTTCTCCCCATCAGATCCCCCTACCTGGCGCAAGCGTCTCGCTTGTGCTGTGGATAGGAGAAGATTAATGTTATGAAGAGAGTAGGAAGGATAAGAAATGTAATGCGTGTAATAAAGCTGATGTGGCTCTATGATTTTGTGACAATGCGCAATCATATCCACATGATGCGGTACAAGCAAGCAAAGCCAGACCTAAGAGAATAATCTAGTTGGAAGACAAATAAGTTTAACAGATATTGGAAATAAGTTTTACCTAATCAAACCACCTTGCGCAAAACTTTTCCAATCCTTATCCTATTCGTGGCATTAATTTCATGCAGTAAGATCACCACGAGAGATATACGTTCAGCTCAGAAAATTAATGGACTCTCATTTTCTCCTATGGAAATTAGAACCATGAAAGAGTACCTGAATGACAATAAGAAAGGCTATGATTCCATGAGGATCCATTCATTGGATTATCCGGTAACTCCAGCCATTTACTTCGATCCCCGCCCGGATAATTTTAAACATAAGCAAAGAATGGGTGTCTCGGATTGGAAAATCACCGACACGGTTTCGTTGCCATCAACGGATGAAGAAATCGCTTTTATGACGGTTGCGCAACTGAGTACCCTTATCAAACAAAAGAAATTGACTTCTACTCGGCTTACAAACATTTATCTCGATCGCATATCCCAGTTTAATGATACCCTTCTTTCTGTTGTTACAATTACCCGTGAGTTGGCGTTAAAGCAAGCTCAAATGGCAGATGACGAAATATCCAAAGGAAAATATCGGGGACCGTTACACGGCATTCCATATGGCATTAAAGATCTTTTTTCAGTACCTGGATATAAGACGACTTGGGGAGCAGAGCCCTATCAAAATCAAATCCTTACTGAAGAATCTGAAGTGGTCAGAAGGCTGGAAGCAGCAGGGGCTGTGTTAGTCGCTAAGTTAACTTCCGGAGAACTGGCGCGTGGTGATGTGTGGTTTGGAGGCAAGACAAAAAATCCGTGGGATCTTAATCAAGGTGCCAGTGGATCATCAGCTGGTTCGGCTTCGTCAATTGCTGCCGGCCTTGTAGCGTTTTCCATTGGCACTGAAACCCTTGGATCAATACTTTCTCCATCTACCCGATGTGGTGCGACTGGACTTCGTCCAACGTTCGGTGCTGTGAGTAGGGATGGGGCTATGACACTTTCCTGGTCTATGGACAAGGCGGGTCCAATCTGTAGGTCAGCACAAGACTGTGCTTTGGTATTTGACATCATTCGCGGTAAAAATCCGGAAGGAGAAAAAGACAGGGCGGTGGTAGAGTATAGTTTTGTTTTTAATCCGTCAATTGATTTGAAGAAGTATAAAATTGGGCAGGTCAAAAAAATGTTTGATGAGGATACCACAAGTACAGGTTCAAACAACACGGCCACACTTAAGATGTTGGCGGAGTTGGGTGCTGATATGAAAGAAGTGGCTATTCCTGATCAGATACCGTATGATGTATTTGACATAATTTTAAGGTCCGAGGCCGGTGCTTCCTTTGATCAACTTGTACGCAGCCATAAAGAACGAGAGTTATCGGAGCAAGACAAAGAATCGAGGGCGAACTCCCTACGGCAATCCCGGTTTATTCCAGCGGTGGAATATTTACAAGCCAACAGATATCGGAAAGTTTTAATTGAAAGGTTTAATAAAATAATTAGCGATTACGACTTTATCGTGGTGCCGGCCAATGGTAAGAACCAATCCTTGCTGACAAATTTGACTGGCCACCCGGCTATTTCAATACCTACTGGTTTTGATAAAAAAGGACACCCTACGTCTATCATATTAATTGGAAACCTCTATGATGAAGGCCCTGTTTTGGAAGCTGCTTTCATTATTCAACAAGCGACAGATTTTGAAGAGAAACACCCAGCCTATTTCTTAACCAGCAGAAACAAATAATGGTGTTCACATATCAGATAATCTGATTCTGTTCAACTAGCCAATCCTTTGCATCTTGAAGCGTTTCGAAAAATTTCAGATCTGCTTCATAGGCGGTTTTCAGGATATTTATCCGCTGCTCATAGTCTGGATAATTTGCTTTTGGCATGACAATAGCGATGCGTTTCAATCCGTCTTTTTTTAACCTTGAGCTTACCTTTATGCGTAATCCATTTAATTTCTTTTCATCCCGATCCGAGAGCTCACTTAAGTTCGATATCCAGTTTGGGGTATGAAAGGTAGCTACAAAATCAGCCGCCCGAATGAGGAACTCGTTATATGCATCTGTTGAAACTTCGCGTTTCCAGTGTATCCCCACTGCCTGGAGTGTAGCATCAAAGTAGAGTTTTGCGAAATCGTTGTCTAGTAATATCTGCTCCTGCAAGGTATCCGGAATAGGGAGTGTCACGGTAAAGGTGGTTCCTTCTCCTAATGTGCTTTCAACGTCAATAGTTCCACCCATAGATAACGTCTGGAGTTTCACTAAGTATAAACCTAGACCTCTTCCATCGGTATGTGTATGAAAGCGTTTGTACAAGCCAAACAATTTCTTTTTGTATTTCGGTAAATCTATACCTAGTCCGTTGTCATTGATTGTCAAGACAATTTTCCCGTTTATTTTTTTTGATTGGATTCTGATACAAGGCTTGCGATCTGGTGATCTATATTTTATGGCATTGCTTACCAGGTTATAAATAATACTATCAAACATATGCTTAGCCCCATAGATTTCAGGGGTATCCGTAAAGTTACGTTCAATACTAACGTGATGTTCTGCAACTTCTTTTTCAAGCAGCAAGATAATTTGGTTTAAAGAGTGTTCAAGATTAATTTTTTGCCTGATTTGAGATAAATTATTTCGGATATCGATGATATGACTTAAATCCTGAATGGTGTTCTCCAGTGATAACAGCGACTTAGTCATATGACCAATCAATTCCTCGTTTTGGGAACCGTTATTTTGTTGATTGAACACATTAATCAAACCACCCAAACTGGCAACGGGTCCTCTAAGATTATGCGATACCGTATAGGAAAATTGCTGAAGTTCATTGTTGTGGCGGATTAGTTCTTCGTTGGCTTCAATGAGTTGTACATTTCGTTCTTTCAGATGTTGACTTAATTGTACATTTTCTTCCGAGACTAATTTCTGTTGTTCATTAATAACTTGATTGGCTTTACTAAGATTTTTAATGAGGTTTTCGTTTGTCCGCTCTGTTTCCTCGAAACTATATTTTAGAAAGTAAGTGCTACCTCCAATGACAAGTGCCGTAGCAATAGTCATGTAGTTTAAAAAGTAGTAGCTGGGCCCTTCAAATCCTACTTGATAGTATCCTACGCCAAAATACTCGTGGAGATTATCATAGAAGATTACACAGATAGCATTTGTAATGGCAGTTGGGATCCAAAACTTTTTTTCATCTAGTTTGAAGAGAACAAATGGAAACAGCCCTGCAATTAGCAGCATGAGGCGAAAATGAAAATATTGGAATTCTTCCATCTTTATGAAATCATGCTTATCTAGAATGGAGATGAGGATGGCAGCAACACTAAGTGAAGAGGCCAGGAATACCCGGCTTCCATTGGGGAATTGCAGGTGATTCAATAAAATTGGAAGTAGAAAAGTAAAGGAAGCTGTAAAGCCCAGTAGGACAGTGGTACTAAAACCAAAAAATGTGATGGCTATTGAGCAGACCAGGAAGGTAAGGAAGGAAAGAACAGCAGCAATTCTATTGCACAAGATCACTTGTCGATTCCTATACCAGCTTGAATTTGCATCGGTACCTGTTTGGCTAATGGTGTGCCAAATATCCATAGTGAGAACACGATCTGTTGATGTTCATAAGGTATATCAAAATCTTGAGATATGTCCGAATATGACTTTAAAAATGAAAAAAGTTTTAGTTCTTTTTCAATTCTGGAATTCTTCCTGGGGTATAAGGGGCTCCGGCTGCTTCCAGTTTTTGTTCCAATACATGGAGGTCATTTGAGATGACAGCTTTAAGGTCGGCCAGTAGTGGTTCAAATTCAAGAGCAGCAATTTGTAGCTGTTCTTTCATAGTACGAGTTGGATCACTGGTGGTGCGAGATCCATCATAAATGGCACCCAATAGCCTCGATGAAATAGTGGGTGGCACATCAATTTCCAGGCGGTTGGCAATTTGATCACCATTTAGTTTCTTTTGGATAACGCGGAGTTTATCTTCAATTATCACAACATCCTTAACAAACTCCTGATTGGGTTGAGCAACCATGAAGATGGCCGCTCTTAAATGCTTTACTCGGTTGTTGGCATCAGTTAGCATCCTATTCGTGCCTTCCAGGGTGCGTTGAAGTTCTGCAGCTTGTCGTTGCCACGCCACAAGGGCAGGGCGTACTGAAGCTGGTAGGGTGGTACCTGGTAGGGCGGCTACAATAAACTTCTCTGGCCCTGCTAATTCAGTAAATACGCCCCCGGCATATTTGGATAACGTGACAGTATAATTTCCTGGTGCAGTTAGTTGACCGACATCGTTAGCTTGAAATACATTGTCGTTTGGTGTTTGGTTAAGACGGATTGGGTTGGAACTTGGATATCGGAAATCCCAAACTATTCTTTGAACTCCTTTTTTAGCTGATGTCTTAAGCTTTCGAACGATTTCCCCTTGTTCATTTCTTATGGTGAATAGTAAGTAGGGACTTTCTTCTTTCTCCTCTTCTTTCAAACGCTCCAAGGTAGGGTACATCACATCCTTTCCATCGGTGGTTAGCTTATCCTGCGCCTCTTGTCTTTTTTCGGTTAAGGTCTTGAGATCATCTTTATAAAAGTAAGTGAACGTAGCGCCCACTTTTGGATTTTCAGCAGCGTATAATGACTCGCCAAGAAATCCTTTGCCCCGTATCCCCAGCGGACTGTTCTCCATAAACATCCAGCTGTTCTTAATGGGAAAGATATATCCTTCCTTGTTATCGGTTTTCTTTAGACTGCGGAGTGGGGAGTAATCATCAAGTACATAAAACCCTCGGCCAAAAGAGGCCAGCACTAAATCGTTTTCTCTTTTCTGAATGGCCATATCGCGTATGCCAATGGTGGGAAGTCCACCCTTAAGTTGACGCCAGTTTTTGCCAGCATCAATTGAAAAATGAACACCAAACTCTGTGGCAACAAACAATAAGTTGGGATCAACATGATCCTCTGCTATGCTATAGGTAGAACCTCGCTCAGGTAGATTGGCGGCTATTGAATTCCATGTCGCTCCCTTATCGCTACTTCTAAGTAGATAGGGTTTAAAGTCGCCACGCTTATGGTTGTTAAAAGTGGCATAGAAAACATTTTCATCATGCTGTGATGCGAAAAGATGATACACATAGGTCATGGCTGGAACACCTGGAAAGACGGATGTTTTCTTCCAATTTTTGCCGCCATCTGTAGTGATCTGAATCAGTCCATCATCCGTTCCAATCACAATCAGATTTTCATTTTTTGGCGATTCCGATAGTGCGCTTACAGTGCCATACAAGGCGGTTCCGCTATTCTTCCCCGTGGCATCAATGCTCCATACTTTTCCCATCACCGGCAATTTGTTGCGATCGAGTTGTTGGGTTACATCTTCACTAATGACTTCCCATGAATTCCCATAGTCGTCACTTCTGAAAACTTTGTTGGCCGCAAAATAGATCCTGCCTTTTTTATGAACACTTGTTTGAAGAGGTGCATCCCAATTCCAGCGGTATTCATTTTCACCTTTTCTTGCCTTTGGCTGAATGCCAGCTATTTCTCCAGTTACTTTGTCAAACCGAACAATACCACCATGCTGTGATTGCGCATAGACAATGTTAGTATTGAAGGGATCAATGGCACTTTCAAATCCATCACCTCCATTCGTAACAAACCAATCAGAATTGAGAATACCACTTTCATTCCGCGTTCGTGATGGTCCACCGAGGCTAAAATTATCCTGTGTACCTCCATACACATAATAAAATGGTTCAGTGTTGTCTACTTCTACTTTGTAGAACTGAGTAACAGGCAAGTTGGCTTTAAACTGCCAGGTCTTTGCTCCATCCCATGTTTCGTAAATACCACCGTCACATCCATTGATCATATGATTGGTGTTTGTTGGATTCACCCACAAGGCATGATTGTCCACGTGCTTTGACTTTTCACCAATTGGCTTAAAATTCTTTCCGCCATCTTCGCTAACACTAATGGCATACCCCATAGTATATACCTTGTCTCGGTTTTTCGGATCAGTAATCACTTCGTTGTAATAATTACCACCAGTCTCATGAGAGCTCATTTTCTGCCAACTTACGCCTCTGTTTAATGAGCGATAAAATCCTCCTTCTTTGGCAGCTTCAACTATGGCATAGATATAGTCTGGATCAGCAGGGGAGATGGCTAACCCGATCCTTCCTTTATCGGTTGCTGGTAGTCCTGTATTTATTTTCTCCCATGTCTTTCCACCATCACTGGTACGGTGCATCCCAGAACCGGGCCCACCACTTACATAAGCGTAATCATGTCTGCGCCTCTGAAAAGAAGATGCGTATAACAGGTTAGGGTTGCGGGGATCCATGATCAGATCATTCACACCGGTATGCTCATCGATTTTTAAAATGTTATTCCATGTCCTGCCTCCATCTATAGTTTTGTAAACGCCTCTTTCTCCACCTTCTTTCCAAAGTGGACCAATGGCTGCCACATACACAACGTTGGAGTTGGTGGGGTCAATAATTATTTTTCCAATATGCTCACTGGTTTTCAATCCCATGTTTTTCCAGGTGGTGCCACCATCTTCTGATTTATAGATTCCATCGCCATAGGCCACACTTCGTTGATTGTTATTCTCTCCAGATCCTACCCATACAACATTGGTATTAGTAGCGTCAATAGCGATGCATCCAATTGAATAGGAGCCAAGGCTATCAGAAATGGGATCATAGGTGGTACCTGCATTGACGGTCTTCCAAACCCCACCTGAAGCAGTGGCAACATAGTATTCATTGTTATTCGTTGGGTTCATGGCGAAATCTGCAATGCGACCCGAGGTTACTGCTGGTCCAATACTTCGGAATGAAATCCCAGGTAAAGGTAGTTCATCCTTTTTCGCATCTGTGACTACCGGTTTTGTTTCCTTCTTTTGTGCTTGTGCAATGAGTATGCTGGTAAGCATTACAAATAGGAGTGTAAGTCTTTTCATATGAATCTTATTTTTTTAAAGATTTGAATATTCTTTATTAATAACTGATGTTACGCAAACTAACAATTTGACGTCATTGCGAGCCTGCCTGTCCGGTAGGCAGGTGCCAGCGCTGGCAGCGAGCGGGACGAAGCAATCCTCAAATCCGGAGATTGCTTGTCACGACCAAAGAAATCCCAGCTGGTGACTTTGTGGCATAAATTCCGCTGTAATACTTTTGCAACAAAGACGCCAAGCCACAAAGAAACCATGAGGTGAGTTACTTCAATTATTAATAGGTTACTCTTCTTCATGACCAAAATTTGAAGGCAATGAAATAAGTGATCCAAAGAACAGTGCATTCAGAAATAATTTATTGGCACCGTACCAGGTTCCCCTAAAGTTTGGATTATCTGAAAACAAAAGGACCCTGCCCTGGCCTTCAGGGCTTAATAAGATAGCTGCAGAATTGGCCACAGGCTTAACATCTCCTTTATGAAGATAACCACCAATTAAGGGACTAGACGTATATTGAGCAATGGTAGAGTAGGGAACTTTACTCGGCTGTAAGAAAGTTTTCCCGTTTCGATAGATGGAAACTTTCCTATCACTAAAACCAAATCCGATTGGATTGGTAATGTCAAGGTCTACCTGAAAGATGGAACCTCCAATTTGCTTTGCCCCTTCACTATCACCTGCATTTTCAAAATCAATTCGCTTTTGATTTTTGACAGTGTCGATCACCACTAATTTTTCTTTGATGATGCCCTGTTTGATGGCCCACTCGGAAGCACTTTTCAACGTAATCAAGGTGCCACCCGCCTGCACCCAACTCTTTATTTTATCAGATACTGCTTTATCGGTAGGGTAGGTTCCACTTACCATGACCATCACATTGTAGTCTTTGAAATTTACTCGAGATAGATTCAATAAGTCAACTTTGGAAATGGGCATCCCAATTCGTTGATCAAGTAGATGCCATACTTCGCCTGCTTCAGTGCCTGAAACTCCCGTGCCTACTAGCATGATCGCTTTTGGTGTTTTAATTGTTTTCACAGAACCAGAACCCAGATCAATTCCGTTGGTACTTAAACCGCTTTCCACAGAAAAGAAATCCATCGTTGTAGACTGGCTGACTTGTTGTATGGCTTCAAATAGTTTTTCAGGATTTATGGTTTGTTGTTGCACAGGAATGACAATAGAACCATATGGAAATTGTTTTTCTACTCCGTTGCAAATTGCACTAAATGGTTTAAAGCTGGTACGCACGATAACATTCCTGGATTGTAATTGATGGATGGCCTTATACGACTGATAATCGGAGATATCCATCAGATAGGCATAGTTACTTTTTGTGACTGTCGCGTTCGACTTCTTAGGAGTTTCTTTAATAAGGGTGCCCTTTGTAACCGCTCCTTTTATTTCTGCGTGCGGCATGTTGAACGCATGGACCAACGACCAGGTAGAAGCATCATAAAAAGTACTGTCTCGATAGGTGATATCTTTTTCAAAGGCCGAACGCACCATGATATAATTAGTTTGTTCAGTAGGCACAATAAATGTTTTCCCCTTTTCAAATGTTTTTCCATTCGCAGTTATGGCTTGATTGTTTTCAAACACTTCAATTTGGTGCATGAGTAGAAGATTAATAAAGGCATTTGTTCTGCTCACATCTTTAGCATCTCCAAAAACATATCCTTTAATCGGACTAGCCTTCGCTTGGGTCATCGCAGAAGAGAAAAAATCTTTTCGAAGCTTACGAAGCATATCCTTTTCACCTACAGACGCGCGTACGGTTGCCAGTGAGGCAGTGAATTGATTCCTAATGGTAAAGGCAAAGGTTATAGGGATAGTCGTTGTTTCTTGCGCATGTCCACGCGAACTGGCTTGCTCAAATAGTAAGCCTATGCCACCATAAAAATTAACATAGCTGGATCCGTATCCGGGATACAATTTATCGTATGACTCTTTCGTGTAGTATAAAGATCCAATGGAATTCATTCCTTTAGAAAAATATTCTGCAAACTTAGGATGCACCACATCGTAGAGGTAGGCAGGTACCACAGGATTGTTACTGGTGTACTTTCCCGGATCGAAATAGAAGGTGGACGTGCTTCCCATTTCATGGTGATCAGTCATCACATATGGCCTCCATTGATGGAAAAATTTCATTCGGTTTCTGCTTTCGGGATGAACTCCTAAAAACCAATCGCGGTTTAGATCAAACCAATAGTGATTAGTTCGGCCACCAGGCCACGCTTCATTGTGTTCGCGATCCATCGGATCGGATACCACAGGTGATCCTTTGTGCATATTTGCCCAATATGAGTGGCGATCTCTTCCATCTGGGTTATAAACAGGATCTACAAGTATCACCATTTCGTTTAGCCACCTGAGTGTCTCCTCATCTTCATTGGCTGTTAAATAGTAGGCACTGATCATAGCAGCCTCAGAGCTGGATGGCTCGTTGCCATGAACATTATAGCCCAACTGAATCACTAATGGAATATCGGTACTGCCTTCTAAATTCTTTTTTCGTATTTCTTCAAGACGACTATGATTGTTTGGTGAAGTTATTTTAGCAACCACTTGAACTCGATGTCCAATGGTCTCGCCAATCTCTTCAATAGTTACCCGATCAGACAGCCGGTCTAATGTCTTAAAGTACTCCACTATTTTGTCATGCCGGGTATGGTGCGACCCGATGGGGTATCCCAGAAATTGTTCTGGGGTAGGAATAGTCGTATTAAAGGATTTTGAGGTGGGATAGAAGTAATCCGCCTGAGCAATACCGTTAAAGGGTAAGTAACACAGCAAAAGGAGCAAATAAGGTTGTTTCATAGTGGTATCGTTAGGTTTGAAAAGTAGGAAATGCGAATTGTATTTCATCTGCCACTCGTGGAATTAACCAGATTTCGCAATAGAAAATAGATCGATATTTATGTCGGGGAATAAATGAAATTAAACTCCGTGCTGTGTACGGATACGTTTTCGTAGTTATTCGACTCTAAATATGATGTCGTCAACGACATAGATAACTCCGTTACGGTCTCTTAATACATTTCTGGGGTGTAAGTCTGCTACTATGTATTCGCCATTTGAAAACTTTGCTTCTCCGATTTGCTTGAAGCCAAGTGAATTCATGAAGTTTACAATTTCCTCTTCATCTGCTTGCACTGCGTCTTTCACCAGGTCTTGTTTCAAGACAACTTCAATATACGGTGTTCGATTGATTCCATTTTCTATTCCAGTAAATCCGGCCAATTCATATTTTGTTTCTGGAAACAAAAAATTATGTGAAATGATCTGATTCAGTAAGTTGGAAATAAGAAATCTGGAGTTGAATAGGTTGTTACTTTTATATACAACATTATTTTCAGTATCTACTAAGATTGTGTTTTCATTACCTCGCAAACCTGTTGAATTACCAAGAGAATAGATGTCGTTAATCCAAAGGTTGTTTTCTTTAGCATATTTAAGAATAAATTCTTTTTCTAAATCTTCACGTTCGTACTGTGAGATTTTTTGTCCGTTGCGTTTTCTCTCATCTGCTTCAATAATCTTCCGAAGTCGGTCGGCAATTTCTTCCATTCTTTAATCTGTTTTATGGCAGCTTCAGAATTCTCCTGATGTGCCTTTGTGAAATATTTTGCTTTCATGCTGTGGGATTTATCCTTTCAATTAGGGTTACTCATTAAGTATTAAATATACAAAGAAGTTGTTTAACTATTCCGTGCCCGTCAGGTCTGACCTGGCATCACCTGGTTTTCCGTGCCTTCAGGTCTTCCGACCTAACGATCCTGTATTCTAACTCATTCAAAACAGCCTACACTTTATTCCTAAAGCCGAACGGAAATCAGTGGAATCTGTGGCTAGAAAATATTTGTAGTGAGTAAATTATACTTATTAAACCACCCTTCATAAATCCCTATATTTGATCTTCTCAAAAACAAGTTGTACACAGTGGCTAAGAGTACCAAAGCGCAGAAATCATCAGTTGTAGACCCGGCTATTCTCCTGAGAGCTTATAGTCTTATGTGTACGGCCAGAAGTATGGCAGAAACCTATGAAACGAACCGAGATGTGTGCAGCAAGTATGTGCATAGTACCTCAAGCGGACACGAGGCCATTCAAATTGCCGCAGGGTTTCACTTAACCTCTGACGACTTTGCTTCTCCTTATTATCGCGATGACTCGATGTTACTCGCCATTGGGCTTGAACCTTATGAGCTAATGCTGCAGCTAATGGCTAAACGAGATGATCCATTTTCTGGTGGAAGATCCTACTATGCTCATCCATCACTGAAAAGAGAGGGTTTCCCTGTTGTTCCGCATCAAAGTTCAGCTACTGGTATGCAGGCGATTCCGGCCACCGGTATGGCACATGGAATTTCTTATTTGCAATCTCAGAAAGTATGGAAAGGAAAAAGCAACTCCATTGTTCTCTGTTCTTTGGGAGATGGTTCGGTCACAGAAGGTGAAGTTGCCGAAGCATTTCAAATGGCGGTGTTGAAAAAACTTCCCATAGTTTATTTAGTGCAAGATAATGGTTGGGGCATATCTGCTACCGGCAAGGAAATGCGCGCGATGGATGCATATGAATTTGCAGCTGGATGTAAAGGCATGGAGCGGATGCGGGTAGATGGTTCTGATTTTGTCAGCAGTTATCAAGGCCTTCGCAAGGCAGTGGAGTATGTAAGGAATAAACGTTCACCTATCGTAGTTCATGCTACTTGCCCTTTACTTGGCCACCATACCTCCGGTGTGCGGATGGAATGGTATAGGGGTGATGATCTGAAAGAACAGAAATTACATGATCCCATTAGTAAGTTAGAAAAAGTATTATTGGCAAATGGTGAAACAAAGAAATCACTGAATGCAATAAAGAATAAGGCAATTGAAAAAGTTTTAAAAGATTATCACAAGGCAGTCACTTCTGTTGATCCCGATAGTACCGATTTTGATTCACACGAATTTGCCGCAACACCAATCAGTACTGTCAGCGGAGTTCGATCTCCAAAGAATGGCGAAAAAGTAGTGATGGTGGATGCGGCTCTGCATGCCGTTGAGGAAATTTTGAGGAAGCATCCTGAAGCAGTGTTGTATGGACAAGATGTAGGAGCGCGCTTAGGTGGAGTCTTTCGCGAAGCAGCAACACTCGCACAGAAGTTTGGAGAGGATCGGGTGTTTAATACTCCGATTCAAGAAGCATACATTGTGGGATCCACGGCTGGAATGTCTGCGGTCGGAGCAAAGCCGATTGTTGAAATTCAGTTCGCAGATTATATTTGGCCGGCCATGAATCAATTGGTGGTAGAACTTTCTAAAAGTTGTTACCTCACCAAAGGAAAGTTTCCAATACAGGCATTAATCAGAGTGCCGATTGGAGCTTACGGGGGTGGTGGACCTTATCACTCTGGGAGTATTGAATCAACATTACTGAACATTCGTGGAATAAAAGTCGTGTATCCTTCCAACGCAGCTGACATGAAAGGGTTGATGAAGGCAGCCTTCTATGATCCAAACCCAGTTGTAATGTTAGAACACAAAGGGCTGTATTGGAGTAAGGTACCAGGTACGCTTGATGCGAAGATGATTGAGCCGGATGCAGATTATGTCATTCCTCTTGGAGAAGCAAATGTGATCCAGGAAGCATCGGATGAAAGTATTCAATCCGGTGAGAGCGCTGTAATAATCACCTATGGCATGGGTATCTATTGGGCAGCAGAGGCATCCAAATCTTTTGCAGGAAGAATCGAAATCTTGGACTTGCGTACACTCAATCCATTAGATTGGCACGCAATTTCTCAATCGGTACAAAAACATGGTCGCGTATTTGTCCTTACGGAAGAACCTTTATTAAACTCCTTTGCTGAATCTCTTGCCGGAAGAATATCAAAAGAGTTTTTTTCTTATCTGGATGCTCCTGTCTGGACATTTGGCGCGGCAAACCTTCCAGCAATTCCGCTAAATGTTGAACTAGAAAAAATGATGATGCCAAACGCAGAGAAGGTGAAATTAGAACTTGGAAAATTATTGGGATATTGAACTCATAAAATTCAATCTTCAAATCTTTTAATTTTCAAATCTTTAAATTATTAAAACGGATATCCAATCCCAATATTATAAATCACGGGCTCCCTATCCTTGCTATACGGTTTATAGAATCGTAAATTATCCAATACAAAACGGTCGCCTTCTTCCCGCGCAGGATCCCATGCTTTTATGCCCACATCTAACCGAAGCAACAGAAAACTAAAATCAAAACGCAATCCAAAACCAGTACCCACTCCAATTTGAGAAAGAAAACTGTTTAATCCGAACTTTGTAGTGCCTGTCCACTCAGGCTGGGTGGGAGCTGGTGGAGGAGGGGCCAGTTGCTGAAACAGCCAAACGTTTCCAACATCAACAAAAATGGCGCTGCTGACAAACCCAAAAAGTTTTTGTCTTAACTCAAGACTTCCTTCGATAAGAATTTCTCCAGGCCTCTCATACTTGTAGTCAAAGTATCCATTGCCCGCTATATTTTCACTAAAGGGAGGGGGAGCCGAACCAATACCTAGTCGCCTCGGTCGCCATGCCCTCACACTGTTGCTGCCCCCTGCAAAGAAGTTTTTTTCATAAGGCAAAACAGTATTGCTACCGTAAGGAAGTCCCACACCTGAGTTTATCCGATAGGCCAGCGACCGGCTTTTGTCAAGTATAATATTTCTTCGGAAATCAAGGCTAACCCTTACGTACTGATAAAGTTCAAGTTTTCTCTCAAGTAAAATATCAGGTGTCCAGAAGTTTAGAAACGTACCACCGCTTTCCAGTGTGGCTCTAATAATATGGGAATTACGTTCTCTATTACCATAATTGTTTGGATTCCAGGTAAACGCAAAAATCATACTGCTGACAAATGATTTTTTAAAGGCGTTGATTAGGTTGTTTCCCTGTCCTTGTAAAGTCAGCAGACGCTGTTCAAAAGTTGAATCAAGTTTAGAGTCAATAATGTTAAGGTTGACTGCTGTTAACGCAAACTGTTTACGTTGATTGATGTCCCAGGTATAGGTACCACTGATGTTGGTAATGCCTCTTTTGTATTCTGGCCGATCGGAATACGTGTAACCAGATGAGACCCTCGTTCGTGGATTGTATTGTCCATATCGATAGAACTTTTTTTGGCTGAAGGGAAAAAGAAACTGAGGAAAAATCAGCGATCCATTTATGCTGGCTTCTGTGCTGGCATAGACAGCATTTTCATCGGTGGCAGAAGCAACACCTTCAAACCCAAATCGACCGTTGATTTCACCAATCTCAAGACCTTTAAAAAGATTTCTTTTTTTCAGACTTAAGTTAATATAAGGTCCGGGAAAGCCTTGCGTAACCGTAACGCCTACTTCGTTGGAAAGTGAATATAAATCAAGCGGACTTGCAAAAATATTGGCAATAAACCGGCCACCCGTGGTATCGTAGTTGATGTTAACAAATTTAAAGTTGTCAAGATTGGCCAACTGTCGTTGAGTGGTAAAAGTTTTTGTTCGACTGAAAAGACTGTCTTTGGTAATAAAAATCCGCTGGCTCAATATTCGTTTACTATACTTGTAGGTGAAATAACGGAAGGTGATGTTATGAAAGATTTCAGTTTGTCGCTTAATTGTGCCATAGGTTTTCATACCTGTGTCGGTGGTCATAGCAACAGAATCAACTACGAATTGCTTATGATAATTTCGTTTCTCAGGATTCTGAACCAGAATGCGCAACGCGATTTTACGAATGGTTTTATAAGTAGTATCAACTTCAAAATCAATGTACTGTTTACTAAAATCGAAGTACCCCTTATCTTTGAGCGTCAGGTCGAGGCGGTCCCGTTCTTTAGTTAGATTGTCTTGACTATAACGGTCTCCATTTTTAAGGAAGCTGGTGGATTGCGCATCCTTAATGAGGGTCATCACTAAGCTGTCGGGTATAGAAAAAAGGATAGTATCGTAATGGTAGGCAGCACCTGGCGTTAGTGTGTAAACGACACCAACTCTTCTTTTAAATTCAACTGTTTTGCTGGTAGTAGCTCCTTTAAAATAACCATGTAATTGGAGGTAGGTAGTTAATTTGTTTTCTGTCGCTAAAACAGAAGCGGTGTCAAACACTGCAACGGGCTCACCCCATTGCATAAAGTTATTTCCATTGGCTATTTTCTTATCTACGTTATCTAATTTTTTCTGTTTGCGGTAAGCAATGTTAGTTTTTTTAGTGGAAGAGGTGGCCTTCGAAATTTTCGCATCAAACTTTACTTCTATGTGCATCCTTTTGGTTTTCAGCTCTTCAATGTCGAATCGCTTTAACCCCTTATAATACATCCAAACAAGTGTATTGATGGGGAGTCCCAAAAATTTACTATTGGCTTTTTTTACGTATAAGTCCGATAATCCTTCTTTTGAAAATCCTTTAGGTGCCTTTATGGTCTGGCTATACAATAGTTTTTCGTTTTCTTTGAGATAGTTGGTTGCAACGCAGCCCGAGAGTACCACCGGAAGTACACAACTAATTATAAAATATTTATATTTCCTCCTCAGGAAACCCAACATGATCCCAAAATCAAAATCAAAATTCATCAAATCCCTGCAAGTAAAGAAATACAGGGTTGAGGAGCAATGCTTCTTAGTAGAAGGTGCAAAAAGTGTCGGGGAGCTATTGTCATCTGATTTTGAAATTCTTACCATAGCAGCTACTGCTCCGTACTTAGCAGAGAAGGGATCAAAGATTAATGCTCGTATTGAAACGATTGAAGTAACTGAAATGGAGCTGTCTGGTTTAGGGTCTTTTCAATCTAACCAAACAGCTATTGCTATTGCCAGAATGAAATTGAATGTTTCGGTAAACCCGTTGCCGACTGAGTTAGCCTTAGTGTTGGATGATATACGCGACCCTGGAAATTTGGGAACGATTATTCGGATTGCAGATTGGTATGGTATCAAGAAAATTATTGCGTCAGAGCAATCGGCAGACTTTTATAACCCAAAAGTAATTACGGCATCAATGGGATCTTTTTGCAGGGTAAGTGTATTTTACACGTCCCTTACTTCTTATCTAACTCACAAGCAAGGAACGCTTTACGGAACTTTTTTAGATGGACAAAATGTGCATCAAGTAAGCTTCGAAAAAGGAGGCTGGATAGTCATCGGCAACGAAGCACATGGAATATCGAAAGAGGTAGAGAGTTTCGTGGATCAAAGGATTTCAATACCGCGCTTTGGAGAAGCCGAATCTCTCAATGCTGCAGTAGCTACAGCTATCGTGTTGGATAACGTGCGTAGATCACAGAAATGAACCGCTCTGTTGGGCAGCATCTTCTGACATCTTTTTGGCATTCTCTTTACCAAGGTAGTGGTCAATAAGGTAATGCCCTCCATAAATGACGGGTGTAAGAAGTATGGCCACTACAAATTTGTAGATATAGTTGGTTAACCCAATGGCCACTATTTGACTAGTGGAGAACGTACCATAGAAGGCAATAAATAAAACCACAAAACTGTCTATCAATTGAGAGACAAGCGTTGAACCTGTTGCTCGAAGCCACAACATTTTGGTGCCACTTATTTTTCGCAGTTGTTGGAAGACAAAGACATCGACTAATTGCCCTAAAAGAAAGGCTGCCAGAGATCCAATGATAATTCGTTGCCCTTGCCCGAAAATCTTATTGAACGCAAATGCCATATTGAAATAATTACCTTCAGCGTCTTTACTATTTGCATCTAACCACCATTGTGCGGGAGGAAGTTTCATGGTAAAAAAAATGACAACGAAAGAATAAGCAACAAGTGCAGCAGTCAAATAGCTAATTCGTTTTACTCCGGGCTTCCCAAAATATTCATTAATCAAATCGGAGGTAATAAAAACAACGGGCCAAATAACGGCACCTGCTGTGAGATTAAAATCCATGGTGAAACCTAAAATAGTTAAATGAGCAGGATTCAGCCCCACCGTATTTTCGGCAGAGAAAATCTTCACTCCGATCATTTCAGCCACTAATGCATTGGCTAAAAAAATGCCGCAGAGAATGATAAACAACCGGCTTTTTTTCTGCTCAAGTGTAGGAAGATTCATGCGTCAAGATTAATGGTTTCGCCTTCAATAGCAAGTTGAGTGGCTGGGAATATGGAGCGCGCTTCATCCAAAAGTGGTTGTAATTCTCTATAGCGGGCCGAATAATGACCAATGATTAATTTTCCAACAGTTGCATTTTTTGCTTGTTGGGCAGCTTGTGTGGCGGTGCTGTGTTGTGTGGCATCGGCTTTATCCTTCTCTTCTTCCATAAATGTTGCTTCATGGTATAAAAGGTCTACACCGCGAATTTGTTCAGTTATTTTTGTACTGTAAGCGGTGTCTGAACAGTAAGCATAGGAATAAGAAGGATGGGGAGGAAGGGTGTACCTTTCATTTTTATACAACGTGTTACCTCGATCATCCATTACATCTCTTCCAGACTTCAGAATGACGATGTGTTGTAATAATATTCCTTCAGGTAGTTTCTCCTTATTGATGCGGTGGGGTTTTATTTTTTCCCGTAATAGAAAGCCGCAACACGGTATCTTGTGAACCAGTGGAATGGTTTCGATAGTTAATGCTTCATCTTCGAATATCAAGGTTGCATGTTCAGTATCCAATGCATGAAAAATCAGGGTGTAACGAAGTGTGGAATGCGAGTGCTTAAGTTGCAGGGTAATAATTTCATCTAACCCTTTTGGGGCATAAATATGAAGGTCAGCTTCCCGGTGTAACAAGTGCAAGGTAAAGAGCAGCCCCACCAGTCCCAGGTAATGATCCCCATGAAGATGACTAATGAGAATGGTAGTGATCTTATGATACGGAATTTGGTAACGCATTAATTGCATTTGTGTGCCCTCGCCACAATCGATCAATAAATGCCGGTTTTGTACGTTGATATATTGAGCGGACGGAAATCTTCCATAAGCCGGAACCGCCCCACTTGAGCCAAGAATGGTAACTGTAAATGACAATTGACAAATGTAATCGGTAAGTGTAGTAATCAGGTGATCAGTAGTCAATCACCGATAACCGATTACTGATAACCGATTACTGGAATACTGATTACCTGATCCTTGAAATTAATCTCCGTCTTTCATGTCCTTTTCGATCTCGTGCATAAACACAGCATCGATGGCTTCTTCAATGGTAGGAAGAATATTAAGGACACTATCCAATTGCGAAATTTTAATCAGTTTAAGCGTATGATCTGACAGTGAGGCAAGAATAAATATTCCACCATCCTCCTGTAAGATCCGATTCCCAACCAATAGGGCACTTAACCCAGAGGAGTCTGTGTATTTAACTTCTGATAAATCCAGAATGATGCTTCGTACCCCTTCGGCATGGAGGGTGATCATCTCAGACTTAAGACTGGGAGCAATGCTGGAATCCATTTTCTCCTCGTGAAGGCGGATTAAACTGTATTTTTCCTGCTTGTCAATGGTATACTTCATGAATCGCTAGTTATAATGGCCTAAAAGTAGTTTAATTTATGGAATTAACGATGCTGCCTTCAATTCGTTCCATTAAGTTGTTATAATTTATTGGAGCCAATTGTTCACCCATCACGTGCTGATAAAGTTCCTTGTAACGATCTGAAATGGATGCTACGATAGCGTCTGTCATCTCAGGAACCTTTTGCCCGTCTTTACCCTGAAATCCATTTTCGATAAGCCATTGCCTCACAAATTCTTTCGACAACTGCTTTTGTGGCTCGTTGGCTTTTTGACGGTCAATATACCCTTCCTGATAAAAGTAACGAGAGGAGTCTGGTGTATGAACCTCATCGATCAGATAGATTTTACCTTGGTGCTTACCGAATTCATATTTTGTATCCACCAGGATTAAGCCTCTTTTGGCAGCTAGCTCGGTGCCTTTATTATATAGTTTTAGTGTGTAATCTTCAAGGATCGTATAATCCGCTTCCGTCACTAGTCCTCGCTTCAGTATTTCGTCTCTTGAGATATCTTCATCATGCCCAACTTTGGCTTTTGTAGTTGGCGTAATAATAGGAGTCGGCAGTTTGTCATTCTCTTTCAGGCCTTCAGGTAGTGATACTCCACAAACAACTCGCCTTCCGGCTTTATATTCGCGTGCGGCATGACCTGCCAGGTAGCCACGAACAACCATTTCTACTGGAAAAGGCTCGCACTGAAAGCCAATAGTCACATTAGGATCAGGGATTTGTAATACCCAGTTTGGTACAATGTCTTTTGTTGCCTGAAGATTGAAAGCAGCTATTTGGTTAAGCACTCTACCCTTGTCGGGAATGGCGCGAGGCAACACAACATCGAATGCGGAAATGCGGTCGGAGGCCACCATAGCCATAGTATCTCCGAAATAATAAACGTCTCTTACTTTGCCTTTATAAAAGCCAGTCTGGCCCTTGAATGTGAAATGAGTTTCTTTGATGGAATTCATACGGATGCTATCATCTTGAAATTTTCTTTGCTTTAAATAATTGAATATAACGTTTTTCATCATGGGCTTTCTCAAACTCTTTTTCTTTTAACAGAGCCTTAAGAACATCTCCCTTACCTTTCAGGATTTCAGCAAAACGTTTGAAGTAAGACCTATCTAGTTGTTCTTTTGAAGCGATGCTTGATATCTCCATATGTATCAGTAGTAGCCACAAACATACACTGTAATACTAAAAAAAACGAAAATTAGAGAAGTGGTTTCTACAGTTAGGAACTTCTTATTTTATTTGAATAGTTTGGTGATAACCCATTAGGCATCGTTAAACCCAGATTACACATTAGAAAATCCTTTTGCAATTTTTTTAATCGAGTCTTTTCGAGCGCGCCATCTTTAATCAGGGCATGCATGAAATTGCGAGAAATCTTCTTCTGGTTGACGAGTGGTTTCCGCTAGATAAGATTTCTCTCAGCGGTCGAAAGGCATACGACTAAATGGATAGAATTATCAAAATATAGTCTTCACATCAACATATTCAGTTGAAAGTCCTACTGCATAATCTGGGTTAAAACACGACTATAACTTGATTCATTGCCTATTGCCCTTTGGCTACTGTTTGCCTGCCGAAGCTTAGCGAAGGCATGGTCTACTTTTCTTCTAAAAGAATACCCGCCTTAAATACGTAGGTTTTGATCAGATTCCCCTTCTCATCAAACTCCTTCCACTCTTTGTGTTTTCGGTTGGCGACATATTCGCCTTGTTCTTTTAGTTTGCCGTTCGGATAATAGCTGGTGTAAAGCCCGTGTTGTCTGCTTCCCTTGTACTCGCATTCAGACAAAATTTCGCCATTCTCATAGTAATTTTTGACGGTGCCGGTAATCAGATTCTGTTGGTAAGGTTCTTCCAGTGACTTTCCTCCGGATGGATAGTAAGTTGTTCTGACTCCTTGAAGTTTTCCGTTTTCATATTTCTCTAACAGCCGGATAGTTTTCCCGTCTTCAAAATAAAAGATCCATATGCCTTGAGGTTTTAACTTTCGAAAATTCTTTTCGTAAAGTTGGATGCCTTTGTCGGTGTATCCTTCTTCTTTTGTTTCGATGCCATTTAAAGAAACCTGCTCTCTGGTTTTGAGTTGAGCATTGGGATGGTAGTCAAGATTAGTACCTGTCTTGAAGCCCTCGCTATATTGAAAGCGATGTTGGATAGTGCCATCACTAAAATAAGCAATGTTGTCACCGTGCAATCTTCCGTTCATGAAGGATCCTTCTAATAAAAGATGACCATCGCGATCATAGTTTTTAAAGTTGCCCATCTTTTCTCCATCCTTTAAGGTGGAGACCATCTCTAGTTGGCCATTTGGATAATACGTTTTGTAGTATCCACTCAATACACCTTCTTTGAAATCACCCTCTGTCTCAATAGGACCATGTTCATAGAAGGTTCGGGTAACACCGTTCGGCTTTTTATTCTTATAGGTAATTTCTTTCTTAATTTTTCCCGATGGGTAATATTCCCTGACTAGTCCATCGGGCTTTCCTTTGACAAAATGGGATTCCATTTTGGTTGATCCACTTTCATAAAATGATCTAATCGAATCAACCAATAAATTATTTTGGTAGAAAGCGGTTTGAATGGGCTTGCCTTCATCGTTAAATACCTGAACAGCTCCATGCCGCATGCCATTGACATACGCAATTTTCCGGGAGAGTAAGCCGTTATCGTGATACTCAAGAAAGGTGCCTGATCGCTTTCCGTCAACATAATCTCCCTCCATCTCTAATTTTCCATTGGGGAAGAAGCGTTGATATTTTCCATCCAGGGTTTCAGCATCGTCTATTGAAACAAAATAAAGTTCTTGCAACTGTTTTTTTTGAGAGTCATAGTAAATCTTGACCTCCTTCTGGGCAAAGCAGGTGGTAGAGAAAACAATTAAAAGAAGGGATGTAAACCGAAGCATCATAGCCTAATCAAAAATTAAACGCTCAAGTAGAACTGATGTTGCACACATTATTATTCTTTCTATTCAATAAAATTTCTTAGCCCTAAACCTGCAACATAAAACCTGAAACCTATAGCCGTTCAATCACGATAGCAGAGGCCCCACCTCTTCCATGGTCTGTGTCTTCACAGACCATTTGTTAATCTTAATTTCGGTCTATGAAGACACCATAGTCGTTAACTTAAGCTTTTGTAGAGCCAGAGGCTCGCTTTTATAGGATAGCAATGGATTTTAATCCGTTGCCCAAAAATAATATTTTATCGAGTGCCTTAGGCACGATTCATTTTATTTCCTGTCTT
>JANNAQ010000010.1:0-61072 GCA_031384515.1 Bacteroidia bacterium
GACGCTGACGTATAGTCTGTCTTTCGGTAGTTTATAAACCTCGGTAAGTAGTTCCCATGCCCAGGCTATGGCTTCCTTCTTAAAGTAATCGCCAAAGCTCCAATTGCCGAGCATCTCAAACATAGTATGATGGTAGGTATCGTGACCCACATCTTCCAAATCATTATGCTTACCGCTTACGCGAAGACATTTTTGCGTATCCGCAACACGTTTGTTCCTTGGTGTTGCATTGCCCAAAAAGAAATCTTTGAACTGCACCATTCCCGAATTGGTAAACACCAGTGCTGGATCATTTTTAAGTACAAGGGGGGCAGACGGGACTATGAGATGCCCTTTTCTTTCAAAAAAATCAAGGAATTTCTTCCTTATCGTACCAGAATCCATCACTTCTAAACTCATCTTAATCTATATAACTTGATTTTTTCTTTATATTACGATCCTCAAAACCCAATAGAACTGACAAATTTAGCAGTATTTAAGGAATAGCATGCCCAAAATTAAATATTACTATAACCCAAAAACATTACGTTACGAGCGGATCAAACTGTCTGCACTTAATATAGCGTTGGCACTGGTAAGTTATCTTTCTTTTGGGTCACTCTTTTTTGTTGGTCTGGTGATCGTCCAAAACTATATTGTTCAGACACCATTGGAAAAATCTTTGCGCAGCGAAAATGCTGCCCTCGCCTATCACAAAGTTGTTATGGCCTCACGGCTATCAGAAGCAAACAGGCAATTAGATAGCCTGAAAGCAAAAGACAACCTGCTTTATGAAAGTTTATTCGAAACCAAGCGCCAACCCGAAGTATCAAAAGAGGATGGCAAAGAAGAAATTTTGATGGCTGGCTTAACTGATTTTAACTACTGGGCCTCTACGATTGACGAGAAGTTCAAAGCATTGTCTGCAAAAGCGAAAAATAGCAACAGTACTTTCCGAAGAAGAGCGAGCGTAGCTAAAAAAGATTTAAGCATGTTGAAAGCCGTCCCGGCAAGTCAGCCTATTGAAAATTTTCAGGTAAGCAGACTTGTATCAGGTTTTGGAACTCGTATCAATCCTTTTCACAAAGGAAACTATCATCATGATGGAGTTGATATTTCTGCTGCACGGGGATCAAAAGTTTTGGCTGGTGGTGAAGGTAAAGTAGTACTTGTTAAAAGAAGTGACTTATTAGCTGGCTTTGGAAATTATGTGGAGATCGACCATGGCTTTGGATACCTTACCCGATACTCACATTTAGAAGAGATTAACGTTAGGAATGGTCAAAATGTACTATCAGGCCAAGTGATAGGAACGATTGGTACAAGTGGTGGGTCCATTGCCCCCCACCTTCATTATGATGTGATGAAGGATGGACAAAATCTTGACCCTATCGATTTTATGTTAGAGGGATTAAATTCTTCTCAATATCATAACCTTATCGAGGTTAGTAAGAAAGTAAACCAATCCCTGGATTAATGTCTCGCATCAGGTTTACATATAACCAAGAAACATGTAAGTACGAACCTATCGTAGTTACTGGAAAAAAATTCTCGCGCCAAGCAGCCTACTTTCTTAGTATCTCATTTGGACTTGGTGTCATAGGCCTTATCTTTTTCAATCACAAGTATCCCTATCGTGATGAGACCTTGCTGCAAGAGGAGAACCAATCTTTAAAGATGCAATGGCGGGTGCTCAATAATAAACTCGACAGGACTTCAATCGCCCTAGCCAATCTGGAGCAGGCAGATGATCAAAATTATAGGGTAATACTTGATCTTGATCCACTTCCCCAATCCGTAAGGGAGGCTGGTGTGGGAGGCCGTGAAGCAGAAAGTGCTTCTATTACGTATCCACTTATCCGTGCTGCTTATGAAAAGGTAGAGAAGCTTAAGAACAGGCTTGATATAGAAATACAATCATTTAATAAGCTCAACAAAGAACTTGCGGATAAGGAAAAAATGTGGGCAGCGAGACCAGCCATTCAGCCCGTGAGCAATGAAGATCTTAAACATTTGCATACATTATTCGGCATGCGCTTCCATCCACTTCTGGGATTTATTAGGCCTCACAAGGGTTTGGATTTCACAGCCCCAAAAGGATCTCCGGTGTATGCAACTGGTGATGGTAAAGTAGAGTATGCTGAGTACTCAGATTCCTTTGGCCAGGTTGTCTATTTAAACCATGGCTATTCATTTCAAACACGTTATGCTCACTTAACTAAATTTATTGTGGCAAAGGGAGAAACTGTCAAGCGCGGTCAGGTGATTGGATTCGTTGGAAATTCAGGCTTGTCGGTAAGTGATCACCTTCACTATGAAGTCCTTTACGAAGGTATACAAATCAATCCTATCAATTTCTTCCAGCGCGACTTGAGCAACAAGGAATACGAAAAGCTAATTGAGCTTGGAAGCCGGGAGACAATCTCACTAGATTAAATCCAAAGTAGGCTGTTAAGCAAGAGCAGTTGGCAACAGAAGCAATTGCCTATTGCTAATTTGCCAGCCGCCTGCTTCCTTTGCAGCCTTAATTTATCAATCACATAATGCGTATTGCTGCTATTCTTCTATTCTCAGTTCTTACAACTATTCTCTTCGCCCAAAAAAAAGATACAGTGACCTTAATTGGTGTTGGTGACATCATGATGGGTAGTAACTATCCCGATAATTCTGGACTGCCGCCAAATAATGGTGAATCTCTTCTAAAGGAAGTAGAAGAGATTCTAAAAAATGCCGATGTAACTATAGGCAATCTTGAGGGGGTACTACTAAATGAAGGCGGAACACCTAAAACCTGTAGAAATCCAAAAGTGTGTTATGTATTTAGAAGCCCCGTTAATTACGTTCAAAACCTTGTTCGAGCAGGCTTTGATGTAATGAGTCTGGCAAATAATCATGCAGGGGACTTTGGTGAAACTGGCAGGAGAAGCAGTATGAAGGCGCTTGAAGAAGCGGGAATTCAGCATGCAGGCCAACTCCCAAAGAAATCAATTGTATTTGAAAAAGATGGAATTACCTACGGTTTCGCTGCGTTTGCACCCAACAGTAATTGCATAAATCTTAATGACATACCAGGAGCCAAAGAAATTGTTAGCCATTTGGATTCTATTAGTGACATTGTTATAGTTTCATTCCATGGAGGTGCAGAGGGAGCTACTTATCAGCAAGTGCCTCGCCAGAACGAAATCTTTCACGGTGAAGATCGTGGAAACGTTTATTTATTTGCCCATGAGCTTATCGATTCTGGTGCTGATATTATTTTTGGGCATGGGCCGCATGTAACACGTGCTGTAGAGGTTTACAAAGACAGGTTTATCACCTATAGCATGGGGAACTTCTGCACATATGGGGGAATTAATGTTGCGGGTGTAAATGGTCTAGCCCCTATAATTAAGGTGTATACGGATTCCAGGGGAAAGTTCTTTAAGGCTCAAATTACACCCACCTACCAAACCAACCGGTCATCGGTGCATGTTGATCTTCAAAAACAAGTGATTAAACGCATTCAGCAGTTAACTAAAGAGGATTTTCCAGAAGTAAAGGTGACCATTGACGATACTGGCTGGATAAAAAAATCCACAAACTAATGTTGACTGCTTGTATATTAAAAACTTTTAACATCATTGCGTGAAGTGTAAAGAATTATTACTTTGCATCAGTTCATTTAGAAGATCGCATTTATCGCATAGCTTCGTCCCTCATGGCGTATAAAGAAAAGGAAATTGAAAAGTTATATTACTCGATCGGTGAAGTAGCCGAGATGTTTAATGTGGCTCCGTCCCTTATTCGCTTTTGGGAATCCGAATTTGATCTCATTCAGCCAAAAAAGAACCGCAAAGGCAATCGTCAGTTCACTAAGGAAGACATTGACAGTGTCCGTACAATCTATCACTTGGTGAAAGAAAAAGGTTTTACCCTTCAGGGCGCCAAGGAAATGCTCAAAAACGATACCCAAGACGTACATGACAAGATGAACCTCCTGGATTCTTTAAAACGCGTACGCCAGTTTTTGGTTGAAGTTCGCGAAAAGCTTCACCATTAATTTGTTGATGTGACGATTCGATAATTTCTTAATTTTCGGATGCCCAGTAATCAACAAATCGATAAATCAACGAATCTTCAAATTGGATGATTGATCAAGAAAGATTATCGTTCCTTGCCCTGCATTTTACACCAGGCATTGGCGATTATCTTATTAAATTGCTAGTGAGCTATTGCGGCTCAGCAGATCAAGTCTTCAAAACACCGAAAGGAAAGTTATTGAAAATACCAGGAATAGGCACAGCGTCAGCCGAAGCCATTACAAAAGGAAATACATTTCACCAGGCAGAAACGGAAATCACCAAAGCCGATAAAGAAGGGGTTGAACTTCTTTTGTATACAGATAAAAAATATCCTAGTCGACTTAAAACCATTGACGATTCCCCCTCCCTTCTTTACTTCAAAGGCAACGCTGATCTTAACCACCCCAAAACTGTTGGAATAGTAGGCACTCGTCAAGCAACACCGTACGGAAAAGAAATGGTTGAGAAACTGATAGAGGACCTAGTACCCCATTCACCTTTTATTATTAGCGGACTAGCTTACGGAATCGATATCCAGGCACACAAGCAATCCCTGAAACATAATCTGCCAACATTAGGTATCATGGGTAGCGGTATAGATGTGATTTACCCAGCAGCGCATAAGGAAACTGCAAAAAAGATGTTAGAACAAGGTGGGCTTTTATCTGAGCATTCATTTGGAACCAAACCTGACGCACATAATTTTCCAGCGCGAAACAGAATTATCGCAGGTATGTGTGATGCATTGGTGGTGGTAGAAGCTGCTGAAAAAGGTGGTGCACTGATAACAGCAGAAATTGCAAATAGCTACAACAAAGATGTTTTCGCTTTTCCGGGAAGTATAGGGCAAACTTATTCAGATGGATGCAACAAGCTCATTAAAACAAATAAAGCGAATCTGCTTACCTCGGTTAAGGACATAGAGTATATCATGAATTGGAGTATCAATAGTGTTGTTTCAAAAAAGAAAGCTGCTTCAAATTTAGACTTGAGTCAGTTTGATCCGGATGAACAAAAAATTATTCAATTGCTACAGGAGAAAAATGCACCCATGATGATTGATGAATTGAGCTGGAAGTGTTCCATTTCGCCAAGTTTACTTGCTTCCTTACTTTTAAATCTGGAATTTAAAAATATTGTTCGGTCGCTGCCAGGAAAGCAATTTAAGCTCAATCAATAGCCTTGTGATTTTAGTGCCTGGTGAAAATTGAATCTGCCATAAGAACAGCCTCACTAAAAGCCTCTCTATTCAAACCTAAATAATCAGCCTGTCCTTTTAAATCGAGGGCATGATTATCTACCCAATTCAGTATAGTTTCAGTTGCCAAATTTCCGACCAATTCATCATCGGCCATCGGACATCCTCCAAAACCTTTAATAGCACCGTCAAAACGTTGACAACCTGCATTGAATGCTGCCATGATTTTTTCTTCCGCTGTGGCGGGATTGGAATGAAGGTGGGCACCAAATTCAATTGAATAAAACTGTTTTGTGAGAGAGGAAAATAGGTAATTAATCTGTTCTGGCTTTGAAACACCGATTGTATCAGCCAACGAAATTATTTTGACTTCAAGTGTGTTAAGGATTTCAACAAACTTGCCAACTACCTCTACGTCATATAAATCTCCGTAAGGGTTTCCAAACCCCATGCTGATATAGGTTACCAACACCTTATTCGACTTTTTACAAATTTCCTGTATCTCCGACAAGGAATTAATTGCTTCAGTGATAGACTCGTTGGTATTGCGATGCTGAAAAGTCTCTGAGATAGAAAGGGGAAATCCTAAGTAAGTGATGGATTCAAATGTACTGGCTTCCTCGGCTCCTCTTGTATTGGCTACGATGGCAAGCAGCTTAGATTTAGTCTGTGACAAATCGAGTCTGCTAAGTACTTCCCGAGTATCTCGCAACTGTGGAATCGCCTTTGGCGAAACAAAACTTCCAAAATCAATGGTATCAAATCCCACTTTCAATAATTGGTTGATGTATGCAGCTTTTCTTTCCGTTGGAATAAATTTTTCCATTCCTTGCATGGCATCGCGGGGGCATTCGATGATCTTCATGTTGAGTTAAAATTCAAATATACATTTTCGATGGCCTTTCTTGTATCACAAATGTCAATTATGACCTAACCGTTAGTACTTTTAGGGTATACTTTTAATAAATAAGAGGTTGGTTCGTTTTATAATCTCGTCAGTTTTTTCTTCCTTGGTCCTATATTAAGATGATCAGGATAGAAGAAAACATAAGCCTACTCCCCTACAATACCTTTGGTATTGAAGTTAAGGCCAGATTTTTTGTCACGATAGAATCTGTTGATCAACTTAGGCAGCTCATTCAATCTGACCTATACAAGAAGGAGAAACGACTAGTTGTAGGTGGTGGTAGCAATATTCTTTTCAGGCAAGACTTCTCAGGCCTTGTTATCAAAATTTCCATTCAGGGAATTGATGTCGTTAAAGAAACTGATAGTCATGTATGGATTAAATCTGGTGCCGGAGTGAATTGGCATGACTTAGTCATGTATTGTATTGATCACCAATGGGGCGGTTTAGAAAATCTTTCATTAATACCAGGAACTGTCGGTGCAGCACCTATGCAAAACATAGGTGCTTATGGTATTGAAATCAAAAATGTAGTTGATGAAGTCGAATGTATTGATGTCATAACAGGTGAACTTCGATACTTCAATAATGAAGAATGTAGGTTTGGATACCGTGAAAGTGTCTTCAAACAAGAATTAAAAGAAAAATATTTTATTTCAAGTGTTACTTTAAGTGTGACCAAGAAAAATCATCAGATGAATACAACATATGGTGCCATTCAAGAAACATTAATGCAACGCAACATACATCATGCAAGCATACGTGATGTAAGTGATGCTGTGATATTCATTAGACAAAACAAGTTACCTGATCCGAAGTTGATTGGTAATGCAGGCAGCTTCTTCAAGAACCCAATCATTAGTACTGAAAAGTATAAAGCACTTAAACATTTATATCCTGAAATACCTGGTTACTCACCTGTTAATCAAGAAGTTAAAATACCTGCCGGCTGGTTGATTGAACAATGTGGATGGAAAGGAAAGAGAATAAATAACATTGGTATACATAAACATCAAGCACTTGTGTTAGTTAACTATGGTGGTGGAAATGGAAATGAAATTTTTCAACTCGCAGAAAAAATAAAACAAAGCGTTGAAGAAAAATTTGGGATTGCGTTGATGAGTGAAGTGAATATTTTTTAACCAACATCAATGAACAGTTATGATGCAAAGAATAAAATATTACAACTGCATTTTTTTTGTCAATTTAAAATTAATTGCAAAAAGTTTTTGTGAATTAATTATTTATTATAACTTTCGTACAGTTTTAAACATAAACATTAAAACGCTATGGCAAAAAAACCCGCTAAGAAAGCAGCTAAGAAAGCAAAGAAGGCTGCTAAGAAGAAGAAGTAATCAAGCTTA
Organism: Bacteroidia bacterium; assembly: GCA_031384515.1. GTDB lineage: Bacteria > Bacteroidota > Bacteroidia > Cytophagales > Cyclobacteriaceae > ELB16-189. The sequence continues at coordinate 7,510 of JANNAQ010000010.1, forward strand.
GCTTGATACTTTCACGAAGGGAAGTGATCTTAGATCGCTTCCCTTTTTCTTTTTGTGATGTTGAAAATTAAGATGATTCCTCTCTTCATACTGATGTATTACTCCTTTAAACTGAGTTGTAACTGAATTCAACTTCATGACTTCTCTTTGCTAGTAATAATGCTCTAAACATTGCTTAGACAGCAGTTAATCGCCTTCTGATAAACATTTCACTTTTTTTGTCGTCAACGGTTGCGTAGATTTTAAACTGCAAGTGCTTGTTTATCAACATACAGCGCGCGTAACTTTGTCGAAAACTAAACAACCATACACATGGCAAAATCAACGGCTAAACCAATCGCTGAAAAGGCACCGGTAAAGAAAGCCACAGCAAAAGCGAAATCAACTACTCCTAATATTGAAAAGGTAGCAGAAGATGTATTGACAAAACTTAAAACCTTAAACCTGGAGCCACAACTACAAGCAGATATCGAATGGTGCTTGGGTAGCTATCGTCATGATAAAAATCCAACCGGACTTTTTGAAATGGCAGAAAAAGCTTTTGGGATTTTCAGGAACGAGCAAGCAAAAAAGACGAAAGGCATTACCTCAAAATTGGTTGATGATGTTGAGAAGGCTCTCAAAAGTCGTTAATAAGAAACCTACCGCTATCCCTCTTTCACCAATGGAGAGGGATAGCTCTAGTTCATGTGAGTTACATTGGTAAGGGTACCAGCGTATTTTGTGCACTCAACTCCAAAGCGATTCAGGAAGTCAACCCCTTCATCATTTGATAATCCTTTATATGCTGCGTATGAGTTTAGAAAAATAACTTGCTTTATCTTCATACTATATATAATCCTGGCACAAGCTAAACAAGGTGAAAGGGTAACATACAAAATAGCTCCTTCAACAGAAGTTTTATTCTTTACTGCATATAAGATTGCATTCTGCTCTGCATGAATTGCTAAAGAACAACCTCCTTTGGAGTCATGCGGGCAACCAACTCCTGGCCATTCCTCATCACAATTATGGGTTCCGGAGGGAGGTCCATTATAACCAATAGAGATAATTCGGGTATCTTTCGTAAGAACTGCACCTACATGACGCTTAATACAATGAGATCGCTTGGCAAGATTCACTGCCAGTTCCATATAGATATCATCAAATTCCGGTCTTGGTACTGACATTGGGTATAATTATGTAAAGTGGTGTAAACATCCAAAAAATCAAGATTGAAAACAAAATTCATATATTCGCTTTAAAAGTATTCTTCATGATAAGATTGATTTCGCTGCTGTTTCTATTTACTGGATTCAACTCTTTCTCACAGGAAGCTATTAAACTGCGGACTAGTCCTTTGGCTATTGCTACTTCCCGATATAAAGACACTTACCTCAAAATCATATATAGTCAGCCACTAAAGCGAGGCAGGGAAATTTTTGATGGAGTGGTACCGTTTGGTCAAGTGTGGCGCACGGGTGCCAATGAGGCCACAGAACTTACGGTAACAAAGGAGATCATGGTTAATGGCATCTCTTTGAAAGCGGGAACTTATTCCTTGTTTACCATACCCGAAAAGGATAGTTGGACAATTATTATCAACTCTGAACTTGGCTTATGGGGGTCATATAATTATAACCCAAAATTGGATGTACTTCGGTTTCAGGTACCAACTCAATCTCTAAAAGATGTGGTCTATGAGCCATTTACAATTACCATCGAACAAAAAAATGATAAAGCGGAGGTACTTTTAATGTGGGACACCGTGAGAGTATCATTTCCAATTCAGTTTATTGAAATCAAATCTTGATTCTATTTTGATATGCGTTACCTTCAATTGTTTCTTTTACTTTCCATTCAATTCCTCGCAACTGCTCAGGATACTGCTGAACTAGCAAGGCGTAATGGATTTAAATCCATTAAACTGGGAATTCCAATTGATAGCGTGAAAGGAGCAACTTTCAAAAAAGACATTAAAGAAAAAAATCAATTCCCTGCTAAACTGTATGAGGTAGATAACCCTGACTACAAAACAATTGGTGAAGTGAAGGTGAAAAAAGTGGAACTGAAGACCTATAAAGATTTTATTTATGAAATTAATGTAACTACAGAAAAAGACACCCGGCTAATGAAGGGAATGATTAAGTCATTCGGAGAACCCAAATACATAATTCCAAGCGATTCTTACAATTGGATTGCTGAGACTCTAAGTCTCACCTTTAAGAATTATTCTAAGAAAGAAATTCTTCTTACTTATCGCTGCTATCCGATACTCAAAATGATGCAAGTTGATAAGGGTAAGAAGGTAGATGATATTGCTGAGGACTTTTAATGGTTCCAGCTTCTCAGGAATCATCCCTTATACGATATCCTATAGATTACACCCGCTTGATCATCTGATACAAGCATAGATCCATCAGGCAATAAAAGTATGTCCACAGGTCGACCCCAAACTTTTTGGGTAGCAGGGTCCATCCATCCATTGGCAAACGTTTCGTAACCAAGTGATTTACTCTGCCCCCCCGGTAGACGAGCATTTTCAACTTTCACCAGACTTATGCGGTAACCATTTTTCGTAGAACGGTTCCAAGATCCATGTTCTGCAATGAAAAGTTGGTTCTTATATTGCGATGGAAACATATTGCCCATATAGAATTTCAATCCAAGTGGAGCCACGTGGGCTCCAAGATTTTGAGCTGGCTTTGTAAAATCTGAGCACGCACGCTTACCTCCAAATTCCGGATCTTTAATAGTACCACCATGACAATACGGATATCCAAAATGCATTCCTGCCTTTGGTGCAGTGTTTAACTCGCAAGGAGGAGAATCATCTCCTAACATATCTCTACCATTGTCAGTAAACCAGAGTTCTTTAGAATCAGGGTGCCATGTAAATCCTACTGTGTTGCGTACACCGCTTGCAAAATTTTCAAGACCAGTACCGTCTGCATTTAGACGTTGGATACTTGCATAGATGGGCTGTTTTGATTCACATATATTGCAAGGGGCACCAACTGGAACATATAATTTACCATCTGGCCCAAAGGCAATGTATTTCCAGCCATGGTGGCTTTCAGTTGGAAATTTGTCATACACAACAACCGGCTTTCCCGGATTGTCAAGTCTCTTCTCTATATCTGTGAATTTTATAATGCGATTGACCTCCGCCACATATAACTCTCCATCTTTAAAGGCCACTCCATTGGGCATGTTTAATCTTGAAGCTATTATCCATTTCTTGTCTGCTTTAAAATCTCCATCTGTGTCTCTTACTGCATATACTTTATCTTCATTTCTGTTGCCAATAAACAGTGTTCCATTGGGCGACATTACCATAGACCGTGCATTGTCCACTTCTGCAAACACGCTGATGGAAAACCCAGCCGGCATTTTAATGGTATTTAAAGGAAGTGTGGCACTGGCTTGGGTCAATGCTGGAACTGATCCATCCTGTGCTGTTACCTGGCCAAGCTGATGGTTGGTTACTGAATTTGAAATTAAAAAAAGGGATACAACAGTGAGGATAGGAACTTTAATAAGACGTTTCATAAATGTTTCATTCAAGCGGGAAGTTAATAGTTGTTCCTTGCTCTTTCCATACCGCTGAAAATCTATTCGACCACTTTGCAAGGGATTTTCTCCTGCTCCTTACTATTCTTGTGATTTTTGGCGATTTTTGCACACTTAAAATTACAATCAATGCGTTTATGGGTGATTTTAGCCCTTAAAAGCCAAAATAGAAGCTTAAACTTAATTTTGATTTCTGAAGAATGATATCCATTTCTAATATCTCCTACTTTATAGGAGGGCGTGCGCTCTATCAAGATGCTTCCATGTTTATCAAACCAGATGATAAAATAGGTTTGATTGGAAAAAATGGAAAGGGGAAATCAACGTTGTTAAAAATAATCAACGGAGAGTTGCGAATTGATAAAGGTAGCATCAGCAAAGCCAAAGATTGTACCATTGGATTCCTCAACCAGGATCTTCTCTCCTACCAAACAGACGATGCTATTTTAACAGTTGCAATGGAGGCGTTCAAAGACGCAGTTGACACTCAAAGACAAATTGAAAAGATACTCCATAAACTAGAGACAGAATATTCAGATGACTTGGTCAACAAACTCACTTCCCTACAGGAAAAATTTGAGCACCTGGATGGTTATACCATGCAATCCAAAGCTGAAGAAGTGCTGGAGGGGATTGGCTTTAATACGAAGGATCTTCATCGCCCCTTGCGGGAATTTTCAGGTGGATGGCGCATGCGAGTAATGCTGGCAAAGCTCCTTCTTGAAAAGCCTTCCTGTTTGCTGCTGGATGAGCCTACCAACCATTTGGACTTACCATCGATCGAGTGGGTAGAGAATTACCTTCGCAATTATGAAGGTGCCGTGGTCATTGTATCGCACGACAGGCAGTTCTTGAATAACGTCATCAGCAAAACTGTTGATGTCACCAATGAACAATTAATTTCCTACGAAGGTAATTACGATTTTTATCTGGAAGAAAAGGCTATGCGTGAAGAGATTCAGCAAGGAGCCTATGAGAATCAGCAATCAAAAATAAGGCAAACCGAACGTTTCATAGAACGATTCAAAGCAAAGGCAACTAAAGCACGTCAGGTGCAGTCTCGCGTTAAGGCATTGGATAGAATGGATAAGGTGGATGAAGTCGTAAGTGACAACGCTGCAGTAAATTTCCGTTTTACATTCAGTCAAACGTCAGGCCGGCATGTTGTTACCTTAAAGGATGTTTCAAAGTCCTATGGACCGTTAACCATTCTTAAACATACCAATGCCGGGGTTGAACGTCACGACAAGATTGCCCTGATAGGTGCAAATGGCAAAGGCAAGTCAACCCTTCTTAGGATAATTGCAAACACGGAACCGATTGATGGCGAACTTGTGGTTGGTCACAATGTGATTTACGGATTTTATGCTCAACATCAATTGGAGGACCTACATGCCGAGAGTGAAATGCTGGAGGAACTTAAACAAGCCGGTAGCCGCAAGACAGAACAAGAACTACGAAACGTACTTGGCTGCTTCCTATTTTCTGATGACGATGTATTTAAGAAAATAAAAGTCCTTTCTGGAGGAGAAAAATCACGTGTGGCTCTTGCTAAGACGTTAATCTCAGAAGCTAATTTCCTTCTGTTGGATGAACCTACCAACCACTTAGATTTTGTATCAGAAAACATTCTTATCCAGGCATTGCAACAATATAGAGGCAGTTTTGTGGTGGTCTCACACAACCGATACTTTGTCAGTCAGGTTGCTAATAAGATATGGTACATTGAGAATGAAGAGATAAAGGAATATCCAGGCACATATGATGAATACGAGTTCTGGAAAAAGAAGAACGAGGCGGGAGCCCCTCCTCCTACAACTAAGAAAGCTGAGGCCAAAGTTGAAAAGGCGGCAAGCATGAATACACCAAACCCTAACGAGAAAAAAATAAAATCGTTAGAAAATGAACTAAAAAAAATTGAGGATGCAATAAATAAAGCACAATCCGAAAAATCAGCTATTGAAGAAGAATTAGCAAAACCAGAGGTATACTCTAATGTTAGTAAACTTGCTGAACTTCAGCAGGCTTTTGAAAAAGTAGCTTCCAATCTGGAAAGTCAAAATGGCAAATGGGAAGAAGTAGTGTTGAATTTGGAGGCTTTGGAAACAACTTAATTTTTGTGCCCGCTTCTAGTACTCTTTACTTCCAACCAAAGCCAATAGAAAAATAGAAACGATTTAAGGTAAGGTCCGTCTTGCTATAAGTAGAATTCGGTAATGGGGCTAATGATTGAAATGCGTAGGTGTAGTAGGTAGGATATTCACTTCTAATCTTAATATTCTGCATTTTTAATCCAGCCTGAATATACAATCTCAAATTATCAAAAGCGAACTTATAACCAAGACTTGGATTGATCATACTTCGGCCTTCATAAGTGGTTACTCCATATTCGTATTGATTCTCTGATTTTTTCACTAAGCTTTTGCCATAATTCAACTGGACAAATAGTTTATTCTTCTTCCCAATTAAATCGTATGATAATGAGATGAATAACGGCATAGCCTTCCAGTCCAGATAAGAGTCAAAGCCAACACCAGCACCCAAACCCAAGCGGTTGCCTAACCTAACTCCATGGGTTGTGGAGAAACTATAGGTTGCAAACCCATCACCACTTATTCCACTATTACCAATTAAAGTGCCTGAAAGAACATTGAAAAAATAGCGAACCTTTCTATTGACCTCGATTAGTTGATTGTCTTTTCTTTGCCTAGGTTCTAATGGAGTGTAGTAGATGGAATCCTTGTCAAAATCCTGAGCTTGTAAAGACAATAACCCAAGTATATATACAAAACTAAATATGACCGCTTTTATCATAATCACTTATCTGTTAACGATGTCCAACTTGCTCAACAACTTGATATTCTTCACATCCGAATAATCATATTGATAAAGTGCATCCGAACTAATCATCATTGCTACCTTATTAAAAGGAATTACATCCAACGCTTTGGTATCTTTATAATTCACCAATAAATTACTACTTATTTTAGTTACATCCTTGGCATCAAATACCTTTAAGCCGGCATTACCATCACATATAAATAGTATGCCATTATCAATACCAAGTCCATGAGGATTAGTCATAGGATATATGCTTACTAAACTTGGCGTTTTTGCATTACTAATATCAATAACCTCCAATTGATTGGTAAATCCCTGACAAGAATTACCATCACGCAACGTAACATAGGCATAGTCGCCCTCTACGACAACAGGATCACAACTTTGAAGGTGCGCGTATTGACTTAATAGTGCTGGCGCCTCTGGAGCAGTGAGGTCATAAATATACATACCGGACTTTGAACCCATAAATAGCTTATCCTTGTGGGGAAATAAAGTTTCAACATCCCAGTTTATTTGTATCTCTTTCTTAACTTCTGGAATTTTACCATTCTTCAAACTTATGATGTCCAGGTTACTGCCATCAAGAGCATACAAATAATTTCCTGATAAGGTAAACCGTGCCATTGAGCCGCCAATGCCCTGAGTATTGCTTTGAGCAGGGGTACCCGTTGATTTAAAGCTAGAATAAAAAGCTGCATTCATCCCCACTCCGTCTTCGTAATATATACCACCCCATGGTTGGATCGGTGAGTTGCAAATACTTTTAGTTATTGATTTGTTCTCCACTTTTTCCCAATCCGTAACAACACCTTTCACAGGATCTGAATAAAATCCTAGACTATTGTAGGCATTAAACACTCTTTCTACTCTATTGATCTCTTTTATTAAATTAATATTCGAAAGATCAAAAACGACAAGGTCAATGTAGCTGTCTGCATAAAGCAGGTTATTCTGAATGACCAGATCGAAGTTGCCGGGAATTGTTAAGAACCCGACTGGTTTTGGAAATGCAGGGTTTCGGTTATCGATCACATGAATTCCCTCACCTATTTCATTAACAAATAGGAAATTATCATAGAAGTATATCTTGCCTGCTTGATGAATTTCTTGAGGAGGGTCAAAACCAACAGCTGCCTTTATTTCTGCAGAGGTTGAATAAACGGGAGTCATGTAGATATAAGTATTCTCAACCACACATGTGTCCTCACATCGTTGAAAACTGATGCAGGAAATAATAAGAAATACTCGGATTAGCCATTTCATAGCAAAATAGATTTAGTTGTCCATTACATAGACACAATCTTTGCTACCAAAGTTGGAAACTAAAGTTAGATTATATGGAGGCGTTCTCCAGAATTACACTCACTACAAGAAGAATGGAAATAAAAAGAAGAGCAAACGCATAGGCTTTAAGTCTTTTTTGAATCTTTAGCTTTGCCGCTTCCATCAAAAAGTCATTTAAAAATATACCTAAACCTAAAACCCATATCCAGTACTAAAGGATTACTTGTACCAGAGGCGCTTGATTTCAAGATTGAATTCAAAGAATAACGCATACTTGGAACAACAGAGATTCGATATTGCCTTGCCACTTTATAACTTAGTTCTGTTCCTAATAACCCAGCCCAGCTTACCGCTCGATAAGGTGAATCTTGACCACTCCCTTGAGAAAAGCGATCTAAATTGCCACTTTCATCTGTTAACGTATTTCTCACAAAAACATCCGCTGCCACTCCGGTATTCATTTGCCATCCGATTTTCCTGTCCACAATTAAGTACCCGGTCTGCAGTGGCAAAGACACAACGTTAATCTCGCTGTTAATCTCGTAGGGGTTTGTTATAGTAACCGCAAGACTTGAGACATCAGCATATTCAGCCACAAAAGCTTTCGATTGATTACTAGGAGAACTCGAAACATAATTAGAAGTATAGCCTACATTTTGGCTTACGTAATTAACGCCACTTTGCAACACCCAACGGCTAAAAACTCTTTTACTAAGAGCAAATCCTGCAGAATATGCTGTTCCTACTCTTGAAGGGTCACTATATCCAACACCTTTACCGCTATTAGCCGAAGTAGGTATGGAGGATTGGAAAGCCTGATTTCCCGATACACCACCACCAGGATTATAACTACCAGCCGCCACGCCAACTGAAGCCCAGAGGTTCTCTTTCTCTTTGTTCTTATCCCTTGAGCTATTCATAAATGCCGCAGGTATAGCAGGTAATACGAGTCTAGGTAGTACAATTTTTCCATGAACAACTGCAGGAACCTCTTCCAATAATTGCCAAGAGGAAGTAGATTCGGATCGTGATGACAAAGAAATATAAAAGGGAGTAAATTTTTCTGGTTGTAGAAAACTACCTTCCTCCTTTTGAAGAACTGGCGCGAGACTTATAGATACAGTCGCTTGAGAAGTCTTTTTATCAGTCTCTGCTTGGCTATTTTTTTCACCTGAGTAGGTAGGATTAATATTAACTGGGATTTCAGGCTTAGCTAGTCCATGGGTAGAATTGACTTCATTGCTCTTAGAAGCTACCTCATTTTCAGGCTTACTTGCTGCGGCCATTTTCGCTTGATCATTTTCACTGTTGTAATAAAATGCGCCTCCAAGGAAAACAACTAAGAAAAAAGAAGCAGCTGCTACCCATTGATAAAAGAAGACCTTCTTTTTCAAAGAATTTCCTTCAGCCTGCATCAGATCAAGCTCAATGTTTGTCCAGACTGATGGAGACGGATCTATTTCCTCATCAGACAAAGCCTTTCTCCAGCTTTCTTCAAACTTCTGACTATTTAAATCTTTCATACTTGCCATCCTCCTGTATGAGTTTTGCTCTTAATAGACTTTTAGCACGATTATATTGCGACTTCGATGTTCCTTCACTTATACCAAGCATTTCTCCTATTTCTTTATGTCCATATCCTTCAATCGCAAATAGGTTAAATACAACCCTACATCCATCAGGAAGAGATTGCACCATACGAATCAGTTCCGATAAATTAAAATCGGCAAGATTTAAGCCTTCATCTTCGGGAATCTGAAGCTCCATTACATCCACCATTGGAAGCATATACAATTTTTGCCGATGGCTATTCAAGGCTGTATTAATCATAATCCTGGTCATCCAGGTAGTTAGTTTTGCCTCTGATCGAAACAACTGGATATTATTAAATACTTTGATAAAACCCTCTTGTAGAATATCTTCAGCCTCTTGAGTGGATCGGGCATAGCGCATTGCTATTGCCATCATTTTACGGCAATAGCGCTCATAAAAGACCTTTTGTATGGCCCTATCACCTTTGGCACAACCATTGATAAGCTCTTGTTCGCTCAGCATTAATCCATTCTTACCTTTAGACCCATTGTTTCAGCAAATGGTTGGAATATCAACAACAGACAAATAACGCTTAGTTTTGTACAATGAAGAAAATTGTAATTATCATTTTGGTACACCTTGCTACTATGGTGAGTGCTCAGAAAAAGCTCCAATTTATCGATATGGTGTACGAACCGCAGATCAAAACGGTTCAGCTTCACCCAGATTTATCCATAGAATTTGATGACCTTCAGGACAATCCAAATTTCTATTATGCAAAATTAATCCATTGTAACTTCGATTGGACAAAATCAAGCCTTCGTGATCTAGACTTCATAAATGAATACAATGAATTTACGGTAAACGAATACGAAATTTCAAATAACATTTACCCAACTTACGTTCATTACCGTTTTCAAATTCCTGAAGTTAAAGTTCCTGGAAATTATCTGCTCCTGCTTTACAGGGATAGCGATGTATCTGATCTTATCCTTTCGAAGAGATTTTTTGTGGTTGACAACCAAATGAAATTACAAAAGGACAATACATTTTCCGGAGCAGGTACACTAAATACGAATAACCAACAATTAAACTTCACAGTTCACTACGGCAATGTCGAAATACTCAATCCATTAGAATCTGTGCACGTAGTAATTCGCCAAAATCAAAGGTGGGATAACGCCCGAATGGACGTAATGCCATCTTTTATTCGCGATGATAGACATGAATTAGAGTACAGATTCTTTGACCAAGACAAACACTTTACTGCTGGAAATGAATTTAGGTTTGTGGATTTTCGGTCGTTAAATTTCCCCGGAGAAAACACTGGAAAATTAGACCGTGCTTCAAAGCCGTATCAGCTATCAGTCCAACCTGATAAATCGCGCGGAATCGATGCATACGCGTTGTATCCTGATATGAATGGTAATTACCGTATTGAGAATCTGGATAATGCAGAGCCCGCCATTAGCTGCAACTATATTAAAACGAATTTCTCATTGAGAGCTTCAAAGGCAATAGAAGGGGACGTATACATTATAGGAGCTTACAATAATTGGATTCGGGATAAGGAAAACAAAATGACGTACAATTCTGACAAAGGAATTTATGAATCCACACTATTCTTAAAGCAAGGTTTTTATAACTACTTATATACTGTTGTGAACTCTTCCCTACCTCCCAATTATTTTGAAGGAAGTCATTTTGAAACTGAAAATGTATATGAAGTATTAGTGTATTACAGAGCGAATCGGCCTTCTGCTGATTTACTTTTAGGATATTTTGTATTACCAGTAAATCCTCGTTAAGCGTAATTCATCTCCTGATCAGAAGCTTTCTTGATTGTTTCTGAATTTGCAACATCCAGCATTCCGAAGCCCTTATGAGAAAAATAACCCAACCCATTCTCATATAAAAATTGCTGAACTGGTTGTGGAGCATACAAGGTAAACGGGAATGTATAACCTCGTACTTCATATTTTACATCTGAATCAAACAAAGGATAGATGCGAGCGAATTTTTTATGAGAAGTCTGAATTCTGGCGATATATTCTTTATCAGGAACTAATTGAAATTTATAGTATTGGGCAAGTTGATCAGGTGAATATTTTCCGCTTGCCTCCATTCGGGCAATAGTTGAATCATAAAGCAAATCAGAAAACTCATCACTTTCAGGTGTAATAAATCGTTTACCGCTCTCATCATTAAACGAAGCGGGTATAAGCACAACCGGAGAGATACACAGAAACTTAACTGAATCGGTTATGTTGACTGTCTCTTCACGCTCATAGGACTCAGGAACAAGCTGTAGATTTCCTATTAATAACTCCTTTTGACCTAATAAAGTAGCTAAAAAATAATCCAGAAATTCCTGATCAGAAGCCGAGAAAACCAATGTCACTTTTGAAGAATAGAAGTGAAGTCCCTTTCTGCTAATCTTAATCTGCCCTTTTAATCCAGAAAAATTATATTGGGTATAGGAAGCAAACTTTTTGTTACCACCAAGCATGATAATGCCCTTAATTGTTTGAGCTAACAAAAATTGGTGATGAAACGGCACATAGCCACCTCTATTGATTAGCGAAAAAACGATCCGGATCCTCACGCCCTAAAAAATTAAAGGGAAACAGTAAATAGTCTAAAAACTCCGATAACAACAAGAACAATCGAGAAGGCTAAAGTACTAAATATCAGGCAATTTGACCCCCTTCATGGAAGGAATATTTTAATCAAAAGTAATGATTGCACTAACTGGCTCGGAAAGCATTCAAAAAACCAAGAATTTCGAAAATCTCGGGCTGCCTGATGCCTAGACATTGAATCTAAAGTGCATAATATCACCATCTTCCACCACATATTCTTTGCCTTCCACACTCAGCTTGCCTGCCTCACGACAACCAACTTCGGTTTTATATTTCTGATAATCGGCAAGCTTAATTACTTCGGCTCTTATAAATCCCTTTTCAAAATCGGTGTGAATTACACCAGCTGCCTGGGGTGCCCTCCAGCCACGATGTATCGTCCATGCACGCACTTCTTTTTCACCAGCGGTAAAGTAAGTTATCAAATCCAATAAGTGATAGGCAGCGTGAATCAATCTGTTTAAACCCGATTCTTCCAACCCATATTCTTTCAAAAAAACTTCGCGGTCTTCTTCACTTTCAAGTTCAGCGATCTGAGCTTCAATGGCCGCACTCACCATAACAACTTCTGCGTTCTCATCTTTCACTAAATTCCTTAAAGCATCAACAAATTTATTGCCGGTGAGTACTGAAGCTTCATCCACGTTAGCCACATAAATCACAGGCTTATCAGTAAGAAGTTTTAAATCTTCAATAGCCAATTTTTCATCGGCATCAATCTTAACTGTTCTTGCATTTTTTCCACTTAGTAATGTGTCCCTGTATAAAACGAGTGTAGCAAGTTCTTTTTTTGCTTTAGCGTCTCCACTTTTGGCTGTGCGCTCTACTTTGCTGATCTTCTTTTCAATCGATTCAAGGTCCTTCAACTGAAGTTCAATATCAATCACCTCTTTGTCAGAAACTGGGTTAATTTTTCCGTCAACATGGATAATATTCTCGTTTTCAAAGCAGCGCACAACGTGAGCTATTGCGTCAACTTCACGAATATTAGCCAGGAATTGATTACCCAATCCTTCGCCTTTACTCGCACCCTTTACTAATCCTGCAATATCAACAAACTCAAATGTGGTTGGTAGCACGCGTTGAGGATTTACCAATTTTTCCAACTCCTTTAGCCGCTTATCGGGTACTGTTATCACGCCCACGTTAGGTTCTATTGTACAGAAGGGAAAGTTGGCAGCCTCCGCCTTATTGTTTGAAATTGCATTAAACAATGTTGATTTTCCAACATTCGGCAAGCCGACAATACCGCATTTAAGACTCATAAACCCAATTCAGTTTAAAATAAAGCGCAAATATACCATTCATTAAAAATGATTTACGATTGGAGTGCTCGATTTCTAGGATTTTTAAAATGGCTTTATCTAAAGAAAAAAGCCTTCCAATTTTCATTAGAAGGCTCGTTCAGGTTTAGGTTAAATAAAAAATTTAATCCCATTTAAGTTCGCTACTAATGGGGCTGGATTTGACAGACTCATCTACTTGTTCTGCATGCTCTTCGCGGGCATGGTCAAACTGGGAAAAATCAACACCAGGCATCAGCTCGTTCTTTACATGGTTCACCGTATTATTCAGTGCTTCTACAAATTTGTTGAAATCCTCTTTGTACAAAAAGATCTTATGCTTTTCATAAGTAAAGCCCTCATCATCCTTGTTATATCTTTTTTTACTTTCCGTGATAGTAAGATAATAGTCGTTTGAGCGGGTTGACTTAACGTCAAAAAAATAAGTGCGTTTGCCTGCTTTTACCTTCTCCGAAAAGATCTCATCCCGGCTAATATTCTTGTTGTCTTCCACTGCTACAGGTGTTTAGGTTTAAAGTCTTAGATTTTGGTTCGATCGAATATAGTAGTTTCAAAAATTATTGCAAACTGCGTGTACTATATTTCATGTATTTACAGCTATTTTTGATCGATTTGTATCGAAATAGCACCAAATCAGCCCGAAACTCATTACTTTATCACTCAATGAATCCAACCTTCGATGATCTAAGGAAGTCAGAAAATCTCGAGTTGCTAGCAAAGCAATTGGTTGAAGGATTTATCACAGGGCTTCATAAATCACCCTATCATGGTTTCTCCGTTGAGTTTGCTGAACATCGGTTATACAACGAGGGCCAAAGCACCCGGCATATCGACTGGAAAGTTTTTGCAAGGACAGATCGGTTATATACCAAACAATATGAGGAAGAAACTAACTTAAGATGTCTGATCGCCATTGATATCTCATCTTCTATGTCCTATCCCGCAGATACATTAGCGAAGTTAAAGTTCAGTATTTTTTCGACCTCAGCACTTGCGTACCTCCTACACAAACAGCGAGATGCAGTTGGCCTTTGCCTATTCTCTGATAAAATTGAAGTGCATACCCAAATAAAATCTACCGCTTCTCACCTCGCTAAGATTTTTTCACTTTTGGAGAATACGATTACCCAGCAAAAACGTGATCAGAAGTCAACACAAGTTGCTAATGTACTTCATGAGATTGCTGAAAAGACCCATAAGCGTTCTCTGGTTGTGATCTTTAGCGATATGTTTGAAGGTGGAAATGCTGAGGAAATCTTTAAAGCACTTCAACATTTAAAGCACAACAAACATGAAGTTCTTCTATTTCACGTTAGTGATCATGACACAGAGCTTGCTTTTAATTTCGAAGAAAGGCCATACGAATTTATAGATCTTGAGAATGGAGACCGCTTAAAACTTAATCCTTCAGAAATCAGAGATCGCTATCTGGTTGAGTTGAATAATTTTCACAAAGAACTCAAACTAAAGTGCAACCAGCTTAAGATCGACTTTATTTCAGCCAATGCACAAACAGATTCCTATACCGTCTTACAGTCCTACTTGATCAAAAGATCGAAAATGAGATAACTTTTGCTATCATGGCAACTGGCCTTAAAAACATACTTATTGAGTATTGTCCCAAAAGCCGAAATGAATGGCGTCTTTGGTTGAAAGAAAATCATACGTTGACTGAAGGAATTGGGCTGATCCTAGCAAAAAAAGAAAGTGGCCTACCCACTGTAGCCATAAATGATGCTATTGAGGAAGCTTTGTGCTATGGCTGGATCGATAGCGTGCCAAATAAACTTGATAAAAATTACTTTAAGATTCTTTTTTCTCCGCGTAATCCTAAAAGCAAATGGTCAAGAATCAATAAAGAACGGGTGAATAAACTTGCCAAACTTGGGATGCTTGCACCATCTGGAAAGAAAATGATTGCTATAGCAAAAAAACAGGAACTTGGAATGCGCTAAACGAAGTGGAACAACTTCAACTCCCAAAAGATCTGCAGACCGCATTTTCTAAGGATAAAAAAGCATCAGGTTTTTTTGAAGCTTTTCCTCCATCAGCAAAACGAGGTATTCTTGAATGGATTCTTAATGCAAAGCGACCTTAAACTAGGATTAGACGGATTAAAGAAACTGTAACTCTTGCTAATAAAAATATCCGAACCAACCAGTTTATTTCAAAAAATGAAGAAGTGAAGCTATTATTAAAACTGCCTGGCCCTAAGTCATCTATAAATTAAGATTGCAATTGCTCGTTATGCAGATAGGCCTTTCTAGCTGCTAACACTTCTTTTGACTCCACATGATCAGGATCTGGAACACAACAATCCACCGGGCATACTGCTGCACACTGAGGCTCCTCATGAAAGCCGGTACATTCTGTGCATTTGCCTGAAACTATATAATAAAATTCGTCAGATACAGGTTGTTTTAAAGACTTGGCGTCAACTTTTGAACCATCGCCATCTGCTATCATGGTAAGTTTGGTGCCGCCTGCCCAATTCCACTCTCTCCCACCTTCATAAATAGCTGTATTGGGGCATTCTGGCTCACATGCTCCACAATTAATACACTCGTCCGTTATCTTTATAGCCATTCTATCCTATTTTTCAGAGTTTCAGAAGTAAATTCGGGCAAAAATAAGCCACAAAATACTTCCATCAAAACAGGCAACCCTTACCAAAAGTTTAATCCTTCATGAATTTAGTTCAACGAATAGATGCATTTAGTAAACTAGGCGATAAAATCAATCAAGTTTCATCCGCAGATCTCCATGAAGTAATAGATAATATAAAAAATCAGAATCCATGGTTCACTGAGGAGAATACAAAACTGGCATTAAGTGGAGTGGCCAAGTTTTTGGATAAATCGAATTTAGAAAAATGGACCTCCTCCTATTTACTAGTGCCAAAGGAGTCAAAAAATATTGGTGTAGCGATGGCTGGGAACATCCCTTTAGTTGGCTTTCATGATTTTTTATGTGTGCTAATTTCAGGACATAACCTTACAGCCAAGCTTAGTTCACAGGATTCGATATTGATTAAATGGTTAACCGATTTACTTATTTCCATAGAACCAGGATTCTCAACACGAATAGTATTTCAGGAAAGATTAAATCATGTTGATGCCATGATCGCCACGGGCAGTGATAACACAGCTCGATACTTTGAATACTATTTCAGGAAAATCCCACATATCATACGAAAGAACAGATCATCATGTGCCATTATTCTAGGCGAGGAACCCGCAGACGAATTAAATCTCTTAGGTAAGGATGTGTTTACCTACTTTGGCTTAGGCTGCAGAAATGTTTCCAAATTTTATGTACCAGAAGGGTACAATTTTATTGGACTGTTGGATAGCTGGGCACCATTTCATGATATTATTTACCATCACAAATATTGTAACAATTATGATTATCAAAAATCAATATTATTAGTGAATGGCATACATTTTTTTGATACGGGCTATGTGTTGGTCACAGAGAATAACGCGTTGGTCTCTCCAATTTCCACGGTCTATTATGAAACCTATGTGGATCAAAATGATTTGGCAAAAAAAATATCAGTTCACAGAGACAAAATTCAATGCTTGGTGTCTGCGAATAGTTGGTACAAAGGGAGTGTTGCTTTCGGAAAATCACAACTCCCTGAAGTATGGGAATATGCCGATAACATAGATACTCTTAAGTTTCTGGAATTTCGAGATTGATCTTGAATAGGGCCTGCCGTTACTATTTGCCTCTGAGGATTTCTACCCATCCTGTTAAGGAGTCACCCGAAAAGTTAAGTCTGTAGAAATACACGCCATCTGAAATATCTCCTCCGCCCCAATCATTTTGATAACCTCCTGAAGAAAATACTTCCTTGCCCCAACGATTGGTAATGATCAGATTGGCATCTGCTGGTAGATTACGAATAAAAAATAGGTCATTAAACCCATCGCCATTCGGAGTAAAAACATTAGGAACGGCAATATTAGTGTCTACATCCAACGTAAGATCATACTCTTTCACGCACCCTAAACCGTCACGCAGAGACAACTTATAATCTCCAGCAAATAGACTTCGAATTGCTAATTCAAATTTAAGGTTTTGCTTATTAAAGATAGTTGCAGTCCAGTCCATGATAAATTCTTGACCTGGGAACAATGGATCAATTAATTCAAGCATGACCTCATACGGATCTTGGTTGCTTTCTTTTATTCCCACTAGCATAGACCCGGTGGCCAGATCAGGTACAGAGATTAATTTATTTACATACAAGGTATCTAACGATTCAGAAGGGCCAGTTATTGAAATATTCTGGTAAAGTGAAACAATTGGTGATGTGCAAGCTGGAGCAATTGAAGACTGATTTTGAGTTAGTCGTAGCTGGTAGTTACCAACCGTAAGTGAAGGAATTACGACTTCACCAAGTGATTGAGAAACTGTTATTAACCCAGATGATGTAACGCCACCTTTTAGTAGCTCGAATGTAAAATCAAGATTAGGTGCACCTTTAATGCTTGTTAACTTAATCTCTCCGAAACTACCAAAGCAGAGAATATTAGTAGCTACTGAATTAAAATTTATTGGGAAGGTTCCATTTATAGATATAGGCGAAAGTTTGGTTGCACATTGAGCACCAGAAGATTTTATCCAAATAAAATAATTACCATTACTCAAATTGGAAATAATAATAGGAGCACCGGCAGGATCCAAATAATTCGTTGGTTCAGCAATAGGATTTAAAGTGTATCCTACCAAGAACGATCCACTATCAGTAATCTGAAAAGAAATACTTCCATTATTGCCAGTTCCTGCGCAGTCAGGAGCAGTGGCTACTGGCACTGTGTAATTGACATATCCTGGAAAGCTAACATTCACAGGCGCCAGATCCTTTTGACATCCAATATTATCTATGATCGACAGCGCATACGTTCCTGCACTCAGGCCTTTAATTATCTTATCGGCAGGAAGAATGATATCCGCACCATTTAATTTGTATGTAAAGTTGGCTAGACCACTCCCGCCACCAATATCAGAAAGTGTCAACAGACCATCATTATTACTACATGTCGCATTAGAAGGGACTATTGTCGCAGTGATAGCCGGATTTATTTCTTGAAGTATGATAATAAGAGCAGCATTACAAAGATCTGTGGAATTCCTGCGAACGCTTATCACCCTATCAAAAAGAGGAGCAACTCCTGCAGGCACTCCAGTGATGACACTACCTGCAGTAAAGGGTATCCAACTTGTAGCATCCAGTGACCATTCTAACAAGTTACCAGTTTCGCCAGGAACATCTAAAGTTAATGAGCCAGTAGCCTCACCAAAGCATAATGGTCTGACGATATTACTTGCAACTGGGCTTCCAACAGTCCCTGATTGGCCAACTGTAACTTGCCCAGTTTTTGTACAAGCTACCTCACCATACTCAATTGAGAAATCATAAGTACCAATAGGCAGATTTAAGAAAGTTGGATCATTAAAATTTGTACGAGATACCCCCAGATTTGTAGAGGATATGCCTCGAACATCAATCTTTACTCCTGTTGTGTTAATAATGGGAACACTTGGAGTTATACTAAAAAATATTTTTCCATCAGAACTCGTACACGTAGCTGGGGTTGGTGTCGGAACTATAACGACTGTTGCGCATGTACCGGTTCCAAATCCGCTAGTACAAAAAGGATCAGTGCTAAGTAAAACATTTACGCTTTGAGTAGTGGTTGACGTACAGGCACCGCTTACCACTGAATATTGAATCAAATGCGTACCAGAGCCTGCAGAAGATGGATTAAATATGTTGCCTGCTATTCCGCTTCCGCTGAAAATGCCACCAGTTGTAGCTGGAGTTAATGTTACAGCTATACTACTTAGACAGTAGGTTGGGTTTAATCCCACAAAGCTGCCATCAACAACCGAAGAAATCACACTAACTGTCTGCGTTGTAAAATTAGAACATCCACCTATAGTAACTGAATACTGTATTGTGTGAGTTCCTGCTCCAGCCAAGGAGGGAGAAAATGTAGATCCACTAACGCCTGGACCAGTAAATGTTCCTCCCAAAGTTGTTGGAATGAGGTTAACTACTCCACTTGATATACAATATGGTCCTGCCAATCCTGAAAATACTCCACTAACAAACGTAGGTTCTGTTATGCTAATCGGAACAGCTACAGAAATGCAGTTATTACCATCTTTTACTGCTACTTGGTATATGGCTGCGGCTAGCGAAGAGAAAGAACTCCCCAGTTGAAATGTTGCTCCATTATCTTTCGAATATTGATAAACATTATTTCCTCCTGAAGGCGTGATGGTAATTGAGCCATTGCCCGATCCGTTACAGGTGAGATTCACATTAACTGATGTGAAGGTAACGGCAGAGGGTTCATTAATAATCACGGAGGCAGAGAATTGACACCCTAAATTGTCTCGCACAATCATGGGATATGTTCCTGCAGCTAATCCTGAAAATATATTCGAGACTTGAAAGGTAGTGCCACCATTTTTTGAGAATTGATTACCACCACTTCCTCCACTGGCTGTTAACGTTATAGATCCTGTGAGTCCACCATTGCAAACGACATCCTGCTTGACGCTTGTGAACGTTAAACCACCTGGGGCAGTCAACGCGACAACGTTCATTGCTGATAGGCAACCATTGATATCTCTAACAATCACTTGATAACTTCCTGCCGCTAAACCGGTAAATGCATTGCTCAACTGGAATGTAGCGCCATTATCGTTCGAATATTGATAAGTTCCCTTGCCGCCAGCTGCTGCTATGGTTATGGTTCCTTCATTTCCCGGACTACACGTTGTAGGATTTGTTGAACCATTTGTAAACGTAACGATTGAAGGTTGACCAATTGTAATTCCACTTGCTGCCGATAAACAATTATTACCATCCTTCACGATAACTTGATACGTGGCAATTGATAAACTGAGAAATACATTGCTCCCCTGAAAGGTAGCTCCATTGTCTTTTGAATACGTGTAGACACCATTGCCTCCGGATGTAGTCACTGTAATTGTGCCATCGGACGCACCATTACAAATAACATCTGTCTTAACATTCGTAAATGAAACTAAGGCTGGTTGAGTGACTACAACAGAAGTAGAGAATTGACATCCGTTTCCATCCCTCACAACTATTGGATATGTTGCTGATGTTAAAGAACTAAATATAAAACTAGCACCTGAGCCCGGAAAGCTCACTCCATTATCTTTAGAATATGAATAGGTTCCGCTTCCTCCGGATGGAGTTATCGTTATGCTTCCATCATTTCCACCATTGCAGACTACATTCTGTTGTGTAAAGGTAAATGTGAATCCACTAACAGGAGAATTAACTGTAACGTTTGTGGCAGGGGAAACACAACCAGCTCCATCCCTTACTACCACTAAATAATTGCCCGCAGTGAGCGAAGTAAATGTAAAGGTTGCACCTGAGCCTGGAAATGATAGCCCATTATCTTTGGAATAACTATACCCTGTGCCACTACCTCCTAAAGCAGTTACTGCAATGCTTCCATCGTTACCAGGCACACATGTTGATACATCTGTAACTAAAGCATTATAGGTTGGATTGGGGTTAACTATTATTGCCAAACTATTACTTGTCACGTTCACTGGGGTTGGGCAAACAGCGTTGCTGGTCATCTCTACGGTTATTACATTCCCGTTTACCAATCCTGCATCTGTGTAGGTCGTGCCACCATTGCCAACATTGGCTCCGTTCTTCTTCCACTGGTAGATAGGTGTACTTCCCCCATTTGTTGGCACTGCTGTAAAGGTCACACTCGTCCCTGTACAAATTGTTATTCCTGGATTCGATGATATACTAACCGAAGCAATAACATTTGCGTTAACCGTCATCGACAAGGTATTACTCGTTGCTGTAGCACTCATTACACACGTCAGGCTGGTTGTCATCACAACACTGATCGCATCTCCATTCACCAGTGCAGCATCAGTATAGGTCGCACTGTTGGCTCCAACATTCGTTACACCCTTCTTCCACTGATAGCTTGGCGTGCCGCCATTTGTAGGTGTGGCTGTAAAGGTTACACTCATGCCCGAACAGATCGCTCCGACTGGCACTGCAGCTATACTTACGGTTGGTGTAACAGGAGTCGTTACCGACATGTTAATCACATTACTCGTTGCGGTAGCACTCGTGACGCAAGTCAGACTGGTTGTCATCACAACGCTTATCGCATCGCCATTTGATAATCCAATGTCTGTATAGGTAGAGCTATTTGATCCAACATTTGTTACCCCCTTCTTCCACTGATAGCTTGGCGTACCTCCATTCGTAGGTGTGGCTGTAAAGGTTACACTCGTGCCCGAACAGATCGCTCCCGCTGGTACTGCAGCTATGCTTACGGATGGGGTTACTGGAGCAGGCACAATGATATTCGAAATAATCACCTCACAGAATCCCGGATTTCCAACACTATAATTTGCATCCCGCACTGACACAGAGTACGTGCCTGGGGCCAGTCCTGTTGGATCTTCGATTGTATTACCAATACTTGTAGGACCCGTCCAATTATAAGTATAAACAGGAGTACCCCCAGAAACATTTAGTGAGATAGAACCATCGTTTCCGTTACATGATGGATTAATTGAACTTACAGAAGATGTTAAAGCTGTAGGCTCAGTTATAACAAAACCAAAAACGGTTTCAAGGATCGACATTGGTGCGCAGCCAAGCTTAAAGAATAGAACCGAATAGTTACCAGCTGGGATAGCTGAATAAACTACACTTCTGTTAGGCTTGTCCTCAACTTCAGTCACATTAAGTGTGACTATTGTGCCCGAGTTAAGATCTCTGAGTTCAAAATTAAAAGGTTCGCTTGTTGATGCATCCCTTAAATCTACAGTGATGGTTCCAGTGCTTGCGCCAAAGCAAATAACATCCGTATGTGTCTTTACATTTACATCACTTTGTACAGGGCATTGCGCTTTGACAGAGAAGGAAAAAGTTATCCAAGTCAAAAAAATCAGGATCGATACAGTTGTTCTTGAAAAAAAAATCTTTCTCATTCTACTTGATTTCAATTCCTTCTATTCCAGATGTGATTGATTGCTTTTTACAACTTCCGCTCTGAATGTAAATCAGGTATCGAGAAGGTTTCACATCGAGAAATACCTTCTTTAACTCGCCAATTTTAAAAAAAAAAATCATTTTCTCAGCTGCTTCACCGATATAAAGGTCAAAAAGCTCGATTGTATAATTATCCTGTAGACCTTCTTCAAGTTTTAAAGAAATAGAAAAACCTCTTGCTTCAGATCTATCTGTACCTCCTGATCCTTCAACTAAAGAATATGAAAATAGCGTTTTGCATTGAGCCGAACTTTCAAAGTTTGTGGCCAGGCAAATGAATACTATAGCAAACAAGATCAGAACATTATGACTAACCTTTTCAAAATTACGCATCAATCTTAAAGTTCGGTAATACACTGAATATCAGTTAAAAAAATATCGTAACCCTACGTTACTGTAAAGGTGAGTTAAAGCAAAAAAATGACCTAGCGAAAAGTCTTCATTCCCCATTCAAGTAATATTTATATCAAAAAATGCTCTTTTTAGAATTTCGTTTTCAATATCTCGCTCATGATGAATGCTTTCTTAAATCCTTCCGGATCTTTAAATTCCTTTAAAAAGCCCATTCCTCTAGTTGCTACTTTCTCTTGTCTGTATTCTTTGAAGTGATCAAAACGAACCACGGTATCTTCCAACTTCATAGTTTCTTCTAAAGAGGGCTTTATAAATGCCTGTTTCTTAGCCTCCTCATAAACATCATAAATCTTGTCGTCCGACTTATAGTCGGGTTGTACAACTTCGCGCTTTTCCTCTTCTCCAATTTCATCATCATAGTCTTTGTAATCATATGGCTTAGATGGACGTTGCGCTGCAGATGGCTGTAAAGCAGGTCTTTGCTGAACTGGAGGCTCTGCTTTGGGATTCTTTGCTTGTTGGATTTCTCGTAGTAAATCCTCAAATGAAACGGGCTTATCTTGTCCTGATTCAGAACGCTCATCCTGGGATTCGGCTTGCTTTTTTTGCTTACCTCGAGCCTTGGATATGATGTAAATCAAGCCCACGATAACCCAGAATATGATTTTGAATTCGTCCATAGCTGTCAAATATATAAAAAATCTGATTATCAGGCTAAAAACGGTGATTTCTTGCCATAAGCGTAAAGCAAAAATATCCGGATAAAATGTGGATGATTTGAGAATGGCTAATTTTCCAAATGCCAAACCTACGGTTATCTTTGCCTCCTTATTTTTTTAACAACCACTTACATTCATGCAATTATCGAAGCTTGAGATCAAAGGTTTTAAGAGTTTTGCGGACAAAATAGTCATCAATTTTGATGAAGGCATTACTGGGATTGTAGGGCCTAATGGCTGCGGGAAGTCGAATGTTGTGGATTCCATCCGATGGGTGTTGGGCGAGCAAAAGACAAGTGCTCTACGCTCTGAGAAGATGGAGAACGTCATTTTCAATGGTACCAGCCAACGTGCTGCCCAACAAATGGCTGAAGTATCACTAACCATCAACAACACAAAAAATATTCTGCCAACTGAGTATTCTCAAATTACCATCACCAGAAGGCTTTATCGATCTGGTGAAAGTGAGTATTTATTAAACGGAGTTGCATGCCGGCTAAAAGATATTACAAACCTATTTCTAGACACAGGTGTGGCATCCAACAGCTATGCCATTATTGAGCTGGGGATGGTAGATGACCTGCTGAACGACCGTGATAACTCAAGAAGGATGTTGTTCGAAGAAGCAGCTGGAATTTCAAAGTTTAAAAAAAGAAAAAAAGAGACGCTTAAAAAACTGGAAGACACGGATACGGACCTGGAGCGTGTTGAGGATCTTTTGTTTGAAATAGAAAAGAACATGAAGAGCCTGGAGAAGCAGGCCAAACAAACAGAGCAGTATTATAAAATCAAGGAAGATTATAAAGAGAAAAGCATCAACCTTGCCAAGGTAGTGGTGAACAAACAAAAGGATAGATTTAATACGATCACCAAGCAAGTTGAAGGAGAGAATGATCGCAAGACCAAACTCACTGTAGATATCGCAGAGAAAGAAGCACTCATCGAAAAATCGAAAGCCGATCTGGTCATGAAAGAGAAGACCCTTTCATCTCGTCAGAAAGCAATTAATGAACATGTATCTAACATTCGCCAAAACGAAAGCGAAAAACAAATAAAGAATGAACGACTACGTTCGTTAAACGATCGCGCGACAAATCTGAAAGATCAAATTGATCAAGATCGTAAAAGCAATGAACGTGCTCGCTTTAGTATACAAAGTCTGGAAAGTGAACACCAAGTTGCCAATGGAATCCTTTCAGAGATTACAGCAAAGGTTGAGTCGCTTAAGGCTGACTACGAAAATCAAAAAACAGCTACCTATACTTTACAAGGTGAAGCCGATGCATTACGCCAGGTACATCGTACACGTCAGGAAGAATCTTTTGAATTTAACAAGGGAGTTGAAATTCGTGAAATTCAGGTGTCATCATTCAAGCAAGAACTTGAACGAACCGCAACGGATACCAATCAACAAAGTGCCAGCCTGCAAGAGTTTGACAAAAAGCTGGTGGTCCTACAAGAAGATGTTGGTGAAAAAACAGTTTATCTAGATAAATTAAAACACGAAGAAGAAGAAGTGATTAGTCGGATCAGTTCGTTGGAAAAAACGATTGAGATGATTCGTGAAGAGATGACAGAGACTGGCCGCAAACTTGATGCTCGTCAAAACGAGTTTCAGCTAACAAAGTCACTGGTTGAAAATCTGGAAGGCTTTCCCGAGGCCATTAAATTCTTAAAAAAGAATGTTGGTTGGACAAAAAACGCTCCTCTCCTATCAGATATTCTTTCTACCAGCGAAGAATACAGAGTGGCTATTGAAAACTATCTGGAGCCGTACCTGAACTATTACATTGTTGATCATGAAGCTGAGGCTTATGAGGCAATTAACATCCTAAGTGATGCGAGTAAGGGAAAGGCAAACTTCTTCATTCTAGACGCGTTCGAAAAGTTTAGTTCATCTCCCGTTGAGATGTATCCGCAAAATTCGTTTCCGGCAACTCAAATCATTGAATTCGATCCGAAGTATACTAAGCTAATGTCTTACATTCTCGATAAAGTATATTTCTACGAAGGAGATGTGAAAAATATTCCTGCCGAGGATAACAATACCTTCATTACCAAAAGTGGTAAAGTTACCAAGCGTAAATTCAGTCTATCAGGTGGATCAGTAGGTTTGTTTGAAGGAAAGAAAATTGGCCGTGCTAAAAACCTTGAGAAGCTTGAAAAAGAGATCAAAGAACTAAGCAAGAAAGTAGATGATGTTCGCTTTAGTTTGGTTGACCGCCAGCGAGAATTAGAGCGTTTACGCAATAACACGCTGAAGCAACAGATTGAGGAAGCTCAGAACTCTATCAAACTTGTCAATGATGAGTTTATTTCGGTAAAGACCAAGCAGGAGCAATTTTCCCACATGCTCAGTCATGCTGATTTAAGAAGGGAAGACATCCTGGAAAAAATCGACTCCTTATTAAAGGAGTTAGATGACATGAAGCCTAAGGCTCAAAACGCACAACACGAATTGCGCCAGCAGGAAGAACGAATGAAGGCAATTGTTGCAGACTTGACGGCACAAAACGAATTGCTAAGTCAGAAGTCAGCTAACTATAACGAGCAGAATATTTTCTTCCACCAACAGGAGAACCGTGTAAAAAGTGTTGAGCAAGAAATTCGGTTCAAACAAGAGTCCATGGAGCAGAGTGGGCTTCGTATTGAAACAAACTCAGAAGAGCTGAAAAAGAATCAGGAGGAAGTCAAAATCATCACAGACACTACACTTCTTAGCGATGAAGATTTATTAAGTCTCTACGCTCAAAAAGAAGAGATGGAGAAAGGACTTACCGAAGCAGAGAAAGAGTATTACTCCGGTCGAGGTGAAATAGATCAGTTTGAAAAAGACCTTCGCGAAATTTCTCATCAGCGCCAAAATATTGACACCATGCTGATGGAGTTACAAAATCAACTGAATGAAAGTAAGCTTCAGCTCAACTCGGTCAAAGAGCGGCTATCCGTTGAGTTCAATATTGACCTCGATTCAATAGTAGATAATGCAACGCATGAAGAGGCAGAGGCGTTGTCGAAACTTGATGAGGAAAAGCTTAGAAGCGATGTCACTAAGATTCGTGAGAAACTTGACAACATGGGGCCTATCAACCCGATGGCAATGGAAGCCTACAATGAAATCAAGGAAAGAAATGATTTTATTAATGTGCAAAAGGATGATTTGCTAAAAGCTAAAGAATCCCTTTTCACTACCATTAATGAAATTGAAGCCGTTGCTAGTGAAACATTTATGATTGCCTTTAATCAAATCAAGGGGCATTTTGTAAAAGTTTTTCGTTCACTCTTCAACGAGGGCGATGACTGTGATCTTAAATTAGTTGATCCTTCCAAGCCTTTGGATTCTGAAATCGATATCATCGCCAAACCAAAAGGCAAGCGACCATTAACCATCAACCAGCTTTCTGGTGGAGAGAAAACATTGACCGCAACTGCGCTTCTCTTCTCCATGTATTTATTGAAGCCTGCACCCTTCTGTATTTTCGATGAGGTAGACGCTCCATTGGATGATGCCAACATCGATAAATTCAACAACATCATTCGCAGCTTTAGCACCGAAAGTCAGTTTGTTATTGTTACACATAACAAACGTACGATGACAACCACAGATGTTATCTATGGTATTACCATGATCGAGAAAGGGATTTCAAGAGTTGTGCCGGTGGATTTGCGAGAGTTGGCCTAGCAGATAAATCATGAATTAATCATTGAGAAATGGCGGCCAACTTGACCGCCATTTCTTTTTCCCAAAAAGACAAAGTCAGTCGAATCTTCATATTGTAAGCTCAAATTTTGAATAATTCGAGCTTTTGAATAAAATGAAATATATTTTATATTTTATATTTGTAAATCATACGTATAAAATGGCAACATTTACTAGCACACTACCGGATAATCTGCTTCAGCAGCTCACTGAGAAGGCCAATGCCCTGTCCCTACCCAAAAATAAACTGATAGAGACGGCACTCCGGCTTTACCTACAACATCTGGAAAAAGCAGAGTATATAAAATCCTACAGGCAAGCTTCAGAGGATAAGGATATCCTGCTTATGGCCGAAGAAGGAATGGAAGATTATTTCCGGCAGCTAGAAAAATGAACCAGGGCGAAATCTGGTATGCCGACTTAAATCCAACCAAGGGAAGTGAGCAGGCTGGCTTACGACCGGTGGTGGTGTTAAGCGGAAATCTGTTAAATCAGCATCTCACCATTGTCATTGTAGTTCCACTGACAACCAAGATCAAAAAATATAAGGGCAATCCCGTCTTAAAGCCAACCCAAATGAATGGGCTGCAAAATGAATCTGAGATGTTGGTGTTTCATATCCGATCTGTATCGAAAGATCGGTTGGTAAGAAAAACCGGGAACATCGAATCTTCTGAACTTGATCGAGCCATGAAAACCCTGAATGATATTTTGAAGTTTTAATCGAGCATTAAGTCACAATTTTAACATCCTTAACAAAAAACATCACTAATATCTTTTTCTATTCTCTTCGGGCTCATAGTAGCCGAAGATAATAAGCACCATTCCGTTTTTGCTCTCGCAGAAAGTTTATTAGTCGTTTGATTGAATATCTCAACATGCCTTGTTGAGCGAGCACCATCCGGCAAATCCACCCAAGTAGTTCCAATCAATTTATCATTCAAAACTGCTGGGCTTACATAATCGATTTCATGACGCAACACAACCCAGGCATATTTAGCGCGCAATTCTACTGAAGCCATCGTATTCCAATGTGCCTCGGCCACTTCTTGAACCCAACTCAAATAAATAACATTATTTACATGACCTAATTCGTCAATATCAGTAGGCAAAACTGTTACAGGATGTTTAAATGTTATGAGTGGTGCAACTGAGTTTGTCATTAGAAGGTGAAAGCATAAAGTTAAAAATTTTCATCTTCAAGGATGTAAACGTCAACTCCTTTCGAGCTAACTATTTTATATATTGTGATTGATTTTAATCATTAAGGATGTCCCAACTAAAGAAGTCCCTTACTCCTATCATGCTTTGGGGGCTTGGGGTGGGCTATGTGATCTCAGGAATGTACTTTGGCTGGAACCTCGGGCTTCAAGAGGGTGGCACATTAGGGATGGCAATTGCTACGTTCTTTATCATCATCATGTATGTAACATTTAGTTTGAGCTATGCCGAACTAGCATGTGCAATACCTAAGGCTGGTGGGGCATTTGATTATGCGAACCGTGCGTTGGGAAAAAATGTTGGATTCATTGTCGGGGTTGCTCAAGCAGTTGAGTTCATTTTTGCCCCTCCTGCAATTGCTATTGCCATTGGCACTTATTTTAATTTGCTTGTTCCACAAGTTCCAATCGCTGTATTTGCCATTAGCTGTTACCTGGTTTTCACAGCCTTAAATATATACGGAGTGAAAGCAGCTGCCTCGTTTGAGTTAATCGTTACCTTCATTGCATTGGCTGGATTGCTCTTATTCGCTTTCGTTGCTGCCCCACATTTTAAAATCACCAATCTTACTAATAATGCCTTCCCGAACGGATGGATTGGAAGTTTCGCAGCTATACCGTTCGCTATTTGGTGCTTTCTTGGAATAGAAGGCATTGGCAATCTGGCTGAAGAAACTATAAATCCTCAACGTGAACTAGTGCGGGGGTTTGGTTCAGCGATGACAACCCTGGTGCTCGCATTTCTTTTAACCTTCATTTTATCGATTGGTGTTAGCGGGTGGGAAGTTGTAGTGTTTGATACTTCTGGTGCTCTTTCTGATTCTCCCTTGCCTCTGGTTTTAAAAAGAATTGTAGCAGAGCATAGTCTGTCATTTCAGGCAGTGGTTGCGTTGGGAATTTTCGGTATGATTGCTTCATTTCACGGATTGATACTCGCAGCAGGCAGGGCAACATTTGAATTAGGCCGAGTAAAGTACATATCATCATACTTCGGGAAAATTCATCCAAAATTTCAAACTCCATACCTTGCATTACTAGGCAACATGATTATTGGAATTATTGCTGTTCTTACTGGTAAGGCAAGTGTTATCATTACCATTTCAGTTTTTGCAGCGCTGATCTTATACATTATCTCTATGTTATCACTTTTCTCCTTTCGGAAGAAGGAACCAGCCGTGTCG
Source organism: Bacteroidia bacterium (assembly GCA_031384515.1). Classification (GTDB taxonomy): domain Bacteria; phylum Bacteroidota; class Bacteroidia; order Cytophagales; family Cyclobacteriaceae; genus ELB16-189. The sequence continues at coordinate 36,934 of JANNAQ010000010.1, forward strand.
CGTCCATTTAAAGTGCCCTTTTTTCCAGTCACTCCACTCATAGCACTCAGCATCGCACTATTCTCTCTTGTTGCTGTCACTTATTATTATTGGCAAATGGCACTAGCCTTTGTTGGCTTGCTGTTACTTGCTTTTGTATTGTTTAAAATTTTTGTGAGATTGAGAGATTCTAATATGTAGATGAAGGGGATAGTTTGAATTTTAAGTTTCAAAACTTAACAAAAAAGTAACATGACCAAGGAAGAAATAATAACTATTGTTCGCGACCATTCTTCAGCTAAGGTGAAGCTGGCCGTTACGGACATTGATGGGGTTCTGAGGGGGAAATATATTTCGATTGAAAAATTTCTATCCGTAATTGACAGCAACTTAGGTTTTTGTGATGTGATCTTTGGATGGGATTCTTCAGACACAGCCTATGACAATGGCAAAGTTACAGGCTGGCATTCAGGCTATCCTGATGCGAATGCTAAACTAGATCTCAACACCTTCAGACAAATACCGTGGGAAGATAATGTTCCCTTTTTCCTAGCTGAGTTTATCGATAAAGAAACTAAACCTGCCTACTACTGCCCTCGTCAGTTGTTGCGAAAAATTAATAGTGAAGCTGAGCGTGAAGATTACTGCGCCACGTTTTCGCAAGAGTTTGAATGGTTTAATTTCAAAGAGACACCTGACAGCGTGCATGAAAAAGACTTTCGAGGTCTGAGCCAACTCACTCCTGGTATGTTTGGCTACTCCATCTTACGAACATCGTTACAGAATCCATTCTTTACCGACCTCTTCGAATTGATCACAAAATTTGGTGTGCCCATTGAAGGCCTGCACACCGAAACAGGTCCTGGCGCATATGAAGCTGCCATTGCACACAGCAACATTCTCGAAGCTGCCGATCGTGCTGTTCTGTTTAAGACTTCTGTTAAGGAGATTGCTTATCGTCATGGAATACTAGCAACCTTCATGGCTAAGTGGAATGAAAATCTTCCGGGCTGCAGCGGACATGTTCACCAAAGCCTTTGGGACAAGGATCAAAAACAAAACCTATTTTACAACGAGGGTTCTTCTAACAAAATGAGTGAGTTGATGAGGCATTATATTGCCGGACAGCTCCATTGTCTACCTTATCTCTTACCGATGTATGCTCCAACTATTAATAGCTATAAGCGCTTAGTGGAAGGAGCATGGGCGCCCACAACATTGACATGGGCAATTGATAATCGTACCGTTGCATTAAGGGCGTTGCCAGGAAGTAAAAAATCATCTCGAGTGGAAACGCGTGTTGTTGGTTCCGATAGTAATCCATATCTAGCCATGTCAGCTTGTTTAGCCTCAGGTCTGTATGGAATAAAGCACAAGTTAAAGTTGCAAGAAGCAACTGTTGGAAATGGCTATAGCGATTTATCCCATGGCAGTCTGCCCAAAAATCTGCAAGAGGCCACATCTAATATGAAAGACTCTGCATTAGCCAAAGAGTTATTTGGAGAAAAATTTGTGGAACACTTCTGCCTTACACGGGAATGGGAATGGAAACAATTTGCTAAAGTTGTAACCGATTGGGAGCTGAAGCGGTATTTAGAAATTATTTGATAAACAAAAAGCCACAGATTCACTAATGGTACAAATCTGCGAATCTGTGGCAAACAAAACTACACTATGACCTTCGATAAAATCTATCAGTACAATTTTCCTACCACCATTCGATTTGGAGCTGGCGCCTGCAAAGAGCTTGGTCCCCACCTGAAGAGCAACCATCTTTCACGACCTCTAGTTGTGACCGATCCAATCGTTGCTGAACTTTCTTTCTTTAAAGAAATCGTAAAACAATTAACAACTCAAGGTCTTTCGGTTGAGGTCTTCAAAGACATTCATAAGAACCCTGTCAAGTCAGATGTTTATAAAGGAACCGATCAATGGGATATCACCAAACGAGACTGTGTGATTGGGATTGGCGGAGGTGCCGCATTGGATGTGGCGCGGGCAATTGTATTGCGGGTAAACCACCGTGAAGATTTATTCAAATATGACGACTTGATTGGTGGTGATGTGTATGTAACAAACGATGTCCCTCATTTTGTAACTCTTCCAACCACATCGGGCACCGGAAGTGAGGTTGGCAGAAGTGCCATTATTTCGGATGACATCACGAAACAGAAGAAGATTTTATTTTCTCCAAAGCTATTAGCAAAAACAGTCTTTGCTGATCCTTCTTTGACAAGTGAATTACCTGCATTCATTACTGCAGCAACGGGTATGGATGCACTTACGCACAACATGGAAGCCTTCCTTGCAAAGATGCCTCACCCACTTTGTGAAGGCATAGCTTTAGAAGGCATGCGCTTAATAAATGAATCATTAGAGAAAGCAGTGAACAAGCCAGATCTTGAATCGCGAAGTAAGATGATGATGGGGTCTATGATGGGGGCAATTGCATTTCAGAAAGGATTAGGAGTTGTGCATTCACTTGCCCACCCCCTATCTTCTTTATTAGATACACATCATGGGCTGGCTAATGCCGTGAACATTCCATACGGAATGGAATTCAATATTGCAGGAAGTGAAGATAAGTTTAGAAGAATTGCCAGAACACTGGAATTGAAAGATGAAAATGGCAAAGCAGTAGTTGATTATCTGTTTGATCTAAATTCAAAAATCAACATCCCTCACAAATTGAGAGACATTGGAGTGAAGGCAGAGCATATTGAAACACTAGCTGACCTTGCCATTGCTGATTTCGCTCATCCAAACAACCCCAAGCCGGTTAGTCGGGAAGATTTTAAACAACTTTACTTAAGGGCACTTTAATTTATTAATCAAAAAGGCACCAAACCATTACAAATCTTTAGAATGAAAAAGATTACTATCGGTGTAACCGACTGCAGCAAGTACGAGAACTACGCCAATTGGATAAATGCGTTCAGTACTGATATAGAAACAATCAAGCTCAGCGAAAAAATAAACAACCTACAAGATGCATCCCATTGCCACGGGATTCTATTTACCGGTGGTGAAGACGTTCATCCCCGATTTTATAATAAACCGGAATACCTCAACTATTGCCACGAAGAAGACATAAGCGAAGCACGTGACATCTTTGAAATGAAATTAATGGAATTCACCGAGCGTAATCATGTCCCAGTGTTAGGCATATGCCGGGGACTTCAGATTTACAACGTGTTCCGGAAAGGTACTCTCATCCCAGATATTCCAAGTTGGGGAATAGAGAAGATCAATCATTCAAAAACAAAAGAAGGCCTCGATAGCTACCACTCAATTATAGTCACACCAGATTCATGGTTAAGTAAAATTGCTGGCTCGTTGCGAGGTGACATTAATAGCAATCATCATCAGTCTGTTGAGGAAATAGGAAATAACCTTGTTGTGAGTGCAGTTACTGAAGATGGAATAGTAGAAGCCATGGATCAAAAAGATGCAGAAGGGAAAAGTTTTTTGTGTCTCGTGCAATGGCATCCTGAACGAATGAAAGATCAAAGCAGTCCCTTTGTTGCAAACATCCGTGAAGCATTTATTAACGCTTCTAAAAATTTAATTTAATTCTTTCTTAGCTTATGAACATCCTCAACCCATCAACTGAAGAAGTCATTGCGTCAATTCAAGAAGACACGGTCTCTTCACTTCAAAAAAAGATCCAACTTCTCAAAGAAGGACAAGCAGCATGGTATCATAGAACATTAAAAGATCGAATCAATATCCTACGAACATTTAAAGAACTTCTGGCTGAAAATATTGAATCACTTGCTTCCACACTTACTGCTGAGGTCGGCAAACCGGTACAGCAATCGCGAAACGAAGTGAATGGTGCAATTGCTCGTATTGAGTGGCTGACGAACAATGGCGAAAAATACTTAGCCGATGAATGGATGACTCGCCAAGATGGTCTTGGAGAAAGAATATCTTATGAACCATTGGGCATTGTTTGCAATATTTCTGCATGGAATTATCCCTACCTGGTAGGGGTCAATGCATTTGTCCCTGGATTGATGGCTGGTAATGCAGTGATGTATAAACCGTCCGAATATGCTACTCTCACAGGATTAGAAATTGAAAGGCTTTTAAAAAAAGCTGGCGTGCCTGAAAATGTTTTTCAAATTGCAATCGGGACTGGGCATGTTGGAGAAATTCTTTTAGACCTTCCCTTTGACGGTTTCTTTTTTACTGGTTCAAACAAAACCGGAAAACATATTTATTCGAGAGTTGCTCCTAAAATGGTGCATTGTCAGTTGGAATTAGGAGGCAAAGATCCACTCTATGTCGCTGATGATATCGAAGATTTAAAATCCGTTGTAGCCGGCACTGCTGATGGTGCGTTTTATAATAATGGACAAAGCTGTTGCTCCGTTGAACGCATTTATGTTCATGAAAAAATATATGATCAATATGTCGATGCCTTTATTAAGGAAGTATCCGGATATAAGATTGGCTTGCCTACCGAAGAAGGAGTTTACATCGGCCCATTAAGCAGACAAAATCAACTTCAAGTTTTAGAAGACCAAATTGAGGATGCTAAAACAAACGGAGCAAAAGTAATTTTGGGAGGAAAGCGAATGAATCGAAAGGGATATTATTTTGAGCCCACTGTACTTGTAAACGTCACCAACTCAATGAAAGTAATGCGTGACGAGTCGTTTGGTCCCATTATAGGAATAATGAAAGTCAAAAATGATCAGGAAGCCCTTGAACTAATGGCCGACACTGAGTTTGGTCTCACAGCTTCAGTCTATACAAAAGATCACGAGCGGGCAGAAAAATTATTAGCTCAACTCAAAACAGGAACAGCATATTGGAATTGTTGTGACCGAGTAAGTGCACCTCTTCCATGGACAGGTCGAATGGACTCCGGCATTGGTGCCACCTTATCCCATGCTGGTATTCGTGCGTTCACACATCCTAAAGCCTATCACCTAAAGGGGAAGCTTTGATCTGTAATTTAATAGTAGATTGCCTATTTGATTTCACCTGGATGGTAAGTCCTTTCCACATGCTTGGCAATATCATCTTTATAGTACCACACTTCTTTGAATTGCCCTTTGCTGTAGATTACTTCCTGGTCTTTAAAATGGGGTGATAATGGATTGGCATTTTCCCCACCGGCTAATACTGATTTAGCAGTTACCTTTTTTCCAAACTCAACTACAGCAACAAAACTATTACCTACATTTCCATACATTTTTTTAGTACCGGGGTATTTGCGTGCACCATATGATGCCAGCGATCCCCAGAAGGCAGATGCAAATGCAACAGGGCTGCTTGGTTTGTTATCATCGTAGGCTTCATTGATTTTGCCTGTCAATCGTTGAAAGCGATTGATGTCTCCCCAACTAACTTTCCACGTGCCAAAGTCACTCTGCAATTGATCAACAATCGAAACAAAGGCTTTCATTTTATCAGAGGGCGGGCTATTCAAAATTAGGTCAATGATTTCCAGCTGACCACTGCCAACTTTAATTTGATCGGCAATCATCTGGCGCAACTCCATTCCCCATAAAATAGCAAGCGTAGTGGGCACTGATGTTTCTGAAAATTTCATATCCCAAGTGCGAAGCTGATCAATAGGTTCCTTTAATTTTATTTTCAACGCTTGGTCTGTGCTTCCATTCGCCTCATACGCCTCAATTAAAGAAGGAACCAGATTTTCAAATGCCACCAAGTATGGATCATACGCTGCCGCAATTAATTTATCCAAGGTGAAAGAAGATTCTCTCTTCAATACCCGATCTGCATTTATGCCTCTGGGGTTTTCTAAATCCGGTGCCATATAGGCCGGATAATTTTTTTTATCAGGGCTATTGCTGCCCGCTGCTGTAAACGGAGTTGAGTTGCAGTTTTGAACCCACCCGTTACCAGGATTGTAAATATGTATGGTCTCATCAACAGTATGAAGGCCTTTCCATTCAGTCTCAGGGTTACTTCCGTCAACCGTAGCATTCCAATCAAATGAAGGATTCCTCTCAGGGATGAAATTACCATGCCAATAGGCAATATTTCCTTTGTCATCTGCATAGACCGTGTTGTTGGATGTGTTTGTTCTCAAATCCATTACCCTCTTAAAGTCTTCAAAACCATTGGCCTTGGTTCGCTTGAACGATTGAGTTAGGGCACGTAGCGGCTCTTGCATTAACTTGATACTGATCCATTGATCTCCCTCTTTGTCAATCACAGGTCCGTGAACAGTGTGATAAACTGTGAATTCCTTGTATTCAACTTTACTACCATTCTTGTAGGCCAGTTTAATTTTTTTTGGAGGTAATGGCATTAAGCTTTTTCCATATTTGTAAAACAATGAATCACTCCGCTTTACGATGGTCTCTTTATACAAATCAATAGCATCAGCTTGACCGGAGGTATGCATCCACCCACAATGAGAATTGAAACCCTGATAGATAAAGAACTGGCCCCAGGTAACAGCTCCATAGGCATTCAAACCTTCTTCACTTACCGCATGAACTTCTGGACGGAAATAGAAGGATGTATGGGGGTTAATTAATAGCAAAGCATTTCCACTTGCGCTCTTTGAAGGTGCAATAGCAAATCCATTCGAACCTCGAGGTTCAGCCTCCATTCCGTCTCCACCATCCATTTGTGTATCATCAAGGTTACTGGCATCACGACCATCACCATAAAAATCTTTTAATTTGGTAAGTGAAACAGATTCTATATCTCCGCCAATGCTGCCCTCACTAAACAAGAGCGGCATCCAGGGTTGAAACCGTTTCAGGAGTTTCGGTTTAGTGTTTGGATGCGTATGGATAAAATAATTAACACCATCTGCGAAAGCGATCATTAATTTTTTCATATCCTCTGGACTATTCTTATATACCGAAATAGCCATCACAGTATCTTGAAAAAGCCGGGTGCGTAAGTCATTGTAAATTTTTGACTCACCTTCTACCTCAGCTAATCGCCCTTCCGCATTTATATAATTCATCTCTACGCGTTCAAAATCATCTTCGCATTGGGCATATAACAATCCGAATACAGCATCGGCATCCGTCTTTCCGTACACATGAGGAATACCCCAGGTATCTCTAATGATGGTAATACGTTTAGCCTGCTTTTGCCAGCGAGCAATTTCACTAGCTGTGAATTTTTGTGCCATCAACGGTGAGGACAGTAACAAGAGAATGATGATTTTATTCATATTATAAAGAGAGCTACATCCGACTGCAGATTACTGATTCCATATGTGTAAATTAGAACTGATGAAAGGCATCTGAGACAAAGGCCAGAACGGTCGGCAGTGCTCTGCGCCAATATGTCCAGGTGTGACCCCCATCATAAATTCTAAATTCATGTGGGATTTCCTTTTTACGCATCGCAATATGAGCTAGGGAATTTCCTTCAAATAAAAAATCATCATCACCACAGTCAATGTACCATCGCAGGGCTTTTTTCTGATCATCAGGCATGGCATTAATTAACTCCAGCACGCTATACTTTTTGTAATAGGCTTCAATCTCAGCGTCAGTACCAGTCAATTTTCTTTGTTCCAACCAAGCCTTAGTCGCTTCCAAATTAAGCGGGCCAGTTGAGGCACTCAACGGGCAGACCGATGAGAACAATTCAGGATGATGCAATGCATATACAAACGAACCTCCGCCACCCATGGAGAGACCTGCAACTGCGCGAAAACGTTTCTCTTTTTTTATTCGATACTTGTTTTCAATGAAGGGCATAAATTCATCAAAAAAGAAATCTTCATAGCGCCATTCATTTTTAGGATCATTAAAATAGCCTCGTTGTCCGGTGTTGGCATCGGGCATCACAATAATCATTGGTGTTGCCTTTCCTTCTGCAATCGCTTTGTCAGTAATATTTTGTACTTCGCCAAATTGAACCCATCCGGTCTGATCGTCACCACCACCATGCAGCAAATACAATACAGGATAACTTCGCTGTGAAGTTTCATAATCAGCAGGCAAATAAATCGCATATTTTCTCTCGCTCTTCAAAAGTTTGCTTGGCAAAGAAAGATTATCAAATATTTTTCCAGTTTGAGCAAAAAGAAAATGTGTAACCAATAAAAAAACGAAGATTAGGTATTTATTTTTCATAGGTGGTAGAATTTTTTGACGTGTTATTTTAACCTCAAAGAAAATAAAATAAGTAGGAGGCCAACGACATGTTACTAGCCACCTCGCTTGTCTTGTTGCTGGGCAAATTTAAAAGTAATCAAAAACAGAACGATAATAATTAACTTTATTTGATCGGTAAAACAATGACTACTTGTCTAACCAGCGTTCTGTTGCTATCACTAATTCTGGAATAATTTCGAATTTGCCCACTTTAAAAGAATGATCTGCACCTTCAAACTTTACTATCGTAGCATTCACAAGTTCAGAGCATGTTTTTTCAAGGAGAGGCAATTCAGCAAGTTTATCCTTCGTACCCTGGAGGAAAAGCATGGGTATGGAAATATTTTTTAGATGAGCGGCTCTTTCAACCGATGGCTGCCCGATTGGATGCAATGGAAAGCCGTAGAAGATAATGCCCTTAACAAATTCGGGACACTCCTTCGAAAGTGCTTGAGAAGTCATACGACCGCCAAAAGATTTTCCAGCGGCAAACAATGGAAGGGACGGATACAATTTATGCGCTTCGTCAACAACAGCACTTACCGTTTTTTCTGCAATCGCAGGTGGATCAGGTCTGCCCTTATTATTTTCCATGTACGGAAAATTATAGCGAAATACTATAATCGATTTCTGAACCAACTGAGCTGAAAGCTCTTCCATAAATCGATGCGTCATACCTGCGCCTGCTCCATGCGCCAATACCATAATGGCCTTTGGATTAGACGGTGTTGTAATCAAAGCCGAAATTTTTCCAATGTTTACGGAAATTTGGATGGAGATTTTTGAGGAGGTCGAATTCATTGTTTAGTAAATTAAGAATTAAACCAATGAATCACGAGTATTACCGCTTCTCTTTTACCCGCTCCAAAAGAAAGGGGTATGGTTCACTACGAAAACACGCAAACTTAGATGGGGGGAGTTTGAGATTTACTATTTTTAACAGATGTTACGCTCTTGTTGTATTCTTAGTGCCCTGGTGGCTTCGTGGCAAAGTAAATATTCAGAAGTTGAACCACAGAGGCACAAAGTTTTCGCTAATAAAAAACAAGTAAGTATTATTTATGTGTAACATCAGTTTTTAAGTACAAAACAACACTCCTATGCTGAACTCAAATCAACTAAAGAACAATCCTTCTTTGTATGTCTTCCTGCCGATTTTGTATACCGTGTGGTCTGATGCCGTACTGACACCAAGCGAGATATCCAGCATTGAGGGGCTTGTGAATAGTCAGGCTTGGCTAACTCCATCTGAAAAGAGTTTCCTTTTATCACAAATTGACCCTGCCACTCCTCCCACTCCAGATGAATTCATGAACTGGCGAGACGAGATTAAGAAAGTTGCAGAACAATCCGATACAAAAGATAGTCTAGTTGATCTGGGTATCAAATTGGCAACAAAGCATGGTAATGGAAAAGTGAGTGAGTCGTTGTTGAAGGCCAGACCAAGTCTTTCCAATATTGAAGAAACGTTAGGCTACATCAGTCACGAAGCTTCTTTCAACTTTAGATCAGGTAGTCATAACACAATCACCTCTCAACAAATAACTCAAAAAACCTTTGATGTAAATACGCTTGCAACACTATTAGACGGCAAACATGCAGATATTATTAAAAAAGTAAAAACGATTATTTCAGATCCCGAATTCAAGTACGTTGGGCCAGGGGATTTAAACATTTACAGGGAGAAAGTTCTGTTGTGGTGCAAGCTTCTGGCTGATCAGGGGTTTGGATCTATGGCATTTCCAAAAGAATATGGTGGACAAGGTGACATGGGTAAGTACTTTGCCATCATGGAAGCACTCAGCTATCACGATCTAAGTCTGGTGATCAAGTTCGGGGTTCAATTTGGGCTATGGGGAATGAGCGTTTACTTTCTCGGAACAGAGAAGCATCATAAAAAATATTTGAAGGACATTGGCACGTTGGAACTTCCAGGATGTTTTGCCATGACAGAAACCAATCATGGATCTAATGTAAAAGGAATTGAAACCACCGCCACGTATGATCATGTTACCAAAACGATTGTCATACAAACACCTAATGAGAATGCTAAAAAAGAATACATAGGAAACGCAGCCAAACACGGGCAGGCGGCAACTGTTTTCGCAAAATTAATTTTGGATGGCAAAGATTATGGTGTGAGTGCCTTTGTTGTTCCTTTGCGGGATAAAAGAGGAAAGACATTGCCTGGTATCACCATTGAAGATTGCGGACGCAAGATGGGATTAAATGGCGTTGACAATGGAAAAATCCACTTCAATAAAGTGGTAATTCCAAAAGAAGATATGCTTGATCGATATGCTGGCATAAGTGATGAAGGAAAATTCACAAGTCCAATCTCGAGTGACAATAGACGATTCTTTACCATGCTTGGAACGTTAGTGGGTGGACGTATCGGTATACCCAGATCAGGCTTAAGTGCAGTTAAGTCCGGGTTAACAATATCCATTCGCTACAGTGATCAACGCAGGCAGTTTGGTCCTGAAGGAGGAACAGAAGTGCCCATTTTAAATTACCGCACCCATCAAAGAAGATTAATGCCTTTGCTGGCAAATGCATATGCTTTGCATTTCTCACTCAACTATCTAACCGAACGGTTCATTAACCGCAAAGAAGAAGACATGCAGGAGATTGAAGCACTTGCTGCCGGGTTAAAATCATTTTCAACATGGAACACCACAGCCACCCTGCAGGAATGCAGAGAGTGTTGTGGTGGAAAAGGATTTTTATCAGAGAACAGAATTGAAGTGCTTAAAAATGATTCTGACATCTACACCACTTTCGAAGGAGACAATACTGTGTTATTGCAACTTGTTGCCAAAAGCAGGCTTACCGAATTCAAACAAGAATTCAGCAATATGAATATGTTTGGTATGTTAAACTATGTCGCTGACCAGGCTAAAACGTCTTTATCAGAATTGAATCCTATCATCGTTCGCAATACGGACGAGGAACACTTGCTTGATCAGGAATTCCAGTTGAATGCCTTCAAATATCGGGAACGTGACATACTAACCTCCGCAGCCAAACGACTTAGAAGACATATTAGTGAAGGCATGGACTCATTCGATGCTTTTAATGTAAGTCAACATCATCTGGTGCAAGTTGGGCTAGCGTATGTAGAGCGAATCATTCTTGAACAATTCATTCTTCAAATTGCACAGACCAAAGATGGGGGATGCAAAGCCATATTGAAAAAACTTTGCGACTTGTTTGCACTTTCACAAATTGAAAAAAACAAGGGCTGGTATCTGGAATCCGGCTACATGGAAGGTGTGAAAACAAAAGCAATACGCAAACTGCTAAATCAACTATGTTGGGATGTACGGCAGGAGGCAGTTCCGTTAGTGAATGCCTTTAACATTCCGGATGCTTGTTTGGCCGCACCAATTATAGTAAAAACAATATGAGTTATTTTTTACCAAGTTTTGCTTAGATTTGAACTACTAGCAGATCTAGGCAGGCAGCAATTTTATCTTTTGATGAACCGTTTAATACTCCTATTAATTATTCTTATTGGATGTTCAAAGGCAGACATACAGCCTGCTGATCAACTTACAGGCCATTGGACATTTCAATCTTCCTCTGTATCAGGTGATTTTACTATTTTGAAATCGGCTAACGGGTATAGCTTGCAGGCAGGTGGACTGTTCAGTATTAATGGTGTTAACTATAACTGTGATCAATTTTGGATCCCTCTTAAAAGCACGGGCAATATTGATATTTACTTAGGTAGCCCAATGGCAAATAATTTGCGTGAAGCGATGCTTGTCTTTAGCATCAACAGGTCAACACTGCATCATTCGATTCTTCAGCCAATCAATATCTTTTATAAACTCAATTCAGAAAAAGAATTAGTACTAGTAAAAGATCCGTTTTTCCTTGAAAAGAAATAGTACCCCAACTACCCATTACGTGGTTTACAAGGGAAAATATTCGTATACCAAAGACATTCCCGATCGATCAATAGAAAATAATTTCAAACCGTAAAAAATCTTAGTAAAAGAGTAGACCAACGCCACTATTCCTGAGAGATTTGGACAATCTCAAGTTATAAATATGCCCCTTAATAGGGTAGTAAATTTTGGCAACCTAAATGAAAATTTATTTCAACAGAATATTTTCTGTCCAATCACAAACTACTACTTGATCTTTGCTGTTTAATCTTTAATTTTAAGCAGATTGACCTAATTAGTTCATGCGAATATTTCTTGTTTTATCCTTTGTCTTAATCGGTGTTACCCTTCTGGCGCAAGATCAGCTGCTCACAGGAAAGGTAAACTCAGCTGCAGACAAGAGCGGACTGCCTGGAGTAAATGTGGTTATCAAAGGCACATCACAGGGAACCATTACCGATATTGAGGGACAATTTTCAATTCAGGTTCCCCCTGGCGCCATTCTGCAATTTTCTTTTATCGGATTTACTTCACAAGAGGTTCCCTATTCAGGGCAAACGAATGTATCGATTACCCTACAGGAAGAAGCCAAAGAACTTAACGAAATTATAGTAGTTGGGTATTCCTCCATACAAAAAAGAGATATCACAGGAGCCATGACTACTATTAATGCTGATAAGTTAAAAGGGATAGCCTTCAACGGGCTTGATCAGGCCCTGCAAGGCCAGGCTCCAGGTGTGCAGGTAACGCAATCATCTGGTACACCTGGAGGTGGTGTTTCGGTAAGAATAAGGGGTGTGACTTCTATCAGCGCAGGAAACACTCCGTTATACATAATTGATGGAATACCAGTAGAAACGGGTGGCCTCTCAGCTCGCAGCTTTGGTGGTCAAAATGATAATGCATTGGCACTAATCAATCCTAATGATATTGAAAGTTATAATATCTTATCGGATGCATCTGCAAAAGCATTGTATGGTTCACGCGCGTCCAACGGAGTTGTCGTAATCACAACTAAGAGAGGTAAAAACTCTGCCACCAAAATTACAGCAGATATTCAACGTGGAATTGTTGATCCCGTTAAAACCCTTGACTTGCTTAACTCAACCCAACTATTGGAATTGCAACGAGAAGCAGTTACCAACGCAAAACAAAATCCCGATGCGCTCGGATTGATTTCCGGAGTAACCGATGGAATTAATACCAACTGGCAAGATGCAGTACTTCGCACCGGCATTATGCAGCAATACCAGCTTTCAGCAACTGGGGGTGACGAGAATACTAAGTTCTATATAAGCGGAGGCTTTCGGGAAGAAGAGGGAGTTCAACTTAATAACAAATTCCAACGCGCAAGTTTCACAATTAACCTGGATGAGAAACTTACACCCAAGCTTTCATTGGCGACTAATCTAAGTCTATCGCGTGCTTTAAATAAAAGAGTAAAAGGCGATAATTTCCTAGATGGTGTTTATTCAGGCGCAGTTAAAAGTTTACCCTCTTATACTCCATATGATGAGCAAGGCACACTTGTTGGACCAGGCTCATCCCTGTATGCGGCCTTCCCTAATTTTAATCCTGTTGCACAGGCACTTTTGCCAAGGTTTAATGCAGTTACAGTAAAGACCCTTGCCAGTTTAAATGCTACCTACCTGTTCAGCCCCAATCTTAGATTAAAGGCGCAGACAAGTCTAGACTACAACGATGTAACCGAAGACCAATACGAGTCATCTCAAACTGCCATTGGAGGATTTCTTTCCAGTGTAGGAGGTCAAGGGTACGGTGTTTTTAGTGCCAATACGTACACAAACATAGATTCATATGTTACGCTCTCTTACAATAAAGATATTTCTACACTCCATAAAATAAGCGCAGTGGTTGGATCCGAACTCTATCAGAATTTTGCTTCTGGTGGTAGCGTAGAAGGACGAATCTTCCCAAGTGATGACTTTACCTACATTTCCTCTGCTGGTGTTGTTGATAGCGGTTCATCACTTAAAGATCCACCTCATACCATCTTATCTTTTTTTGGTGAAACAAGATATGACTTTAATGACCGCATCCTTGTGACGGCCAGTTTGCGAACAGACGGCTCTTCCAACTTCGGAAAAAATAATCGTTTTGGTTACTTCCCTTCCCTATCTGCCGCCTGGCGCATTTCACAGGAGAAATTCTTTCCATCTACTTTTATCAATGACCTTAAGTTGAGATCAAGCATTGGCCTTACGGGAAATGAACGTATTGGTGCATTTAATTTCCTTGGTCGATGGGGATCCTCCACCTATAGCGGAAGTTCTGGTGTAACACCCAATAGTGTACCCAATCCCGATATAAAGTGGGAAACTACTCGCGAAATAAATGTGGGTGTCGATATCAGTATGTGGGAAGGTCGAATACAATCTACCATGAATGCTTATTACAATAAAACAAGCGACCTTCTCTTAACAAGACCTTACGCACTGACTACTGGTTTTGCAGGCATCTTCGACAATGTAGGCGAAATGGAGAATAAGGGTCTTGAACTTAGCGTGACTTCCGTAAACATTGACAAAGCCTTTCGTTGGACAACAACCATAAATGCATCAAGGAATCTCAATAAAGTATTATCGCTTGCCGACTCCATACCCATCTTTCGAGGTTATAGCGGTGAAGGGGTTGATAGAACCAACATTATAAAAGCAGGTGAACCACTAGGGTCTTTCTGGGGATTAAATTATTTGGGTGTTAATCCTGCAACCGGAAATGCCATCTATGAAGATCGGAATGAGGACGGAATAATTAATAATTCTGATGGCTTGGTCATTGGTAATGCTCAACCAAAATTAATCGGTGGCATTACCAATCAATTTCAATACGCTCGTTTTGATTTATCTCTCTTCTTTAATTTTTCTGTTGGCAATAAAGTGCTGAATTTTTCTAAAGCCACCCTTGTAAATATGGGTGGTGATATTCAAAATAACCAATCCGTAGATGCCCTGAGAAGATGGAGAAAGCCAGGAGATATTACGGACATTCCAAAATATGAGCTTGGTAGCACTCTCAACAATTTACATAGCAATAGGCTATTAGAAGATGCCTCATATCTTCGATTAAAAAATGTAAGCGTAGGATATAGTCTCTCTTCTAAGATCATTGAAAGGTTAAGGCTCAATCAAGTGAGAGTATATGCATCGGGTACCAATTTATGGACCCTTACAAAATATACTGGCTCAGATCCAGAGGTTAGCACGCTCGATGGATCAACAGCAGCACAAGGGATTGATTTTTTTACGCTGCCTCAGGTTAGAACTGTTTCAGTTGGCGTTAATGTGACACTAAAATGAGAGGCTTGGACAAATTTTTACTCTATTGGAAATTAGCTTCGAGCTACAAGCTACTGCCTACCAGCCGATTTACGCAAGAAGTTAGCTCGAAGCTGGAAGCTAGAAGCTTGAAGCCATTCACTCTACTACTCGTCTTAATTTTCGTCACCACCTCCTGCACCGACTTGCTCGAACCTAAACCAATTGATCTTTTGACTGATGATGTTGTTTTGAACGAACCTAAAGATGTTCCTAATGTTGAGCTGGGTTTGTACGGTGCATTTCGAGATATTGTACCAGCCACAGTAATCGCTGGTGATGCAACTGCGGATATGCTTATTCACAACGGCACGTTTACACAATACAGAGAACTTGGAAATAAACAAATTACTTCAGCCAATGCTTCAGCTGCTGACTTATGGGGAAGTATTTATAATTCAATTTATATAGCCAACTTCATTTTGGAAAAATTACCAACTGTGGTTGGCGTAAAGACTGCTGATTTAAACAGAGTAATAGGAACAGCACACTTCATAAGGGGATATGCCTATTTCGTTGCACTGCAAACTTTTGGTGGGGTACCAAAAGTGACTGAAACTTCTATTGAAGTAAATAGAAATATTGCCCGAGCTACTAAAGCAGAAATTTCAGCGTTAGTCATCGAAGACCTAAATTTGGCATTGGACAAATTACCAGGGAAGACGGCCAGCCCTGCCTTTGCAAGTTCATTTACTGTGCGTGCTCTTCTTGCGAGGTTCTATCTCTACCAAAAGAATTATTCCAAAGCTGAACAATTTGCATCTGAGGTAATCTCTTCTGACCTCTATAAGCTGGAACCAAAATTTGAAGCACTAGTTAAAAAAGATTTCACAGGTGAAGCCATTCTCGAAGTTGGCTATACACTTACTGACGACCCAGGTAGCAACTCTAGTATTGGCTTAAACAATCTTTTCGTAGGAAGACGAGAAATAATTCCATCAAATCAAGCTATTGTCGCCTTAGCCTCCAATGAGTCCGGAGATCGTTTTAAGTCTATTTCATTTAACGTTAGCCAACTGAAGGGTAATGATAACGGGTGGTCGGTTGCCAAATATGGAACTGCTGATCAAGATAATAACAATGTGGTAGCCATCAGACTTGGAGAAATGTATTTGATTCGGGCTGAAGCCAGAGCGCAGCTAGGTAAAGTTACTGGTGCTGGCAGTGCCCAGGAAGATATTAATGTATTGCGAACACGTGCAAATGCACCTACCATAGCCTCCGTTACTCAAAGTCTAATGATTCAGCTTATTGAACAAGAAAGAGTATACGAACTTGCCTACGAGGGAAGTCGGTGGTATGACTTGGTAAGAACAGACAGAGCAAAAGTTTTGATGCCTGCTTTTTCAAGCAATTGGAAAGCACAGTTCGAACTTTGGCCAATTCCACAACGAGAGATATTAAACAATCCTGCCTTGGCAGGAGATCAAAATCCTGGCTATTAGTATGAGAAAGTTACCATTGTACTTACTTATTCTTTTGCAGATTATTGGTTGCGAAACTGAACTAATCACGTTCAAAGGCCCCTACTTTGTTCGGTTTACAAAAGTTTCTCAATCAGAAAAAGAAAGCTATAGCAAGCCTTTATCAATTGAAGTCCACAATGCAGGGCCTGCTCTAGATGAGGATATTACTATTACTTATAAAATAGGTGGTAGCGCCAGGAAAGGCGTTGACTATACCTTATTGAGTGATGGCGAGAAAGTCACTATCAAAAAAGGCGAATATTTTGGAAACATCGAATTCAAACTCATTAACAACGCTAATAATATCCTGCGGTCTCAAGATGTTACATTTACCCTACAAAGTGTAACATCAGGAAAACTACAGGTAGGCCAGGGAGAAAGTGCGATCGGAAAAACCTTTACGTTCACCATTGTAGATGATTGTATTTTGGGTGGCACTTATTTCGGAACAAGAGGTTCATCTACGCCCGTTCAAAACATAACGATAACAAGCACCGATTGCGAAATCTATACGCTGTCCAATTGGAATATTAATATCTTTCAATCTACCAGAGAAATGGATTTAAAGTTCATAGACAATGGAGATAACACATTAACAATACCACAACAAGAAGAAGAAAACATTGATCCGGAATTCGCGACTATAAAAGGCAGTGGGGTGGTTGACCCAACAACCAGAAAGATAATTATGAGGATTGTTTTAATTGATTTTGAAGATCAGCCTGAAGTTTCATTCACATTAACTCCAAATTAGTATGAGTAAATTTCATATCACATTGATTGTATTATTAGTTATAGGAGCGTGCTCGGAAGACGTATTACCAACCCCATACAATTACACAAAAATATTTACTGGTGAAACTTCCAAAACCTGGAAACTAAAATTTTTAGAACAAACTCTTAATGGAGACGTGGAGGAAACTTTTAATGTAAGCTGCGGTTCCGATGACCAATATACTTTTTATGCAAACGCGGAACGCGCCTATAAAGTAACAACTGGTACCAAAAAATGTGGAACTGACGAAGCTGACGTAATAGATGATTCTTGGTCCTTCAACAATGCATCTGCTACGCTGACAATGATACTTCCATTCTTTTCAGATTCCAATCTGCCTTTCGTAGTGCGGGAAGCGAAGAAAAATAAACTCGAGCTCGAGTTTTTCCTCGATCAGGAAAACACTTCCAGCTATCGCATACACCTTGAACTATCAACTGAAAACTAAGTCAATCGTATGATGGTCCGCTTTCTTTCTGTCTTTTTTTGTTTGTTTGCTGGGTTGTCAACTACCGGTATTGCACAAAATAGCGGAGTCACGTTACCTACTCGTACTTGTGCTACCATGACCCAGGATAGTATTAATAGAATCAAGTTTCCTGAACGACAAACATTGGATGATTTTGAATTTCAAATCAATAAGAAGATCAAGGAAATTACATCAAAGAATGCAAGCGGGAAAACAAATGCTGGCATTGTTACCATCCCAATTATCGTGCATGTCATCCACAATGGCGAGCCAGTTGGATCTGGCCTCAACTTAAGTCAAGCTCAAGTTCAATCACAAATAGAAGTATTAAACGAAGACTTTAGAAGAAAAGTAGGAACACCAGGCTTTAACAACAGCCCTGTAGGCGCGGATATTGAGATCGAATTTTGTCTCTCTCCAGTAGATGAAGATGGGATTGCCATGAAAGAACCTGGCATTGATCGCTTCAACGGAAACAAAACAAGTTGGACACGAGAAGAAATTGAAGGCTCATTAAAATCTACTACCATTTGGAACCCCAATATCTTCTACAATGTATGGACAGTAAAATTTGGAGGGAGTAGTTCAAATCTCTTAGGCTATGCACAGTTTCCAGATCAATCAAGCTTGACAGGCTTAAATGAAACTGGAGGACCAGCTTCTACCGATGGTGTAGTAGTTCAATACACTTCATTTGGTTCTACAGATAAAGGAAATTTTCCGATCATGAGCCCACCATTTAACAAGGGCCGTACACTCGCCCACGAAACTGGCCATTGGCTGGGGCTACGTCATATTTGGGGTGATGGAAATTGTGCCGATGACTTTGTCTCCGATACCCCTCCGGCAGCAAGTGCTAGTTCTGGTTGCCAGGTGGGGAGGTTTAGTTGTGGCACAACCAATATGGTTGAAAACTATATGGACTATAGTAACGATGCTTGCATGAACATCTTTACAATAGGTCAGAAAACAAGGATGCAAGCTGTCATTGAACTTAGCCCAAGGAGAACATCACTCATTACGGCCAACTTATGCAGTCCAGTTGTAGCAGATGTGCCGACTTCTAACTTCAATGCTGATAAGCAATTAATATTACTTGGTGGTGAAGTAAGTTTTACAGATCTCTCTACTAATTTCCCGAATGAATGGAGTTGGACATTTGAAGGAGGAGATCCTTCCGCTTCCATAGAAAGGAATCCTCGGGTGAAGTATTCTATACCAGGCGTGTATAAAGTAACCTTACAATCGAAGAACAAGCTCGGCTCATCTGCCGTTTTTGAGAAATTAAATTATATAACTGTTTCTGGAGAAGGCTTGTGTAATACAACAACGAATTTTAACATTTCCTATACGCCTTCATTCATTTCCTTATCAAAGTATGGAAGTTATACCGGCAATCTTACAGGCCACAATAGTTTAAAGAGCAAGGCTATCTCAGAATTTTTTGCCAATACCTTGGGATACGAATATATTAGTGGAGTAAAAATTCAATTCGGTCAACTTCAATCTCTAAGTGAAGATGCTTCGGTAACCGTAGTTGTCTGGAATGCCAGAGGGCCACAAAGAGCTCCAGGTTCCGTGATAGAAAAAAAGGTGGTATTACTTAAGCAAATTCAAGAAGACATTGCCAAAAACAGGCCAACAATAATAATTCTTGATCGTGAAACACCCGTGTTTAGTAAACCCTATCAGGTAGGTATCGAACTTGATTATAGTAATGGGACTAAACTAGCCATTCAATCATCTGCAGAAGGAGAATCTACCAACTCCACCTCCTGGATTCAAGACGAGGCTGGAATATGGCAGCCTTATTCTATAGCATTTGGTGCCAATATTGCCATGAATATTCAACCCATTATTGGAATGAATCCATCTGTTCAAATTTCTGCCTCAAAGCTTTTGATCTATCCAGGTGAAGAAGTTGTTCTCAATGGACGAGGTGCAAGTATCTTTGTATGGAATGCTGCAGATGGATCGGTAACCAATTTTGCGGGTCCTCAGCTTACCGCTAAGCCAACACAAACCACAACATTTACTGCCAATGGATCCGGGCTAGAGCTTTGTAACAAAGCGGCAACTACCACCATATACGTTAGAGACCAAATCACTGCTGTCAAAGAAGACTTGATGGAGGATGGCATCCAGCTATTCCCTAATCCAGGCACAGACAAGCTTACTATTTCAATTGAGAATAATCTGCAAGGCCTTGTTTCTATCCAGATGTTATCCATGGTTGGTCAAACAATCAACCAAAATGTGGTAGAGAAAACCAATACAAGAATTACAAAAACGATTGATACCTCCGAAATGCGACCAGGCTTGTACTTGATTTTGGTGCAACAACACGGGCAAACAGTTGTTAAGAAATGGGCAAAGCTCTAGAAGCAGAATCATTCATCTTAAAAAAGACACAGGATTCTGAAATTTTAGACTTGAACATTTGGCTTGGCTAGCCATATTTAACAAAATATTCTAGTAAATTTAATCCGTTAAAACATTTAAAATGAAAGCTTATAGATCGTTTTTGATTATTTCCGCCTTCACTATATCATCGTTGAGTCTAGTGGTCTCATCTTGCAAAGAAGACGAGCCACCTTCAAAACCAAAGCTTTCGTTTGACAAGAGTTCGATGTCGGTTAATGAGGCTGATGGTGAAATTGAGGTTAAAATAAAACTTGATAAACCAACCCCTGAACGCTTCTTTATATCTTATGAGTTGGATGGCACCGCTAAAGATAAAGTTAACGCAGCATCAAATCCATACGACTATGAAATTAAGGAAGACTACCTAGAGGCTAAAATTGACAAGGATGACACGGTAGCAATTATTAAAATCGAGTTAAGCTCAGACTTTGAAATAGAAGATCCGGAAACGATATTAATTTCCATTAAGTCTGTGGATAGTGAAAATATTGAAATAACTCGAGAAGATGACATTAAAATTACAATCAATCAGGAAGATGGCGTTGCGGTGGTTTTGGCATGGCCAGCCCAAACTGCTACAGGTAAGGCCGATATGGATCTTATTTTAAGAGCTGGAGCCAATACATCAACTTGGGATGGTGTCCTGAATGCGTCAATACAAGAAAGCTACGCGTCTCCCGAATTTATATTTATACCAAAAGTCGTTGATTTCAAGGCGTACGGTCTTAGCTTCATTTATTATGATGGAAACTTTGACCCTCTTAATTTTACTTCCACATTTATTGATGTTGTGAATGGAACTCTTGAAGCTGCCAATCAAAGGCAATCATTCAATGGAAAATATACAATTACTAACATAAATAAGTGGACAGATATTAACACATCCATTGTAGTTCAGACCTTCGAAAAGGTGGGTACTGAATTCAAAAATATCTCGAATATTAATACTCCTGCATCTAGTAGTCGAGCAAAAACTCCGTCAATTTTTTCAATAAACGAGTTAAAATTAAAAAGGAAAAACGAAAATCAAGTTAAAAGTAAACTTAGTCTTAAGTTAATCGATGAATTCAGCCTTCTAAAAGATTGAATTTCAACATCGGTTGAGCCTTTTTTCTTTCGATAGAAAGAACAGGGGATAATAGGTAGTGAAATAACCTTAAAATGACAGCTTATTAATGAATTAAACTATCAAACTATGAAAAAGGCAATGACCAAACTGTATGTAGTAGTTCTATTCACCGTTCTTTTATCATGTGAAGATCATGAAAATTTTGTAGAGCAAAAGAATTTTACAAATTCCGCTCCTCAAGAAGTATTAGACAAATTGCGAGATCTAGGATTCGATACTAGCCAAGGCTTAAAAAAATATAAGAATGGTTATATAGTTGAGTACGATATCTTTCTTACGTTGAAAGAAATTAATGAGTTAAGCTTTCCAGTTTTAAATAATAGTGGTAGGGTATCCAAAAAACAACATTACCGTACCACTAATC
The DNA here is from genome assembly GCA_031384515.1 of Bacteroidia bacterium. Taxonomy (GTDB): domain Bacteria; phylum Bacteroidota; class Bacteroidia; order Cytophagales; family Cyclobacteriaceae; genus ELB16-189. Next base: position 58,885 of record JANNAQ010000010.1, read on the forward strand.
TAGTGATTGTCAATCCAAGTGTTAGAGGAGATAATACTATTTGGGTATCAATTGATCCTCTTTTCCATAGTAGCGTTAGAAGTCAACTTGCCCCAGCACTTGCACGTTACAATTCTTTAGGAATTAAATTAGCATTTAGAGAAAACCCATTGTGGTCCCCTAATTTAGTTCCATCCAATCCAAAATATATTAATATTGCCTCATTTTTCGAGGATAGCGATGTATTAGGTATTAGTGCAGGATTTCCGAATGGCGGACAACCAGCACACCTCATAAAATTAAATACTAAATACTATAATGGAACTTCTCAAAGTGGAGATATTATAACAACAATCACGCATGAAATAGGACATGCAATTGGATTACGCCACACTGACTATATGAATACAGCATTTAGCTGTGGAAGTGGTGGGAATGAAGGCCCTCTCACTGTAGGGGCTATCCATATCCCTGGAACTCCAACAGTTCCTGAGACTAACTCATATATGCTTGCCTGTTCAGAGGGAACTGATCGACCTCTTACTGATAATGATAAAATCGCACTACGCAATACTTATCCACGTTAAGCGCAGAATTCCATTATTAGATTTGACAGCATGACTCTAAAAAATAATAAATTAGAAAGTTAGATTATTATTTTTAGTCAAACTTTATCACCCGAAAGGCTGGAGAAGTGGATTAACCACACCTTCATGCTGCAAATCATTGATTCCGGAGTAAGGCTCTATGCCATTGTAGTAGAAACAAAAATAAAAAATACACTTGACGATTTCGAAAACCGGGGAGAGATTGGGCTCGAGGTTGAGTATTTCACTGATACGGAGCAGGCAAAAAAATGGGCAATATCTTAATCAGAACAACCTTATAGCACTATTGCTTCAGATGTAATCACTGATCAAATAGGGTAAACAATCTATTGATTTAATGGACAAAAATGGTTGGTGATGCTTTGTCTAACTGATTGATTTGATAAGAGTTAACCTCTTAAAATAGGAGGAAATTGAAAATGGTTTCAATTTCCTCTTTTCATTTTATGAATACACGTAAAAAAGTCCTGCTGGGGATGTGGAAGTTTTCAGGTAATTCACTGGGGAAGACGAGCTAATAAACAGCGGTTTAAATGTAAGTCATGTGGGTTATTATTCACTTGGACCAATCCTTCAGTTGCTGCAAGTAATCGATTCGTATGGTTTAGAAAATGGGTCATCGGACGCCATACCTTGGAGCAGCTGAATCAGCTAAGTGGTTACTCTGTTCGTACTTTGAAACGGTATTTTCATCACTACCTGAGTAAGCCACCTGTGTTGAGTGTGTATCCAAGTGAACGTGTCAACCTGCTCATTGATGGAACGTACTTCAGTCATGACTTATGCCTTATCCTTTACAGGGATAACACCATTAAGTTTACACAGTTGTACCGACTCACAACAGGGGAATGGTATGAAGAATTAAAAGAAGACCTTGAAAATCTATTGGCCTTGCAGGTTCAAATTGAAAGCATCACCTGTGATGGCCACAAGGCTTTATTGAAAGCCATCAAGAGAGTATGTCCACAAGTTATTCTGCAACGATGTGTGGTGCACATCCAACGAATGTGTCGAATTTGGCTTACGATGAGGCCTAAAACAATTCCTGGCCTAGAGTTACGATTGATTGTTTCCAAGCTTCACAAAATCAAGACGGCAACAGAAAGAGACTATTGGATAGTCAGCTTGGTGAAATGGCATGATCTTCACAAAGATTTCATCAACGAAAAGAGCTATCAGTTAACGACAGGAAGATATTGGTATAAACACAAATTAGTCAGGCGCTCCTTTATGGTGATCAAGAGAGCACTTCCAGATATGTTCCATTATCTTGACAATGCGCGCGTACCTAAATCGACAAACGGACTAGAGTCTTTCTTTGGTCACCTAAAAGGACACTTGGCCGTTCATCGAGGTTTATCCATCAAGCACAGAAAAAATTTCATTCAGTGGTACTTGTATTTCAAGAACGCTTCGCGTTCTGAGTTTTCTTAAGACCATCAAAACTCTTGGAATGATATAAAGCAGAGAAGGCTCTCTTAACGAGAGCCTCCTGACCATTCCAGTCGATAAATCCTATTGCTAACAAGTTGCTCTCCAGCAGAGCTTGCGTCCTCTTCAGACTTACCGTGGAAAGAAAGGAAATTTCAAATCAAAAAACA
>JANNAQ010000013.1:0-105926 GCA_031384515.1 Bacteroidia bacterium
TCCAAGAAGTGGAACGAAGAGACGGTAAAAGTGCTGATGGCTTATCAACATGAAATCAGTAAAATTTCTAGCCTAACTTCGGATATTGCAAAGTCAACGCTGGATGAAGTCACAGCTAATCTTGGCATTGCCACTGGAAAAATTCTTCAGTCGCTTCGTGTGTCAATTACTGGTGGAGCATCCGGGCCCGATTTAATGATGACGATGGAAATTATTGGAAAGGATGAGGCCGTAAGCAGGATTAACTATGCGCTGAATAATTTAAAAGTAAAGGTAGCTTAAGTTTAAACTTTTTAAGGTATGACAAAGAAGGAAGACCTGCCTGCCGGCCGGGCAGGCAAGGTTAGTAAAAAACAAGGCAAGGCCCGCGTTCATCGCGATCTGGATGGTCTTGAAGTTTCCATTAATCAGTTTGGTGAATTGAAAACGAACATGAACATCGAAAAGATCAATGAGTTTCTAAATCAAAATGTAGACGACAAGAAACTGGAAGAGCGCAATGACTACGCGGACTTAAAAAAAGGAAAGAAGAAGGGAAAATAGAATCATCTGAAATTTCTTTGATGCTTTCTGGAAAAGAACATATTTCAGCAACCAGCAAGCGGGGTATCTCGTATGTAAGCAGATAAAATAAATCAAGACAAATATGCCGGCATCTCATGTAATCGACTACCAAATTAAAGGCGAAAGCATCCAGATTGTAGAAATAGAGCTTGATCCGATGGAAACCGTGATCGCGGAAGCTGGAGCCATGTTATTTATGGATGATGGCATTACATTCGAGGCAAAAATGGGCGATGGTTCAAATCCACAGGCAAGTCTTTTTGACAAGTTATTATCAGCAGGAAGTCGCGTGCTGACGGGTGAATCCCTTTTCATGACTCACTTTACCAATCGTGGAAACAGAAAGGCAAAAGTGGGGTTCTCAGCACCATATCCGGGCACTGTCATTCCAATTGACTTGGCTCAAATGAGGGGGAACCAATTGATTGTCCAAAAAGATGGATTCCTGTGTGCAGCTTTTGGCACAAAGCTTAGTATTGTTTTTAATAGAAAGATCGGGTCTGGTTTGGTTGGTGGAGAAGGATTTATTCTGCAAAAACTTCAGGGAGACGGGTTGGCATTTGTTCACGCTGGTGGAACATTAATTGAACGTACCTTGAACAACGAGACGCTTAGGGTAGATACAGGTTGCGTGGTTGCCATGGAAGCGCAAATTGATTTTGATGTTGAGTCAACAGGTAGTCTAAAGTCAATGGTGTTTGGTGGGGAGGGAATATTTCTGGCCACCTTACGCGGCACGGGCAAAGTTTGGTTGCAATCTATGCCGATAAGAAAATTAGTACAAGCATTGTCTCCTTATGGTAGTAATAGTAGAAAAGAGGCAGGCTCTATTTTGGGAAGCCTACTAGAGAGGTAGTAATATTTACATTAGAATATACGAGGTACCAACATAGGTACCCTTTTATAAATCAGATATTCATCTCCGAATTTTTTAACAAGCTTCTTCTCTTCCAGTTGAATACCGATGGCGAGATAGCAGAAAATGCATAGTGTTGAGATGAGTGTTGGTAAGTTTGGTTGAAACAGGAAAAACCCTAACACAATCAATATGGTACCTGAATAAATTGGGTGGCGTACCTTATTCAATATTCCATCTGCACTAAAGCCTTCATTCTCCTCTTGAAGGCCAAGAAAAGAACTCAGTTTATATTGACGAAACGCAGCACTAATTACAAATACTCCAATTGTGGCAAGCAGTAAACTCAGGTAACGGACAAAGCCCACACTTTCAAAAAATGGAGAGGATGAAATGCTTCCATTTAATAGCAATAATCCGAAAAGCCCAATTGTTGCCAACAGATTATAACCCAGTAGATAAAAGCGAAAATTTTCATTTAGCTTCTTTGTGAAAAAATCCTTTACGGGAGTCGATGCCAACCAGCTGTGGCAAAAGAAATAGCCAGTCCATGAAATAATCAGAATAAGATAATTCATTTGTAAATATAACTTCAGCGTATGAGAGATTGTTAAAACCTCTCTTGAATTGTTTAATTTTAAAGGTTAGAGATTTGATATGAATTCACTAAAGATAGGCCTTATCAATGAAGGTAAAACTCCACCTGATAAACGAGTTGCGTTTACCCCTCTTCAGGCTGAAGAGATTGAACAACGTTTTCCAAACGTAAAATTGATTTGCCAGGAAAGCCCAATCCGATGCTTTAAGGATGAAGAGTATCGTGAGCTTGATATTGAAGTACGACCAGAAGTAAGTGATTGCGATATATTGATGGGAATAAAAGAGGTGCCTGTTTCCAGGTTGATTGAAGGAAAGACCTATTTATTTTTTTCGCACACGATGAAGAAGCAACCCTACAACCGCAAACTGTTGCAAGAAGTGTTGAAGAAAAAAATCAGGTTGATCGATTACGAAGCATTAAAGGATACCCAGGGAAACCGATTGGTGGCTTTTGGAAGATATGCTGGGTTGGTAGGTGCTTACAATGGACTGTGGACCTTAGGTAAGCGCCTTAATTTATTTACTCTTCGAAGAGCGTTTGAATGTTTTGATATCAATGACCTTAAGCTTGAAATACGAAAGGTAAAATTGCCAGCGATAAGGATTGTACTTACCGGTGCAGGCCGAGTGGCTAAAGGAGCGATGGAAACCTTAGATACGGCAGGTATTCGCAAAGTGAACATTCTGGATTTTCTTACGCATACCTTTGATGAACCTGTATATGTTCAATTAAGCAGTGCCGACTACCACACGCGCAAAGGAGGCGGGCATTTTAATCGAGAAGAGTTTCATCGCAATCCCGAACAATACAATTCGCATTTTTCAAAGTTCACTAAAGTGGCAGACGTGCTTTTGGCCGGAGCTTTCTGGAATCCCAACGCGCCAAAACTCTTTACCCGAGAGGACATGTTAGCTCACGATTTTAAAATGAAGGTGATCACCGATATCACGTGTGATATTGATGGGTCTGTGCCTTCTACTAAACGAGCCAGCACGATTGTGGATCCAATTTATGATTATGACCCACTTTCAGACTCTATACAGCCGCCATTGAGTAGTGATAAATTTATTACCGTGATGGCGGTTGATAACCTCCCTTGCGAATTGCCAAGAAGTGCCTCGGAAGAATTTGGACGCGATCTTATTGACCGCATATTGAAACCTTTGTTAATGGGTGATACGGAAAGTATAATTCAACGAGGAACGATTGCTCAGGCGGGTAAACTTACAGAAGCATTCAAATATCTGGAAGATTATGTTAGGTAAAATTGCTCCGGTCTTGAATGAGAAATTAACTATCATCAATTGTATTAAGTTGTCTATTACCTTTGAATAATTATGATTTTGTATAACGTTACCGTAGGGATCGATAAAGAAGTTGAAAAGGAGTGGATGTTGTGGGTAAAGGAAAAGCATATTCCCAGCGTAATGAAAGTTGGGGTATTTGTTGATTATAAGTTTTATAAAGTACTTACTCATGATGATGAGAGTTCGTCTTCTTATTGTATCCAATACTTTACACCAACTATTGATCAGTTTCAGCACTACCTGGACGGTTATGCTAAATCCTTGATTGAAGAACATCATTTAAGATTTAAGGACCGGCATGTGGTTTTTCAGACGTTGTTAGAAGAAGCTTGAGCTTAAGAGTTGCTCTTCAGTAATTTTTTAATTTGATCGGCTTCGAGCGTACAATTGGTCCACTCATCGTCCATTTTAGCGCCATATTTTTTGTAGAAATTAATGGCCGGCTCATTCCATTCTAATACCTGCCACATCATACCCGAACAATTTTCTTCCAGTGCCTTTTGCATGGTGCGATCGAAAAGCAATTTGCCGATGCCGCTACCTCGTTCTTTTTCTGTTACAATGATGTCTTCCAGGTAAAGTCGTTTTCCTTTCCAGGTGGAGTAACGCCAATAATAAAGTGAAATTCCAACAATACCGTTTTCATTCTCTGCCACAAAAAACCAATAGATGGGATTTGGGCCAAATCCGTCTTGTTCCATTGATGCGACTGTATTGATAACTTCCTGTGGTGCGTTTTCATAAGCTGCCAACTCTTTTACAAGTTCAAGGGCTCGTGGTAAGTCTTTTTTTTCTCCTGGACGAATGTTCATAGGGACGAAATTTCTTTGCTGTCAAAGATAATTATCACATAGTGAGGAATCGAAACAAGACGTTATTAAAATCACTTTAAAATTCTTTGCAATTGTCTTGCTGTTTTAAAACCGCATTGAGAGGCTATGTATTCGATTGTATATTCCGGATTGTTCAGAAGAGTCCTTGCATTTTCCAGCCTTAGCTTGGTGAGATATTCAACAATAGTTGAACCCGTAGTTTCCTTAAAAACTCTGCTCAAATTTCTTGGGCTCATTGCAACTTTTTCAGCTAACATCTCTATTGAGTTGTCTCCCGATAGGTTGTCGATTAAGTAGTCTTGTACTTCGTGAATTTTCGGATTAACGTGATTTCTGAAATCGAGATAAATGCTTTTTTGTGAATGTGATTGATCTCGCCTGTGATATACTACCAGGCCCCGGGCCACCTTATGAACGAAATGAGGACCCTTCAGGTATTCCAAAATCGCAAGTGCGAGATCGATGCCGGCACTTATGCCTGCACTGGTGTAAATGTTGTCACTCTTTACATAAAGATTGTCGGCTAACACTTTCGCTTTTGGAAAGCGAGACCTCAGTTCGTCTGTGCGTCTCCAGTGAGTGGTGCATTCCCTGCCATCCAGCAATCCAGCTTCGCCTAAAAAAAAAGCGCCTGTACAGATAGAGCATGTGTTTACCATATTGTCAGCACATTGAGCTATCCATTTAAAAAAAACCTTCTCTAAAGCAAACTCCTTACTCTGTAAATAACTATGGTCAGTTCCTGGTACAAATACAAAGTCCCCTGATTTTAAATTGGCCTTTTTATAATTTATGATTTTCCCAAAAGCAATCCCTGCTGTAGATATATTATCATCATGGTAGCTGTAAAATTCAATCGCTGCATCAAGTCCCTGAGATTTGGCTTCAGTAAAAACTTGAACCGGGCCGGCTAGATCCAATAACTCAACATGGGGAGGGACTATAAAGGCAACTTTAAGCATATCGATTCCCTTACCTATGCTTGGAACCGACACAAGTTACCAATTATTTCTTGATTCGTTTGACGCTTTAAAGGTATGCTCAAGTCAATATCCGTTGTAATTGCCGCTCAGTTTTAAATCCGCATTTAAGTGCAATACTTCGCATGGTATCCCTGGAATTTTTAATAAGTACTTTGGCTTTATCGATTCTTATCATCGTGAGATAATCATTCACGGTTGTTCCTGTTGTCTCCTTAAATACACGGGTTAGGTTTCTAGGGCTCATCTCTGCAATCGAAGCCAATTTTGTAATAGCGGTCTCCCCACTCATATGGTCGAGTAGGTAGTCTTGTACTTTATGTATTTTCATGTTGATGTGATTCCTGAAATCGAGATAGCTGGCGCGCCTTTTTTTGCTGCCATTTCCCCGATAATAAACCACAAGCCCTCGTGCCACACGATGCGTGAAGTGTACGCCTGCTAAATCTTCCAGAATTGACAACGCCAAATCTATGCCAGCGCTAATTCCGGCACTCGTGCAGACGTTTCTATTTTTTACATAGAAGACATCGGCCAGTACTTTTGTTTTGGGGAATTGCTCCTGTAATTCGGCTACTCTTCTCCAATGGGTGGTAGACTCCATGTTATCCAGTAATTCTGCTTTGCCTAAAGCAAAGGCTCCATTGCACACAGAACATACATTTATCTTTTGCTCCGCACATTCTTTTAGCCATTTAAAAAAGTTTTTTTCTTTCCGGAATGGTGCGCTTCTAATGTAATTCTGGTCCATGCCAGGAATAAATATAAAATCACCCGGCTTTAGTTGGGCTTCTGTAAAGTTGGCTACTTTCCCAAATGTAAGGCCTGAAGTACTTACTGGATTCTTTTTGTAGAGGTAGAATTTGATATCGAGTTCAAAGCCATAAAACTTAGCCTCTGTAAACACTTGAACAGGGCCAGCTAAATCTAATAACTCAACGGTAGGTGGAATAATAAACGCGATTCGTCTCATGATTCTTCAAGGATTTTAATTAGCTCGCTGAAAGATTTATTTTATCTTTTAATGGTGATGCTGGTGGCTATGAGTTGACAGCTTTTGCTCGCATGGATTGCTTCCGTCAATGACATCAAAGTGCGCCATCATCCCCGCTGCATGGTGTTCAATAATGTGGCAATGATACATCCATGTTCCCGGACGGTTATCTGGCATCCATGCAATCTTTATTGTGCTCTTAGGTGTTAAATTGACTGTATCTTTCCATGCCTTGTAGGCAGGAGCTTTGCCATTTTCTTCAATCACCTGAAAGAAAAATCCGTGAAGGTGAAAAGGATGATCCATCCTGCTGGTATTAGACACTTCCCAAATTTGCAACTCGCCTACCATTACAGGTTTGTCATTTACATGAACACTATCGTTTATACGAAAGTCTTTTTGATCTCTGATTCTTGGATCAACTGATAATTTTATTTTTCTGGTCACCTCTGCTGCTTGTGGTGCCAGTGGTTCAATCATTCTTAATGTTTCAGGTATGAATGCCTTTGAGGGCTTACTTTCTCCTACCTTAACATGGGCAAAGGTTTCCCGTTTAGCTTTTAAAAAGGTCATTCGGTCGTAAGCCAATGATTCAATAGCAAATGATTCTCCTTCTGTGAAATCAACTGCAATATCAATTCGTTCTCCGGGAGTTATTAAAGCTTCCGTGGCGGTTAGGGGATGTTCCAATAGTCCACCATCTGATGCAATAATTTTAAATGCTTTGCCACCAAGGTATAAAACGAAATATCTTGCACTTGATGAGTTGATAAAACGCCATCTTTCTGTCTGGCCGCCATTAGGATTGATAACCAAGTTTTCTTTCCCGTTTAATAAAAGTGTATTACCCTGACGACCATCATGTCTTTCAATAGCGCGTGGCAGAAACCAAGTTGGTTTTGTAAACCCATTGTTTTCGTTCAGTTTCATGTCATCAATCATAAAAATCTTTTCTCCGTCCACAACAGGGTCCGCTTCACTATCAACTATTACGGCTCCGTACATTCCGCGCTCCATTTGAATGGTTTCATTGGTATGTGCATGATACCAGAAAGTGCCAGCATCGGGGACAACAAAACGATATTCAAAGACTTCACTAGGCTCAATGGGTTTTTGCACTCCGTCCGTTCCATCCATTGATGCCGGTAAACAGATGCCATGCCAATGAATAGTGGTAGCTTCGCTAAGATTATTGGTAATACGAATAACCAGTGTGTCACCAACGGTTGCTCTTAATACAGGACCAGGAAGTTGTTTGTTGAATCCCCATGCTTTAATAGTTTTGCCGGGAGCAAGGTCCCAGTTAAACTCACTTGCTTCAAAATTGTATTCAACTACGTTAGATTGTTTTTTCATTTTGCTTCGTATTTAAAGTAAAGAAGTAAGCGGTTAATTATTATAGTCCAACATGAGCTTAACAAAACTTCCAAAATCGTTTCCATACAATGCGCTAATCCGTTTTAAACACACATCGATCATATATTGCTGCTCATGTTTATCGTAGGTTACGAACTGGGCGTTTTTAAAATGATTCTTCGCTGTATCGGAAATATTTTCCGGTATTAGTACATGTAGTTCAGTGGAAGCATTGGCGGTAGCATCACCTGTCGGCAAAAGAGTTAACCCATACTTAGAAGTTACTGATGAGTTTCCGACAATGAACGTATCAAGTGATGAAGGGAAACTCCTAGAATAGCAATCCAGAATTGCGGCAAGATCAAATTCACTAATTCCGTTTTGTAACAACACCCCAACTTTTTCACTCTTCTTCATTTTTCCTTTATGCAACTGTAAGTAGATAGGGTTCTGATCAATAACAAGATTTCGATGATCCATTCGAATTTCGGAGTAAGGGTAATGTATGCCTGTCAATACTCGTAGCATAGTTTCCCGACCAAAAAGATCATTGATAACAGTTAGACTGCCCTCGGTCGCATTAGCAACACCTGCTGTGCTGAATAGATTACCACTTTGCGTAACGGTTGTACCAAGCATCCAATTAGGTTTTTTAAAGTGTTTCTTCAGTCCCACATAATCAGAGGAATGGGTAGTCAGATTTTTCCCATCATACAATCCTGTGGCAGCAACGGTAACAGATCCATCACAAACAGATAGAATTTTATTTGTGCCAGTGTAATTTTCTTTTATGAAATTTACAGTTACCTTTTTTTGATTCCGGGCTCCTCTTGATTGATTGGGAACAACTATCACATCAGCATGCATGTGCAGTGAATCGATTTCCCTGAATGTATAGTGAGGCATAACAAGCAGGCCTTTTTTTACGAGTATAGCGGATTTATGCTCTGCAACTATGTAGACGTTTGCCTCCCCTGTAGCGTTGAAAAGATAAAAGGGCGCCATCATATCAAACATTTCCGTTCCGTCATTATCAGCTATTATGAAGACTGTTTTTTTAGTAGCATCAAAACTCTGAGAGTAACCGCTAGGTTGACAAACCCCAATAACGAGTATGGCAAGGAAAAGTGACCTTAGAATTGAAGAGTGGATTTTTGTGGCTTTCATAATTTTCATTATTGTATTCTTATTTGATCTTTATACCTATTCCAAATTCCAACGCAGTGTCACGAAGAGTACCCTGAATATTTTCAATGTGAGCGCCTTTGGTTAGCCAGGGGCTGAGTGGCAGATAAAAACGAGCCGTGAAGAAATACTTTTTCCATCCCCGCTTTAAGCTGTACATCATACCGTAGTCAGGGCTAAACGCGCTAATGGATGTACTCACTTTATTAAAATTCGGGTTCTCTAGGGTTTCCTGAAAAGCTGTGTACTTGATGCCCACCATCGCGAAGAACGTATGAGAATACTTTTTTGAGTATACGGTTGTACCTGCACCAAATTTTTGATTTAGTGAATAGTTGTAATCCGTTTTTATATGATTAAAGTATCGCTGAGTAACATTGTTAATATTAAAAGAGGAATACGAGGCAAAACTCAGTCGCTTTTTGGGATTCCAATGCACCAGATTGGAAATAAGAAAATCAATTCCAAAATTTGTGTGGATGCCGACACCAGGTTCAATGGTTAACTTTCGCACAAGAGAATGTTTTGAATCGACTGTCGCTAGGGCATTTTGAGAATATCCATGTGCGTATGCATAAAGGAAAATGGCGAGGGATAAATAGATTTTAAGTTTCATATCAATAATGGTTTTAGAGAAGTTAAAAGGGTTATCTGTTTTGAAAATAGTAGTTGAGGCCCTTGATAATATTTGGATTCTTGGAGCCTACGTGATCAAGATTCCTTTCAAGGTTCTTTGATAATTTGATTTGGGTATAATTGTCACGTAATGTTTGATAGAACGCTTCGAAAGGTGCTTGCATTCTGCCGGAATTTTCAGCTTCACCTATCCCCATAAAAACCAACTGTGGTCTGCTCTTATTAACAGCTCTGTTATCCAATTCTAGTTGCAACGACACCTCATTGTCAAACCATATCGATGGACTTAATAATATATAGTTACCAAACAGCTTATTATTGACTGCAAAAACACAGGCCCCGAACAGACCTCCATATGAATGGCCAAGAATTACCCGGCTAGCTGGATTAGTATCTACACTAAAATCTTGCTCTATCCTTGGTATTAATTGAGTTTCAATGAAATTTAGAAATTCAGCACCACCACCAGTTATGGCGCTGACTTTTGTTGGTGTGTAGTCAATGCTTCGATCTTGACCATATCCGATACTTATCACGAGCACATTTTGAGTGGCGTTGTTCTTAGATATTTGTTCGCAATTATTTGCTACCAGATCAAAGTTTTCTTCGCCATCTAAAACATAGATAGAGCCATACTTTTCGGCTGCATTGTAATTGCCAGGCAACCCGACTTTAATGTTGTAGTTCGCTCCATTGGAACCAGATTGAATGGTAAACTCCTTTGTTAAACTAGGATTAAATTCTTCCTCGGTGCACGATCCCAACAGAAGTGTCAGTAGTAATGCGCTCACTGATACTCCCAGGTAAAGAATGATGTTCTTTTGATTTTTCATAGTCATTTGTTTTTAGTTTGATTTTTAATTCCCTTTCTATGAAACAAATGTCATGTTACTTAGACTCGCACCCTAGGTCAACAAGGCGTCATAAAAGGACAACGTATAAAGTCAAATGGGGAAGGAGTACGGACCAGTAGGTAACGTATGGCTTGTCGCCTTAACACTGATCTATTGGTAAACTTGTTTAGGGGAAAAGATGATTTCTAGGAAAGAAGCTCTTGTGAGCCCCTGAGCAATGACATTTTGTTTTCGTAACCGATACGGCTATGAAATATTGTCTAGGGTTTTTCTTTGATTGGTCTCGCGGGACTTTTTTAATGCTGAGGGTGTAAACCCTGTAATTTTCTTAAACTGTCCGGAAAGATGAGCAACACTACTATACCCTAACTTATTGGCAATCTCGCTAAGGTTAAGCTCATCATAAAACAATAATTCCTTAGCCATTTCAATTTTTTGACGAATAATGTACTGCTCTAGAGTGATTCCTTCAACAGCAGAAAAGAGGGTACTTAGATAATTATATTCATAATGCATCTCATCTACCAAAACAGTAGACCAATTGAATTTTCTTTCTACTCCATTCGGGTAATGGATCATCTGAATCACCTTGTTTTTTATCGCTTCAATGAGCCTGGCTTTGCGATCATCAATACGCTCAAATCCAAGGCTTAGTAGAGCGGTATCAAACTGTTTTAAGATATCAGTAGATAGGTTATCTTCCATAAGGGTCACTTCCCCCAACGATACTTTCTCAGGATGTAAGCCCAGCCTATCCAACTCCTGGTATACTGCCATCTTGCAGCGGTTGCATACCATGTTCTTGATATAGAGAGTTGTCATGGGTTTTGCATTAAGGTTATTTTTTAAAGATCGGCATTCCTTCTGAAGATATCTCCGGATATTGTATAACTCTTTCCAGTAATTGTATAACTACTTCCTTTGACATTCATCGTTAATTTGATTGTAATTAAACATTTAAAAATTATGACTCATTCATACACCGTACAGGGCATTACATGCGAAAGTTGTGTAGCCAAAGTAAAAAGTAAATTATTGATGCACCCTGATGTGCTTTCGGCAGATGTAAACCTGGAAGAAAAGAGAGCTGTTATCACCATGCAAAAGCATTTAAGCGAAACTGAACTTCAGGAAGCAATAGGCTTAGATGGCAAATATAGAATCAGTGCAGATACTTCTGATCACAGTCATCACAACATGCACGCAGAAGAGACTAAATCATGGCTAAAGACGTACAAGCCTATATTATTAATAGTTGGTTTTATCGCAGGTGTATCCATTGTTACAGCACACGGCAGTCTTCATTCTGGAATGAACACATTTATGGCGGGTTTCTTTCTGGTATTTTCCTTCTTTAAACTTCTTGATATTAGAGGCTTCGCCAACAGCTACGCAATGTATGATGTGCTTGCCATGAAAGTACCTGCGTATGGTTTCGTCTATCCATTCCTTGAACTTGCTTTAGGGATTGCTTTCCTGACTGGGCTCAATCCTTTTATTACAAATTGGGCCACGGTGATCGTAATGAGTTTCAGCAGTGTCGGAGTAATTCAAAGCGTCTTGAACAAAAAGAAAATTCAATGTGCATGTCTCGGGGCGGTTTTTAACCTTCCTATGAGTACAGTAACCATTATTGAAGATTTCCTTATGATAGGAATGGCTGGATATATGTTATCCTAATCAGTCAAAGGGGTTTAATATTGGATGAATAATTATAGAGCCCGCTTTAACACACCAAGTCAATTCTATTTATAGTTGACGGAAGGAATAAGATGAAGAATTACAGTAATTCGGTTTACAATGAGAAATTGAAAATGATGTATGGATTTGGTGGTTAGAAAATTGACAGATTAAAACACCCAGGTTTCCGCAGAGGAATCTCCGTAATTAAAAAAACCGCCAGAAAAACCCAATAAAAGGTATTCTGACGGTTTAGTAGCGGGGACAGGACTCGAACCTGTGACCTTTGGGTTATGAGCCCAACGAGCTACCAACTGCTCCACCCCGCGATTTGGTGAACAAAAGTAGGCTGATAATGGGTAAAAAACAAGCTTAAATAAAATAGCCGCGCTACTTACAAACCTTTTATTAATTTGACGGGTTGAATCTCATTCTATGATAATTGATCTGCGCAGCGATACGGTAACCCAGCCTACCGCTGGAATGAAAGAGGCCATGTTTAGTGCCGTTGTGGGTGATGACGTCTTTGGAGAGGACCCTACCGTAAAAGCGCTGGAAAAAAAGTGTGCCGATCTATTAGGTATGGAAGCAGCTGTCTTTTGTCCATCAGGTACCATGACCAACCAGATTGGGATTAAAATCCTTACTCAGCCTTATGATGAAGTCATTTGCTACAAAGGCTCACATATCTATAAATATGAGGGTGGTGGCCTCATGGGTAACAGCCATGTGAGTGTAAAACTGCTGGATGGAGATCGGGGAAGGCTTTCAATTGAAGAAATTAAAACCAATATAAATGGTGATGATGTTCACAATCCGAAAACGTCAGTAGTGGCGCTCGAAAACACAGTGGTTAGAGAGGCTGGTAGCTACTATTCACTGAATCAAATTGCTTCTATTAATGAACTTGCAAGAGGAAGAGGGCTTGCTATGCATCTCGATGGAGCACGCTTTTTTAATGCTATTGTAGAAACAGGCGATGAGTCACAGGAATATGGAAAATACTTTGATACCATTTCCATTTGTCTTTCCAAGGGACTGGGTGCACCTGTGGGGTCGGTAATTCTGTGTAAGAAAGAATTAGAACCGAAGGCGAGGAGAATGCGTAAAGTATTTGGTGGTGGCATGCGGCAAGCTGGATTTATTGCGGCTGCAGGTTTGTATGCGTTGGAAAATAATATCTCAAGGCTAAAAGAAGACCACAGGCGAGCTAAAGCGTTAGGCAAGTCATTGACCAATTTATCCTTTGTAGCCTCAGTTATGCCGGTGGATACTAACATTATCATTTTTGAACTGAAGGGTATAACGCCTGAATTATTTTTAACAAAACTTGCTAAGCACAATATTAAAGCGCTTGCATTCGGGCACACGCAAATTCGATTGGTGACTCACCTTGACTTTGACGATCGCATGTTGGATATGACAATAGAAGGTTTTAAAAAATTGGCCTAATTAACAATGGATGAATTAGGAAAATCATTTCCAGTAGCGGAAGGCATGGCGGATGCCGAGGAGGGAAGCAAACCAAAACAGCATAATGAGTTTTGCCTTAATTGCGGAACCAAACTGGCTGATACATTTTGCCACCACTGTGGACAGAAGGATATCCCAAAAAGGCAAACACTTGGTGAACTACTCACGAATTTTATTTCTTCCTTCTGGAGCTACGAAGGAAAATTCTTCACAACTGTAAAATTCCTTGTTATAAAACCAGGCTTTCTGGCAACGGAGTACAACGCTGGCAAACGTGAGAGTTATTATCATCCGGCAAGAATGTATGTGTTTATCAGTTTTGTTTTCTTTCTATTGGTTTTCTCTTTACCAGATGCTGATGAAGACCAAACTGGAAGAATGACCAAAGAGGAACAAGCTGAATTAGAAGAAGACCTAAAGGAGGCAGGTGTTGATTCAGTAGCTCAGGGTAGTCTTAAGCGCATTGTTTCAAAAGAGGCTCCTGACTCATCGTCCAATTATATTTTTAACGGAGTAAATTCAAAAAAGAAAGTAAAAAGTTCAGGATTCAGTTTTACTGGGCCAGCGTATAAATCTGTGAAAGAGTATGATTCCACACAGCTATCGTTGCCAGCTGAAAAAAGAGATGGATGGATTGAAGGGAAACTAAACAGACGAACAAGCGAACTTAATGAAAAGTATAAAGATGACACCAAAAGTTTTAGTGAAGATTTTAGTCAGGCGTTTTTGGACAACTTTTCAAAAGTCTTGTTTTATTTGCTTCCCATTTTTGCGCTCTTATTAAAACTTTTCTATGCAAGAAGAGACTTTTTCTACAGTGAGCACCTCGTGTTTTCCATCTATTACTATAACTTCTTTTACCTGGCTGCATCATTGATGTTGTTACTAAATTTAGTTCCGTGGCTGAGCTGGGCAAGCAACGCTATTGGTTTTTGGATTTTCTTTTATTTGCTTTTTGCTATGAAGAAAATGTATGGACAACCATGGGGAAAAACTATTCTAAAATTTAGTCTCTTCTCGTTTACATTTATGTTCTTTCTTGGTATTGGCCTTGCGATAAGTGCCATCACGGTTTTATTAATGATCTAATGCTAGCCAATTCAATCGCTCCTTTAGCAGAACGAATGCGACCTTCACGGTTGGAGGACCTGATTGGGCAGGAGCATCTAGTTGGCCCTAATGGA
The DNA here is from genome assembly GCA_031384515.1 of Bacteroidia bacterium. Classification (GTDB taxonomy): domain Bacteria; phylum Bacteroidota; class Bacteroidia; order Cytophagales; family Cyclobacteriaceae; genus ELB16-189. The sequence continues at coordinate 14,504 of JANNAQ010000013.1, forward strand.
ATTATCAGAAAGGCAATTGCTAGCGGTAACGTGCCTTCAATGATCTTGTGGGGACCACCTGGAGTTGGAAAAACTACCATCGCCAATATAATTGCGAATGAGGTTAAAAGGCCGTTTCATGTAATCAGTGCTGTAAGTGCCGGGGTAAAAGATGTTCGTGAGATAATTGAGAAAGCCAGGCATACCAATCGTGCTATTTTATTTATTGATGAGATACATCGATTCAATAAATCACAACAAGATGCTTTGCTAGGTGCTGTTGAAAAGGGAATAATCACGTTGATTGGTGCCACCACCGAGAATCCGTCCTTTGAGGTAAATTCCGCCTTGCTATCGCGATGCCAGGTGTACACCCTCAACCCATTGAGCGAAGCAGATCTACTCAAACTATTGGATCAGGTAATAAAGAAAGACGGTGAGCTTAAGAACAGGACAATCAAAATCATTGATCATCATGCGTTGTTAAATATATCGGGTGGTGATGCACGTAAGCTGTTGAATCTTCTCGAATTAATTTGTGAGTCTGTCGCTGCCGACATAGAGATTACGGATGCTCTGGTGATTGACGTGGCTCAGAAGCGGATTGCCATCTACGACAAGAGTGGTGAGCAACATTACGATATCATCTCCGCTTTTATCAAGTCCATCCGCGGAAGCGATCCCAATGCTGCTGTATACTATCTCGCACGGATGATTGAAGGTGGAGAAGATGTAAAATTCATTGCCCGAAGAATGGTCATTCTGGCCTCAGAGGATATTGGCAATGCGAATCCCACGGCTTTGGTTATGGCTATTAATACATTTCAGGCAGTTAATGTGATCGGATATCCCGAAGCGAGAATAATCCTTTCGCAGTGCGCTATTTATTTGGCAAGCTCGCCAAAAAGTAACGCAAGCTATGTGGCTATTGATAACGCATTAAAAATGGTTCGTGAAACAGGAGACCTTTCTGTGCCGTTGTCGGTTCGTAATGCCCCTACCAAGCTGATGAAAGAGTTGGAGTATGGCAAAGGCTATCAATATGCTCATAGCTTTGATGGTAATTTTGCAGACATGGAATTTTTGCCAGATCAAATTAAGGGCACAACGTTTTACGAACCGGGCAATAATGCCAGAGAAGAGGAGCTAAGGAAGCATTTAAAAAAATTGTGGGGCGATAAATACAAATACTAGTACATGGTTCAATGTTGTCGGTCAAAAGGTTTTACGACTGAGACTTAGGTAACTTGGAACCCGAAACTATTACAAGAGAACCGAAACTAAGCATGCAGCGACTTCTATTTGAATCATCTCCAGCCTTTATCATCATCTGTATGGCAACAGGGGTTGGCTATGGTTTTTTATTGTACAAGGCTAAACACCCCTGGAGCAAGTTAACTAACCAAGCACTTTTTGGACTTCGTGTTGCCCTTGTTACTTTTTTAGCTGTTCTATTGCTTGGCCCCATTCTGAAACTGACAAGCAATATTTTGGAAAAGCCTGCATTTGTTTTTCTCGTAGATAACTCTTTGTCGATAAAGGAAGCAGTTGACTCCCTTCAACGTAAGAATCTAAAGGACGAGTTGAATGCTGTCAAAAAGAAATTAACGGATGATGGATTTGAGATTACCCAGAGAAATCTGTCAAACGAGGAGTCAGAAAATGTTTTGTACACCAATGGAAGTTCAAATTTGAGTGGTGCAATGCGGGAACTTACAGCAGACTATGAAGGCAAAAATCTAGCTGGCATTGTTTTAGTGTCAGATGGCATTTACAATTCAGGTTCTTCACCCTTGTATAACCTTCTCAGAATTCCAATTTATACTGTTGGGGTTGGGGATACAGCGGAGCGTGTGGATCTGGTGTTAAAAAATCTGGCCTACAATAAGATTGCTTATCAGGGAAATAGATTTCCATTAAAAGTGGAGGCGCTAGTGAAGGGTATGCAAAATCAGGACATTTCGGTTTCCGTCTTTCGATCCGGAAAACTAATTGACAGGCAACAACGAAATTCAGGCTCGAAACAACTTGTGGATTTTGATTTTCAATTGGAGGCTTCAGAAAAAGGTATACAACGATATGATATTGCTATTGAACGCTTTCCTCAGGAGCGGAATCAGGTGAACAATCGGGCAAGTGCTTTTATTGAAGTAGTTGAAGGTAAAAAGAAGATTGTCGTCATTGCACCAGCCCCCCATCCCGACATCAAAGTAGTACGATCGGTCATTGAGAAAAATTCAAACTATGAATTTATACTTCATATTCCAGGCATAAAAGAAGCAACTACCTCTCAACTTGATGAGGCAGATCTAGCCATTTTTCAACAGGTCACGGATATGGATGGAAAAACCAGTGCTTTGTATTCCAAGTACTATAAGAACAATACTGCCTTACTTGTGATGATTGGCCCTAAAACAAACCTAAGACAATTAGTTTCTAATGGAATTCCGATAATATTTGAAAATGTTGGGCAGTGGGACGATGTTACGCCTTTGATCAATTCTCAGTTTAGAGATTTTTCCTTTGGCGAGAACATAAACGGAATTTTTGCACGGTATCCTCCGGCATCGGTACCGTTTGGAAAATTCACGTATCCGCCACATGCTCACGTTTTATTATATCAGAGAATAGGAAGCGTTGCAACTGAACGTCCTCTTGTTCTAAGTGTGGATGAAAATAATCGCAAACTAGGAATCATTCTTGGTGATGGCCTTTGGCGTTGGCGACTCAATGAATTTTCTGAAACAGAAAAAACAGAGTCATTTGATGAAGTTTTTGGGAAGTTAATTCAGTATTTAAGTACGAAGGAGGATAAGAGGAAGTTCAGAAGCTTTCCGATACAAAATGAATTTACAGATGCTGAGGCAGTGGTGTTTGAAAGTCAGGTGTACAACGATTTATTTGAGCAAGTCTATGGGAATAAAATTGATATTGAATTGCGCGATGAAAAAGATAGAGTGACTCGCTATGATTATGTCACGGGATCAGGAAGTTCGCGATACCGCATTGGAAGTTTGAAAGAAGGTGTCTATCGATATAAATCGACAACATTGATTGCAGGCAAACCTGAGGAAGTGCGTGGTGAATTTTTAGTTATGGCTCAGATGATTGAATCACAAAACCTTACTGCTGATTTCGGCCTTTTGCGAAAACTAGCCGTGCAAACCGGAGGGAAATTTTATCAGGCAAAAAACGTGGCCAAATTAGATGAGGATATTCGTCAGACGAAAGTGAATAGCCTTATCCATTCTGAAGAATCTTTCAATTCATTGATCAATCTTAAATGGGTTTTCTTTTTGTTGCTATTGCTAGTGAGTACTGAATGGTTCGTTAGGAAATATTCAGGAGGATACTAGAAAGTTATTCAATGGAAATTTGAGTAACCCAAGATTCAAAAAATAAAAAAGGGACAGTAACCCGTCCCTTTAAAACTTCTGTTTTCTTTAATACTATTCTTTCTTCTCTTTCGAGGAGGATTTGGTCTTCTTGATCTTGATTACCAATTCCTCGCCAGTTCCTTCGTAGTCTGCGAGAATAGTGCCTCCTTCGGTTACTTCGCCTTTCAAAATTTCTTCGGCTACAGGGTCTTCCAGATACTTTTGAATGGCTCTGTTCAACGGTCTTGCTCCAAATTGATGGTCATAACCTTTCTCTGCAATAAAATCTTTAGCCTTATCAGTAAGTTCAACGGTGTAGCCAATAGCTGTAATGCGCTTAAATAATTTTCCAAGAGTAATATCAATAATCGAGTGAATATGTTCGCGCTGCAGGGAGTTGAAAATGATCACATCATCAAGGCGATTCAAGAATTCAGGTGAGAAGACACGCTTCAATGCATTTTGAATCGTGCTTTTCATTTGTTCCTCTTCGTTCGCTTGTTTTGCTTTCGAAGCAAATCCAATTCCGGAGCCAAAATCTTTTAAATCGCGCACCCCAATATTGGAGGTCATGATGATGATTGTATTCCTGAAATCAACTCTTCTTCCCAAACCATCGGTCAAAATTCCATCATCCAATACTTGGAGGAGAATATTAAATACATCTGGATGTGCTTTCTCAATTTCATCTAGCAACACAACACTATAAGGTTTGCGCCTCACTTTTTCAGTAAGTTGTCCACCTTCTTCATAACCTACATATCCTGGAGGTGCTCCAACAAGACGAGATACGGAGAATTTCTCCATGTACTCACTCATGTCTATCCTTACCAAGGCATCTTCTTTATCGAATAGGTAAGTGGCCAATATCTTGGCGAGTTCAGTCTTACCAACACCTGTCGGCCCAAGAAAAATGAATGATCCAATCGGTTTCTTCGGGTCTTTCAATCCTACACGCGTGCGTTGAATTGCTTTAGTCAATTTTTTTATAGCTTCAGCTTGCCCAATTACTTTGGCGCTTAGCTCTTCAGACATGCCGAGCAATTTATTGCTTTCTTTTTGGGCAATCCGCTTGGTAGGGATGCCGGTCATCATAGCAACGACATCGGCAACGTTGTCTTCTGTAACGGTATATTTCTCCGTTCTGGTTTTTTCTTCCCACTTTGCTTTTGCGATGTCAAGCTGCTCAATTAGTTTCTTTTCTTTATCACGAAGCTGAGCCGCTTCTTCATACTTCTGACTTTTCACTACACGGTTCTTTTCTTTCTTCACATCCTCAATGGCCTCTTCATACTTCATGATGTCTTCTGGCACATGAATATTGTTGATGTGTACGCGCGCACCTGCTTCATCTAAAACATCAATTGCTTTATCAGGCAAAAAGCGGTCGCTGATGTAACGGTCAGAAAGTTTTACACAAGCATCAATCGCTTCTTTCGTATAGCTTACATGATGATGGTCTTCGTATTTTTCTTTTATGTTATCTAGTATCTGAATGGTCTCCTCTACTGAAGTTGAATCTACCATCACCACCTGAAACCTGCGTGCAAGTGCACCATCTTTTTCAATGTATTGACGATATTCATCTAATGTTGTAGCACCTATACATTGGATTTCTCCGCGTGCAAGCGCGGGTTTAAACATATTAGAGGCATCTAACGAACCAGAAGCACCACCAGCACCTACGATCGTGTGAAGTTCGTCTATAAAGAGTATTACATCGGGAGATTTCTCTAATTCATTCATCACCGCCTTCATACGCTCTTCAAACTGCCCACGGTATTTTGTGCCCGCAACTAATGAAGCTAAGTCAAGGGTTACTACCCTCTTTCCGAACAATACGCGCGAAACTTTTTTCTGAATGATGCGCAAGGCAAGACCTTCAGCGATGGCGGTTTTGCCCACACCAGGTTCACCAATTAAAATCGGATTATTCTTTTTCCTGCGACTGAGAATCTGTGCAACACGCTCAATTTCTTTTTCACGCCCAACGATCGGATCTAGCTTATTATCTTCAGCCATCTTGGTTAAGTCTCTACCAAAATTATCCAATACTGGTGTGCGTGATTTCTCTATTCCTTTTTTTTCCTTTCCCTGTGCACCTTGACCCGGAGCGGCTCCAAACATTTTGGAAGAATCATCATCCGGATCATCTGTATCTGAGGATGCGGTAGGTTGGTCATGCTGGTATTCCAACATTTCTTTTACCACATCATAGGCCACATCAAATTTATTCAAAATCTGAGTGGCTAGATTATCTGGATCGCGCAAGATTGAAAGCAAAAGATGTTCTGTTCCAATTAATTGCGCCTTAAAAATTTTAGCTTCGAGATAGGTGATTTTTAAAACTTTTTCTGACGCGCGGGTTAACGGTATATTTGCCAGGTTTTTAATTTCATGAGTAGCAGTCCCCTTGGAGATCTTTTCAATCTCACCACGCAATTCATCAAGTGGTACTCCAAGTTTTTTAAGTACGGCAACCGCCACACCTTCTCCTTCGCGCACCATGCCGAGTAAGAGATGTTCTGTACCAATATAATCGTGTCCTAACCGCAGAGCCTCTTCGCGACTTAACGATATGACTTCCTTCACGCGGTTAGAAAATTTAGCTTCCATATTTGCCATGTTCTTGGATATTGTAAATGTAAAGTTTTACGGCTGATTAATCAAAGGCTCATTCCAGGTGTCAAAGTTTATGCATAATGGCGTGAACTTCCACTTTAACAACAACTTATTTTTATTTGTTCAACTCTAATTTCTGTGAGGTCCGAATCAAACTCCCGGCATTTGGTCCTTCACAGAACAATAAATCGATCAGGCTGAGGTTGGGTACAAACATGTTGCCAAAAACCTGATGATAGGCATCTGCTTTGTAGAAAGATCTGGTAGAATAAGCTTTTTTAGCTTGAATTACTGATCTCAGGTCTACCACGCTTTGCTCTGGAGTTTTTGTGTACGCCACACTTTCCGAAATTATCAAACCTGATTTCAGGGAGGTAAGACAGAATGACAGCAAGGAAAGGTTTAATTCGTAAAGAAACTGGTGATTTTTATAAATGTGACGATACAACGAATCTTCATAATGCTCAAAGAACGGAGCGTTTTTATAAGCTGATAACAGGGTGCGCCAATGGTTGTTTTGCCAATTTGTAGAATAATCGATTCTAACGTCTTTAACAAAAGTTTTTCCGTGTTTTTCAGCCACGGGTACGGTTAATACTCTAACCCCTTGTGATGTGTTGATGTAACACCGGTTGCGGTAGCTTTGTTTGGTATAATGTTCATGTTTCTCCAGAATAATGTGATCGAACTTTTGTAGGGCACAGAAATATTCCAACGAGGGAAGGAAGTGAAGTTCAATAAGGGCAGTCACAAGTTTAACGCGTTGATTTTTTTAATGTGTTTAAAAGAATGCTTTAAAAATTAATGAAAGTCATTTACTAAAAATTGAATTGTCCCAGACCTTGTCGGGTTACCATTGGCTCGCCTTCTGTAAAATCCACAATTGTAGATGGAATGTTTCCACCGGCCCCGCCATCAATTACCAATTCAACCGTATGCTTGAAGTCCTCAAAGATTTCTTCTGGGTCTGTCGTGTATTCTTTTATTAAGTCGTCATCTTTTATAGATGAAGTAATCAGTGGATTGCCTAATAGTTTTACAATTTCCAATGGTATAGGATGGTCAGGTATTCTAATGCCTACTGTTTTTTTGTTCACTCCGAGAATTTTTGGAACGTTCGCGCTCGATTCAAAAATAAAAGTGAATGGGCCGGGTAATGATGCCTTTAATATTTTAAACAAAGGTGTATCTATTCGTTGCACATACTGTGAAATGTGGCTCAGGTCATAGCAAATAAAAGACAGGTTCATTTTTTGAGGTTTTACTCCTGTTATTTGACATAATCGTTCCACGGCTCTACGGTTCATGAGATCACAGCCAATTCCATAAATAGTGTCAGTCGGGTAAACCACAATTCCACCTTTATTCAGTACCTCAACTACCCGATGAATTTTTCTTACTTCGGGATTTTTTGGGTGAATGGTTAAATATTCGGCAATCACGCATGCAAATTACTTCAATTATATCACTCATACTTCATGAATTAGGCTCTGTAACTATGTAGTCCTTTTTGTAATTTTGAAATTTAAAGTATGACCGAAGTTCCCAAAATAAAGCTTGCTGCCTATCTCGTCAGCTCAGTGCTCTTGATCACCTTCGTTTTTTATGGTTATCAAATTGTATATACCCCAAATATTCTTGTCGATCGCGATGGCCAAGTCTTTATTGTACGGAATGGTTATACATTTCGTCAAGTGCAAGATGATCTTGCAAAGGGGAAATTTGTAAACGATTTTGTCTCATTTAGTTTCCTAGCAAGGCTGATGGATTACGACAAAGAAATTAAACCAGGTCGCTATACGCTTCGCAGCAACATGACCAACATTGAAGCCATTTGTGTTTTGCGAGCAGGTATCCAAGAGCCAGTAAACATTACGTTTACACACGTAAGGCTATTAAGCGAACTGGGTGATAAGATCACGAAAAATATTGGTGTCAGCACCGAAGATTTCTATTCCGCACTTGAGGAATTTGTAGAAACGAACAAAGAAGGTTTCACAAACGAGACTATTATTGCTATGTTTTTACCGAATACATATGAAGTATATTTTAATGTGTCACCTGAAGCTTTGGTAGAACGAATGCATACGGAATACAATAAATTTTGGAATGCTGAACGAATAGGAAAAGCTAATAAAATTGGACTAACACCTATAGAAGTTTCTATTCTGGCGTCCATCGTTCAGGCAGAAACAGTTAAGCAATCCGAGGCATCCACTATAGCGGGCCTGTATATCAATCGTTTAAAAATTGATATGGCCTTACAGGCAGACCCAACTTTGGTATTTGCCGTTGGTGATTTCACCCTTAAAAGAGTACTTAATGAACACAAGGAAGTGGATTCGCCTTACAATACATATATTCATACCGGTCTTCCGCCAGGCCCCATTAATATGCCACGGATCGCTATTATTGATGCAGTGCTAGATTACAAAGAGCATAAATATGTTTATATGTGTGCCAAGGAAGATTTTTCCGGCAATCATAATTTTGCAGAAACGCTGTCTGAGCATTCTAAAAATGCCAGAAAATACCAGACGGCCTTAACTATTGAGCAAGAGAAAGGAAGGGCGGCAAAGAAAAAATAAGGATGTATACCTCAGAGACACTGGTTCGTGTTCGCTATGGAGAAACTGATCAGATGGGCTATGTCTATTATGGAAACTATGCCATGTTTTATGAAGTGGGCAGGGTTGAGAGCCTTCGGCAACTTGGACTTACTTACAAAGAACTTGAGGAGATGGGTGTGATGATGCCAGTACTTGAAAATAGATCAAAGTTTCTTTCACCAGCTTTGTATGATGATTTGTTGAGGATTGTGACAACCATTCGTGTAAAGCCAAGTGTGCGAATTACTTTTGAATATGAGATTTTTAATGGACAAAATAAATTGATTCATCAAGGAGAAACATTACTGGCCTTTGTTCTTAAAAGTAATGGCAAGCCCTGCCGCCCACCGGAAGCTTTTCAAAAAGTGTTAGAGCCCTACTTTGGATGAAATACGTAACTAGAAAACGGATACTTCAGTTTTCCTCAGCTCGCAACAGCAGGAAGTGGCTCAAGCGTATTAAGTTTAAACGTTTTGACAATTTGTCTCTTTACAAATTTTTAAAAATATTTACACATAACATCGAGGAAGATGAAATTTTAGATCGGGCCAATGGTGTTTCGTATAACTTTATACTTGCCATTTTCCCAACTATCATTTTCCTGTTCACCTTAATTCCATACATATCTGCTTATTTCCCAGATATCACCACTGCAAGCATTATGGAATTTTTGGGAGAGCTAATGCCGCCAAGCATGTATGAAGTGGTGTCATCTACAGTTATTGACATATTGGACAATCAGCGAGGAGGCCTACTTACTTTCGGTTTCGTATTTGCTCTATTTCTGGCAACAAATGGGATGATGGCGCTCATGCGTTCGTTCAATGCCTGCTATCGCACGGTGGAAAAAAGAAGTGCTATTAAAATGCGACTTGTTGCTATTGGCCTAACCCTAATGTTGGCTACTGTACTCTTTCTGGCAGTGATCTTATTGGTGGTTGGGCAGGTAGTAATTAATTATGTAACGGAAAATATTTCAGGGTTCAGCCAGCTGAATTTGGATAGCTATACGATCTATCTGATACTTTTTCTTCGCTTTTTTATAATCTTCGTTGTTTTCTTTTTCACTGTTTCGGCAATCTATTATTTTGGACCCGCTGTCCACTATAATTGGAGTTTCTTTTCAATAGGTTCGCTTTTAGCTACGTTTGCCGGCTTGGGTATTTCATATGGCTTTTCTTATTACGTCACTAATTTTGGAAGTTATAATAAAGTGTATGGTTCGATAGGAGCTCTCATAGCATTAATGGTTTGGATACAATTGCTCACCACTGTTTTATTATATGGCTATGAGATAAATGCAAGCCTTCACTATGGCACAAAGATGCAGGCAATTGATGGATATAGTAAAAACAGGAAGTTAGAATTGGTCAAGAAAGAAAAGGCGATGAGATAAACGGTTGTTTCGCAGTTGACTTGTGAGGTCGAACCTACTTCTTTTTCCGATTGTGAAATGCACCTTGAAACTCTGGGTCGGCTAATCGTTTTTGCCGATCTATTTCTCTTGCCATGATTTTGGCCTCGTCTTTTTGAGTTTCCGCGATTTCTATTTCTGAAGGAAGTTTTTTCACTTTTATCTTTTCGCGGATGAGTTTTTCAATTTTTTTAAGATGAAACAATTCCGATTCATTGGCCAGCGTGATGGCTTTGCCAATCGCGAGGGCTCTTCCAGTTCGGCCGATCCGATGAATGTAATCATCATAAACGATAGGAACATCAAAATTAATGACATGCGAAACACCTGTTACGTCTATACCCCTAGATGATACATCCGTTGAAACTAACACACGGAGTTTCCCATCTTTAAACTCATTCATGGCATTTATGCGTGTGTTTTGTCCTTTGTTAGAATGAATGACACGAACTGGGCCCAAATTTTTTCTGTCGATATATTTAAAAACATTGTCTGCAGTATCCTTTGAGCGAGTAAAGATCAAAACACGCGAGTATTCCTCTGAATCGGCTAAAAGATGTTCGATGAAATTGATTTTAGTTTTCAGATTTGGAATATGATAGACCTGTTGCTCTACCTGACTGGCGGCCATTACCTCTGGAGTTACCTCAACCTTGATTGGGAATTCCAGGAAGTCCTTAGATAGATTTTCAACCTTTTCTGGAAAAGTGGCAGTGAAAAGTAAATTCTGACGCTTGCTTGGGATGATTTCAAATATTTGTTTCAACTGTCGCATAAACCCCATCTCCATCATGCGATCAGCTTCATCTAAGACGAGTGTTTTAATTTGTTTAGTTACCAATTGTTTTTTCAAATACAACTCCATGAAGCGGCCAGGCGTGGCAATAATAACATCCACACCAGCTTCCAATACTTCAATCTGAGCTTTTGGGCCAACTCCACCATAGATCGCCATGATTCGTAAGTCGGTATACTTGGCAAGTGCCTTAGCATGATCCGCAATTTGTATCGCAAGTTCTTTAGTTGGCACTAGAACTAATGCACGAGGGTCGCTTCCTTGTGCGTAGCGTATCTTCATAAAAACCGGTAACAAATAGGCTGCGGTTTTACCGGTACCTGTCTGAGCAACGCCAATTACCTCTTGCCCACCCATGATTAAGGGAATACATTTTCGTTGTACTTCTGTGGGGGACAAAAACCCAGACTCTTTAATCGCAGTAAGCAGCTGCTTATTAAAATTAAATTGTTCCCATGGCGACTGAATTGGTTCCATTAGTTAATTACAGCTGGTTCTTGGCAGGTAGTCCATTATTAAGTCAGTTCAAACACTATCAAATAATAATAGTAATACTATCTTTATGTGCTAAGATACTACTTATAAACCCTGATTCGTATGTCTACCTTAATTCTCAATGCCAGAATAGTAAATGAAGGAAAGATTACTGATGGAGACGTATTGATTAAAGATAAGTTCATTGAAAAAATCGATCGAGACCTTCAATCTCTGCCTGCAGATACAATTATCGATGCTAAAGGAAAAATTTTAATGCCAGGGGCTATCGATGATCAGGTACATTTTCGTGAACCCGGGCTTACCCACAAGGCTACTATTTATACTGAATCGAAAGCGGCAGTAGCCGGTGGAGTTACCAGCTTTATGGAAATGCCCAACACTGTGCCACCAGCATTCACCCAGGAGTTGCTTGAGGATAAATATCAGATTGCCTCTCGAAACTCCCTAGCAAATTACTCTTTCTTTATGGGTGCGTCTAACGACAATCTGGAAGAGGTAATGAAGACAGATGTCTCCAAAGTCTGTGGCCTTAAAATATTTATGGGCTCGTCTACAGGTGATCTATTAGTAGATGATCCTCGAATTTTAGAAGGATTCTTTTCAAGGTTTCCATCTCTTATCGCTACGCATTGTGAAGATGAACCAACCATTCGGAAGAATACCGAAGAGTTTAAGGCGAAATATGGTGAAAACATGCCTGTTCGTTATCATCCACTTGTTCGTTCTCACGAAGCATGTTTCTTGTCATCTTCTTTTGCCATTGGGCTAGCAAAAAAAAATGGAACCCGATTGCACGTATTACATATTTCTACTTCCCGTGAAACAGGATTGTTTGACAACTCCATTCCATTAATTCAAAAGAAAATTACCGCTGAGGCCTGTATACATCATCTCTGGTTCAATGAGCACGATTATGAACGTTTGGGAATGCTTATCAAGTGGAATCCTGCCATTAAAACTAAAGATGATCAGCAAGCAATTTTCAAAGCCTTGATGGATGATCGAATTGACGTAATTGCAACAGATCATGCCCCCCACACTTGGGAAGAGAAGCAAAACTCCTATTTCAAAGCCCCATCTGGAGGCCCACTTATCCAGCATAGCGTAGTGGCTATGCTGGAGTTTTATCATCAAAGTAAGATTAGTTTAGAGCGAGTAGTTGAGAAAATGTGCCACAATCCAGCTATACTTTTTCGGATTGAAAAGCGAGGATTTATTCGTGAGGGCTACTTCGCAGACCTTGTATTAGTTGATTTGAATTCGCCATGGAAAGTTGAAAAGAGTAATATATTGGCAAAGTGTGGTTGGTCTCCTTTTGAGAATCACACTTTCAAGTCAGCGATTACGCATACGTTTATTTCAGGACATCTTGCCTATGCTAATGGACAGTTTAACGAAACCGCAAGAGGGCAAAGGCTTATGTTTAACAGGAAATAAAATCCTCGCTTTTGCATTTTACCCAAGCCTGTCTAACTTTGCACTCCTTAAAACACTTACCTGGTGCAATTCATCAGGTGAGACTGCACGGTGGGTGTAGTTCAGTTGGTTAGAATGCTAGATTGTGATTCTGGAGGTCGCGGGTTCGAGCCCCGTCACTCACCCAAATAGAAAAGCCTCAATTCTGAGGCTTTTCTATTTTCATCATGGAATCGTAGAACCACCTATTTTCATTCGTCAATAAAAGATTCGTAAGATTTTTCCATAGATACGAGTAGAAGAATTCAACAGACTAAATCAGATGTTGAATTCTTTTTGAGTTGGGCATACTTTTTTATTAAATTTATTTATGGTTTCATGGAAGGAGTTAAGTCAATGTTCCTTTGAGAAAAAAATCAGGACCCTGTATGAAGAGGCTTCATTTGTTGTGGCTATTCGATACTATGGTTACAAAGTCAACTTATATCTTTTGGGCCACGACTATGTCGAAGTATTTTATAATCACAAAGAGGATAAGATTGAAAAAATCAGTCTGCTAGACTCCGAACATAGTCGAATGAAGTTTTATTACGATCAAATTAAATTGCCATCTCATCTAATTTAGAAGAGATGAATCAATGGAAATTAAAAAAGCCTTCCAGTATTTTGGAAGGCTTTTCATGAAATCTATTTCTTCTTTACTTAAGCAGTAGCCGCAGAAGCATCTTGTAATTTTACTGACTGCTTTAGGGAAACCATTTTCTTTGCTTTATGTCCACAATATCCGCACTGGTAATGTTTCAATAATTCACCTTCTTCAGTGGCAGTTGGCTGCTTGATAATTTCTTCACGGATAACTTTGAAGGTTTGATAATTACACTCAGGGCATTGTATCGCATGAAGGTGACCAGAGTATTTTTCAACTTTGATATGGCCGGTTTCTTCATCCTTCCACACATCGTAGTCCATTGAAAATAAGTTTTCTTCTGCTTGCATACCCTCATCCAGATAAGCGTCTTCTTCTTGCTCGCTCAAGAGTTTCATTTGCTTTCCTGTCTTAGGGGAAATTCTTGGCTTATAACGCAACACTTTCAAACGCTTCTCAATGAAGAATGGGTAATAGAATTTTAGGAGATTTTGAATGATTAATGCAATAATCATCCCCATGGAGACGGTTGTGAAAATATGCACAAAAATCCATAGCGCATTAAGCTCTATGATATTTGAATTGGCATAAAAAGCCGCGCCAATAATTAAAATGATGGAGGCAATCCACAAGAATTTTATCTCATTCTTGTTAATGAAGTCGTACTTAGCTTTGCTGTCCTTTGTTGATGAAAGCTTAACAAAGTAACCCAAGGCTACCAAAATACCAACAGCCCAAAACGCATAAGCAAGATTGGCCGCGAGATTATTCCAATAATCGTAGGTGGGTAGTAAAGATTCATTCATGATGCTATCAGTTTTATCGTTTTAAATCGGGTTAACAAATATAGTAAAACTACCCTATATCAGGGGATTCAAATATAGATTAATCAACACAATTTAATATTGTTTTGGCAGAAAAACCAAAAATTAGGAGTTGTCGTTCTGGAAGCAACTTTTTGCAAAATCTTTTAAGGCCCTTAACGAATGCTTAACATCTTCATACATCCCCATATGTCCGGTTTCAGCCATGACTATCAATTTCCCATTGGGGATTAATTTCACTTGATCTTCCAAAGCAGATTTTGAAATAATTGTGTCGTTTTCCCCAGCAATAAGTAGAATTTTGTTGGAAAAAGAAGCCAAAAAGCCCATCATATCTGGCCGGTCACGCATCGCCCTTGAATAGCTAATAATAGTATTTTTTGATGTTTTTGAGGCGATTTTGTGAACTATATCAAGGCTTTCCTGACTCTTTTTATAGAATAGTCCGGGAACGAAAGTCTCAATAAATGGATGAGCCCCATTCTTCTCAATAAATGCAATTACCTTATCCCTGTTACGTTTTTTTTCTTCGCTGTCACTGCTTGCCGTGGAATGGAAAAGGCATAGTCCTTGAATAAGATCTGGCCTTTCCTTAGCTATCGCAATGCCAACGTAGCCACCAAGGGAATGGCCTATAACCACACATTTCTGGATATGTAAGGATTTGATACGCTCAAGAACTTCCTCGGCTACTGCTTTGATCGTTAAGTTCGACTTTATAATTGGGCTTTTGCCAAATCCCGGCAGGTCAATGGTGATAACTCTAAAGTGGTTGGATAAATCAGAAATTAGGTTGTCCCAAATTTCGTGACATTCACAAAAACCGTGGATAAGGATCATCACCGGCCCTTGCCCATGTTCTTCGTAATGAATGGAATCCATTTATAGATTAGGCTTTCGCTACGAGCTCAAGCATTTCCAGTACGGCACTTTCTATCGAGCCTGGATCAAAACCAGATTCTTTGTGGAGTTCTATTTGTTCCCCATGTTCAATCACTGCATCCGGAATGCCCAGCCTCTTAACTTGATTATGATAATTATGGTCAGCCATAAATTCAAGGATAGCGCTCCCGAATCCACCTTGAATACATCCGTCTTCAACAGTTACAACTTTTTTAAAGTTGGAAAGGACATGATGCAACATTACTTCATCAAGAGGTTTTACAAATCGCATATCGAAATGGGCTATATGAATGCCTTGCGCCTCAAGATTTTCACAAACCTCAACGGCATAATTTCCAATATGACCGATGGAAAGAATAGCTAAATCATGGCCATCTTTGATTTTCCTTCCCGTTCCAATCTTAACTTCTTCAAAGGGTGTTCGCCAGTTCGGCATTACCCCTTGACCACGTGGGTATCGGATTGAAAATGCCTTTTCACTACGGGGTAGTTGGGCGGTATACATCAGATTTCTGAGCTCCGATTCATTCATTGGAGCAGAAATAATCATATTTGGAATGCAACGGAAATAAGCTAAGTCATAGGCTCCATGATGCGTTGGGCCATCTGAGCCAGCAAACCCTGCACGGTCCAAACAAAAGTTAACTGGCAAGTTTTGTATGCAAACGTCATGCACAACCTGGTCGTACGCCCTTTGCATAAATGAACTATAGATATTGCAAAAAGGGATAAGTCCTTGGGTGGCAAGCCCTGCAGAAAATGTAACCGCATGCTGCTCGGCAATTCCAACATCGAATGCCCGATCAGGCATCTCTTTCATCATAATATTCATCGAAGACCCAGATGGCATTGCTGGCGTAATTCCAACTATCTTATCATTCTGTTTTGCTAGCTCCACCATGGTATGCCCAAATACGTCCTGATATTTTGGAGCCTGCGGTTTTTCATGTACTTTTTTGTGAATATCACCAGTGATTTTGTCAAATGTGCCTGGAGAGTGCCAGGTGGTTGCATTACCTTTTTCCGCTGGTGCATAGCCCCGTCCTTTGACCGTCACGCAATGAAGAATTTTTGGGCCTTTGATGCATTTTAAGTCATTAAGAACCGCGACTAAATGGTCTACATCGTGGCCATCAACCGGACCAAAATAACGTAAGTTTAAGGATTCAAAGAGATTACTTTGGCTTAATAGAGTTGCCTTTATACCGTTCTCAACTTTGGAAACGATTTCTTGAGCATTCTTTCCAAAATGAGATAATTTCCCTAATAAATTCCAAACGTCATCCTTTAGACGATTATACGTTTGAGACGTAGTAATGTCAGTTAGATAATCTTTTAGGGCGCCAACATTGGGATCGATGGCCATGCAATTGTCATTGAGGATGATCAAAATATTGGTGTCTGAGACACCGGCATGATTTAATCCCTCAAAGGCCATCCCGGCAGTCATTGCGCCATCGCCAATGACGGCAATATGCTGTTTCTCATCTAGCCCCAGATACTTGGAAGCAACGGCCATTCCAAGGGCTGCAGATACCGAAGTGGAAGAGTGACCCACCCCAAACGTATCGAATTCGCTTTCTTTTCTTTTCGGAAAGCCCGAAATGCCATGATACATCCGATTTGTATGGAAATTATCTCTTCGGCCGGTTAAAATTTTATGACCATACGCCTGATGGCCAACGTCCCAAACAATTTGATCCTTTGGCGTATTGAAGACATAATGAAGAGCCACCGTAAGTTCGACCACTCCCAGGCTGGCGCTAAAATGTCCTCCATAGACGGAAACATTGTCTATTATGAAATTTCTAAGCTCATCGCAGAGTTGTACCAACTGAGCCTGATCTAGCCTTTTAAGATCATCAGGGCTGTTAATTTGGGACAGGATTTTTCCGGGCGTAATAAGCATCTTAATTTTATTTCAACCTATAATCCATAAACACCCGCAAAAGGTAAGTGTTTTGATTGATTTTGAAATGAACGCAACAAATTTACAGCTTTTGGTGCTTTCTTCTTTTTTTGATGAAGGATTCTTGAATTAGCACCTATAAATGGGCATAACAAAAAAAATACGATCAATCCATTAATCCTTAAATCCTGATTATTTTTGCCCTCCCTATAAAGTTATGACACAAGAAAATTTCGAAATCCATCTTCCTTTGTTTGAAGGACCATTTGATCTGCTCCTTTTCTTTATTGAACGGGATGAACTTGAGATAAATGATATTCCGATAGCGAAAATCACCAATGATTTTTTGGATTACCTACATAAACTAGAGCATTTAAATATTGAATTAGCTAGTGAATTTATTTTGGTGGCGGCAACGCTCATGCGAATCAAATCTAAAATGTTGCTTCCTAGGCCTCAGTTAGATGAAAAAGGTAATGAGATTGACCCTCGTGAAGAATTGATCAAGCACTTGATGGAATACAAAAAGTATAAATCAGTGATCGATCAGTTTCATAAAATGGAAGAGGTTGAATTACAAAAGGAAAAGCGTGGTAATATTTTAAAAGAGCTTAAAACTCTAGCTGAAATAACCAATGTAGAGGCGGAACTTCAGGATGTAGATCTTTTTAAATTGCTTCTTGTTTTTGAAAAAGTATTAAAACGACAGGATGAGGAGAAGAATCGTCCAGTTCACCAGGTTATTCAATATCCTTATACCATTGAGGGGCAAAAGGAATTTATATTGAACGAAATAACAGCGAAATCGAGAGTTGCATTTACTGAGTTGTTTGAAAAAGCACCAACCCGGATTTCATTAATTTTTAATTTCCTGGCCATTCTTGAAATGCTTGCTAATGGAATGCTAAGTATTCAAGTGGGAGAGGGATTCAATAATTTTTGGATAATGAAGTTACAAGGAGTAGTTGAGCCTTCAGAAGGGTAATACTTGTGTTCTCTATCTTCTTCTGATTTATTTTTTGTCAACAAGACCGCCCGTAATACGGATAAGATCTACCTTGCTGGAAATCGCTGAATAAAGAGCAAGAAAATTCTCCAACGCTGAGGATTGAAAATTCTCCTGAACAATGCGTAAGTCAATTGCACTTAGGGCTCCATTTTTATAGCGTTCGTTCGCCAAAGTAAGATTGAGCTCAGCCGCTTGTAATTTGACTTGGGTGATTTGAACTAATTGCTTCCGAAGGTTATATAAATCATAACTTGCAAGCAGGTCGTTTTCCAAGGAGAGCTTTAACTGGTCTGTGCTTAACTGCGTTATCTTCTCCTGTATCTGTGCGTTTTCTACAGCTCTTCTAATTTGGCCACCGTTAAAAAGAGTAAATCTTAGACTAAAGTTGGCGTATGCGCCATAGGAATTACCAGTTTGAGTTAAAGGCTGCAAAGCGACTTCGTTTACTGTATTGTAAACAGGCTGGTTATTATCTCGATTAACGTAACCCACTGTGTTTTCAATCGTATTCCCAGTTGCTGTCCTAAAGTTTGCGTTAAGTCTATCCAGACTTCCATTGGCACCCACATTTAGCAATAGAGTTGGCGAATAATTTGATTGAGCAATGTTGGTTGCGTTGCGGAAGAGTTCTTGCGTGATGAATTGATTGCGCAAGTTGGTGTTCGAGCTTACCATTTTGTCACGCAAATCTTCATATCGGTAAGACTCGGTTTCGCTTGGAAGAATGTCCGTGAGTTGATAGGTCTTATTAATATTTTCGTTAAGCAACAAGTTAAGATTGCGTACAGAATTTTTCAATTGTATTTCTTGCTGGAGGACAGTTGCTGAATCAGTCAGGTAATTATTCTGCTCCTGCAGAACGTCAAATGTAATAGCGCTTCCTAGGTTCTTTCTTAACTTAACGTAATCATAACGCTCCTTGGAAAAAGCTTTGTTTTTGATAAGAACCTGTAATTGCTCTCTCCGTAATAGCACCTCATAATATCCAAGAATGATTGCCTGAACGGCATTCTCCATAATAAATGTTGAGTTACCATTGCTAAGGCTCTCTAGTTGCTCCAATCTTTGCTTGGATAGCTTAACTGAAAATCCGTCAAATAAAGTGAACTGTGCATCTAGTTGGCCATTAACGTTATCAGAGATATTTCTACCTGCAACTGCAAAAGGGTTGGCGGGTTTTCGCTGAACAATGCTGTTGGGTTGGCCACCAATTAAGTTAATCGTAGGAAGCCGACCGGCCTGCCCCCAAGAGTTGTTGTTTTTTGCAATGTCTACATTCAGCTTTCCGATTTGAACATTAAAATTATTATCCAATCCAATTTGAATGGCCCTGGCCAGACTAAGGGTATCTTGTGCGGAAGAGGCAACTACATTGAATAGAAGTGTAGCTAACAAAAAAAGGAACTTTAAACTCCAAGCTTCGAGAGTCAAGCATTTATTGTTGAGTTGTTTATTTTCCGATACAAGCTTGCAGCCTGCGGGCCTTTGCCTATTATTATTGAACATGAAGAGATTACTTAGTATGAACATGTTTGCTGCTGACGTATGAATAGATGGCAGGGATCACAAACAAAGTAAGGACAGTTGCAAACAATAAACCACCAATCACTGCGATCCCCATTGATACCCGACTTTCGGAACCAGCACCTAATGCCAATGCTATTGGTAAAATTCCCAAAATAGTACAAAGACTAGTCATTAAAATTGGCCGAAATCTCGATTCAGCAGCTTCGATAACCGCCTCGAGAACTTGCTTGCCTTGCTCTTTGCGCTGATTTGCAAACTCCACAATAAGGATTCCGTTTTTTGTAACCAATCCTATCAACATGATAATGCCGATCTGACTAAAGATGTTTAATGTCTGATTGAAATACCAAAGTGAAATTAGCGCGCCTGCCAATGCAAGTGGTACAGTAAACATGATGATCAGTGGATCTTTGAAGCTTTCAAATTGGCCAGCCAAAATCAAATAAATAATAGCTAGCGCAATCAAGAATGCAACGAGCACACTTGAAGAACTTTCAGAGAATTCGCGAGAGGCGCCATCCAGACTAGTAGTGTAGGTCTCATCTAACACTTCATCTGCAATGCGTTCCATTTCTTTGATGCCATCGCCTAATGCCACTCCATTAGCAAGTTGTGCGTTCACTTTTGCAGATGAGTAACGATTGAAGCGAAAAAGCTGAGGAGGGCTACTTAACTCTTCAAACGTTACTAAGTTATCCAATTGAATTAACTCCCCTTTCCTATTTTTAACATACAGTGTTTTTAAATCTAAGGGTTCGTTGCGGTCACCTCGCTCAACTTGACCAATGATCTGATATTGTTTCCCTTCCATGATGTAATTACCAAACCGTGTACCACTTAATCCCAGTTGAAGGGTTTGTGCAATATCGAATACGTTGACCCCAAGGTTACGGGCCTTCTCCCGGTTGATGCTAATATTTATTTCCGGCTTATTAAATTTTAAATCAAGATCAACAAATGAAAATTGTGGGCTTTCATTTGCTTTGGCCATAAATGCAGGAAGGACCATTCTAAGCTTCTCAATGTCGGTTGCCTGAATGACAAACTGTACAGGAAACCCACCTCTTCTATCGCCAATAGTCGGAGCCTGAGTAACGAATGATCTGACACCACTGAACTTCTTAACTTTTTTTGTAATGTCATCTACAATCTGTTGTTGTGTGCGATCGCGCTCATCAGCTGGTTTAAGAATAGCTCTTACAAACCCGGAGTTAACCGCACCAGCCCCACCAAAACCCGGAGCAGTAACGGCAACAATCCCCGTCCGTTCTGGTACCTCTTCATTAACAAAATCGGTAAGCTCCATCACGTATTTATCCATATATTCAAAGGTTGCCCCCTCCTGAGCTTGCAACTGCAAACGGAATTCTCCTCGATCTTCTAATGGAGCAAGTTCTGCAGGTAGGGTTGTACCTAAAAAATAGATCAAGAAACCTGAGACTGCAATAATGATAAACGCTAACCATCTTCTTTTCATGAAAACACCCAATGCAGCAGCATAACCGCTGGTCAGGCCTGTAAAGAAGGGTTCCGTTTTCCGGTAAAGCCATGGTTGAACTGCTCTGCGCTTTAAAATCTTAGCACTCATCATCGGGGTAAGCGTTAAGGATACAAAGGCGGAGATAGCCACAGAACTGGCTACCACTAAACCAAACTCTCTGAATAGACGACCAGTCAAACCTTGCAAGAAAATAACAGGGAGAAACACAGCAACAACAGAAACGGTTGTTGAGATAACTGCGAAATATATTTCAGTCGCGCCTTTACGTGCGGCTTCTTCTGGTTCTTCACCTTCCTCAATTTTTACGTAAATATTTTCAAGAACTACAATGGCATCATCTACAACCAGACCGATCGCCAACACAATTGCCAATAGGGTGAGAACATTTATGGTGAAGCCAAGTAGGTACATGACAAAAAAAGACCCGATCAAAGAGATCGGAATGGTTGCCACAGGTATAAGCGTTGTGCGCCAATCGCGTAAGAATAGAAAGATAACTGCAAGGACGAGGCAAAAAGCAATGATGATTGTCTCCTCTACTTCTGCAATGGATGCCCGAATATATTGTGTGGAGTCAAAGCCCATTGTGAAAGTCACGTCTTCAGGAAGGTCTCTTTTAATCTGCTCTAACTTTTTGTACAAACGATCTGATATATCAATGTTGTTGGCACCAGGTTGAGCAACTATTCCAATTCCACAACCAGGTTTGCCATTGGTGCGAAAAATAGTGCGGTCATTTTCAGCACCTAGTTTTGCATATCCAACATCGTTGAACCTTACAACATTGTCACCATCTTCTTTAATGATTAGATTATTGAAATCATCTTCAGTGATTAGGCGACCCATTGTGCGTACGGTAAGTTCTGTATTTTGCCCTTCTACACGGCCTGTAGGTAATTCAACGTTTTCTCTATTAAGGGCCTGTAGAACATCTGAAGGAGCCAATTTTAGCGAGGCTAATTTGATGGGGTCCATCCACAATCTCATTGAATACCTTCGTTGACCCCAAATAAAAACGGAACTGATTCCAGGGATTGTTTGGATGCGTTCTTTAAAACTTAATTCGGCTATTTTTGATATTTCCAATAGGTCACGCTTGTCACTGGTTAGGGCAAGAAAAATAATAGGACTGGAGTCTGCATCTGCCTTTTCGACCCTTGGTGGGTCTACATCTTGTGGAAGACGATTCAAAGCGCCAGATACCTTATCACGCACATCGTTAGCCGCGGCCTCAATATCAACTCCTAATTCAAACTCAACGGTGATGCTGCTTCTTCCTTCGCGGCTCACAGAAGTAATAGTTCGAATACCCTGAACCCCATTAACTGCTTCTTCTAATGGCTCTGTGATTTGCGATTCAATCACATCCGAGTTTGCTCCTACATAGGCAGTAGACACATTGACGACAGGTGGATCAACACTTGGGAATTCACGAACACCTAAGAAGGAAAATCCGATACCTCCAAACAAGATAATGGCTAGCGACATAACAATCGCCAACACTGGCCTTTTGATACTAATGGTGGAAAGGCTTGCCATCTTATTTCTGTTTAACTATTTGAACTTCAATTCCTGGGCGAAGCTGAAGTATACCAGTTGTTAATAATGTATCTCCAGGTTTTAATCCTGATAAAACTTGTAAGGAATTGTCAGTTCTTATTCCCGTTTCAATTTTTACGCCCTTTGCTTTACCTCCCTCTAGAATAAAAACCATCTTACCGTTTTGCTCAGGGATAACAGCTTCTGTTGGCACCAATATGGCATCAGCCATCGACTCAAGTACCAATTCTACCTTCACAAACTGACCAGGCAGCAAAATCCCTTTTTCATTATCTGCAAGAGCTCTTATTTTCAGGGTCCGAGTGGCAGGATCAATCCGAGGTTCTATTGCATAAACTTCGCCTTCATGTGTAGTAAGGTCATTCTCTATGGTAAAAAAAATCTTTTTCCCTTGTGCGACCTGAGTACTATAACGGCCTGGAATAGCAAACTCTATTTTGGCTGGAGAAATATTGTAGAGAGTGGCAATGATGGCACTGGGTGAAAGATAGGCCCCTTCACTAACATAGCGCAATCCAATCACGCCATCAAATGGTGCTTTGATGCGCGTCTTGGATAGTTGCGCTTCAAGTAATCGAATATCGGCCACCGTTGTATTTAAT
Source organism: Bacteroidia bacterium (assembly GCA_031384515.1). GTDB lineage: Bacteria > Bacteroidota > Bacteroidia > Cytophagales > Cyclobacteriaceae > ELB16-189. The sequence goes on from JANNAQ010000013.1 coordinate 37,696, forward strand.
CGGTTGAGCGCGTTGTCATATTCTTCCTGACTGATAGCGTCTTTCTCTACCAACTTTCGTTGGCGGAATTCATTGTCCTGATTTAATTTTCGGTTGTAGCGTTGCTTATCCAATTGCGCTGAAATCTCATCATCATTGATCTGAAGAAGTAATTCCCCTTTGGTTACTTTATTTCCTTCTTTAAACTTGATGGAAGTAATCTTCCCAGAGATTTCGCTTTTCAATTCAAGCGATTCATTTGGTAGCACGGAACCAGTAACGGTAAGCTTGTTATCTAGTTTTGCAGAGGTAATGACCAGGGCCTCTACAGAAAGCTTTCCACCGCGTTGTCCACCTGGTATAGTTGCTGTTTCTTTTTTATCAAAAAGTTTAAGTTTTGGCAAAGCAACAAGAAAAAGAATCACAATAACTACGGCAATAGTGATAAGGGTTTTTTTCATTTAGTAATCGAGGTGAATAGTATGACGGTGAAAACAGTATATTAATTCAGCGAGTTGAACAGCTCATGTAATTTCAAAACTTGAGGAACGACCAATTCGGTTTCATTATTTTGAATGATGAAATCAGCTCTTTTAAGTTTTTCTTCTTCCTCCAGTTGATTTCGGGTGATCCTTATCACTTCTTCTTCTGTGCGTTGTGGGTCTCTTTTCAAAACCCTTGATATGCGCATTTTTTCAGGGGCGGATACCACAATAATTTTATCAAGCAATCTAAATGACCCAACTTCAAATAGAAGAGCTGCCTCTTTTAAAATATAACGTTGGTCGGTATTTCTAGCCAGCCAATTATCATAATTAAAAGCAACTCTAGGGTGAACGAGCGAATTCAATTTTTGAAGTTTGGCCTCTTCACGAAAGACGATCTCACTTAATAATTTCCTATTGAGATTACCTTTCTCATCGTAGCACAATGATCCGAATTCTTTTTTGATTTGATCCACTAGTATTCCGTCAGTGGTCATTAAAATTTTCGCATGGCTATCTGCGTCATAAACAGGAACGCCTAGGGTTTTAAATATTTTACAAACCAGACTTTTGCCCGATCCGATTCCCCCAGTTATTCCTATTTGTATTGGCTTCTTCAAAAGACTTGATTTCGAAATTAAACACCTTGAATGGCGACTAATTCCACATTCAACTCGAAATTATCTTCAATTACCTTGTCTCCAAGGTTTTCGAAAAAATTTCCTGACCGGAATTTAATGTCAAACTTAGTTCGATCAACTACAATTTTTGCCTTTGCGGTAATTTTATTGTCACCCATTTGAATGGTAGCAGGAAACTCCACTTCGTTGGTGATTCCTTTTATGGAAAGATTTCCTTTTACCGTGTATTGATCCTTATTCCCGGTGATAGCGGTAATTACAAAAGTTGCTTTTGGGTTCTTTTCTGTAGAAAAGAAGTCATCAGATTTTAAGTGACTAACCAGCCTCTCGTTCTTATCAATATCTGTGATAGAAGTCATGTCTATTGAAAATGAACCACCCGTCACTTTGTTGGAATTCACATTCAGATTACCTTCTGCAAGGTTAATCCCGCCCGTATGTTGACCGGTTACTTTTTTCCCGATCCACGTAAGCTTACTCTTTTCCATATCAATCGTATACACCACATCTTTTGTGGTAAATGACATCGCAGTCACTATAACAACTATTGTTAGCAGGAATTTAAAGGATTTCATGATTGGTTTGATTTATGTTTTCTGCCATTTGGCTTTTTCAATAACGTAAAGGAATATTTATTAGTCACCTCTTAGAATCTCCTTTCGACCAATCCTTAGCTTTTTTCGACCATTCCTTCTGAAGAGAAAATATTTAACAACTAATTAACAGTAGAGTGTTGTTCAAGCTTTTCTTGATCGAAACAAGACACGAGTCTTATGACTTCGTTGATTTTCCAAAGCGATTAATTAAAATAATTTTACCCGAACGGAATCAATCTGCAAAACCTGAACGATTTCTGAAAGGCCTTCGGGCTTTGGTAGAATGACGGATTCACCCTTGGCCATTCCTGATAAATCAACAAGGGCTCGCCCTTGGTCTTCGGCAAGTATACTTTTTCCAAGTGTTTTGGGTACCATAATCCTGCAATTGACACTGTCTTGAGTTTTTTCAACTATTACTGAGGCTGGTTTATTTGTATAGCTGATCTTAAGTTTCCAAGTTAATTCTTCGACTTCACCTACTTCAAACCGAACCTCAACAACAGGCGGATTGCGCTTTGTCAATTCACCATTTGGAATAATTACTTCCAGCTCTTCTTTGAAATGCTCATCTAGTTTACTTGAAGATATGGGTATAACTATCGAATCAGGGAGATTGTGAAGTATACTTTTCGGCCCCTCAATCTCAACCGAGTCCGGGAGAATAACCACGTGGCTTATCCTTCCGAAGCCCTTTTTGAATGATACATCACCAAGTTCTGCTACTATTCTGAATTTGTGTGAGTCTTTGACATCAATTTGCAAGTCAAGGGTATCGCCTACCACATAATTTGTTTTCAGGGACCCAATTTGACCTGCAACTAAGGGTAGTAAAAAACTTCCTGGAATTTTTTCTACATCAGTTGGCTTATCCAATGGGATAATTAGCACTGGTAATCTTACTCCAAAGCTTTTGCGAAGTAATTCCCATCCATTTCCGCTCACATTAATCTTTACTTGTTCAGGTAACTTAACGGCTACAAACCGCTCATTATCAAACTCAAATTGTAAGGGGAAGGTGATGTTGCTTGTGTGATCTTTATTTAATGAAGTGAACAACCAAAAAATAAGGGCTGTGAAAAAGCATAAGGCCACCGCTTTCCAGTTGGTGCGGTTAAATCGAAAGAGATTACTGATAACCCTAAGTATACTCATGACTTGAATTACAGGGCATTAATTTTGTAAAACAAAATAGTTGACATCTTGCGATTAAAAAGATGTCAACTATTTTAAGCTTCTTAATCAACTCTTTCCTGCTGCTGCCTTGGTCGATTCCATTGAAATAGCTGACTTAGAAAATTTGATTCGGCCTCCGCGTTCTACTTCAAGAATAAAAGTATCACCTTCCATTTCTGCCACGCGGCCATGCATCCCACCTATTGTGATTACATAATCACCTTTCTTTATTTCTTCGGTAAATTTCTTTTGGTCTTTTGCCTTTTTTTGTTGGGGGCGAATCATGAAAAAATAGAACACCACCACTACACCGATCAACGGCAAATACTGAATTAGGGAAGCCATCCCGTTCGCTTGTGCTAAAATTGGTTGCATAATTTAATTTTTAGGACAGCAAGTTATCCTATAAAAAGAAACATCCCAAACCGCCATGGCTTGGGATGTTAATCGAATATTAACTTATGGGTTGATCTACTGCACAGGTCCGTTTGCACCATCTGGTTTTGGTGTAACCATTGCCTTGAAACGAAGGGTAGTGGTTTTGGGCCAGGTATTAGAAGTTACCGTGATAGTCTTGTTTTGAATGTTGGTTTTTCCGTTCGTGTCAAACTCAGCTTTTACAAAGCCACTACCGCCTACTGGAATTGGTTCTTTTGACCATTCGGGTACTGTACATCCACATGATGGTTGCGCGTTTTGAATAATTAAAGGAGCCACGCCAGTATTTTTGAATTTGTACGTGTAGCTCACTTTCTGACCCTCTTTCACAGTTCCAAAATCGTGGTCAACTTTTTCAAATTCCAGAATTGGTAACGGTCCTTCTGGTTTCTCATCAGCAACTGGAGTAGTTTCTGCTACCGGAGAAGTTGTTGGTGTTGAAGTGGTTTTGTTTCCTTCAATCTGGGACAAACGACTCTCAAGTTCGGCTATCCTTTTCTCTGCGGCTTTGTCTCTGCAGCTTGTAAGAACAGCGACAAGAGCAAAAATCATTGTTAAGCGAATTACATTTTTCATATTCATCACGTTTTCTGTCTTTTTATATAGATATGGTAATTTTCAAAATTATGATCCGAGCGTTCAAAAATCAATACCCTTCGGTCGATTAACAATTCTTTAACTATTCTTAGAACCGCGAATCTGAGCTAATAATTCATCAACATCCTCAAGCAGACGCTCTGCTTTATTTTTAGCCTCAGAAGCCACTTTGTTACCTTGTGATTTGGCCTGAGTAGTAAGTGGTGTCTCTTTGCCAGACACTAAGTCATTCACAAAATCCTCAAGGGTTTTTTTGTATTTATCCAACTTGAAAGAGAGCTTTTCACGCGTATTAGAGCCCTTGTCGGGAGCATACAAGATACCCAGGATTGCACCAGCGGCAGCACCAGCCAAAAAAGCGATTAGTGTATTTCCTTTTTTACTCATAGGTCGGGTTATTTTTTTATCAGGATCACAAAGATAAGTAGACGGTTGCGGACGGCAAAACTACTTATTATCGATGAGGCCGCGTCCACTTTTCTTCAATGCTCCTGATGATTTTAGTTCCTTGGAAAGAACATCCAAAATGCCATTGATAAACTGTCGGCTTTTTGGGGTACTGTATTCTTTCGCGAGTTCGATGTACTCGTTTATACTCACTTTAACAGGAATGCCGGGGAAGGTAATAAGTTCTGCCATGGCCATCTCAATGATAATCAAGTCGGTCAAAGGCAATCGATCCACCTCCCAATTACGTGTGTTTTTTGCAATTAGCTGTTTATGTTCGGGATCGAGTTGAACGGAAGCCTCGAACAATCGCTGTATAAAATCCTTGTCGTCCTCCCAATCCAGTGTCAATTTTTGGAGCTCTATTTTTCCGGTGGTTTGATCAAAAGATTTGATGGTTTTATCTACCAGGCTTTTTAAAATATCTTTATCCTCTGCCCACCGCATCACATCTTCTTCATATTGATCATGAATAGGACTTTTACTTAAAATCAGTTTCCTGACAATATGTTTTATAATAGCCTTTTGTGACTCAATATCAGGAGTTTTTTCTTCGTTGAATTTTTGAAACAAGACATCTGATTTGATCACATCTTTAAACCAACCACGAACTTTCTCCATGCTCTCGTTCCAACTCCCTCCTTTTAGAAGTTCTTTTTTTAACTCAGCATTATTTGCGAGCGCTTTGATCCAGGCATTATTACTGAAATTTTTATGATTGACTTTCTTATCACTTTCGGCCACTTCACTAAAGGCAATGAGTAAACCAAGTACAGAGTGATAGAGGTTGTTGAGGGCTTCCACTTCCAACAGCATGTTTTTCTGAAGGTAGTTATAGTCCCTTTTAACATTTTTGTTGTAAAGCGCCAGAGCCTCGTCTGCTTTTTTGTTGATTATTAGTTCCGCGTCTAATGTCTCTGGCTTCTTAAATTTCTTTTCGAAAAGCTGACGGGTTGCCTTGCGCTGACTAGCAATTAACTCTTTGTCCTGAACTTCCATTGAATTGAGGTCAGGTTGGAAGTGATCATCAATATAATCCTGAGAGAGAAGGTGATTCGCTTGTTTACATTGTTCGAACGCAAACAAAGTTTGCATGATTTTGATTCTAAGTGTGCGTCTGTTCAACATAAATCAAAGAACGTTTAAAGTTGCCACAGATTCACAGATTATAGAATAACTCTCTTTGTGGCAAGAGAATTTTCTCCAAAATTGATAATTAAACCTAAAGAACATTTAGAAATAGCCAAATAATTTATTACCCAGCTATAATGTTCATCTATAATGCCTTTCTGGGATTTGATTTCTAAAATTATTTCATCAAACACAACGAAATCTGCGAAGAAGTAATGCGGTAGAGTAATCCCCTTGTATTCAACTTCGTATTTCTTCTCGCGCTCAAAAGGAATTCCTTTGTTTTTGAATTCATACTCAATAGCATCTTTATAAACTATTTCTAGCAATCCTTTTCCCAAAATACGATGAACCTCCATGCAAATTCCAATGATCTGATAGCTTTCCTTTTGCGGGGGATATTCTTTTTCAGAATATTTCATAGGCTAATCAGTGAATCTGTGGCAATTTATCCTATCGACTGAGATACAAATTTCGCTCAGCGTATATATTCATAAAGTAATCATCCATCAAGTCATCAATAAAGTAGATGGCTTCTCCTGTTGATTTCATTTCTGGACCGAGCTCTTTATTTACCTCAGGAAATTTGCTGAAAGAGAACACCGGTACCTTAATAGCGTACCCGTGTTTCTTTGGGTTGAAATTGAAATCCTTTACCTTCTTTTCTCCCAGCATTACCTTGGTGGCCGCATTTACATAGGCCTCATCATACGCTTTGCATATGAAAGGAACAGTACGTGAAGCCCGGGGATTTGCTTCAATTATATATACCTTATCATGTTTGATCGCAAACTGAATATTGATCAAGCCAACTGTCTTAAGGGCTATCGCAATTCTCTTGGTGTAGCTTTCAATTTGCTTCATCACAAGATCGCCTAAATTGTAGGGAGGAAGCACGGCATATGAATCGCCAGAGTGGATACCGGCAGGCTCAATATGTTGCATCACACCAATGATGTAAACATCTTCTCCATCGCAGATTGCATCTGCTTCTGCTTCTATTGCGCCATCCAGAAAATTGTCCAGTAAGACCTTGTTCTCGGGAAGGTGTTTCCAAATATCGAGTATGTGATCTTCCAGTTCTTTTTCATTAATCACAATCTTCATGCTTTGACCACCCAACACATAGGATGGCCGAACCAGTAGAGGGAATCCGATAGTCTTTGAGACCTCGAGCGCCTCATCAGCATCTGTGGCTACGCCAAATTCCGGATAAGGAATTCCCATTTCCTTTAGCAGGCTGGAAAAGCTTCCTCTGTCTTCAGCAAGGTCAAGCGCTTCATACGAAGTGCCCAATATTTTCACTCCATATTTTTGAAGTTTTTCAGCAAGCTTCAATGCCGTCTGGCCGCCTAATTGAACAATTACACCTTCGGGTTTTTCATGTTGAATGATGTCCCATAGATGCTCCCAGAAAACAGGTTCAAAATATAATTTATCGGCAATATCAAAATCGGTTGAAACAGTTTCGGGGTTACAATTAATCATGATGGCTTCATAACCGCATTCTTTAGCCGCAAGAATTCCATGAACACATGAGTAATCAAATTCGATTCCCTGACCTATTCTGTTTGGACCAGAGCCAAGTACAATCACTTTCTTTTTAGTAGAAGAAATGGATTCGTTTTCCGTATCAAAAGTAGAGTAATAATAGGCCGTCTTAGCTTCAAATTCTGCTGCGCAAGTATCCACCATTTTATAGACGCGATTGATACCCATTTCTCTGCGCTTTAAATGGACTTCGCTTTCTTTGCAATCTAATAGATGAGCTATCTGCCGATCGGCATAGCCTTTTTCTTTGGCTATACGCATCAATTCCTTCGGAAGAGTATCAAGATCGTATTTTTCAATCTCCTTCTCGGTTTCAATCAAATTCCAAATCTGCTCCAAAAACCATTTGTCAATTTTAGTTAGGTTCTGAATCGTCTTCATGGAAATGCCCAACTTCATAGCATCGTAGATGTGGAATAATCTATTCCAGCTCGGATGCTCTAGGCTATAGAGTAAGTCCGCTTGCTTTGTCAATTCTTTACCGTCCGCACCAAGGCCATTCCTTCTGATCTCAAGAGATTGACAAGCTTTTTGCAACGCTTCTTGAAAATTTCTTCCTATACCCATTACTTCGCCTACCGACTTCATTTGAAGTCCAAGTCTTCGATCGGCACCATGAAACTTATCAAAATTCCAGCGTGGGATTTTGACAATTACATAATCAAGAGCAGGTTCGAAATAGGCAGTGGTGGTTCCCGTGATTGAGTTTTTTAATTCATCAAGATTGTAGCCGATGGCAAGTTTGGCCGCTACTTTGGCGATAGGATATCCTGTTGCTTTGGAGGCAAGTGCTGAAGAACGCGATACACGAGGATTAACTTCAATGGCAATGATATCATCCGTGTCAGGATCAACTGAGAATTGAACGTTGCATCCCCCTGCAAATTTGCCAATACCGTTCATAATCTTGATGGCCATATCACGCATTTTTTGGTATACGGTATCGGATAAGGTCATGGCAGGTGCAACCGTGATGGAATCACCTGTATGAATACCCATGGGGTCAAAGTTCTCAATGGAACAGACAATGATTACGTTTCCAACCCCATCGCGCAATAATTCCAACTCATATTCTTTCCATCCTTTAATGCTTTTCTCTACCAACACCTCGTGGATCGGTGATGCATGGAGGCCACGGTTCAAAGCTTCATCAAATTCATCTGCCTTTTCTACAAATCCGCCTCCGGTACCACCCAACGTATACGATGGCCTGATCACCAATGGAAATCCGATTTCCTGGGCAATTTCCTTCCCTTGCAAAAAGGAAGTGGCAGTTGATCCCTTACAAACGCCAATATTCAACTCCAGCATTTTCAAGCGAAACTTTTCACGATCTTCTGTCGTCTCAATCGCTTTGATATCGACACCAATAATTTTGACTCCATAATGCTCCCAGATGCCAGCTTTTTCGCAGTCAATACAGAGATTTAATGCTGTTTGGCCACCCATGGTTGGTAATACAGCGTCAATATGATGTTTTTCTAAAATTTCGCGGATATATTTCTTCTCTAACGGTTTGAGATAAACGTGATCTGCCGTCACCTTATCTGTCATGATAGTGGCCGGGTTGGAGTTGATTAGAATTACCTCAATGCCCTCTTCGCGCAGTGATCGGGAAGCTTGGGAGCCAGCATAATCAAATTCGCAGGCTTGACCAATAATGATTGGGCCACTTCCGATAATAAGTATTGAACGAATGCTGCGATCTCTTGGCATAGTAGAAGGGTATAGATAAATCGGGCAAAAATAATCAGGTTTTCAGGATTAATAGGGTAAGTGGATATTTTTATTCGAGAATTTTTTTGCCTTAGAGAGTCACTAATCCCTTGATACAAGTGAAATCGTTTTCTGGTAGAGATCAACTCAAATGAAGTTGATCTTCTTGGACCCTATTTCAATTTTGCCACCTCAATAACTTTATTCCAAACTCTCCAGGTGTTGAGGTAGCATATCTTTTCGATCTCACTTTCGGAGTAACCCCGTTTCAACAGGACATACATCAAATTTGGAAAGGCAGAAGCATCTTCAAGACCTGTTGGTACTTCACCTTCAACACCATCAAAGTCGGAGCCAATACCAACATGATCAATGCCTGCAATCTTTACTACGTGATCAATGTGGTTAGCCACCATTTCAATATCTGACCTTAACGATGGGTTGTCTTTTTTGAACTGCGCGATAACAGGTTTGGCAAGGTTATCCGTAATGTTTAATCCTTTTTCGGCTAACAGTGCAATTAACTTTTTGCGATTGATTTTATTCTGGTTCACTACAGCAGAATCCAAAAAAGGATTGTAAAAGTTTATCATCATCACGCCTCCGTTTTCTCCCAGCTTTTTAATCATATCATCTGTCATATTGCGCTTAACTGTAGGCGAGAAGGCACGGCAGGAAGAATGAGACGCGATGCAGGGAACCTTGGTAAGCTTCATTACCTGATAAAATGTACTGTCATCCACATGCGAAATGTCCACCATTATCCCAACGCGATTCATTTCTGTGATCACGTTTACTCCATAGGGACTAAGCCCGTTCCAGGTATCCGTGGTATCCCCAGACGAGTCACAAATCTGATTGTCTTTAGTATGAGTTAACGTGATGTATCGTATGCCACGATCAAAGAAATATTGAATATTCTTCAAATCATTTCCAATGGGAGCTCCATTCTCCATTCCCATAGGCAACGAAATTTTCCCTGATTTAAAGTTGGCTTCCGCTTCGGAGGGAGTATTTGCTAAACTAAATTTGTCAGGAAATAATATTGGCATGGCCAATACATTATTAATCAACGAATCAGCAAACGCTTTCCCCATATCCTTTTGCTTCTGATAGCCAGCTGGAATATAAATAGACATAAAGGGAGCGGTATGGCCTCCTTTTTTGGCTCGCTCATAATCAAATTCACCTCCGGGGTCAGAGATGACTATTGATTTTGTTTCTTCTGTTAGTACAATTTTCTTTTCCTTAAGCCTTTCGGGAAAATCAACATGGCCATCGGCAATTATAAATTTATGAGCTAATTCATTTGCGTAAGAACGAAGCTCTTCATCGCTCAATTTTTCGATAGATTTCTTTTCTGTGCAGTTGAATAATAAAACCGTCACAAGACATAAAAGTGAAGAAGTTAATTTCATTTGGTTTAGGGATAGCTTTATCTTGGAAAGATAATAGGAAAACGAGAATAAATTCCACTGGTCATCCAACCTTGTAAATGAATGGACGCAGGACAAATAAGGTTTCGAAATGGCGCTTGTGAAAGAATGTGAACCAATATGAGTATTGGACAGGTCAAGATTTTAATTTGAATTTCCTGCTTAGTAAAAAAAATTGTAAATCGTACTTCTATTAAGGCATCGTAGCAGCATGATTATAATTGCAGACAGCGGAGGTTCAAAAATTGACTGGCGTATTTTACATGCAGATGGTAGCATTGGTCAGGCTAACTGCCCAGGCTTTAATCCATATTATCAGCCGATTGAAGACCTAAAGAAGAATGTGGCAGAGTTTCTTGTGCCACAGGTAAAAGGAGAAGTTGATAAGATTTTTTATTATGGCTCCGGAGTTTCATCCGAAAAAAATCAAGCGGTTATCAAGAATGCGTTCAAAGAGTTTTTTCCAACTGCACAGATTGAAATAGAGTGGGACTTATTGGCCGCTGCGCGCGCATTATGTGGAAATGAGCCAGGTATCGCCTGCATACTTGGCACAGGCTCCAACTCGTGTTTTTATGATGGCGAAAAAATAACGGGTATGGTCGCTAACCTGGGCTGGATATTGGCCGATGAAGGATCGGGCACTTATATCGGAAAGAGAATAGTATTTGACTATTTGCGAAAGAGGATGCCAGAGGAATTAGCGAAGCAATTCCATGCACGCTTTCCGATGACACGGGAAGAATTTTTAGAGAAAGTTTATCAGCAGGAAAGGCCAAGTGCATTTCTGGCGGGTTTTACCAAATTTATTTTCCAGCATTTGAAGGAGCCGTATTGCTATAAACTTATCTACGATTGTTTTTCTGATTTCTATGAAGAGGTGGTGATGCGATATGAAGGCTACAAAAATTACAAAGTGCATTTCACCGGTTCAGTTAGTTTTTATTTCAGCGATATCTTACGACAAGTGGCCAACGATAAAGGCATTACCGTAAAAAATATTTTGGAAGGACCGATTGCCGGTTTAGCGTTATATCATAAGAAAGATTTGAAGTAGCTAAAGGAGAGGCCATTTCCTTCGAGATGACCTTTCTCTAAATAGCCTAGACAAAATAGCCATTGACAACAACCGAATCATCATCGCACTACAATCATCTTGAACAGATGAGTATTCATGATTTGCTCTCGAATATTAATCGAGAAGATAAAGCTGTTCCTCTTGCTGTTGAAAAGGTAATCCCAAGAATTGAATCATTAGTCGAAGCCATTGTTGAGCGCATGCAAAACGGAGGTCGCCTGTTTTATATTGGAGCCGGCACCAGCGGTCGACTTGGAGTATTAGATGCTTCTGAAATTCCTCCTACCTATGGGATGCCACAAGGAAAGGTAATTGGTTTGATTGCCGGTGGCGACAAAGCCATTCGCAAAGCAGTTGAACATGCGGAAGATGATTCCGAGCAGGCGTGGAAAGATTTAGAAGAACACATGATCAATCAAAATGATGTATTGATTGGCATTGCTGCTTCTGGAAGGACACCTTATGTGATTGGAGGAGTTAAGCAAGCGCGCTCCCACGGTATTATTACAGGCTGTATTACTTGTAATGAAGGAAGTGTGCTGGCCAAAAATGTAGATTACCCGATCGAAGTGGTGGTTGGGCCTGAGTTTGTTACCGGGAGCACTCGAATGAAATCAGGCACTGCCCAAAAGCTTGTTTTGAATATGATATCCACTACTGCCATGATCAAGTTAGGAAGGGTGAAAGGAAATAAGATGGTGGATATGCAATTGACTAACATCAAACTTGTTGGCCGTGGTGTTAGGATGATCATGGAGGAATTGAATGTTTCGGAAGGAGAAGCAGACCAATTGCTCAAACAATTTGGTAGCGTACGGAAAGCTGTTGACAGCAGAAAGTAGACATGCATCAGGTCGAGCCTTATGGGAATTGGCTTAAGTATTATGATTCTTCGGAGGATAGTCAATCACCATTCTTCGGTAAGGAATATAACTACGATCTCTACACCGAAACCATTTACGGATACTACATCGACCCTGCTTGGGATTCATTTGGATCCGAAACGCTCTATATTAAAACCCTTTACGCGGATTATGCTGATGGGTATGTAGTTCTTGAATTCATTGGCGAGTGGAATGATACCATTAACAACGACATCATGACCTTGAAGCGGGATTTTCTGGAAATGCTTATGCATGAGGGCATCCGCAAGTTCATATTGATTGGGGAGAACGTTTTTAATTTTCATGGATCTGATGAGTTGTACTACGAAGAGTGGTTTGAAGAAGTAGAGGATGGAGGTGGGTGGATTGCAGCAGTATGTTTTCCTGAATTCATCCAACAAGAACTTCGAAAGTACCGGATCGATCAATATGTGAATATGGGTGGAACTCTTCAGATTGATCAGTGGAGGACTTTGCATCCTGCCAAATTTTGTGAAGCAGTTGATCAGTTGATTCAACGAAGATTGAACTAACTAGTAATCAGTTATGGGTAATCAGTAGGGGCATCGATTACTTTTAACCAATTACCAATTCACATACTTAATGACAACTGTGCACGGCTGACTGGCGCATCAAGTGGCACAAGATAATCACGTTTCGTATTTACTTCGCGGCACATCACTCGGGTTCGCTTCAACCTCCCTTTCTTAAACCATCTGCCATGTAAACCAAAAACACTCCCTTCAGGAATCTGTGACAACAGGATAATGGAGTTCTTATTTACATCAAACGACCGAAGTGCAGCTGTCAACTCTGAATCGGAAAAGGAAGATGCTTTTGGTTGTAGCATATGCCGTTTCAAAACTACCAAGAGTGTAGGAGGAAAAATCTCATCCGTTAGGATAGGCAACATTAGTTGCTGAAATGTTTTCTTCCATTGATCTCCATGGGCCTCCACTCGATGGCCAAAAAAGGAATGTGCTTCCAGGTGCGCAACCTCATGAACGTATGTGATCAGAAAGGAGTAAGGATGAAGATCAGAATTTACTGTGATTCGAGGAGTTTGGCCTGATCTAAAGGTAAAGTCACCAGCCTTTGTGATCCTCGCTTTGCGCAATTTGAAGACAAATTTATACTTCATCCAAAGATTGAAGCAGTACTCTACGGCAGGTGCCGGTAAGTGTTGTTGAAGTGTTGAAAGTAGTTTGTCTTGATTCACTCGTATGTATTCTTGCCGGTTGGGGCATAAAAAAAGGCTTTAGTTTTCTAAAGCCTTTTGGTTTCAATCATTTCAGATTGGCACGCAATAGATGATTACTGAGCTGCAGTAGTATCAGTTGCGGTAGTGTCAGCTGCAGGTGCTGCAGTTGTGTCAACAGCTTCGGTTGCTGCTTCTGTGCTCTCAGTAGTTTCAGTCTTACCACCACAAGCAACAAATGCAATTGCAAAACCGCATACCATTAACAATGCGATAATTTTTTTCATAGTTTACAGGTTTTAAAAATTTCTGCAAAGATACACGAATGGCCTGATTTTAAGGCAAGTGGTTTAAAAATTTTATTTTTTTCTAAAAAACAACCGTAAGGGTACCCCCTCGAAGTCAAAATTCGCTCGGATCTTATTCTCTAAAAATCTTGAATAAGACTCTTGTATATACTGGGGTAAATTACAAAAGAATGCAAACGATGGAGATTTGGCTGAGACCTGTGTAATGTACTTTATTTGAATGTGTTTCCCCTTTGTAGCAGCGGGCGGATAATGAGCTATTTCAGGAAGAATGGCATCGTTTAATTGTGAGGTCGGTACCTTTTTTGTCTTATTGTGGTAAACAGCTACTGCTTTTTCAATGACTTGAAATATTCTCTGTTTCGTAAGCACGGAGGCGAAAATTACTGGCAGATAATCAATTGGCTTTAATCGGTCTTCAATTTCCTTCTTGAATTTATCTGAAGTTTTACTGTCTTTTTCAACCAGGTCCCACTTGTTCACCATGATTACCATACCCTTACCCTGCTTTTGAGCCAGGCTTATCAGACTCACATCTTGCGATTCCAGACCACGCTCGGCATCTACGATGTACACACAAACATCGCTATCTTCTAACGCTCTTAATGAGCGAAGCACGGAATAGAACTCTATATCCTCTGTCACTTTAGCTCTTTTGCGGATCCCCGCTGTATCAATGAGTATAAAGTCATTGCCAAACATTTTATAATGAGAGTGAATGGCATCACGAGTTGTTCCTGCTTCATCAGTCACAATACTTCGCTCATGTCCAAGTAATACGTTTAGAAAGGACGACTTGCCAACGTTGGGTCTCCCCAGAATTGTAATCTTGGGAATGCCGGCATCAGGATCTTCAACACCTTCACTTGGAAATACTTTGACCAATTCATCTAATAGCTCGCCAGTTCCTGACCCATTCTCAGATGAGATGGGATACACCTCACCCATTCCCAACTGATAAAACTCATTTGCTTGCGCGGATTTGTTTGGCGTATCAGCTTTGTTGGCGGCAACAAATACAGGCTTTTTAGATTTGCGAATGATGTTAGCAAACTCTTGATCGTAGCCCGTGAGTCCTGTTTGACAATCAACCATAAAGATTACGGCAATCGCTTCTTCGATGGCGTGTTCAACTTGCTTGCGTATTTGGGATTCAAACTTATCATCCGATCCTGTTACGTATCCTCCGGTATCGATAATAGTAAAAAACTTACCTGTCCATTCGGCATACCCGTAATGACGATCGCGTGTAACGCCTGGCATGTCATCCATGATGGCCTGACGCTTTTCTACCAACCGGTTAAAAAATGTTGACTTCCCCACATTGGGTCTACCTACTATTGCTATAACATTTGCCATTTTCTTACTTTATCAATTAGTCAATTATCAATTAGCCTATGAATGATATTACCGCAAAGTCAAGCATTGGCTAATTGACTCATTGATCATTGGCACATTACTCAATGTATCCGAACCTCTTTAACTTATCCTTTTCTTTCCTCCAGTTATCAGCCACCTTCACATGGGTTTCAAGAAAAACTTGCTTTCCAAAGAATGTTTCCAGGTCTTTCCTCGCCTCTGTGCCTACTTTCTTCAGCGAACTTCCTGCCTTGCCAATTAGGATTCCTTTTTGTGAATCTCGTTCAATAAAAAGTATAGCCCGTATGCGAATAATCTTGTCTTCTTCCTTAAAGGATTCAATAGAAACTTCCGTACTGTATGGAATCTCTTGTTCGTAATTCAAAAATATTTTTTCGCGAATGATTTCTGATGCAAAAAACCGTTCCGACCTGTCCGTCATTTCATCCTTGGGATAGTAGGCCGGATGTTCGGGTAACATATGCTTAATTGTCGTTAAAACCTTATCCAGATTTTCTCCTGTCTTCGCTGAAACCGTTATGATTTCGGTATCAGGTAGCTGGGTTTTCCAATAAGTTACTTTGTCTTCCACGGCTGATCCTTTGCCCAGGTCAACCTTGTTTATTAATAATAAAATAGGTGTGTTTACTTTCTTAAGCCGCGCAAAAGTTTCCTCGTCATATTTCTGATCTAGTTCTACTACAAGCAGAATCAAATCAGAATCTTCCAACGAGACATTAACATAACTCATCATGGCCTTTTGCAACTCATACTTGGGTTCTAAAATACCAGGAGTATCAGAATACACAATTTGAAAGTCGTCACCATTAAGCATGCCCATGATCCGGTGGCGGGTGGTCTGTGCTTTGTTGGTGATGATGGAGAGATTTTCGCCCACGAGCTTATTCATAAGGCTGGACTTGCCCACATTGGGCTTCCCAACAATACTTACAAACCCTGCTTTATGAGGTGTGGACATACTTTTATGGCAATCAGGCCGCAAAAGTACGGTTTATTTAGGGAATGAGTAGGCTTGGCTCTGCTTGCGCCAATGTCGATAGAAAGAGTTGCCAATCTTTTTCAAATTGATAACTAATAAGGTTTTCTCTATTTAAAGAACTACTACATCGCCTTCTTCAACATTGGAGGAGTAACGCCCATATTATACCAGGTGAATGCAAACTCATCAGCTCTTTCTTCAATTGCTTTGGAAAGATTAGAAGAGCTGTGACCAGATTTTGTTTCAACACGAATCAATACGGGGTTATCACTGACATGATTTTCCTGCATAGTTGCTGCAAACTTATAGGAGTGTGAAGGAACCACGCGATCATCATGGTCAGCTGTTGTTACTAACGTGGCCGGATACGCAGTGCCTGGCTTGAAGGCATGAACCGGTGAATATTTTTTTAGGTATTCAAACATTTCTTTGGAATCTTCTGCTGTTCCATAATCATATGCCCAACCGGCACCCGCAGTAAATTTATTGTAGCGCAGCATGTCCATTACACCAACTGCTGGTAAAGCAACTTTCATTAGCTCCGGACGCTGAGTCATTGTCGCCCCAACTAAAAGTCCCCCGTTAGAGCCACCCTCGATAGCCAAATAGTTTGATGAAGTATATTTCTCTTTTATTAGGTATTCGGCTGCCGCGATAAAATCGTCAAACACGTTTTGCTTGTTCATTTTTGTGCCTGCTAAGTGCCACTTCTCACCGTATTCACCACCACCGCGGAGGCAAGGTTGTGCGTATACACCACCATTCTCTAACCAAACAATTCTTGAAGTAGAAAAGGCAGGAGTTAGACTTACATTAAAACCGCCATAAGCATACAGCAAGGTTGCATTTTTTCCATCGAGGGCAAGTCCCTTTTTATGCGTAATGAACATTGGAATTTTTGTGCCGTCTTTGCTGGCATAGAAAACTTGTTTTGTTTCATAATCATCTGAATTAAAATCTACTTTCGGCTTTTCATACACCTCAGATTTGCCGGAGCCTAGATCATATTTGAAAATAGTAGCCGGATAAGTGAATGACGTGAACGTATAAAAAACTTCTTTGTCACCCATCTTTCCATTGAAGCCACCGGCACTTCCAATACCCGGCAACTCAACTTCACGCTCCAGCTTTCCAGAATAGTCAAATTGTTTGATCAGCGTGCTGGCGTCTTTTAAATAATCTATCAACATCTTTTTGCCAGCCGTACTTACACTTTGCATAGCTTGTTCTGTTTCAGGCACGATGTCTTTCCAATTTTCTACAACAGGACTTTTGAAATCAACTTCAACGATTTTACTATTAGGCGCACCTAGGTTTGTTTGGATAATCAGGCGGCTTCCGTTATTATCAACTATGTTGTGATCGTTATCAAAATTTCCAACGATAGTTACCAATTTTCCTTGTGGATCCTTTAAGTCTTGTGCGTATAGTTCATTGCCCGTTGTACTGGTGCGCGCTGAGATTATCAGAAAGCGTTCGTCTTCCGTAAGACCGGCATTGGCATATCTTCTTGGAGTTTTCTCACCGCCAAAAATCATAACGTCCGATTTTTGTGGAGTATTTAGTTTATGATAATAGACCTTATGATATTGAGTTTTTGCACTTAGTTCGCTGCCCTTCGGCTTATCATAACTGCTATAATAGAATCCTTCGTTACCCCTCCAGGAAATGCCTGTGAATTTCAAATCACGGAGTGTATCGCCAATCATGGTTTTATCGGCTGTCTTAATCACAACGGCTTTGCGCCAGTCCGATCCCCCCGCTTGGATAAGATAAGCTGCCATCGATCCGTCTTTTGTAAGCGAAATTCCACCTAGCGCAGTAGTCCCATCTTTTGAAAATCCATTTGGATCAAGGAATACCTCAGGTTGTCCATCAATTCCTTTTTTCCTATAAAGGACACTGTGATTTTGGAGCCCATCATTTTTATAGAAATAATAATAATCACCTTCTTTAAATGGCGCAGAGAGCCGTTCGTAGTTATAGACTTCCTCTAACCGTTTCTTGATCTGATCCCGAAAAGGAATTGCCTTTAGGTATCCAAATGTTACCTCATTTTGTGATTCCACCCAATCACCGGTTGCTTTCGAAGTATCATTTTCAAGCCATCGATACGGATCAGGAACCTTGGTATCAAAGTAAGTATCTACCGTATCGGTTTTAACTGTGACCGGATATTTCATGGTGACTGCATTCTCTTTTGGTGAATTACAGGAAGAGAGTACAATGAAAACGGATATGGGTAATAACAGTTTTTTATTCATTAGAAGTTTATTTAGTAGCGTAAGCGTTTTATACTTTTAGTTGCTTAGTTTATCCACTCAAATCCTGTAAAGGGTACCAATACTTTTGGAATCTTAATTCCATCTTTCGTTTGATTGTTTTCTAAAATAGAGGCCACTATTCTAGGGAGTGCCAGCGCACTTCCATTCAAGGTATGAAGTAGTTGTGTTTTTCCTTCTTTGTTTTTATAGCGCAGCTTCAATCGATTAGCCTGAAAGGTTTCGAAGTTACTTACGGAACTCACCTCTAACCACCGTTGTTGGGCAGCGGAAAATACTTCCATATCGTAAGTCATGGCAGAGTTTACACCCATATCGCCACCACATAATAATAATTTACGATACGGTAGTTCAAGTTTTTCTAAGAGACTTTGCACGTGTAAGCACATTTCGTCCAGCACGGCATAAGACTCTTCCGGCTTTCTTATTTGAACAATTTCTACTTTGTCGAATTGATGCAGGCGGTTCAATCCTCTTACATGCGCTCCCCAACTCCCGGCTTCTCTTCGAAAACACGGTGTATAGCCAGCATTTTTTATCGGAAGATCCGTTTCGCTTAACATAACATCACGATAAAGATTAGTGATGGGTACCTCGGCCGTTGGGATTAAATACAATTTATCTTCTCCAATAAAATACATTTGGCCTTCCTTATCCGGAAGCTGGCCAGTGCCATAGCCAGAAGCTTCATTGACAACAATGGGCGGCTGTATTTCTGTGTAACCAGCGTTGTCAGCTTCGTTCAAAAAGAAATTGATGAGGGCACGCTGTAGTTTGGCACCTTTGCCTTTATAAACGGGAAAGCCCGCCCCCGAAATTTTGATGCCTAGATCAAAATCTATGATGTCATATTTTTTAATAAGTTCCCAGTGCGGTAGCGCATCTGCAGCTAACTGAGGAATCGTCCCATGCTCATATACGGTGATATTGTCTTCTGAACTTTTACCAGCCGGTACTTTCTCATGAGGAACATTTGGAATGGCGTATAGCCCTTTCAGAACTTTTTCCTCAAACGCAGAAAGATCATTTTCTAAACTCTTAATTGCATCCTTGTCGGAAGTGACTGAGGCTCGAAGCGCAGCTGCCTCATCAGTCTTTCCGGTTTTCATGAGTTCGCCAACTTTTCTTGAATCAGTATTAGATCGAGCTTTTAAGTCATCCAACTTTCTTTGGGTGTCCTTGCGATGTTGATCTGCCTCTAAAACAGTTTGTAGGAGTTCTTGCACATTTTTTATTCCGCGCTTAGCCAACCCTTCAATAACTCTTTCTTTGTTTTCGCGGATGGTATTTACTTGTAACATTTACATTGATTTTAATTGTCAAAATTACGCTATCCCTATAAGATTTTTTTGCTCTTGGTTTGATAATATTCAATTTTGACCTATACTTGCAGGGTCATTAGGCCTTTTTCTCAGGGTCATCTGCACAAAAAAACCCAGTACTTTACGACTTTCTTTTATCCCAACGAGCTTTAGAATGTTTCAGACTTTGTGCTGATTTCCCTGCGTGATTTTAATATCGACATATATTTTCTCTCATTAATTTTTATCAAACCAAATTTTTTTAATCCCTCATGTACACTATTGACGACCTGAATGTCAGACTCCTTTCTGAATTGAAGGACATTGCCGAAGGCTTAGGCATCAAGAATGCCAAGAAACTCGGAAAGCAAGAACTTGTTTACAAAATCCTCGATGAACAAGCTGTTGACGGAGAAGCAACCCCGGTAAAGAAGACAAGTGAAAAACCATCAGGGGCTGAGCCAGAACGAAAAATGCGACCACGCAGGCGAGAGAATGTTGCGCCCGAAGTTGAGAAAGCTCCAGAAAAGGATCTTTCTTCTGAAGAACTTCTACACTCCATAGATGCAGATACAGAACCTGTGGTACCAAGCTTTGACGAGCCAATAGAAAACATTGTAGTCTCAAATGAAGCTCCAGCTCGAGTGCATGAAGAGATGAGAGATTTGCCTTTGGGCGAACCAAATCCGAATCCAAACCAACGTGAAGACCGTCACCAAGGGCAACAACGGAAAGAAAATAATATCAAAGATTTTGACGGATTGATTGCCAACGAAGGTGTGTTGGAGATTATGCAAGATGGCTATGGCTTCTTGCGCTCTTCTGATTATAACTACCTGGCCAGCCCTGACGATATCTATGTATCACCTTCACAAATAAAATTATTTGGATTAAAAACGGGTGATACGGTAAAAGGATTAATTCGTCCGCCAAAAGAAGGTGAAAAATATTTCGCTTTATTGAAGGTAGAAAGTGTAAGTGGAAAGACAACGGAAGAAATCCGTGACCGAGTTGCATTTGAATACCTGACACCTCTTTTTCCGGAAGAGAAGTTGAGGTTGAGTACAACTGCCGACAATATGTCTACCAGGATATTGGATTTATTTTGTCCAATAGGGAAAGGACAACGTGGAATGATCGTAGCTCAGCCTAAAACTGGTAAAACAGTTTTGTTGAAACACATCGCCAATGCGATTGCTGAAAATCATCCTGAAGTCTATTTGCTCGTGTTGTTGATCGATGAACGCCCGGAGGAGGTGACAGACATGGCTCGAAGTGTGAAAGCGGAAGTAATAGCTTCAACGTTTGATGAACAGGCCGAACGTCACGTTAAAGTGGCCAGCATTGTTTTAGAGAAGGCGAAGCGCATGGTTGAATGCGGACATGATGTTGTTATTTTATTGGATTCTATTACAAGGTTAGCACGCGCATACAACACGGTTGTTCCATCTTCCGGAAAGATTCTTTCAGGTGGTGTGGACGCAAATGCGCTGCATAAACCAAAACGTTTCTTTGGGGCCGCGCGAAATATTGAAGGAGGTGGATCACTCACTATCATTGCTACTGCTTTGATTGATACCGGTTCGAAAATGGACGAAGTAATTTTTGAAGAGTTTAAAGGAACTGGTAACATGGAGTTGGTGCTTGACCGCAAGCTTTCTAACAAACGTGTTTATCCAGCCATTGATGTAACCGCATCCGGCACAAGACGTGAAGACTTGTTGTTAAAAGAAGAAGAACTGGCTCGCGTTTGGATTTTACGCAAGTACATGGCTGACATGAACAGTAATGAAGCTATGGAATTACTTTTAAACAGAATGAAAGGTACGCGCAACAATCAGGAGTTTTTGATTTCTATGAATAGCTAATTCTTAAATAGTTTTTTCGCTTCCTAGCCAAGCCATATCAAGAAGCACTCTTATGAAAATTAGAGTGCTTCCTTTTTTTAACCAGGTGTTATTGTAAAGAGAAATTGATTGGAACTTTACTGGAAGGCTTCTTATTCTACGCCACTCAATTTTATTTCAAAAATGAGATTCGAGTTAGCTGGTATCGTACTACTTGCGTTTGTTCCGTATCCTAAACCAGAAGGAATATAAAATGTGGCTGTAGTTCCACTTTTGATAAGGGGCAGCCCAATTTTAAGACCATCGATTAGATCAAACATAATTTGTTTTGAAATTTCACCTTCCTGGAAGACTGATCCTGTAGAAAGTAGTGACCCTTTATAAGTAAATGAAATAAGGTCATAAAGGGTTGGTTTTGTTCCAGTGCCAGCATCATCACTACTATACCAAATTCCACTGGCGACTTTTGTTGCCTTTATTTTTTGTAAGGCCAGATAATTTCGAATAGTGGTAGTATCTGCTTTAAATTGTATGAGTTCAAGATCAGTCATCACCACTTTCTCTAATACCACTTCATAAGCAACGGTTGCATTTGGTGGTACTTTTTCTGTCCCTGCTTTACCAAAAGCATGGCTTGATGCCATGAAAATAGTTGCCTGAGTTCCTTCTGGAATTGATTCTATCCCATATCGCAACCCTCTGACGGGAATGCTTTCAAGTAAGTCATCAATGGTTCCTGTTTCAAAAATGCTCCAATCCGATAGTAGCCGGCCTGTGTAAGACACCTTAACAGTCTGGCCATTATGTGGCGGTGCACCTGAACCAAAACCAGTAATCCCGATTTGAATGCCGGAGTTATTCCCTTTGGTCACCTTTTTAAAAGTAGCGCCAGACAGGTAATTATCAATCGCTTTTATTTCATCTTGAAGCTGTACGGCTTCATGATCAGTAACATCCAAGCAGCTTGAGAGAAGTAATGAAACTAGAAAAACTATTTTAATTGCGCGCATACTGGTATCTCCTTTCCGCCTCATAACGATTCTATTGATATTTTATTTTAAGAATGCAAAGATAAGAGAACGTTTATATCAACTTAAATAATTATGCTTCCGCAAGTTTCACCCTAATGTAGAGTTAGTTTAGTTTGAAATAAGCTGCGTTAAGAATAGTAGCAAAACTTACCCAAAGCAAATACGGAATATTGAGATATGCCGCCATTGGTTTCATTTTATAGAATAGTAGGAGCATGAAAACGATACTCGACCAAAGCGCAATAATCTCTATCATAGCAAAGCCAATCGTTTTAAAATAGAAGAAGAAAAAACTCCAACCAAAATTTAGAACCAATTGCACTCCGAATGAGACAAGAGCCAAATTCCGTTCCTTACCGGGTTCAAGTGACCATATCATATAGAGAGATATTCCCATTAGGATATATAAGGTGGTCCACACGGGGCCGAAGAGCCAATTCGGAGGATTGAAGGAGGGCTGATTTAAACTAGCATACCAGGTGGGAATAGCTCTTGCTGTAAATAATCCACTAATGGCACCAATACCAAGAGGCAGTAGTAGCGAGATGATGAACTTGGTGACTGAAGACATATTCATAAAAGCATTTTCTAATTCTATGGAGCTAATGGAAAATATATAATTGTAACCGTTTTTAATTTGCTACCTCAATTTTCACTTTACTTCCCTTCAGCTTTTCGTTTTTAATGTTGGCCAATACCTTGTTTAACAGTGACCGCTTCACAGAAACATACGAAGCAAAATCAAGTGTCGTAATCAAACCAATTTCATCACTCGATAACCCGCCTTTTTTTGTGAGCAACCCTACGATATCGCCTTTGCTAATTTTATCTTTTTTGCCAGCACTTATATAAAGGCAAGCAAACACAGGTGGAGGAGGAAGTACAAGTTTATTACTCACTTTAAGTTCCTCTACAGATTTGTCGATGTAATCGGGCAAGGTTTCATCATTAGCTAAAATGAGATACGCCTGGCCTTCGGCATGCATGCGGGCTGTTCTGCCATTACGATGGAGGAAGGCCTCTTGCTGTGGAGGCAATTGATAATGAACCACATGCTTGATTTCAGGTATGTCCAATCCGCGAGATGCAAGATCGGTTGCGATTAAGACATTGTGAGCACCTCCTCTAAACTTGATGAGATTTTTTTCACGGTCAATTTGTTCCATTGCTCCGTGAAGTATACCGTGTTCAAATTTATTTTGAGTGAAGAGTGCGCTGATACGCTCTACAGCATCACGATGGTTGCAAAACACAAGACATACCTCTTGATTAAATCCTGCTACGAGCCGCATAAGTGTTTCCACTTTGTCGATGCTTCGGGTGTGTACCAAGCGTAATCTTAATTTTGATTCCGCTTCGTCTTTCAGATAATTGAGAGTTTCCGGATTGGTGAAGGGTAAAAAATCGGGCCACACCTCTAATCGTGTTGCAGAGGTAAGAAGATGTTGTTGTTTTCCACTTAATACTTTAAATATTGTTTTCAGTTGTTCATGAAAACCCATCTGCAAGGATTTATCAAACTCATCCAGCACAACCATTTTAATAGTGCGTGCATCAAATGATTTTCTAAAAATATGATCAGCTAATCTTCCGGGCGTACCAATAATGACAGCTGGCGCTTCACTCAAACTATTTTGTTCAATCTTCACGGAGTGACCTCCGTAGCAACAACTCACTTTATAGGAAGTCTTCATCGAACGGAAAACCTGTTCGATCTGCAATGAAAGTTCACGGGAAGGCGCTAGAATCAAAGCTTGCACGCCTGTGGCGTCAGCTCTTAATTTATTTACTAGTGGCATTAAAAATGCTAGCGTTTTGCCAGAGCCCGTTGGCGCCAGTAGCATCAGATTATTAGTAGAAGTTGCCTTTTCAATGACATCGGATTGCATGTCATTGAATTCGGCAATGGATAGATTCTTAAGAAATTCTGCGTTGGCAGTCGTAATTGAAGGTTGCATCCCGCAAAGGTAGCGTTATGATACTGTCTTTTTGAAAAGAAATTCTATTTAGGCAATCGTGCGTGTAACAAGCGACTTACCGTAAACCAAATCAGAGGTGGAAGGCCTGCACTTAAACCAATGGCTAAGGCGGGATGGGTTATTCCGGAGTTTCCAATTATCGCATAGGTAAACCCAAGTGGAATTGAACCGCAGGCCAAAGCCAAATAAAATAATCGAGTGGGCATTCGTGTAAGCCCAGCCATGCAGGCAACAACTTCAGGGAATACAGGAAGCCATCTGGAAAGTGCCACCACCCAGCCACCAATACTTGAAGTTAATTTTTTTCCGCGATCGAATTCCTTTTGACCCAACACCCAAATGGCGGATTTTTCACCCAGCATGCGGCATATCCAATAACCTAATGATCCGGAAATAAATGATCCGGCTGCGCTTATTAATCCACCAACGATTGGGCCATAGATGTATCCGAGTGCTGACATAATAAGCGTTGCGGGTAAGGGTAAAAATAAATCTGCAGTTAATAATAGAATGGCGATGCCCCAAGCCCATTGCCCATAAGTGTTCAGCCAGGCTATTGATCCTTCGGCTGAAAAGAATGCCATCAAGGTTTCTCCCCAGATAAAAAAGGGAACCAGTACAATGGCAACCAAAGCAATAAACAATAAGGCAAAACGCATTTGCTTAATTATATTTTAGAAAGTCAATATTAAAGTAAAGATTGGAATTGATCTCCTATTTTTTGATAATTGGGTAATAGAAGTTCAACTACATTTCATATGAGCAAGCCCGCACCGCAACAAATCAATCCCGAAGATGTTCCGCAGCTTGCGGAAGCACTCGTTAAAAAAATTCGTTTCCCCATGTTGGCTACTATCGATGGCAACCAACCGCGTATCCGTCCTGTGTCGCCAGTGCGCACAGAAAAATTTACTGTCTATGTTGCTAACCTGAAGAGTTATGGAAAAACTGTGGAGATCGAGAAAAACTCGAACATAGAACTTTGTTATATGGATGAGGACCATAACCAAGTACGTATAACAGGAGTTGCGACTATTGTTCTAGACCGAAATCTTCTTCAGGATATTTGGAACACCAACCGGTTGCTTCAGCATTACCTGGGAACAATCGACAACCCTGAATTGGTTGTTTATAAAATCACTCCTAACCGAGTTCGTTTTATGCTAGAATGGGCATTGAAGTACTATGAAGTGAAAATCTAAAAACAGATACTCAATTCAATTACATATTCAACCAAAAGGTAAGCTTTAGCACGAGTGCGCGGTTCTTAGGAGTAAAGTTTTGTTGCATATTCGGCTGTTCAGTAGAGTAAAAATAGTTATCGGTATAGACGATAAATAGGTCGGACACTGGTTTAAAGCGCCATTGAAAACGCGAGTTGATATTTACATTATTGAACTGACTGTTGTATTGAAAGAAGGTGGTAAAAAAGACGGATTTTGTTAAGGTCAAATCGAACCTCGGGCTGATTAAATAAATGTCAGCACTCTTATAAGGTTTCGGTAAAGTAATCTTGTTATAGTTGAACTCCACAGAAAACAAACCGTAAGGCTGAAAGCGATAGTTCAGCACAGTTCGCACTCCAATCCGAGTTCCGTTAAAATACTGACCAACTGTTCCGCCAACTTCGTAATTGATTATTTTGCGGGGATCAGACACAAACGCTATTTGGGCGTTAGAGTAATTGTATTCAGAGAAAGCGGGAAGCTTTAGGCTATCAGGTGTGTTTGGAGTGTTTGTGGCATTGAAATTCTTGAACAAGAAGGTATAGCTGTTTCGTGCTATAAAATCTAATGTTGCGTTGTTTTGAAAAACAAAAGAGTAGCCGGCTTTCAACTCATGATCGGTATAACCATAACGATCGTCCCAAACGAAGGCAAGATCAGAAGTGGGTCCATGACTAATGAGCACATCTGATTTTGGATAGATAAAATATTGCATAGAGGGCGATATTCGTTTGTATCCATTTCTTGGTACGAACCCAACCGCAGGATCGTATCCACTACCAATTATTTGATGGAACCAATTGAAATTAAGTTGTTGAGTATTGTAACTCAAGCCGTATCCATGAGCAAATTCTTTTCCTGGATTCTTTTCCGTGATTTGTTTGTGGAAAAATAAATTTCCTGTCCACTTGTTGTTTAGAAAGCTATAATTGTAATCAAGGCCCGCTACTCTATTATAATTATATCCCGATAATTTTGTTTCACTAGAATCAACCTTGAATTGTTGCCGGTTTACGAAAATGGCCCTGACATTTGAATTGGCCCCAAGCCTTCGTTGTGTTGTAGCCACTGTATAGTTGTAGGAAGGTATATTGGATTCTTCCACGTTGCCCGTTTGCATGTTCAACAATCCAATGCGCCAATTCTTGTTCACATTGCCGCTTAAACGTGCTCCAAATAAAATTCTATTCTGAACATTGAGACCCGTACTGGTATCACGTGCAACGCCAATGCGTCTTGAGAAGAATGGCCGTGCCGCCATATGTCCAAATGATGAAAACAGATCGGCATTCTCCAAAAAGAATTGTCTTCTCTCAGGAAAAAAAATTTCAAAGCGATCGAGGTTGGTCACTTGTTGATCTACTTCCACTTGTGAAAAATCAGGGTTAACAGTAAGATCCAGATTCAAAGAAGAATTGACTGCAATTTTTGCATCTCCACCGCCTTGTAATTCACTTTTACCGGGTTCTCCCTTTTCATAGTCTTTTGAGGCTTGCCCAGCCACATATGGAATAATTGATATGTTCGCACCAGGGTGCTTTAACGGTTCACTCCAAATCATTTCTGCCGAATAATTAAGATTGCCGATTTCAAAAAACCGAGGTGTAAAAGGAAACACAGATCGTTCATTTTCCTTACTGTCTTGACGGTATAATTTTACGTTCCATTTTGTAGAGCCAGCCTTAAAGCGAAGTGTTTTATATGGGATGGCAAACTCCGCGGTCCAATAGCCATCGTAAATTTTTGTCGCGCTGTACCATTTGTTGTCCCATGATAGATTCATATCGTTGCGTGCGATATATCCATTCGCAATAAGTCCTTCTCGCTGTACACCGGCCGGATTTACCCCAAAGAAAAATCCATTGGTCACATCCTGAAACGGATCGAGAATTACAGAAACGCCATCTAAACCAGGGCCACGGAAATCCCTTCGCAATGACGACATGACATACTTGCCAGGAACTTTATCATAGGCGATAGCACTGACATATAAAAACCGATCATCATACGCAAGCCTAAATTCTGTTCTTACTCTGGCGCGTGAGGTGTCATATGGAAATTGCTGGATAAGGTGATCAATCATTTCAGCATCCTTCCATGAGGCTTCATCTAACACACCATCTAATTTGATTGGGCCACTTGATCTTTTTATGGTAAAAGATGGTCTATCAGGAGGAGTAGCGTCAGAGAACTCAGCAAATAGAATCAGAATACCAAGCAGCGCTATTACCTTCATTATAAAAAATTCGCTTCTATTTACAAAAAAGGATTTTTAAGATTATAGTAAACTTGATGAGTGGACAAACTGGCCTATTAGGATAGGCCCAAACAAAAGCTGAGAAGTTTTTTAAGGTCATCTTCCTTCTGAAATTTTACTGGCGTTTTTTGGTTAGCTAACTCAGAAAGATAGCTTTTGATTTGCCTTCTGTGGGAAGGAAACAATTTAAAAAATGAAGACTTATTCGCAATCAGTATTTCGTTGGCTCCTTTCATTAAGTAAAATACTGCATCTCTCGAGAGAGTAACCTTTTCTTTCGGAAGAGTTCGATTGAATGGGATATAAATTACAGAAAAGCCTTTGTCTGTTGACGAACTTGAGGGTTTTTCATGATCATTCAATACTTCACGATTCACGATGTTCAGTTGGCGTTGTACACAAAGGCGCACAGAATCATTTGGATTCGATAGAATTGTAAAGTAGCCTTTGTCGTGGTCATGATAATAAAGATCTTTGTCAATTAATAGGTACGTAATGTTTTCGAAATTGGCGACAAATGTCGTGTCACCTTTTTCGTCAATCATTGAAATGAGTGATCGATAACGATTGAAATTAAGTTTGGTAATATTTGATTTTTTACGTGACACATAAAATACATATCCATCACGAAACTCGCTGTACGAGTATTTTTCATTGTAGGGAATAACCTCTGATAACCTGTCGATAAATCCAAGCTCTTCTGTTCTTTCCTCTTCGAACCGACTGTATGCTTTATTTTGCGAAAACGCAAGTAAGCAAGTGTTAGATACTAGAAAAATTAAGAGGATTTTTACCTTCACAAGAAGGGCAAGATAGTAAAAACAGCTTTGTGAAGATTCGATTTCGCATAAGTATCACGAACAGAAAATATTTTTTCTAATTAGCCCCTCAATCCTTTGAGTAGTCAATTACCATCCTATTTTTGCCGTCCTTTAAGAACGGCCAAGGTTTGGCTACCATAAACTAAGCAATGGAAAAAAATATAGAAAAAATTGCCAATGAATTAAATCTCTCCACGCAACAAGTAGAGATTGTTATTGAAATGTTGGTAGAGGGAGCGACTATCCCTTTTATGGCGCGTTACCGAAAAGAAATGACTGGTAGCCTGGATGAAGTACAACTGGCGGCAATTCGCGATCGCCATGAACAGCTTATGGAGTTGGATAAACGCAAGGAGGCAATTCTTAAGTCGATTGAGAAGCAGGAAAGGTTAACACCTGCATTAGCAAAAGATATTGAGCAGGCTGAGACGATGGTGGCATTGGAGGACATCTACCTTCCCTACAAACCTAAACGCAAAACACGCGCCAGCATAGCCAAGGAAAAAGGGCTTGAGCCATTAGCACTAAGTTTATTTGAGCAAGGTAAATTGGAGGTGGATAAACTTGCGGCCACGTATATTAATACAGAGTTGGGTGTGGCTAACATACAAGAAGCATTGGAAGGAGCACGAGATATCATGGCAGAATGGATCAGTGAAAATCAGGAAGCACGGAAAAATATTCGCGAAATCTTCTGGCAAGACGGTATCATCGAAGCCTCTGTGATAAAATCAAAGGCAGAAACGGAAGAGGCTCAAAAGTTTAAGGATTATTTTGAGTGGAAAGAGCCGATCAAAAAAACCCCTTCACACCGATTGCTCGCCATGCGCAGAGCCGAGAAAGAAGGATTTATTTCTTTAGACATTGCCCCCACCGAAGCACTTGCTATACAAACTCTGGAAAAGCAATTTATAAAAACGTCATCGCCAGTAGGCGAACAAGTTGGTATGGCTATTAAAGATTCGTATAAACGATTGTTAAAACCTTCGCTCGAAAGCGAGGTTCGAATAGAATCCAAACAACAAGCCGATGTAGAAGCAATCAAAGTATTTTCTTCCAACCTTAAAGAATTGCTTCTGGCTTCTCCTCTGGGACAAAAGCGAGTGATGGCACTTGACCCCGGGTTCAGGTCGGGCACTAAATTAGTTGCGTTAGGTGAGCAAGGAGAATTGCTTTTCAATACAGTGATTTATCCATTAGAACCGCAGCGCGAAACAGATAAGTCATCGGCTATCGTGATGGGGTTGTGCGATCGATTTAAAATTGAGGCAATCGCCATTGGCAATGGAACAGCTAGTAGAGAGACTGAATCATTTGTTAAGTCGCTGGGTCTTCCAAAAGAAATTTTGATAGTGATGGTTAATGAAAGCGGAGCTTCCATTTATTCGGCCAGCGATGTTGCTCGTGAAGAGTTCCCAGATCATGACATCACGGTGCGAGGTGCTGTATCAATCGGAAGAAGATTGACTGACCCATTGGCTGAGTTGGTAAAGATTGATGCAAAGTCAATTGGTGTGGGTCAATACCAACATGATGTAGATCAAGTTAAATTAAAAGCTGGGCTTGATGATGTGGTGATGAGTTGTGTCAACTCTGTTGGGGTAGAGGTAAATACTTCGAGTAGAGAATTACTTTCTTATGTATCCGGATTGGGGCCTCA
Organism: Bacteroidia bacterium; assembly: GCA_031384515.1. Lineage (GTDB taxonomy): Bacteria > Bacteroidota > Bacteroidia > Cytophagales > Cyclobacteriaceae > ELB16-189. The sequence goes on from JANNAQ010000013.1 coordinate 68,120, forward strand.
ATTAGCAAAGAGTATAGTTGAATATAGAAATCAAAATGGAGCCTTTAAAGACCGACATTCTTTGCATAATGTGCCTCGCTTGGGTGAAAAAGCGTTTGAACAGTGTGCCGGTTTTTTGCGCATTCGTGATTCAAAAAATCCGTTAGATGCTAGTGCCGTGCATCCCGAGCGTTATGAGCTGGTCGAAAAATTTGCGAGTGACTTAGGATGCACAGTAAAAGATTTAATGACAAATGCCGAGGTGCGAAAGAAGCTTGACCTCAAAAATTATGTGAGCGACACCGTTGGACTGCCTACATTAACTGATATATTGTTAGAACTAGAAAAGCCAGGTCGTGATCCACGTGAAAAGTTTGAGGTATTTTCTTTTGAAGAAGGCATTCACGAAATAAAAGATTTGAAGGTGGGGATGATGTTACCTGGTATTGTTACCAACGTCACCAACTTCGGGGCGTTTGTAGATGTGGGTGTGCATCAAGATGGTCTTGTGCACATTAGTCATTTGAGTGACCGGTTTATTAAAGACCCAAGCCAGGTTATTTCTGTTCAGCAAAAAGTAAAGGTTACTGTAGTAGAGGTTGATGTCGCGCGCAAGCGAATTGCGTTGTCGATGAAGAGTGATCCTTTTGGGAATGCGCCTGCGAAATCAAGTGAACAAAAAACTTCTTCGCAACAGTCGAAGCCAGGATCTAAGCGTTCGGATTCCAAACATCCGGGGTCTGTGTCCTCACAGACACCAAATAAGAAACACACTTCAAATGCTCCTCTGAAAAAAGAAGAGTCTATGGAAGATAAGCTGGCACAGTTGAGAGAGAAGTTTAAGAGATAAAGTGTCGTTTCTTATTTCTTTATAAAAATAAAATCTCCGCCTTCATCGACTACATCCTGGATGACTCCAAATTGAGGAACAATGTGAGTATTATTGGAAATGGGCTCAAACATTCTGGAGAAGAGAAGACGCGATGACATAAATACTTCCGGGTTATCTCCTAATTTCTTCAATAGGAATTCAACAAAAACACTTTTGTCTGGCACGGTGCTTAGGTTTCCACTCGTCATGGCCCGTCTACTTTTGTCTTTATACAATTCATTGAATTTCATGATCATACTTGACGCATCTGCCCCGCGGGTTTTAAAGATGCTGCCGCTAAAGCAGGCATCAGCAATGAGTAAGGTATGTTTGGATTTGATCGCGCCCAGATAATCCTTCAGTGTGCTATTCGGTATCCAGGTGCTTTTATCTTTTATGTTGGCATCGGAGGCTAGCCAATAGCCAAAGTCTTTTTGTTTATCCCACACACCGTGGCCAGCATAAAAAACCAATACATTATCACGTTCTGTTACTACTTCCGATAAATGCTCCAGGGCGTTAATGACATCGCTGCGGGTAGGGTTAGCAAGGTATTTTATGCGCTCGTCATCAAACGTATAATTCTCTTTAAGTACTTGTCTAAGTCTTTCCGCATCTTTTACCGGTTGATCCAAATTAGGCAATTCGGTAGTGGCGTTTTTGTAGTGCGCCACTCCCATAATCAGCGCATAGTACCTTGGAAGGTTATCCGCTGTAATCCCCAATGTCTGCAAGGTTACTACCGATCTCTCTTCTGCTCTTTTTTTCTCTTCTGCAATTCGCGTTTCCTCGGCAAGCCGTAATTCCTCGGCACTTCGGTTTTGTTCGTCAGCAATCCTCTTCTCCTCTGCTACTACTGAGGCACCTTTAAAATTAATGGCATTGCTTTTTACTCTTGTAGTTTGCGCGGTTGATACCAAGCTACTAAAAAGGAGCAGTGTAAAAAAGATATTTTTTTTCATATCCATTCTTTTAATTCAACACAATTCGATAGAAACTTCTGCGATCGGAATAGTGAAACCTTAAGAAATAAATGCCAGCGGCAGGGCGATCACCTGTAACGGTAAAGCCATTCCACCGCAATTCATGCGAACCTGAAACTAAATCACCGGTATAAACATCTGTTACTTTCTGACCCAATGAATTGATCAAGTCAATGCTCACCGGATAACCTTTTCCCCAACCTGGAAGAGAAACAGTAATTTTTGTTTCACCATGCGATGGATTAGGTGAGACAGAAAGAATCTTGCCCTCCCCATTTGGCATTTCCTTGGAGAGGTACTCGGAGTTGCCAAAAATAATTTTGAATCTCCCCGGTGTTTTAAAAAAATAGGAGTTGATGGTTCGCATATTGATGGACGCCTTTTCATTCTCATCGATTAGAAATAATTCTTTTTCATTTCCAGTGAAATGACTATTTCCCCAGTTGATAGATGCAAATTCTTTTTTGTTATTTGACTCGACAATAAATTTCCATGAATAATTTTCTGAAGTTGGGACAACATCTTTTGAAAACGGATTTCCGTTGATGACATTCTCATGGTTTAAGTCGATGTATTCTATAAATCGAGGAAGGCTAACATCGTCATATTTATCAAACCCGATTTTAGCATCTGATTGCATTCCAATTCCTGAGATAGAATTAACCAATTCACCTTGCTTTAAATTCAAGGCTAACTCCCAACTAGCAGATTCAAATGGATTGGATGGCGCAGTTTTACTTTCTGATATTCTTCCGCTTTTACTCCTGGAAGGAGGAAAAATAAGAATAGAGGCTTGCTCTGCGAAGACGAAGCCGCCTTCCATTTTTTTCAGGACTGTGGAATTATCATAGGGTGCGCCCGTAAATATTTTTAGGGGTCTTGTGCCAATGAAAGAATTGGCATTCTGAATGTCGCTCCAGTCGATATTGAAATTGTATGGATTGCCGATTTGATTCCAGCCTTGTTTAAGTTGTATGCTGAAAGGACTCGAAACGGATTTGCCGGGACCACCTGTTAATGCTTTGCCCGGATTATTCTTTATCAGCAACCAATATCCCCAACCTGTTTCGATCGGATCTGATGCTACTAATTCCTTTGTTGAGTTTCCATCCCAATGCGACAATCTCCAATTAAATTGATCGAACTGTCCCAATTCGTCAAAAACGTTTCCGGCATTTTTATTATCAAGTTGATATGGAAAAGAAATGATCCTGTAGTTGGATTGGCCTGAGCCAAAATTATCATAGGGTAACGGTGGTCCATCTGAGGGTTGTTTCACCGCTACAGGGTAGTGGGGAGTTTGCTCAGCAAGACCTAAACCATTTAAAGCTGTTATCCAATACTCAACACCAATCTCACCGATAGCAGATGCCGGTATGGTAGCAACCCAATTGTTGCCTGTCAACGTCATTTCCAAAATTACTTCAGTGCTGGTGGTCAATCGGTTTTTATAAAACAAAGAAGCATTAGCCACTCCTGATTCCGGATCAGTTATTTGCGCAGTGATCGCCAGAGACACGTCCTTGTCAACAATTGCAATTGGCGAATGAACAATTACAGGCTTGGTTGAGTCAATGGATTTGTTGCCTGTAAGAGGCGAAGCAGTACGATAGTTGATGGTAACGCCACTGCCATTGTAAGCATACACTTGATAGAAATAGTTTGTGCCTGCAGTCAATCCTGTTTCATTGAAGGTTACGGCTGTGCCTACATAAGCAATTGTTCCATCGCCTATTGGTGATGCAACTGCGTAGCCAGTCGCGTCCACTGGAAGGGATGTGGCTACTGATCCAGCTTTGCGAACTACTAGATATCCCGATGGTGTTCCGGTCGCTGCGGTGAAAGAAACGGTAAACGTAGTTGACCCTACATTGGAGAATACAAGTGCCGTTGGTTGAGAAGCAGGCTCCGTTGCTAACGTACTCTTACTTCCTTCAAGAGGTGAGGCAGTAAGATAGTTGAGGGTTGATCCGCTTCCATTGTAGGAAAAGACATCATAGAAATAAGTTGTTGAGGCGGTCAGCCCTGTTTCATTGAATGTTAAAGCGCTACCCACATACGCCACGGTACTTGCGCCAATTGCATTGCCAGTTGTGTATTCTGTTCCATCAAGCGGTACATCAGTAGGAGAAGAAACAGTTTTGCGTAGAACAATGTAACCGGCAGGCGAACCTAAAGCAGCTGTCCATGATAAGGTCATTGAAGTTGCCTGAACGTTGGAGAATAAAAGAGAAGTTGGTTGTGCGGTTGGTTCGGACGCAAGAGCTGGACTGGTGGTCTGATTGTTTTCAAGCGGACTAGTTGTTAGGTAATTATATGTTCCCGTTATTCCGTTGTAGGAGAAGATATCGTAGAAATATGTTGTTGAAGCAGTAAGTCCTGTTTCATTAAAAGTTAAAGCACTACCCACATACGCTACAGTGCTTGTGCCGATCGTATTGGTTGCCGAATATTCTGTTCCATCCAAAGGCACATCAGTTGGCGAAGAAACAGTTTTTCGAATAACGACATAACCAGCACGAGAGCCAGTCGCTGCTGTCCAACTCAAGGTCATTGAAGTTGGTTGAACGCTGGAAAACGTAAGTGCTGTAGGTTGGGCAGTTGGTTCTGTTGCAAGTGTAGGACTGGTGGTCTGGTTATTTTCAAGCGGGCTAGTTGTTAAATAATTATACGTACCCGTTGTTCCGTTGTAGGAGAAGACATCATAAAAGTAATTTGTAGAAGGGATAAGCCCTGTTTCAATGAAAGTTATTCCGCCAGCTGCATACGCTACGGTGCTGGTGCCAATCAGGTTGGTTGCGGAATATTCTGTTCCATCAACTGGCACATCTGTGGGAGAAGAAACAGTCTTGCGGAGAACAAGGTAACCTGCTGGAGAGCCAGTAGCGGCAATCCATGTTAACGTTATTGAAGTTGCCTGAACACTAGAAAAGCTGAGTGCAGTTGGTTGTGCGGTTGGTGGAGCAGCTAAAGTTGTTTGGGTTCCTACGAGCGGAGCAAGAGTTAAGTAATTATATGTACCCGTTGTTCCGTTGTAGGAAAATACCTTGTAGAAATAATTTGTTGACGGTGCAAGACCTGTTTCATTAAAAGTTAACGCACTACCTGCATACGCCACGGTACTGGTGCCGATCGTATTGCCTGTTATGTATGCCGTTGCATCCACCGGTATATCGGTTAGCGAAGAAACAGTATTGCGAAGAACAATGTAACCGGCTGGAGAACTTGAAGCGGCTGCCCAGGTTAAGTTCATCGTAGTTGACTGAACGTTTGTAAAAATTAAAGAAGTTGGTTGTGCTGTTGGTTCAGTGGCAAGCGTTGTTTGATTATTTTCAAGTGGACTTGTTGTTAGGTAATTATAAGTTCCCGTTGTTCCGTTGTACGAGAATACATCATAGAAGTAAGCAGTTGATGCAGTAAGTCCTGTTTCATTGAATGTTAAGGTACTGCCTACATATGCTACAGTGCTTGTGCCAATAGAGCCTGTTGCGGTATAAGATATTTCATCTACTGGAACGTCAGTAGGAGAAGACCCTGTTTTACGAAGAACAAGATAGCCAGTAGGTGAACCTGTAGCTGCTGTCCAGTTTAAGGTCATTGAAGTTGGTTGAATGCTAGAGAATAAAAGGGAAGTAGGTTGCGTTGTCGGTTCCGTTGCAAGAGCAGAGCTCGTTGTTTGATTATTTTCAAGTGGACTAGTTGTTAAGTAATTGTATGTTCCGGTAGTTCCATTATAAGAGAATACATCGTAGAAATAAGTAGTTGAAGCAGTAAGCCCAGTTTCATTAAACGTTAGGGCACTACCTGCATACGCTACGGTGCTGGTGCCAATCGTATTGGATGCGGTGTATGCAGTTCCATCCACGGGCACATCGGTAGGAGATGAGCCTACTTTTCGAAGAACAATATAACCAACTGGAGAACCTGTCGCTGCTGTCCATGTTAAAGTCATTGAGTTCAATTGAACGCTGGAGAATAAAAGAGAAGTTGGTTGAGCCGTTGGCTCAGGTGCAAGGGTTGGGCTCGTTGTCTGATTGTTTTCGAGCGGAGTGGTAATTAAATAATTATACGTCCCCGTAGTTCCATTGTAAGAGAAGACATCATAAAAGTAATTTGTAGAAGGGATAAGCCCCGTTTCAATGAAAGTTATCCCGCTAGCTGCATACGCTACAGTGCTGGTGCCGATCAGGTTGGTTGCGGAATATTCTGTTCCATCCACGGGCACATCTGTGGGAGAAGAAACAGTTTTGCGAAGTACGATATAACCAGCAGGAGAACCTGTTGCTGCTGTCCATGTTAAGGTCATTGAAGTAGATTGAATACTGGAGAAAGAAAGTGAAGTGGGTTGTGCAGTTGGTTCAGGGGCTAAAGTTGTAAGATTATTTACGAGCGGAACAGTTGTTAGATAATTGAACGTTCCTGTTGTTCCGTTGAAGGAGAATACATTGTAGAAATAATTCGTTGAAGCGGTAAGTCCAGTTTCATTGAATGTTAAAGCACTACCTGCATACGCCACTGTGCTTGTTCCTATGGTGTTGCCTATTGTGTACACCGTTCCATCTACCGGCACATCTGTAGGCGAAGAAACAGTATTGCGAAGAACAATGTAACCTACCGGAGAGCCAGAAGCTGCTGCCCAGGTTACAGTCATAGTAGATGCCTGAATAGTAGTAAAAGTTAAAGAAGTGGGTTGCGCAGTTGGTTCAGAGGCTAAAGTTGTTTGACTTCCTTCCAGTGGCGTTGTGGTTAAATAATTATAAGTTCCGGTTGTTCCGTTGTAAGAGAATACATCGTAGAAATAAGTTGTTGAAGCGGTAAGCCCCGTTTCATTTAATGTTAAAGCATTGCCTGCATACGCTACGGTGCTGGTTCCAATTGCGTTGCCTATTGTGTATGCCGTTCCATCTATGGGTATCTCCGTTGGAGAAGAAATTGTTTTGCGAAGTACGATATAACCAGTTGGAGAACCTATTGCTGCTGTCCATGATAAGGTCATCGTAGTTGGCTGAACGCTGGAAAACGTAAGTGCTGTAGGTTGAGCAGTTGGTTCTGTTGCAAGGGTAGGACTGGTTGTCTGATTATTTTCGAGCGGACTAGTTGTTAAGTAATTATACGTTCCCGTAGTTCCATTATAAGAGAAGATGTCATAGAAATAATTTGTTGAAGCGGTAAGACTTGTTTCATTAAAAGTTAATGCACTTCCTACATACGCTACGGTGCTGGTTCCAATTGTGTTGCCTATTGTATATGCCGTTCCATCTATGGGCACATCCGTTGGAGAAGAAATTATTTTGCGAAGTACGATATAACCAGTTGGAGAACCTGTCGCTGCTGTCCATGATAAGGTCAGCGAAGTTGGCTGAACGCTGGAAAACGTAAGTGCTGTAGGTTGAGCAGTTGGTTCTGAGATAATAGTAGTATTTCTAAAAACAGAAATCGAATTATTTCCATTTCCCACTACTAAATCAGGCTTTCCATCACCGTCAATATCAGCAATGTTGACATCGTAGGAGGATTGCGTTTTTGGGAAATCAATTTTTGCGGCAAAAGAACTTGTATTGATCACACCGGATGAGCTGGTGTTTTTGTACACAGAGACGGTGTTGGTGCTTTCGCAAACAACTGCAATCTCCAGCTTCCCATCACCATCAAGGTCACCCAATGCAACTCCTAAAGGTCTTGTGCCTGTCGTGAAATCAATATTGGCAGCAAAGGAACCCGTTGTGATTATCCCCTGGGTGGAAATGTTTCTGAATACAGAGACTTTAGCCCCTTGCAGAAGTACGACAGCAAGGTCAGGCTTGCCATCACCATCCAGATCACCAATGCCTACTCGGTTAGTCGGGCCACTGCCAGTAGTAAGATTAACTGTTGAAGCAAAGGAACCAGCCGAGATGGAACCTAAAGTAGAGGTGTTTTTCAATATAGAAATGTTATTGCTGTTGCCATTGGCAACCACCAATTCTGGTTTACCGTCAGCATCCAAATCTGCGATGTTAACATTTAATGGATTTGTTCCTACAGTAAAATCAATTTTGGGAGCAAATGAACTTGTGGTGATCGCTCCCGTGGTGTAGATATTTTGAAAAACCGAAACCGTAGTACCATCATTATTGGCAACCACCAAATCAGCCTTCCCGTCACCATCCAAATCACCTATGATAGCACCCGATGCTCTTGTCGTGGTGGCCAAGTCTACCCTGGATCCAAAAGAACCTGAAGTGATTGATCCCGCAGTACTCGTATTTTGGAATATCGATACCGAACTGCTCGTGTAATTCGTTACTACCATATCCAGTTTCCCGTCACCGTCAAGGTCAGCAAGCGCCATACCTGAAGGTCTTGTGCCCGGGGTAAAGTCAACCTTTGTAGCAAAGGAGCTACCGGTGATTGCTCCCGCACTACTCGTATTTCTCAACACTGAAACCGATGAGCCCGTATAATTTGATACTGCCATGTCCGACTTACCATCCCCATCGAGGTCGCCAACTCCTACAAAATAAGATTCATTCTCTGCTGTAGTGAAGTCCACCTTGGTGGCAAAAGAGCTCGCATCGATAATTCCGCTGCTTGGAAATGTTACGATAAACGGTTTGCTCGAATAAGCCGTAAGTCCACCTGTTGTTATTGTAATAGGTTGGTAGGTTGCACCAGTTGGCACAGTCACTGTAAGTTGTGTTGCTGATGCATTCGTTACAGTTGCTTTGGTAGCACCAAAGTAAATGATGTTGTTTGTTGGGGATGTACTGAAGTTTGTGCCGGTGATTATAACGGTTGTGCCTACTGGGCCACTTGTAGGGGTGAAACTGGTTATTGCAGGTGGAAGTGTGTAAATATCTACAACATTTGAAATTGAACTTCCTGAAGCATCACTTCCACCACCAAAAAATGCCATTGTCCCAAGAGCAGTCGCGCTTAAATAACCTCGTGCTTCGGAAAGCGTGGCTGTAGTCCAGTTATTAGTACTGTTGTCATAAATATCAACAACATTGGAATTACTTCCATTGTTGCCTCCTGCAAAAAAAACTTTATTCCCTACTGAACTAGAACTTAGACCCTCTCTTGCCTGAGAGAGAGTTGCGGTTGACCATATATTGGTGTTATTGTCATATACATCTACCACATTGGAACTAACGCCATTGTTACCACCCGCAAAAAAAACTTTAGTCCCAACGGAAGTGGCAGTTAAATACCACCTTGCTTGCGAGAGAGTGGCGGTTGTCCAGGTATTGTTACTGTTGTCATAGATATCCACAACATTGGAAGGAACTGAAGCACTAGTACTACCTCCAGCAAAAAAAACTTTAGTCCCAACTGAGGTTGCGCTCGAATAGTACCTCGCTTGAGAGAGTGTAGCCGTTGCCCAGGTATTAGAGCTGTTATCATAAATATCCACAACATTGGAAGCCGCTAAACCATTGTGCCCGCCTGCAAAAAATACTTTGGTGCCTACTGAAGTCGCAACTAAAATACTCCGTGCCTCAGAAAGATTTGCCGTTGTCCATGTACTTGTACTATTGTCGAATATGTCAACTACATTTGAATTGGTACCATTATCCCCACCTGCAAAAAAAACTTTAGTTCCAATGGAGGCAGCACTTAATGAGCACCGTGCCTGAGACAATGTTGCTGTAGTCCAAGTGTTAGTACTATTATCATAAATATCAATAACATTGGAACAATTAGGTACATTATTATATCCTCCTGCAAAAAAGACTTTAGTTCCAACCGATGCTGCGCTTAGTTGAGTACGCGCCTGAGAAAGAGTAGCCGTAGTCCATTGAGCCTGTGCTACAGTTGAAATAAAAAGCCCTGTTAGGGTGATCAATAGGACAATGAGCAATCTTGATTTTTTTATTGCGAGTCTGATATAACAATATTTTATAAAGTCATCCTTCATTTATTCGGTGTAAAGAGCAAGCCTTTTCATAAACTTCATTTTAATTTCCCGTTGGTGGTTCCGGTGCATTAGGCAATCCTTCCTTTGAGTCGGGCAACAATAAATAAACAACAACTCCTACTATAACCACCGCAGGAGAAATCAACCAGGCCAAAGCAACTTTTCTTTTTACTTGTATGGGTATTGTTACTTTATCATCCTTTGATGTCAGTTGTATGTGATAGCCTTTGCCCAAGGTTAAGTTGGGGTCGGGCTGTAGATTTAAAGTTCCGGTTTTGTTGAGTATCGTTTTTTTCCAAAGCACTTTCTTGTCAGCAGAAATAAATTCGAAATGAATGGAATCCTGTGGCCGCCCGCCACTCCATTCAATTGTATTTTCTTTCCCTCTGCGTAAAGATTTTTGTGGAGTTACAAATCTCAAGTGAAAAATCACCTCGGCCTCCAGTTCAAATGCCAGGTCTCCGCTGAAGTTGTCCAGCTCATGGCCATACAGCCATTCAATTTGCTTGTTTGCACCAGGTGTTACTTTAGCAACAGCACCAGAAATATTTGCCAGTGGCTTTGAAAAAGCATCATGCGAACTGAAGACTTTTAGTTCTACCCAGGAATCGGTTGGTGCCGTTTATAAATCATATTCAAGAATGATTTTATCAGCTTCAATCCTTGTCCTTACATTTTCAATGACTTGCGAAAAGGCAGATTGACACCAAAGGAGGGTAAAACAAACCTGAAGGAACTTTGAATACATGTATCGAAGTCTTGCGTAAAGAGAAAATACACCATGTTAAATCTACACAATATAAATTGGTTACAAAAAACGGGGGAGATTATTGCAAGGAGTAAGGCTTATGCTTTGAATAAGGGGCTTTAATAAAGAAGCCCTCCTCAAATGCTCCCGTAAAAAAAGAGGAATCTATAGAGGATAAACTGGCACAATTGAGAGAGAAGTTTAAGAAGTAACAGATACAGTTTGCAAAACCGTATCTTTCTTTCTATGAAGGGAATACTATTGTTAGCATCGATACTATTTGCTTATTCAGCATCCGCACAGCGCATTAGTAATACGGCACTATATCGCAATGTAAGTTCAAACCAATATTTTCGTATTCATTACGAAAATGATTATTTCTCCACCACCGATATTTATTACACCCAAGGCATTAATCTCGAGTATGTACACCCTGCCATCGGAAACTTTTTTACTTCAAAGCTATTAATTGGCTCGTCTTCCAAAGAAGTTAAATTTGGAATTGCTCTGGAGCATGAAGGATACACCCCCACCAGTATTTCACATCCTGAAGTTCTTGTAGGCGACAGACCCTTTGCTGCTTGTTTGTTTCTTAAAACCTTCTCTATAATAAATGATTCAGTACGCAGAGTCCGTATTTCTTCTTCTCTTAGCGCAGGCGTAATCGGCCCAAGCGCATATGGCAAAGAAATGCAGGAAACTATCCATAGATGGATCAACGATACGCAACCGCTTGGATGGGAAAATCAGATTAACAACGATCTTATCCTCAATTATGAAGTTGAATATGTAGCTGAACTTTTCGCCTCTCCCGATTATTTTTCTCTCTCGGCCCAGGTTGGTGCCAATGTAGGCACGCTCAATGCAAAAGCCTTTACAGGAGTAATCATGATGGCTGGTATTTTTGATAATCCATTTATCAATTTTTCCAGGCAAAAAAGATTGAAACAAGTGTATGTGTATGCAGAACCCTTGCTGAACATTGTTGCCTACGATGCCACCTTGCAAGGTGGTATGTTCAATAAAAATAGCCCTTACACAATACCTCGCGAAGATATTACGCGTTTGGTTTTTCAGGCAAATGTTGGAATTGTTGTTCGGATCAGGGCATTGCAGTTGGAATATTTCCAATCCTATCTCACCAAAGAATTTAGTACCGGTGGCACACATCTTTGGGGCGGCATTCGAATCGGATGGTACCTACGTAAGTGAGATATTCAGTAACGATTGAGTATAGCTACTCCAAAACTGGAAAATTATCCGTAGGGCTTTCGCGCAGATGATATTCCCCAGTTTCCGCGTTACCTCACTTCGTCCAGTTTGCAATGTCAAGTCCTTTAATCCGCTTGAAGTGGTCTGAGTTATTTGTAACAAGTTGAAATTCACTCGTCATGGCTATACCTGCTATCAAAGTATCCGTATGCCCTATTTCTGTTCCTTTTCTTCATAGGTCAGCTTGAATTATGGCTGCCGCTTTTGCCATACGCAATGTCAACGGAACTACTTTGTTTAATTCTACAAATTCTTCAAACCTTGTTAATTGTTTTCTTGCGTCCTTGTATAAAAGTCCGTTGAGAATTTCATAATAAGTGATGATGCTTAAACTGATGAAGCCATGCTCCTTCAGGTGTTCGTCAACTTTTGCAATAACCTTCGGGTTGCCTCGTAAAAATTCCGAGAGAACATCGGTGTCAAGCATTGAGGGTTTCATAAGTCAATGCTGCGGTCAAAGAGCGTTGTCCTTGATTTTTTGGGTTGATTAAGAAAATCCGCATAGTCCTTGTTGCTCATGTCGCTAAAAGCTCCGCCAAATGAAAGAATTTTCTTCCGCAATCCATCTGAGGCAGATTGTTTGGTAGGAGGTGTCAGAGAATGAACAAACTGATAGAGTTCTTCTAACCGGTTAACCGGAACATCTTTCATCTCTTTTAAAATGGAATTTAATGTCAACATTGTCGTCTAAATTTTGTCAAAGGTAGCGGAAAAATAGCGTTAATCAGTAGCACTAAGTTTAGTGAGTATGCGACAGATGAATTTACTAAATGATAAAAATTTTGTCATAAAGTAATACTATTTGATTGGCGTTGGATCATGATTCAACCATGAATACAATCTGCTAAATTGGATATGAGAAGAACATTCTCTACTCCAGCACCGGAAAATTATCGGTAGGTCTTTCGCGAGGGTGATGCAAAGACCGCCTTTAGATCATTTTGGGTTAACCCCGGGTAACTCTCAAAAATCATCTTTTCAGTCCAGCCATTAGCCAATAGATCCAAAATCAATTCAACTGAAATTCTTGTTCCTTTTATTGTCGGTTTGCCCAATAAAACTTCTTTATCTGACATAATATGTTCTTTCCAATTCATACATCAAATATATTAGTTTTCAGGCAGAAGCAGAATCCAGCTATTGAGCAATCTTGCTCTACTCCAGCACCGGAAAATTATCAGCAGGTCTTTCGCGAAGATGGTACTCCATAATGATGCGTGCGCAGGTATTCCATCGCAGAACGGGATCATTATTACCGTCTCTGTTGATAGCATCAGCATTCTCATAAAACTCCATGGCTTCGCGATACCATTCGTAGGCATCAAAATCAGAACCGGGGGTTGTTGATTTCAATGCTGTTGCGCCCTGACGTTCATGAACAATTCCGGTATAATAAATTCTGGCGTATTCATCTTTCAAACTCTTGGAAATGCTTAATGCTTGATTGGCTGTCTTCGAGGATGATTCGCCAAATTGATCCGTTAAGGCAAGCAACAAAATAACGGAGGCGCGCTGATTGTCAGGCGTAATCAACAGAACATCCAGGCAGATGCTCTCCGCCAACCGCGGCTGATTGAGCAAGCGATAATGTTCCGCTTTACCGAGTGAAGATTCAATGCCTTCTTTTGAAAGCGGCTTCAATTCAAACACATTTGCTTCGGAGGTTGTTGCTGTTCTCATGGCGTAGAATGCTAAAGTTGTACTATTTCTCTTATTTAAATATACGAAAAAGCTTCGTGCCTACATACCTTAGAGCATTTCGGCACGCAGGCATTAGCGGATCATAGAATTTATCGGCTACCCGCTCTTTCAATGGAATAATGGCATTGTCGGTGATAGTAATATTTTCGGGGCACACAGTAGTGCAGCATTTTGTGATGTTACAAAGGCCGATGCCGCCTTCGGTTTTCAAATCTTGTCTGCGATCCTCCACATCTAAGGGATGCATTTCAAGTGCCGCAGTATACACCATGTGCCGCGGACCAGCAAATTGTTCGTGCATATTATGCTCGCGCAAAACGTGACAAACATCCTGACAAAGAAAACATTCAATGCATTTTCTAAACTCTTGTACACGATCAATGTCAACCTGATCCATTCGCCAGGTGCCGTCTGGGGCATCGGGTGGACGAGGTTTGAATTTTTTTATTTTTTTCTTGATACGATAATTAATAGAAACGTCCGTTACTAAATCCCGGATTACCGGAAACGCTTTCATCGGTTGAAGTGTGATCGGCTTGTCCTTCGGCATGTCGCTCATACGGGTCATGCACATAAGTTTAGGATGTCCGTTTATTTCTGCAGAGCACGAGCCACACTTTCCGGCTTTACAATTCCACCGAACAGCTAAATCATTGGCGGACTCTGCCTGTATCTGATGTACGGCATCGAGCACAACCATACCTTCGGTGATCTCAGTTTTATATTCCTGAAATTCTCCACCGCTGGAATTTGTGCGCCATATTTTGAACGTTACGTTTGGCATTTACTTCATGGTATAAATTTACTAAGGCATTCAAACTGCCTACTGCTGTTTGCCTATTGCCTACTTTTAACTTACTTCATCTCATTAATAATCGCCTGGAGATCTTCGCGCACAGGTGCTTTTGGAATTTTCTTTACTTCCATATTTCCAGCTTCATCTTTGCGAATGGTGATGTTAACTTTTCCATACTCTTCGCTCTTCTCTGGAAAGTCTTCACGAAAATGTCCGCCTCTGCTTTCCTTGCGTTCTTTGGCTGCGCGAGCAATTGCTTCCGCCACAGTAACCATGTGATTTAATTCCAGTGCAGTGTGCCATCCAGGATTATAACCTCGATTACCTCCGCATCCTGTTTTCTTCACCTGGTCACTAAATACTTTTATTTTACCGATGGCTTCTTCTAATTCATTTTCAACTCTAACAATGCCTACAAGCTCTTGCATCTTTTCTTGCAAGCCAGCCTGTATCTGAAAAGGATTTTCACCTACAGCATTGTCTTCTCGTTCAAAAGGAGCCAACGCCCATTTCGCTAGTTCTTCAACTTGAATTTCGTTGACCTTTACAGCTTGTGTTTTCTTGGCATAGTTCGCTGCATACTTACCCGCACGCTGACCAAAAACCAACAGATCGGAAAGTGAATTACCTCCCAATCGATTTGCGCCATGAAGACCTGCTGCACATTCTCCGGCTGCAAAGAGACCAGCCACACTTGTCATTTGGGTATCGGCATCAACACGCACACCCCCCATGATATAATGTGTGGTTGGCCCAACTTCCATTGGTTCTTTCGTAATATCAACACCAGCCAGTTCTTTGAACTGGTGATACATGCTTGGCAACTTTTTTTTGATATGCTCCGGAGCATTTGATATTTTTTCTTTGATCCAGGCTATATCTAAAAAGACTCCACCATGTGGAGTGCCACGACCTGCTTTCACTTCACGCATGATGCACCGTGCAACATGATCGCGTGTGAGCAGCTCAGGTGGACGCTTTGCATTTTTATCGCCTTGTGTATAGCGCCATCCTTCTTCTTCATCTGTTGAAGTTTGCCCTTTATAATTGTCGGGGATATCGTCAAACATAAATCTCTTACCCAGATTATTTCTCAACACACCACCTTCGCCACGGACCCCTTCTGTAATTAATAGTCCGCGCACGCTTGGCGGCCACACCATTCCTGTAGGGTGAAATTGTACAAACTCCATGTCGATGAGTTCAGCCCCCGCATGATAAGCCAATGAAATTCCACCGCCTGTGCAATCCCAACTGTTGCTGGAGATTTTATAGATCCTGCCCATGCCACCTGTAGCAATAATGACTGCCTTCGCCTGAAATACTTTGAAGAGACCTTTCTCGCGATCATAGCCAAAAGCGCCAACTACCTTATCTCCTTCTTTTAATAGACTAATGATGGTGTACTCCTGATAGACTTCAATGTTTTGATGAATGGCGTGATCTTGTAAAGTCCTTATCATTTCAAGTCCGGTGCGATCGCCCACGTGCGCGAGGCGAGGATATTTATGACCACCAAAATTTCGCTGCAAAATTTTTCCATCCTCCGTTCTGTCAAACACTGCGCCCCATGCTTCTAATTCTCTCACACGGTCGGGCGCTTCTTTTGCATGCAACTCTGCCATGCGCCAGTTATTTAGATATTGACCTCCACGCATGGTGTCGGCAAAGTGTACTTTCCAACTATCGCGATCATCTACATTTGCCAATGCAGCGGCCACACCACCTTCGGCCATTACAGTATGTGCTTTTCCGAGCAACGACCTGCTGATCATCGCTACAGAAACTCCGGATGATGCTGCTTCAATGGCAGCGCGAAGACCGGCACCACCAGAGCCGATTACCAGTACATCATGTGTAAATGTTTCGTAGTTCGCCATTTAAAATAGTCTCCAGTCTGTCCAAATACCCATTGAGCAAAGTCGCACATAAAGATCTGCGAACATCACACCGAATAAACTAAACCATGCCCAGTTCATATGCCCTCTGTTAAGGCAACTAGAACAATTATAGACTTTTCGTTGTATCGGTGATTTTGAAAGGCGGTCTTTAAATCCTCCTACCAAATGACGAAAGCTGTGACATCCAAATGTGTAGCCACCCAGTAGCGTAGCATTGAGTGTTAATACCAACGTGCCAATGCCAATACCAAATGTCTTTTCACCTGTGGAAGCATCGATGAACCACATTGCTTTGAAAGCATCATAGGCAAGAAGGATCACAAAAATAACCGCCAGGTACATAAAGTAGCGATGAATATTTTGCATGATCAGCGGAAAGGAATTTTCACCGAGATACGTTTTGCGTGGCTCCGATACTGCGCAAGCCGGAGGGTCGGCCCAAAAGGATTTGTAATAAGCACCGCGATAATAATAACAAGTGAAACGCATACCACCTGGTGCCCATAGAATTAGTAAGGCTGGCGAAAACGGAATGATCATAGGCCACCACGAAGGCTTGGGTCCAAACCAACTGTGCGGGGAGTCGCCAAATATTTCCGGAGAATAAAAAGGGGAGAGATAAGGACCAATCGCATAATGCTCACCCTGAAAGGCAGCCCAGGTTGCATACACGATAAAAGAAGAAAGTCCTATTAAAACAAATAGCGGGCGCACCCACCACATATCTTTTCTTGCCGTAACGCCAAAGCCCACCATTAATACTCGGTTAGGGTTAATTTTTATTGATGTTAGGAAAAAATAAAATAAAAAACAATAGTTACCATGTGGGTTTTTCTATCTAGCGAGCCAATAAAATCCACGAAGGACGGCAAAACGTATATCATGGCATGGGCATTGAACTTGTGAAAAAAGTAATTCTTCTCGCTTCCATGGGGATAGCATCTTCTACCTTAGGGCAACGCATCAACACGACTGCGTTGTATCGCAACGTCAGCGCGCAAAAGTATTTTCGGCTTCACTATGAGAACGATTATTTCTCAACCACCGACATCTATTATACACAAGGCATTAATCTTGAGTACGTACATCCAACGATTGGAAATTTTTTTACGTCCAGATTATTGGTGCATTCGGATTCGAAGGATGTTAAATTTGGCATTTCCCTTGAACACGAAGCGTATACACCTACCAGCATTGCTCACTCCGAAATTCTAGTGGGAGACCGGCCTTTCGCGGCAGTAGTATTTTTCAATACCTTTTCGGTTGTAAGTGATGCTATTCGCAGAGAGCGTGTTTCGTCTTCTCTTAGTGCAGGTGCAATCGGACCTGTCGCGGGCGGTAAAGAAATACAGGAGACAATTCATCGCTGGATCAATGACACTCAACCGCAGGGGTGGCAGAACCAGATCCGTCTCGATGTTATCCTGAACTATCAGATAGACTACGAGCGGGAACTTTTAATGTATCCAAATCATTTTTTACTTTCTGGAAAAGCGGGTGCCCGTGTAGGCACCTTGAATACGAAAGCGTATGCAGGGGTTATTTTAATGGCTGGTTATTTTGACGATCCGTTTAAAGACTTTTCAAAACAAGAGAGAAAATTGCAAGCTTATCTGTATGCAGAGCCATTATTTCAAATTATTGGGTATGATGCAACATTACAGGGCGGCTTAGTTCATCGGGCCAGTCCCTATACTATATCAGTGAGTGACATCAGCCGATGGGTTTTGCAGGGAAACGTTGGCCTGGTTGTTAAAATTAATAGGGTGCAAGTGGAGTATTTTCAGTCCTACCTTACAAAAGAATTTGAAACAGGAGGGTCTCATCTGTGGGGTGGAATTCGAATAGGCTGGTATTTAGACAGGTAAAGCATAGGCAGCGACCGGGGCTGAATCATTTTTCCATGTTGTTGCTACCTCCAAATTCTATATTTTTATAAGCTCAAAAACTAGCCCTTGTGAATACGGGGCGGCTGTAAATCCTCTGTAAAATATTGTGCTCAATAATTCCGCAAAATGATCTGGCGTGAACGGAACTTGTTTTTTTGGTGGCTGGTGGCGGGGCAGCTGCTGTCGTCTTGCACGCCAGATCTTCCGAAAGAAGTAGCTTCTGCATATGGAACTCTGCCTGACAAACTCGATTACAATCTTCATGTAAAACCGGTATTGTCAGATAAATGCTTTTCCTGCCATGGGCCAGATAAAGCAAAACAAAAAGCTGGGTTACGGCTAGATGAAGAGTTATCAGCATTTGGTGATCTTCCTGAGAGCCCTGGCAAAGTTGCCATTGATCCAGGAGATTTGAATGACAGTGAATTATTTCATCGGATCATGTCGAATGATCCTGAATACAGAATGCCATCGCATAAGTCACATCTCAGTCTTTCCGCAAAAGAAAAAGCGATCCTGATAAAATGGATTGAACAAGGAGCAGTCTATAAACCTCACTGGGCGTTTGTAAAGCCTGAAAAGTCCGATGTGCCTGAAGTGGCAGATCAGAATTGGACAAAAAATCCAATTGATTATTTCATTCTACAAAGACTGGAGCAAGAAAAAATTGAACCTTTAAAGGAGGCCGGGAAAGAATTGCTGCTAAGAAGACTCGCATTAGATCTAACCGGGCTTCCACCGACTCTTGAGGAAATAGATGCATTTATTAATGATAATTCTGTTAATGCCTATGAAAAGCAAGTAGACCGTTTGCTCAATTCACCTCACTACGGAGAAAAAATGGCTGTCGACTGGTTGGACCTTGCACGCTTTTCAGATTCACACGGTTATACCGTAGATAGAATAATTGACATGTCTCCTTATCGAGATTGGGTTATTAATGCTTTCAACACAAATTTCTCATATGATAAATTTATTCATTGGCAATTAGCTGGAGATCTTATGCCAAATCCAACAAAGGAAATGCTTATTGCTACTGCCTTTAATCGTATCCATCCGCAAAATATGGAAGGCGGAGTTATCGAAGAGGAATTTCGGACGGAATATGTGGTGGATAGAATTAATACAACGGGAGTAGCCATGATGGGACTACCAGTTGGCTGTGCCCGATGTCATGATCATAAGTTTGACCCTATTTCGCAAAAAAATTATTATCAGATGTTCAGCTTTTTCAACAATGTAAAAGAAGCAGGGCAAATTTCATTTGATGATGCTACGCCCTCGCCAACATTATTACTTCTTTCGGTTGAGAAAGAAAAAATAATTAACTATTTAAAAGACAAGATTGAGAAACAAGAAAAAAAAATTGGGGAAGTAGCTAAAAATTCTGAAGAAGACTTTATGAAGTGGCTTCACTCTAAGGCGTATCAACAATTTGATCAAGAAGGAATTCCTACCTCTGGACTACTTGCGCGTTATAATTTTGATAATGGCACCTTAACGAATGCAGTGAACCCTCGGCTGTCCGGCCAGATGAAACGGGAATTCAGTGGGGTCCCCGGAGAAAAACCTGTATTTGAAAAAAGAGGTAATGGCAAAGCATTAGCTCTTAACGGAGATGAATGGCTTGACCTAAATCCGATAGGCGTGTTCAGAAAGTCTGATCCCTTTAGTATATCTGTTACTGTTTTCATTCCCAAAGATCTCAAAGAAGGTGTCATTTTTCATAAAGGCATTGCAGAGCGTACCTATAATTACAGAGGTTACCATTTATATGTTAAAGACGACAAACTGGAGATGAGTTTAGCCCACGTTGCTCCTTCAAATGCTATCACAAAGATCAGCAGGCGAACAGTGCCTAAGGATCAATGGCTGAAATTGACAATGACCTATGATGGTTCATCTAAGGCTGATGGAATGAAATTATTCGAGAATGGTCTCGAACTGGAAATGGAGATTACAATGGATCAGTTGACCAAAGACATATTATTGAATTCAAAGGAGCAGCCAGGGCTTCAGATTGGAGCCTGGAACAGGGGCTGGGGTTTAAAGAACGGGATGGTAGATGACATACTGGTTTACAATAGAACGTTAACGGATATTGAAATAAAAATTATAGCAGGTCAAAAGTTGTGGTCTTCAACTATCTCCAAACAACCTGAACAATTGACCGAACAAGAGCAAACAGCTCTAGAGAATTATTATACTGGTGCTGTCCATCCTGATCTGATTGCAGCTCAGCAAGAACTAAAAGAGATGCGATCTGCTTTATCAGATTCTACCGAAAACATTCCGGAAGTAATGATCATGCAGGAGATGCCTCAGCGAAGGAAAACGTTTGTTCTTCAAAGGGGTAACTATGATTTATTTGGCGAGGAAGTTTTTCCAAATACACCTCATGCTATATTACCGTTTCCAAAACAGTTGCCTAAGAACCGTTACGGACTTGCGCAATGGCTAACTGATGCGGATCATCCATTAACAGCAAGAGTTGCCGTTAACAGGTACTGGCAAAATTTCTTTGGGACTGGTTTAGTTAAAACCTCAGAAGATTTTGGAAACCAGGGGGAGATGCCAAGTCACCTGGAGTTGTTGGATTGGTTGGCGGTAACGTTTTTGGAATCTGGATGGGATGTTAAAAAACTATGCAAACTAATGGTTATGTCTGCAACTTACCGGCAGGATTCAAAAGCAAATCAGTTCATAGTAGAGCGTGACCCCGAGAACAGGTTGCTGTCACATGGACCGGCCGTACGAATGTCTGCGGAAATGATCCGCGATAATGCGCTAATGGCTAGCGGGCTTTTGAATAAGAAAATTGGAGGCGGAAGCGTAAAGCCTTATCAGCCTGACGGTCTCTGGGAAATCAACAATACCAGTTACAAAGCCGATAACGGTGATGCGGTTTACAGACGAAGTTTATATGTATTGATAAAACGCTCGGTTCCCAATCCTACACTGGCAACATTCGATGCAACCTCCCGAAGTTATTGCGTTATGCGAAGGCAAGAAACGAATACTCCGTTACAGGCACTGGTTACATTGAATGATCCAACATTTGTGGAGGCAGCAAAGGTAATCGGAGAACAAATTTCAGGCGCAAGCGATAGCCGGAAAGCAGTTGCAGAATTCTATAGAAAATTGACAGGACAAACGCCAACGGATAAAGAACTCAATTTGTTGGAAGCTCTTCAACAGAAACAACTTAAAAAATTCAGAGCTGATTCAAAGAAAACCAAAGGATGGTTAGCAGCAGGACAGTATTCTGTAGACAAGAATATTGAACCGGCTTTGATAGCAGCCAATGCGGTGGTGGCGAGTGTTATTTTAAATTCTGACGCAACATTAACTAAACGATAAATTATGTCTGACCATCATAAAGAATCATTTAATGTGCCGCCAGAGTTTGATCAATTGAACAAAAACTGGAACAGGCGGAATTTTCTAACCAAAACATCGATGGGGCTTGGTGCGTTGGCGTTAAGTTCATTAATCGGAAAAACTCTTTTTGGCAAGACTGCAAGCGCACAAACTTCTCCCTTAACTCTTGAGGAAGAAATTCTTGCGGCCATTCCACATCTTGTGCCGAGAGCAAAGCGAGTGGTGTATTTGTTTATGAGTGGAGGCCCTTCACAGTTTGAAACCTTTGACTATAAACCAAAACTTGTGAATATGTTTGGGCAGGATCTTCCTGATTCTGTCAGACAAGGTCAGCGGCTAACCAGTATGAGTTCCAACCAAAGCATTCTGCCGATTGTCCCCTCCATTTATAAATTCAATCAGCATGGGGAGTCTCAAGCATGGGTTAGTGAATTACTTCCGTACACAGCAGGAGTAGTTGATGATTTATGCATTGTCAAATCGTTGTATACAGAAGCGATTAACCATGATCCAGCTCTTACTTTTTTTCAAACCGGTAACCAGCTTCCGGGTAGAGCATCTATTGGGTCGTGGGTCAGCTATGGGTTAGGTTCGGATAACAAAAACCTTCCCACTTTCATTGTACTCGTTTCTAGAAATGCCGTAAAAGATCAGCCGCTCTATGCCAGACTGTGGGGTAATGGATTTCTTCCATCCGAACATCAGGGCGTGCAGTTCAGAGCGGGCAAAGATCCTGTTTTATTTTTAGACAATCCACAAGGCTATGACGGGCAAGATCGAAAGGAGATGCTTGATCATCTGACCCAACTAAATAGAATGCAAAATGAATCGTTCAATGATTCAGAGGTAGAAGCCCGGATTGCACAGTATGAAATGGCGTATCGAATGCAAACTTCCGTTCCGGACGCAATTGATATTAGCAAAGAGCCTGACGAGGTTTTTGATTTGTATGGTTCCGATAGCAGAGAACCTGGCACCTATGCCGCCAATTGTATACTAGCGCGTAAGCTATTGGAGAAAGATGTAAAGTTTGTTCAATTGTATCATCAGGGTTGGGATCACCATGGAGGATTGCCCTCGGGAATTGCAAAACAATGTAAGGATACTGATCAGGCAACCGCAGCGCTGATTACCGATCTTAAAAGGAGAGGTTTATTGGAAGATACACTTGTCATTTGGGGAGGAGAATTTGGTCGAACAGTTTATTCTCAGGGAAAACTTAAAGCAAATGATTATGGTCGCGACCATCATCCGCGATGCTTTACTATGTGGATGGCCGGTGCTGGTGTGAAGCCGGGCATCAGTTATGGCGAGACAGATGATTTCAGTTACAATATTGTAAAAGACCCAGTACATGTGCATGACTTTCAGGCAACACTTATGAACTTGATGGGAGTTGATCATGAACGCCTTACTTATAAGTTCCAGGGAAGGCGCTTCCGGTTGACGGATGTTCATGGCAAAGTGATCAACGATATTCTCACGTAAAGAAGTAGCATGAAGAGATATAGTTTTACTACTTTCAAAAAGATTGGCATTATAAATAGTGTTAACGCCTGGTAAAACTATGTTGCTTGATATAAGTGCTTTTGTTGGACACCTACATCCTTTAGTGGTGCACTTGCCCATTGGGTTTTTGTTGTTGGCAATGCTGTTTGAACTTGCTTCTTATGTTAAGAAATATCAGCACCTTAAATCCGCAGTGGGGTTTATCTTACTACTTGGGTTTGTGGCAGCAGGCATTGCGTGTGTTTGTGGATACATGCTTTCCTTGACAGGGGATTATGATTATCAACGATTAAGCTATCATAAAACAGCTGGCATTGCTGTTGCGATTGTCTCAGGATTTTTATTTCTAATGACTACAAAGCAATTCGTCAGAAAGTTTTCAGTCAACCGCACATTATTTTCAATTTTGTTGGTTGGTCTTTTTGCTTTAACAAGCTACAGCGGGCATCAAGGCGGCACTCTTACCCATGGCAGCGATTACCTTTCACTGAACATTCTCACCCGCCAAAATCTGGATGCGCCTACTTCTGTTGAAGAGGCTCTTTTGTTTGAGCAAGTTGTTCAACCGATACTCGCCAAACGTTGCTCACAATGTCACCGTGAAGGAAAATTGAAAGGTAAATTATCTGTGCAGTCACTAACTGACTTGCTAAAAGGAGGGAAGAGTGGCCCGGCAGTTGTGGGCGGTAAGTTGGACAGCAGTGAATTGTATAAACGAATTTCATATGATCCGACTCATGAAAAATTTATGCCTGCGGATGGCAAGACACCTTTGACAAAAGCAGAGACCGATATTATTATATGGTGGATTGATAAAGGTATGGCGATGCAAGGAAAGAAAATTTCAGAATTGAAAAATTCAGAAGAAATCAAATCACAAGTTTCGACATTCTTAGGATTCAATGAGACAGAAGACAATGGTAACATGTTCGCTTATGCAGGGCAGGACATTAATCCAGCTATACCAATTGATGTTAGCAAGGCGTTTGTGGATAGCCTGCGTAACATGGGAGTAAACGTTCGCGTAATGCTCCATCAACCAGTTATGCTGGATGTAACTGTTCCCGCTGGCTCAAAAGTAAAAGTTGAGTCGATACAAAAATATCTGAAGGCCATTGAAAAGAATGTGATCTGGCTCAATCTTTCAGGTAATGGATTGACTGAAGATGATCTTGACTTCTTGCCTCATATGATAAATCTTGAAAAATTGAGATTGGATAAAAACCCGATTGGCGATGACATTGTCAAGCAGCTTATTGGACTACACCATTTGGAAGTAATAAACTTAAGCGAGACTAAAATAAGTAGGGGTGGTTTAGAAAAATTGAATTCAATGCCAAATCTGAAAAGAGTGTATAGTTGGCGAACACAATCCTCAATAATGTGACCCGTATAGAAAATTTGAAGTAAGACCTGAGCTTTTACTTTTTATGTTCTTCCGCCTTCAGTCGGATAACACAATTCTCCAGCGATCGATATTGGTGATAAGTAGCTTTCCAAATATGACCTTTTAAGGCGGTCTTCATGTCTGGCTGTTTATCCAAACCACCCGCGTAAAAATCTCCGTGCTCGTGATCGATCAAATAGGTGTCAGTATACTTCCATAGCGTTTCAAATTTTTGGAAGTAATTCATTTTGTCTTCCGGATAGAGATCGGCCATCAATAGTAAAGCATTTAATCCTTCCGCCTGTGCCCACCAATTTTTGGTGTCATGAGTAATAGTTATTTGAGGTTCACCCTTAAAATAGTATCCTTCATCATAAAAACCACCGAGTGAATTGTCCCAGCCATTTCGAAGTGCATGATCAACCATGCGTTTTGCTATGGTCATCGTGGTCGTATCATTTTGAATTCCCATAATGTGTGAAGCTTCGATCAGGAGATAAGCTGTCTCTACATCATGACCAATGGAGACGTGATCGAGCTGGTGATGTTTTTCAATAACCTCTTTGGACGAATCTGCAAATGAAACTGGAGACCAATCTGGTTGAAGAAAAAGCGTGAGGTGTCCTTTTGGTGTGGTAATGGTATCTCGGATCAGCACAAGCATTTCGTTCAACCGTTCGCGAAGCAACTCATCTGGCCATACCTGATACAACTCTGTAAATGCTTCTAATAGGTGAATGGAACTGTTTTGATCTTTATAACCTGTGTCTGCTGTTGAGGGTGTATCCGCTTTTCGTTGAATGGTTTTTCCGTTTCGTTGTAAATGTTGGAAGTAGCCCATTGAATTTGCATCATGACTATTTTTCTCTAACCATCGGAATGCCTTTTTCGCCAGGTTCAATGCACTAGTATCTTTTGATGAAGCATAGTACGCAGCCAGAGCATAGATGCCAAACGCATTGCCGTAAGCTGTCTTGGACGAATCACCTTTCACGTTGCCCGTACGGTCAACAAGCCAGTAAAAGCCACCATACTCTTTATCCCACATTACATTTTTAAGGAATTCAAATCCATGTTTAGCGCTAGACCTATAATGTTCAACCTCAGGATAACGAACCGAGGCTTTGGCATTTGTCCAGGTATGGCGTGCTTGTGTTACAATCATTTTATCCTGATCGCCTGTTGGTTTAAAATCGAATGTGAAGGTGCTGAGAAACCCACCATAAACTGTATCAATAGCCTGAGGATACCAGCTTTCAAGCATTCCAGTTAAAGCCGTTTCCATTCCTAAGACTATTTGTTGTTTCTGGCCGCCTGGGTTTTTATTGCAGCCGTGCAAGCCTATGACAACAATAACCAGTAGAATTGATAAGGCTCTTTTCATGTGACTTTGAGTAAAAGTGAGTAATAAAATGAAATCCTACATGAAGATAAGGAGCCTAATCATGGAAGTTTGCATTCGTTTGCTATTTTTACTTAATCCATCAAATCATCAAACTATGAAGAACAAAGCCATTGCCCGATTCCATTTATTATTTCTTGCTCTCATCTTTCATCATTTTCTTCTTGCTCAACCTATTGAGCAACGGGTAAAAGTGGTAGTGGCGCCCGATCGTATAGACTGGACGTACAAGGCAAATGAGAAGGTAAAATTTACTGTCTCAGTACTACGAGATGGAAACCCACTGAAAGATGTAAAGATTAAGTATGAAGTAGGTCCGGAAAAAATGGACCCAGTTAAAAAAGATTCAACAGTGCTTTCTTCAGGAACTACCACCATCGAAGGGGGCACTATGAAATCGGAAGGATTTCTACGTTGTATTGTAATCGCCAAAGTTGACGGGAAAGAATATCGAGGATTTGCTACCGCGGGTTTTGAACCTCAAACTATTCAACCAACGGTTGAGAACCCAACTGACTTTATACAATTCTGGGATCAGGCGAAAGCCGATCTCACTAAAATTCCGCTTGACGCAAAAATGACTTTGCTTCCTGATCGGTGTACAGAAAATGTAAATGTCTATCATGTCAATCTCCAAAACTTCCGTGTGGGTTCAAGGATCTACGGAATCTTGTGCGTTCCGAAAAAGGAAGGAAAGTATCCAGCATTACTAAAAGTTCCTGGTGCAGGTGTACGACCTTATGCTGGTGATGTCGCGCTCGCTGAGAAGGGCATCATCACATTTGAAATTGGAATACATGGAGTCTCTGTGATCATGGATCCATCTGTCTATGCTGATTTAGGAGGCAGTACGCTTAATAATTATTCCAACTATAACATGGATAACCGCGACCGTTATTATTACAAGCGTGTGTATATGGGCTGCGTTCGTGCCAATGATTTTTTGGTGAGCTTGCCACAGTACGATGGAGCCAATCTTGCAGTTACTGGAGGAAGTCAGGGCGGTGCTCTATCTATTATTACGGCAGGGCTAGATAGTCGTGTGAAATTCCTTGCGGCATTTTATCCTGCCTTAAGCGATGTAACGGGTTATCTGAATGGAAGGGCAGGAGGGTGGCCGCATATGTTTGATAAGAACAATTTGACATTTAATAATTTAAAAGAGAAGAAGGAGACCATGAAGTACTATGACGTTGTCAATTTTGCACGGCAGGTAAAAGTACCCGGTCTTTATTCGTGGGGCTTCAATGATGAGACATGCCCACCAACTTCTATGTACGCATCCTACAATGTGATCAGCGCTCCCAAAGAATTATATCTCGCATTGGAGACAGGGCATTGGACATATCCGGAACAGCGCGAGAAATTTAACAACTGGCTGGTGGAGCAACTGAAAAAGAAATAGCCCTTGTTCATTTGACAAGTTTGGTTTTTATGAGCACAAAATAGATTGAACGTCTTTGCGAGCACCTGCGTGGGATTTGTGGGTTGTGCGAAGCAATCTGCTAATTTTAGCGATCGCTTCGTCCCTCTCGCTTCCTCCGCTGGTACTCGCGATGACGTCAAATTTTTAGTTTTGCGTAACATCAGTTATTTAGCTAGGTTGGAATAAATATTCGATATGCATCACATTCGTGTACCAAAGGTTGACCTTCCCCGGGTTGTAATTGTAGGAGGAGGTTTTGGTGGAATTCAATTGGCTCAGCGCTTAAAGGGCAAACCCTTTCAGGTGGTTCTTCTCGACAAGAATAACTATCATGCTTTTCCGCCATTGCTTTATCAGATTGCTACTGCGGGATTGGAAGCATCGTCTATTGCGGCACCTTTCCGGAAAATTTTTGAAGGCTTTCCGAATTTTATTTTCAGACTGGCAGAAGTAAAGGAAATTATTTCCTCTGAGAACAGGATCATTACGGACATTGGTGATATTCCATACGATTTTTTGGTGATCGCCTCCGGCTCCACCACAAATTTCTTTGGTATGAAAGACGTAGAGCAGCACGCCATGCCTATGAAGTCTATACCCGAAGCACTGGACATCAGAAGTATGCTGCTTCAGAATTTTGAAACGGCAGTAAATCTCGAACACAAAAGCGAAGAGCAAGAGAGTTTGATTGACATTGTTGTGATTGGTGGAGGTCCAACGGGTGTAGAGCTTGCCGGTGCATTGGCGGAGTTACGTAACCATGTGTTGCCGGAAGATTATGCTGAGTTGGATTTTGGTCAAATGGATATTTACCTGGTGGAAATGGGGCCGCGTTTATTGCCGCCCATGTCCGAAATTGCGTCTGCGAAAACAAAAGAATTTTTAGAAGAGTTAGGTGTTCAGGTTTGGTTGAATACAGCCTTGACATCTTTCGATGGATTAAAGGCCACCTTCAACAATGGAAAAGTTATACCTACAACCCATTTAATATTCGCTGCTGGTGTGGCGGGTTGCGTACCAAACGGTTTTGCAACAGATGCAGTCGCCCGTGGTCGCAGACTTGTAGTTGATGCTCAACTCAGAGTTAAAGGCCTCCAAAATGTTTTTGCTATCGGTGATGTGGCAGCCTTCACCCCGGAAGGTAAACAAGCACCTTTACCTATGGTTGCACCAGTATCAGTTCAAATGGGTAAGCACTTGGCTAAATTTTTTCAAGCTGGATTGCCCAAAGATTTCCCTTCATTTAAATATACCGACAAGGGAAGCATGGCCACCATTGGTAAGCACAAAGCAGTTGTTGACTTATCGTTTTGGAAAACACAAGGAGCAATAGCCTGGCTGATCTGGATGTTCGTTCACCTCATGTCGCTTGTTGGGTTCGGCAGCAAAATAGGTGTCTTCCTCAGCTGGTCGCAAAGTTATTTAAGCGCTGACAAAAGGTTTAGGCTCATTATAAACAGATATAAGAAGAAGTAGGCATTTCTCTTTGACCTGTTTGTCACACTTTCTTTAGATTTCAAAGTGATATTCATTTTACTACCTTCGACCAAAGTGTAATCCTATGCAACTAAATCAAAATCCACGCTTCCTGTCTTATCTCGCTTTCTTATGTTTTGCAATTGTTGTAACAAGTTGTCAGAGTCCAGATAAGAAAGAGGCAGCTGAAAAAGTTCGGGCAAAGATGCTTGCGCGTGCTGTTGAAGCGGATTTAAAAAATGAATACACAGGGCCTCCGGGAGATGCGCTTACCCACCACACCGCAGGCTTTGCTAAGATCATGTGTTCGGCCGTTTTTATCACCGGGTTGAAGCCAGAGTTTGCAGCGGAGAATGTTGGATACTTCGCAAGCCCATATGTAGAACGCGCAAAAGTAAGTAAGCCAGTGGTTGATTTTGAAGAAAAATCTGTCACCATTACTCTTCCAGGCGGACTTTCGCGCAAAGCAATTTATGTAGGAAGCCAGGGATGTGTAACACTTCCATTAGGTATTGACTCCTTATTTTACAAACCAATTGAAGTTGTTCGTCATTTGCCTGATGCATCTACGACAGCTTGGCCCATGGGAGATGTGTTGTCAACAGAACCGATGCCAGCTGAACTTGATATAGCAAAAGTAGAACAAGCTGTGGCTGCAGCTTTTGAACCAGCCGAGGCAATGACTGCTGCTTTTGTTGTAACCTATAAAGGACGAATTATTGCAGAACGCTACGGTGATGGCATAACAAAAGATACTCCACTGGAAAGTTGGTCGATGGGAAAAAGTTTAACGGCCACGATGATGGGCATCCTTATCAAGCAAGGTGTATATACTTTGGATCAACCGGCACCAATTCCTCAATGGCAAGCTGAAGGCGATGAGCGCGCAAAGATTAGAATCATGGATATCCTTCATATGTCCAGCGGGCTTCGTTGTCGTGCACCGCAAGACCCAGACTATGATCCCAGTCTAGGTTATCCTGATCATTTGTATTTGTACACAGGTGGTGTTAACTCATTTGAGTGGGCAGCTAACCGGCCACAACAATGGCCACCTAACACCATTGGGCGATATAGAAATATTGATCCTGTTTTAACAAACTATTTGGTGAAACTAGGAGTGGAGAACAAAGGTGGAGACTATCTCACTTTCCCTCAGCGTGAGCTTTTTGATAAAATCGGAGTTCGTACTATGGTAATGGAAACAGATCCATACGGTAACTTTCTCACGCAAGGTTATGAGTTTGCGTCTGGTAGAGATTGGGCAAGGTTGGGAAATCTCTATTTGCAAGATGGTGTTTGGAACGGTGAGCGAATACTACCTGAAGGCTATACAAAATTTGTAAGCACACTGGCGCCAGCATGGGTTGAAGATGGCAGGCCAATCTATGGAGGATTCTTTTGGATAAACGGGGATGGAAGACTGCCAATACCTAAAGAAGCCTATATGATGTTAGGTGCAGGCGGCCAATCCACTACGATCATTCCTTCTCATGATTTAGTAGTAGTACGGTTAGGCCACTATAAAGGATCCGATGTATCGGATGAATCTCTTAACAAAGCTTTTGCACTGTTGATGGAGGCTGTGCCCGAAAAGAGTAAATAGAAGCTTCTTGATCACTGAGCGTTTTGAAATACAGTAAATATTCAAAGGGGTTGAAATGAGTAATATTAGAATTGATTGGATTAATCATCTGGTAGGATTTTTTACCGCTTTGATCGGAATTTTTATTGCCTTTCAATTAGACGATTGGCAGGAAAGAAATAGAGAGCAAGAGAAAGTTAAGGTAACACTAGCGGCTATTAAAAGTGAGATAGATGATAATAGGGAAATTTATAGTAGAGATATTGAAGTTTTAACACAATGGAGGGAATATTGGGACTTTATGAGAAGTCATGATAAAGATAATATTGGTCAAATTATAGCGACTAAAAAAGAAATGGATTTGATGAAAAGGAAACATGCCGATCGACTTGGTTCAGTAGAATTTATTAAAAAATATAATGACTCTTTGAATGTATATGGCACGCACTTCTCTCTCGTAGACGTAATGGTAGAATCGGGAATATCGACCAGTAGTTGGGAAGCCGCGAAATCAGGCGGCACCTTAAGTAATTTGGATCATTCCAGAATGACACAACTCACTAAAATTTATGATTGGATAGACAAAGATCTTGGCATTGATGATGCCGATGTAATTAAAAGCCTATCGGGTTTTGAATCAGAAGATGAAATTGTAATTACTGATCTAAAAAAAATACTGTATGATTACAACATGATTGTTAGAGTTTACAGCTTTAAGCTAGCTATGATTGATTCGATTTATAAAGAGATTGAATGGGAAATTGACTGAGGACTTTTAAAACTTAATTGCAAAATGGCCAACTAATTCAATTGTGGCATGATAAATTTGTGTTTTTTAATATTTGTGTCTTTCTCGTTTTTTCAATTTGACAATTCCAGAAAGATTTTGATTTTCGAGAATAATCAGCCCCTCGTAAAGACCCAGCAGAGTTGGTTAATGAAAGATAGCAGTGGCCTTGCTGAGCGTGATATTCAGATTGTTTTAGTAAAAGAAGGCAGTACGTTGTTATCTCAGTATCGAGTTGCATCCAACCAGTTTGCTATCATTCTTATTGGCAAAGACGGAGGTGAAAAATTCAGATCACTTAAGCCTGAAACCATCGAAACACTTTTTGCCATTATTGATGCAATGCCCATGAGGCAATCTGAAATGAAGAAGAAAGGCCAAAGATGAACTATTGAATTTCATTCACATTCAAAAAAATAAATCGCATAGTAATACCTACCTTGTAGCGACATGGATCGGCAACGAAATTCTTTAGCGGGGAAACCACAGTCAAAAGTGGTGTTGATAATAGCACTGCTACTTAGCCTTCTTTCGTTTTCAGGCCAGGCGATTTACCAATCCAACAAGCATCACGCTGTCAAAACGGAGCAAGTTGTTTCAATTAACAAATTTTCAAGGAAGAGTAAGATTATTAAGGTATCTCCCCATGAAAGTAGAGCAGTTGCCAGGTATTTCAATTACCAGAAATTGGGTGTGCTTTTATCGCATGCTCTTGCGATCAGGATTAGTATTGAACATATAAACCGCGAATCACTTACTTTCCCTAAGCCAATTGGTTTTTTTATTTACGATGTAACTCTTACTTCAGATGAGGATGACAAGATTTCAATAAGAGGATAATTCTATTCCTCCATTTGCCAGTTGCTGGCATTCAATAATCACTATTCATTTAATCTGTGTTTAAAGGCTTCAGGTGATAGTCTTTTCGAGCGCGTTGCCCTTACTACTGGGCAATCACGTAGTTGCGAGAAATCTTCTAAGTAAAGCAGTTGAGTCTTTATGGTAAGGTTTCTCCCTACGGTCGAAAGGACGTAAACTATTCAAAATGAAAAAACTCAAAAAAACATTAAGGCGGTTTGGCTTGGTGTTACTCATTGTATTGGCACTAATGGGTGTTGGTGGAATTTCTATATTTTCTTCTCGTGAAAAAAGCCTGGACAATGAAATTAGAATTGAATTGGTCGATAAAAAGAAGGACGAAGATGACGGGGAAATGAAAGATGTCCAATAAAGAGTGATCTTTGTCTTTAGTTTAAAGGTTCATCTCCATTCATGGAAGAAAGTGCAATTGTTATTTATACGGATGGTAGTTGCAACTCTAAACATGGTGTTGGTGCATGGGCTTCCCTGCTTTTTATAGACGAAAGTAAAGTTGTATTGACAGGAACGGAAGAACAAACGACTCATCAACGAATGGAACTTGAGGCCGTCATAAAATCGTTTGAGTATCTTGTGAAGGCTAACTTACTCCACAAAGCAGTGAAGCTTTATACCGATAGTCAGTATGTAACAGGTTTGTCAAGCAGGAAGATGAAATTGAATGCGTCTGGATTTATAACCAGGAAGAATGTGCCAATTCGCAATTCCGACCTGGTGCGTATTCTTATTGAATATTCAGAAATGATGAATGTGCAATTTATAAAAGTGAAAGCTCACCAGAAAAATAACGATCAGAATAGAAATCGTGAAGTGGACTTGCTGGTTAGAAAAATAGTTAGGCAAGAAGTAAATACACGATACAAGTAACTCGTATAGACGTGCGATATTTTTTTCACATAGGTTTTAATGGATATAAGTATAGAGGTTGGCAGAGTCAACCGATTGCGCTTAATGTTCAACAGGTAGTTGAGAAAGCTCTTAGTAAGATATTGAAGGAGCCAATGTCTATAATGGGATGTGGGAGAACAGATGCCCAAGTGCATGCCAGTCAGTTCTTTTTTCATGTGGATATAAGCAAGGAGTGGGATTATGACTTATTGTTTAGGATCAACAAGACGTTGCCGAATGACATTGCTGTTTTTGAGATCATTTCAGTATTGGATAACCAACATGCGCGTTTTGATGCTACGCAACGCACATACGATTATTTTATTCATACCTACAAAGATCCCTTCTTGAACAATCTTAGTTCGCTGTATTTGGAGCGAAATCTCAACCTGGAAAAAATGAAGGAAGCCGTTTCGCTTCTGCCCAAGTATCATGACTATCGCGCATTGTGTAAAACGCCTGATGATTACCGCACCACTATTTGTAAGGTCACTTCGGCATACTTGTTTTCTGATCCTTCAGGTGATAGACTACGGTTACAAATATCAGCAGACCGCTTTTTGGGGAAAATGATTCGTATCATTATGGGTAAACTTTTGGTGATTGGGAGGGGTGAGCTAAGTGTGGTGGAATTTGAAAGTTATCTGATCTCAAAAAAAACTCCTGCGACTTTTGAACCGGCTTATCCACAGGGGCTTTATCTTTCCAAGGTTACCTATCCATATTTGGACATTCCTCCACGAGCTGAATTTTCGTCTATTCTTCACACCAATGTGGATGATTGGAAAATTCTTTAAAAGAGGATATGCGTAAAGAACTGGCGAAAGAGTTGGGGATTAGAAAAAAATTCAACGGTGTCTTCAGTCGAATAGGCAAGAAGACAGGCTTCAATGGTTATTCAGAAGAAACCATCTTGCTAAAAAATATTCGGGATTCAGAAACCAGTCAGATAGTAGCTGATCATATTTGGTTCAACTTCACGAAGGGTTTTGAAAAACTATCATTAACAGAAGGTATTATCCTAGAGTTTGAAGCCAGGATAAAAGAATACAAAAAGGGATACATGAATTCGAAATACAAAATCAATAATAGCACTTCTGATTATAAATTAAGTCACCCTTCACTCATAAAGCGAGTGGAACCAAAGCCAGAAGATTTAAACAAGGGTCAAAATAAGACCTAAACTCTTTCCAGTTTTATCGGATATGTTTTGTTGGCATTCCATTGACACACATAGATATTCTTGTCACCATCAATGCAAACATCGTGGCAATGATTAAAGATGGGTTTGTCCTGCACGATTAATTGAAGTTCTCCATTCGTGTAAACCGGTTTTGTTCCCCCTGGATTGGAAACAACCATGTTCTTCTTATTAAGAATAGTAACGAATCCGGAATTATCGGTTTGATTCAAATATCTCAACCGTGACCAACATACGCCAGCGTAGATATTCTCTCCATCCATTACCGGCCTGCACACAAAAGCGCCAGGAAGAAAAATAGTAGAAAGGTATTTACCGTCAAGCGTAAATCGTTTAAACGAGTTGTGCCCGCGTGATGTGCAAAGCAGGGAAATGTTTTGCTTGTCTCGTTGGTCGATACACACGCCATGTGCTGTGCTAAAATTTGAGTCTTCATTGCCTGGGCCACCAAATTTTCGGATGAATTCACCCTTAGCGGTAAACTGAAGGATATATTGTGAGCCATACCCATCAGCTACGTAAATATCTCCATTCTGTGCAATCGCGGTTTCGGTTGGCTTATATGATAGAGCAGCTTCGTAAACACCAATCGTTTTTGGGTGAGACAGTTCCATTAGTATTTTTCCATCCAAAGAGGTTTTTACAACTCTGCCTGCATCTGGATCGCATATGAAAAGAACTTCTTCCCCCCCCTCATCAAATAGTGTAAGCCCATGACCGCCCGGAAACTCATGCCCCCAGCTTGAAATTAGTTTGCCCGATTTATCATATATTATAATGTTGTTTTTTACTTCATCAGTGATCATAATTAGCCGGCCCTTTTTATCCATCACCATTTCGTGACAGTTTTTCACAGGAGTTTTTTCAGGATCTAGATTCCCCCAGGCCTTGTGTACTTTGTATTGAAAATCGCCATGCCCAATAACGTCTTCATTATATAGCGGCTGGCTTTTGATATTAAAAAGAGGAAGGCTAATAGCCGTGCCTGTTAGGGCGGTTAGTTGAAGAAATTCTCTTCTTGATTTTAGACTTGAATTTTCCATAAGTATTGGGTCTTTCTAAAGGACAATCTACCAATTTTTTTTACCTGTCCGAGGACTTTAATTTTCTTTAAATCAAATGCAGTCAGGCGGTTAATTTATCAACGAGAATTGGAAAAACTTAAATTTTGGCTAAAACATTACATCTATGGCCCTTAATGTGGCAAAAACTTACCTCAGCCTCCTTTTATGCATATATTAGCGTAATTTAACCTATATATTAGCTTGAAACTAGCCCATTTAATCCTCAGTCTGTCACTCCTTTTGCCATTGTCTGGGTTTAGCCAGTTAGGAAAAATCATTAGGCCTGCCACAACGAGTGTAATGGACCCAAATGGAGATGGCTATATAACCCAAACCCAGCTGTCTTGCCAGAGCTATTGTAATTCTATCACTGATCCTATTAAAAAGGCAAATTGTTTAGCACAATGTCCCGCCTGTTCCAGCCAATGCTCGTTTTCTACTGACGGGTATTATGTAGATGAATTTGAAATTAACATGTTCCCCATTCCACAACTTGGAGCGGGAGATGTAACCAATGACAATGTAGGAAACTCTTGTGGGATCACTGATCTCATTCCAGATAGCAGGGGACAGTCTGCCTATGCAGTACATCAAACCGATAATAATCAGAATAACCTTATTTTCAGATTCAGAGTTGGTGATGATAATCCAAGTGTAGAGTCCTGGACAATTCTTTTAGATACTGACGGACTTTTTGGTGCTAACGATCCTAATTCAACACCGGATAACCCCGGTTTTGAAATAGACATCACCTTGATCAAAAGGAATAATGCTGGTGTGCGGGTTTATAATATTGACGGCATTGACAATTGCCCATCTCCTCTACTTAGCTATCCTATTTCATCGCATTTTCAAATTTCAATAGCAGATTTAGTAACGTGTGGCGATCCTGACTATTTCTATGATTTCTTTGTTCCATTTGACCAAATGGCCTCAGCTTTTGGAATTAGCACTGCCACTGGAATGAGATTTGTTGCGGTAACGAATGTTTCGGCAACCTGTGCCATGGCCGGTCAAATTGCCGATGTATCAGGAGTTGATAATAATGATCCCGCATATAGTGGTTGCGTCACGTGCGCTTTTGATGATCTCGTGTCAAATCAATGCTCCACACCATTGTCAGATCTTTGCCCTTCATGTCCAGGATTTCAAAAGGATAAAGTTTATGCTCCTAATATTAAGCAGCCTCTATGGGCTGGACAAACCACCGTATCAGGGACAACGAATGTGTTAGATGCTGATAAGAACATCTTTGTTTTGGTGGAGGTGTACACCTTCAATGGAACTTCATCCAATGGTGTAATAATTAATCCGTCTTGGCAAGCAACTCCAAGAATCTCAATTGGAGCAACTGCAAATGGAGCCAATTGGGGTGTTGATTTGACTCAGGCAACAATTAACCCAGGGCCACTTCAGGCTTTTGATAAAGTTAAAGCAATTGCAAAAATAAGTTCAACCAGTTTGGGGTGTGGTGCTGGTGGCGGAAATGAAACGAGTAGTACCTCCGTCACAACAGTTGACAATATAATTCCTATTGCAAATAATCAAAGTGTGGTCGCTATTGAAGATACCCCACTAGAGATCACATTTTCCGCAACGGCAATCCCTAATTATGTCACTACTTATTCTATAGTAAGTAACCCCACGAATGGTACATTAGGTCCAATTAATTCCGTAACTGGGAAAGTAACCTATACCCCGAACGCTAACTACACGGGTACCGATGTTTTTACATTTGGCGCCAACTATGATAATAGCTATCGCGCAATTGGAACCATTAATATAACCGTTACTCCTGTTAATGATAGACCCCTTGCCAACACCCAAAGTGTAACAACCAATGAAGATGTTGCCAAAGCGATTACCTTGACAGGCAGTGATGTAGAGGGAAGTCCATTGACCTATGTTATTGTTACCGCCCCGACAAGAGGAACGTTAAGCGCGGTGAGTGGATCAGGTGTCACGTATACTCCAAATGCTAATTACAGTGGTTCTGATAGCTTCACCTTTACAGTAAGTGATGGTTTACTTACATCTGTTCCCGCCACAGTTTCAATCATAGTTGACCCGGTAAACGACAGGCCTATTGCCAATGGTCAAAGTGTAACGACAACGGAGGATGTAGCCAAAGCGATTACCTTGACAGGCAGTGATGTAGAGGGAAGTACATTGACCTATGCAATTGTTACACCTCCGGCAAACGGAAGTTTAAGCGCGGTGAGTGGATCAGGTGTCACGTATACTCCAAATTCTAATTACAATGGTTCAGATAGCTTCACCTTCACGGTAAGTGATGGTGGACTTACATCTGTTGCTGCCACGGTTTCAATCACAGTTGACCCTGTAAACGACAGACCTATTGCCAATGGTCAAAGTGTAACAACCAATGAAGATGTAGCCAAGGCGATTACCTTAACAGGCAGTGATGTAGAAGGAAGTACATTGACCTATGCAATTGTTACACCTCCGGCAAACGGAAGTTTAAGTGCAGTGAGTGGTGCTGGCGTCACGTATACTCCAAATTCTAATTACAATGGTTCAGATAGCTTCACCTTTACGGTAAGTGATGGTGTACTTACATCTGTTGCGGCCACGGTTTTAATCACAGTTGACCCTGTAAACGACAGGCCTATTGCCAATGGTCAAAGTGTAACGACAACGGAGGATGTAGCCAAAGCGATTACCTTGACTGGCAGTGATGTAGAGGGAAGTACATTGACCTATGCAATTGTTACACCTCCGGCAAACGGAAGTTTAAGTGCAGTGAGTGGTGCTGGCGTCA